>CAYPOT010000024.1:0-50890 GCA_964412455.1 uncultured Nitrospiraceae bacterium | reverse complement strand
TATGCATTTTGCGGCACTTTACGCCGCCTGACTTCTTACGGGTCCATCAATCTTTTATCGCAAGCCGGTTCTCGCGTTGGTCGAAAAAGAATCCCGTCTTCTGGCCTTCGAGCACGTCAACCTGATACCGGATCCCCGATTCTTCTATGGTCACGATGCCCGTTGTCTCGCCGAGGACGACCCGCTTTTCCTGCGCAAGTCCCTCTATCTCCCGCGAGGCGCTGTCGTTCCTGAGTACGATGACCTTCGGATCGTATACTTCGCGGAGCGCGGTCAATATCATGTCCAGCATGCCGTCGATCCCCGCGGTGAGCGACTGGACCACGAGCGTGTCGGCATATTTATCCACTATGAGTCCGGGAAGCCCGTCCCCTTCGCTGAAGGTCGCCCGGAACGAATCGCCGAACCCGAGGCGCGCCCGCAGATCGCGCGCCCGGGATATCTTCGCGGCAAAGAACGCGGCATCGAGGTCTTCCTGCTTTCTGGTCAGGATGCGCACAGCGATGAGCGACCGTGGATTGATATATCCCCTGCCGATGAATCCGCCGGCGACATTACGGACCTCGACGTGCTCGCCCGGGACGGCGTCTGCGGCCAGGTCCTGGATCTCATTGCTGAACACCCAGGGGTGTCCGCGCTGGACGCGGCGCTCTTCCTTCTTTTTCAGTTTTATGGTTCGCATGGGGGGGTCAGATATCAGACGGGAGACTTTCAGACAACAGACTGAACCGGAACAATCCCGCCGCGATCTTGTCTGTCATCTGTGTCTGTGGTCTGCTGTCTGTGATCTGCTGTCTATTCGTCCGTGTTCTGTTGTCTGTCCTACAGCCTGTTCTCGATGTGCGATTCGCTCCGGAGGGTCTGGAGAAACACCCGATAGGTGTTCTCCATCTTCTGCTCGAAGAGCATCCTGCTGATCTCTTCCTTCACCTTTTCATAGGGCTGGACCGGCGTGCGGAGGTCTTCTACGCGAATGATATGGAAACCGTCATCGCACCTGACCGGACCGGCGAACTCTCCGGGCTTGAGGTTTTTAGCCGCTTCCTCCAGTTCCGGCAGGGCAGCGCCGCGCTGCAGGAAGCCGAGATCGCCGTCCTGGTTGGCCGTCGGACTGCCGGAGTGCTCACGGACGAGGCGGACGAAATCCTCTCCTTTCCGGATACGCTCCATGAGGGCGGCGGCCTTCTCCTGGGCGGCTTTGACCCGTGCGGGGGACGCGTCTTCCGGGACTGCCACTACGAGATGGCGGACCTTTACCTCTTCGGGGAGGGAGTATTGTTTGACGTTCTTGTCGTAGAATGCCCGGACCTCCGCCTCGTCCACGGAAAGTCCGGTACGGACATATTTATTGAAAAGGCGGGAGAGCGTCATCTGCTCCTGCAGCTCGATCCGGTACTGCTCGAGCGTCAGGCCTTCTTTCGCCAGAGCCTGCTCGAACTGGCCGGCGGACATGTTGTTCCTCTTCATGATGTCGTCGATCCCTTCGGTGAGCTCCCGTTCCGAAACATCAATACCGTTCCGTTTCGCCGCTATCATCTGGAGCTTCCGGTCGATCATCCCCTCGAGCGTCAATCGCTGATCGGCGATATCGGTGTGTTTCTGCATCTCCCGCAGCAGGTCGCTCAGGGTGAGGATCTCGTCGTTCACCACGGCGACGACCCGGTCCACCACGACCGGCCCGTTCACGGCGTCCGCACTGCCGGTAATCGTGCAGAACGCGGCCGCTACAATAAGCATTGATGCATATTTTTTCATGCCGATCATTTCCTTTGTCCTTTTCTGTTGCCTTTTCACCGTGCGCTGATTACTATACAGCCATGCCGCACCGAAAAGCCTTATATTTGATCCTTGCGTTTGTCCTGCTCGCCGCAGCGGGAACCGCGGCGGAACGACCGCCGTCGGCTGATGAGATCACCATCGCCGCGGTCGGCGATATCATGCTGGGTCACCGGGCCGGGCCGTATCTTGACCGGGAAGGTCCCGGCTATCCTTTTGTCAGCGTCCTGCCCGTTCTGCGGCAGGCCCATGTCGTCATCGGGAACCTGGAAAGCCCGATCTCTTTGCGCGGAACCGCGGTGGAGAATAAAAAATTCACGCTCCGTGCCGCCCCCGTGGCCGTCGCGGCACTGAAGGCGGCCGGGATCCATGTCGTGACCCTCGCCAACAACCATACGATGGACTTCGGGCCCCTGGCGCTCCAGGACACTCTGACGGTCCTCGGCGAAAACAATATCCTTTACGCGGGCGCGGGCATGAACCTTGAAGATGCGCGAGCTCCGGCATTCCTCAAGGTCGGGGACCAGACCCTTGCGTTCCTGTCCTATTCCCTCACCTTCCCTCTCGAGTTTTACGCCTCGGCGGGAAGACCCGGCACCGCCCCCGGGTACCGGGAGTTCGTCAAGCGGGACATCCGGAAAGCGCGGCCCAAGGCCGACCTCGTGGTGGTCTCGTTCCATTGGGGCGCGGAGCTCATGACCACTGCCAAGGACTACCAGCGGGAGCTCGGCCGCCTTTCCATCGATTGGGGCGCCGATCTCGTCCTCGGCCACCATCCCCACATCCTGCAGGAGCTGGAGCTCTACCGGGGCCGCCTTATCGCCTACAGCCTCGGCAACTTCGTCTTCGGTTCTGAAAGCGACAAAACGAACACGAGCATGATACTCCTTTGCACCTTCAAAGGAAAGTCCCTTGTGCGGATCGAAGCAGTGCCCCTGGACGTGAACAATTACCGGGTGGCGTACCAGCCGAGGGTCCTGACGGGAGCAAAGGCGGAAAGCGTGCTCGGTGAGATCAATGCGGCGTCGGAAAAATTCAAGACACGGCTGTCCATCAGGAACGACCGCGGGATCATAGATCTTACTGCCGGAGCCCCTGGTAATTGACGACGAACTTGGTCCTTCCCCGGAGCTCGTTAAGCCACTGCTTGTAGCGGACGTCCTGCTTCTGGCGCGAGAGCTTTTCGACGATCTCCCCGGAGGCCTCCTCGAGTTTGACCCTCCCGGCGCGCCGCTTTTCCTCCAGCTTGAAGATATGAAATCCATAGGGGCTTTTCACGACGCCGCTGATACCGCCCTTCGGCATGCCGAAAACCACGTTGAATTCGCCCGGCATCTCTCCCATGGCAAAATAACCCAGGCTCCCGCCTTCTTCGGCCTCGGGCGCCGTTGATTTCTGCTTGGCAAGGGTTGCGAAATCGGCCTTCTCGTTCCGGAGCTGATCAAGGACCGTCCGGGCCTCGTCCTCGGTGGCCACGACGATCTGCCGGACCCGGACCTGTTCGGGCCGTTCGAACTCCTGGGTGTTTTCGTTGTAGTACCGCCGCACCTCCGCCGCCGACACGTGCACGCTTCGGATCACATCGCGCGCGATGAGCTTCTCGATCATCATGTCTTCCCAGATATCGGATTTCCATTTCTCATAGTCGATCCCCATGCCGCCCAGCGTCTCTTTCACGTCCTTGCCCGGATCGGAGCGCATGGTCTCAATGCGTTTGTTGATCTCCGGCAGGCCGACCTTGATCCGCCTGCGCTGGGCCTCCCGCAGCATCATTTTCCGCTCGATGAGGCGGTTCAGGAACTCTTCTTTCACCTCGAGTTCCGCCTCTTTCTCGGGCTTGAGCCCCGCGCGGGCGAACCGGTCCTGAAAATCGGCCAGCGTGATGGGATCGCCGTTCACGGTTGCAAGGATCTTGATCGCCGGGGCGGCGACCGGCGGGGAAGGCGACGGCTTAGACTCTTCCTTTCTGGTGCAGTTGACAAACAAAAGCCCCAGCAGGAGCACCGGGGCCATACAATGTGTGAGTCGATCGTTGAACATTCTGTTCTTCTTTGAGTTACTGCTTAGGCTCTTCGCCCTTCTTCTCTTCCTTCACGGCAGGCGTGTTGAGCTGGAGCGTTCCCGTGGTCGCCGGCTGGGAGAGACTGCTCACAACGGCATCCAGCGCCTTGTCATCGACCGAGATCTTCGCTTTTGCTTTCAGCGCCTTTGAATACTCAAGATAGGCCTTGCGCTGATTCACCTGGAACACATACCGCTTGAGCCCCTGGGCCACCGCCTCTTTCAATGACAGGTTCTTCCCGCCCGCGGCCTTCCGGATCTCTTCGCGGTGCGCAATGTAGTACTCTTTCACTTCATCGTCGGTCGGCTGCTTGATCTTGTCCATGAGCTCCTTCTTGAGCAGCGCGTTAAAAAGCTCATTTTTGGCGCCATCCTGGATCCGCTGCCTCATTTCCTTCTCAAGCTCTTCCTGTTTCTTCATGAACGCGGGGTCCTTGTCCAGCTTCAGGCGCCGCGCTTCCTGGAGCACCAGCTCGATGCCGATCAGGTCCTCAAGAAACTCTTTCCTCGCCTTGGGATCCGAGGACACGGCCTGCTGCATCTGGGGCTGCAGATCATCAAGCTGCTTTTTGAAATCGGCCGCGGTGATCTTGGCGCTGTTCACTTTGGCGACAACCGCATTGTCGGCGTTCTTGGAGCAGCCCGTCAGGGCGAGGATGAGCGCCAGTGAAGCATAGGCCAGCATGTTCCTGTTCATCAATGATTCCTCCATAGATTAAATAGAGATGGCGTCCGCACAGGGATGCGCGGCGCGCTCTCTCCGCTATTAATTGCGTAGCTGAAAATACCGTAATTATATAGCACACTACTCGAGCTGCTGCAAGCATTTTCTCACTGTTTCTGCCGCTGTTTTCAGCGTTTCATCGGAGATCGCGAGCCGGAGCGTGAACTCCGGGATGAGCTTGATCCTGCCCTGGTTCCGTTTCAGCAGGGCCATGATCTTTTCCGGGGAAATGCGCGCCTCCTCGCTGAAGGTCATGGTGACCGCGCGGGCCCCGCCATCGATGCGGCTGACCATGGCCGCCTTCGCCATGATCTTCACGCTCATGATCGTCAGAAGGTTCTCCGCGAACTCCGGCAGGGGGCCGTAGCGGTCCCGGAGGTCTGCGGCGATCCGGGAAAGCTCCGGGTCGTCGCCGGCGCCCGAGATCTCCTTGTACGCCGCGAGCCGGAGGCTCATGTCGCCGATATAGGACTCGGGGATGAATGCCGATGCTCTCAGGTTGATCTGGGTGTCCGGTTCGCCTGCCGCTTCCTCTCCCCGGAGCTCGGCCATGGCATCCTCCATCATCTCGGTATAGAGGTCGATGCCAACGGCCGCAATGTGTCCCGACTGCTGTTTGCCCAGAAGGTTGCCGGCGCCCCGCGTCTCCAGGTCCTGCGCAGCAACGCGGAATCCGGCGCCGAGCTCCGACAGCTCCTGGATGGCGCGCAGCCGGGTCCGCGCCACGTCCGACAGCGCCTCGTCCGCAGGCGTCAGGAGATAGGCGTAGGCCTTCTGGCGGCTCCGGCCGACCCTGCCTTTTATCTGGTACAGCTGGGCCAGACCAAAGCGTTCGGCGTGGTTGATGATGATGGTATTGGCGTTCGGGATATCGATGCCGGACTCGATGATCGTGGTGGTGACCAGCACGTTCAGGCTGCCTGCCACGAACTTGGCCATCACCTCCTCGATCTCGTCCTCTTTCATCTGGCCGTGGGCCACGCCGATCCTGGCTTCGGGCGCCAGGTTCTGGATCGTTGCCGCCATGCGCTCGATGCCGGCAACGCGGTTCTGGACAAAGAAGACCTGTCCGCCGCGCTCGATCTCCTTCACGATCGCTTCGCGGATCACGCGCTTGCCGAACCGGGCCAGGATGACCTGGATCGCCTGCCGGTCCAGAGGCGGCGTCTGGATGATCGAGAGGTCCCGGATGCCCGCGAGAGACATATGGAGCGTGCGCGGAATGGGCGTTGCTGTGAGCGTCAGCACATCGACGAGCTTTTTGAACTCCTTGATGCGTTCTTTGTGTTTCACCCCGAAGCGGTGCTCTTCGTCTATCACCAGAAGCCCGAGGTTCCTGAACGCGATGTCCTTCTGGAGCAGGCGGTGAGTGCCGATCACGATGTCGACGGTACCGTTCTTCATCCCCTTGAGCGTTTCCTTCTGCTCCGCCTTCGAGCGGAACCGCGACATCATGTCCACGCGGACCGAAAAAGGCGCGACCCGCTCGGAAAAGGTGCGGAAGTGCTGGTCCGCGAGCAGCGTCGTCGGCACGATCACCGCGGCCTGGTACCCGTCCTCCACGGCCTTGAAGGCCGCCCGGAGCGCCACCTCCGTTTTTCCAAAACCGACATCTCCGCAGACCAGCCGGTCCATGGGCCGCTGCTTCTGCATGTCATTGAGCACGTCCTCGATGGCAGCTTCCTGGTCCGGCGTCTCCTCATAGGGAAAGGCCGACTCGAACTCCCGGTACAGGTTGTCCGGCGGACCGAGCGGCGGGCGGTGCATGGCCTCGCGCGCGGCGTAGATCTTCACCAGCTCCTGGGCCATCTGGAGGATGTCCTTCTTCACCCGCTCCTTGGTCCTGGCCCAGGTCGGCGCGCCGAGACGATCGACCTTCGGCTGCGCCCCTTCCGCGCCGATGTACTTCTGTACCTTGTTGAGGGCATGGAGCGGGACATGCAGTTTCGCGTCAGGTTCATAGCGAAGCGTCAGGAAGTCCGTTTCGAACCCGTCCACGCTGATGTGGGAGAGCCCCTGGTACTCGCCGACGCCATAATCCGTGTGGACCACGAAGTCTCCGGGCTTCAGTTCCTTGAAGGTGGACAGGAACGGCGCGGCCTTTGACCGCGCGGCCCGCGGGCGGTGGACCTTGCTGCCGAAGATCTCCTCGTCGGTTATCACGACGAGAGCAAGCGCCGGCCACGAAAAGCCCGCCGAAAGCCTGCCGGTCAGGATAACGACCGGCCAAGGGCCGTCCTCGTCAAGGACAAGGCCGCCCCTCCGGGCGACAGGCACGCTGAACTCGGTGAACATCCTCTGGAGACGTCCGGCAGCCTCATCGGTGCCGCAGACAAGCAGCACGCGGTTCGATTCCCGGAGCTTTTTCAGTTTGCCCGCAAGGCCGCCCACCGTTCCTTCGGCATTCTCCGGAGCGGCGGTCCCGTGTCCGGCGGCAGGGAACGAACGAAGCCGAACGCCAAGCCACGCCGCGGACTTCGTGTCCATGCGGCGACCCTCCGGGTCGGCGCCCAGCAGGCCAAGGATCATCTGCGGGAACTTCGACAGGCCGGCCATGATGCCGCCATAGTCCAGATAGAGCTCCGCTGTTCCCGGAAGGGTCCTGCCTTCCGCAGCCTCCTCGCTCCTGCCCTGTTCTATTTTGCCATACCAGGCCTGTGCCCGCTTTTTGATGTCGTCAGGCTCGATCAGGGCGCACAAGGTCTGTTCAGGCAGATACCGGAACAGGTCTTCCATAATATAGAAGAAAGGTGCAAAAAACTCGACTCCGGGAGGAAACATGCCTTCTCTGATCTGCCCTACCATATCTATATTGCTTTTTCCTTCTTCTGAACCGTGTTCATCCGTGGTTACATTCAACCGTTTTTCAACTTGTGCGTTCCCGTCGTCGGTCACGATCAACTCCCGGACCGGCAACGCTACCGCCTGCGTTATCTCCTGGAGTGATCGCTGGGTCTCGGGATCGAACAGCCGCAGGGACTCGATGGTGTCGCCGAAGAACTCCATGCGAACAGGATGCTCCTGGGCGGGAGAAAAAAAGTCGATGATCCCGCCGCGCCTGCTGAACTCTCCGACGCGGGTGACCGTGGCGGCATGCTCATAGCCGCAGGCGGCAAGTGCATTGCTCAGGACGTCGGGGTCCACCTGCTGACCCGTTGTGATCGTCTTGACCGATTCGGCAAAAAGCTCCCAGGGCGGGAGCTTTTGCATCAGGGCATTCACCGAGGCGATATAGATGCCCCGACCATGCGACACCAGGCTGTACAGAAACCGCATCCGCTCGCCGACAGTGCCGCTGTCCGGAGAGTCCTCCTCGAAGGGAAGGACGCCCCAGGGAGGGAATACCAAGATCTCCGCTTGTCGTTTTTCGGCAGGAGCCTCGTCTTTCTCTGCGTTCTCCGCGGTGAAAGCGATTTTTTTGTCTGCGAAGAACCGCAGGTCATCGGCCAGGGCGTCGGCCTCTTCATCGGTAGCGGTCACGACGAGAAGCGGCCGTCCGCTTTCGCGGGATAGTTCGGAGAGAAAAAGGGCCTTCGATCCGCCCCAGAGTTCGGAGACCTCTATGGTTTTCCTGCCTGGTCGGAGCTCAGCGAGAAGAGGATGGAGTATTTCCTGGAGCTGTTTCATTCAGGGAGAACTATAACATGATGAGGAAGAGCGATGCAAGACAAGAGGGAGGAAGGCGCTGTGGTAAAGAGAGAACCGCAGAGGTAAGGGGCGCGCCGCTTTTGGCGCGTCCCGCTTGACCGCTGGGTTGGACGCTTTCTCCTATCTCGATAGAACCTTTCTCAACACCAAAACCATCTACTTGCTTGCGAAGCATACAATAGACCGCCAACCCATCAAGGCAAACTTCTTTTTGTAAAGCAAAACCGAAGTGTTCGTAAAAACCCACATTGGCACAGTTCTCAGTGTCCAGGCTGATGCCAACTGCTTGCTCGTCATGCTCAACCCTGCCAATGATATCCTGCATGAGAGCTTTACCAAACCCTTGTCCACGGGCTGTCTCATGAACGCCAATCATGGCGAGGTAGTAATGCCTCCCGTGGGGAACCGTTGCGCGGGTAATGCGCATGTAGTCATTCACAAGCTTAAAGGATCTAACAGAGATTTGGAATGGCAAAACCAGTGCTCTTATGAGAGTCAGAATGGTCCCCATAACACGGAGAAAAGAATTTTTACCGGGAACCTCAAGAAGATAACAACCGGTGAGCCGGTCTCCATCAAAAATGCCGCATGCATTACTCCCCCCTAACATACTCATATCGAACATGAAGGACAAAAAAGCCTTGACTCGATTAGTAGCAGCCAATGGTGTCTGGTTATGAATGAATAGTTTGTTGAACAAGGGATCCGGCGAAAACGCATTCGCCATTAGCGAGATAAATGCACTCTTGTCTTTCCAGGACAGCTGGATGATTGGATATCGAGTCGCCATTTAATGCGTCTGCGCCTGGCCATAGTGATCAACAGCAAAGCTGAATAGCACTTTCACCATAAACAGCAAGGATATGACCAAGAAATACTTTGGAACATCCATGCCCAAAACGGCGATGGCGATCCCGGCAGTCAACAGCATCCCGGCGACGAATAATTGGAACCTGTTGCCTTTGAGTGCGTTCACCACAAGCGCGCCTGCAATCGTATATCCCCAGACAACGACAGCGTGCCAATATGCAATTTCCAGTAGCCACGCTACGAGCAATAGGTGTATATGCACGGCAATAAACACCAGACGTCCCTTGCTACGAGCGGCGTAATGGTTACTGGTAGAACGTGTGAAATTGGCGGCACATCCTGCGAATATGTCTAGGACGAGCATATAAGCGAGAACACTTCGCCAAAGCGATAGCCGCAGCGTCATCTCTGGAAATGCAACAAATAGTAGCGTAGCTAGTCCCACTCCAAAAAGCACGACGGCTAAAAGCTCACCTATGGTTTGAGATTCACCAAACACGTCATGTAGAAATGGCGGGATACGAACTGTCATATTGTCCTCAAAATCGGCAATTCGCTTGTACTGCTTTGATCGTATGAAAAGATGTTGTCAGGTATTAATTTTATCTCAGGATACTGACGTCCAACGATAAGCTCACACGCCGCGAAGCGGTCGGCGTGGAACGACAGGTTGAAATAATTTGTCGGGTTTCGTTTCACTCTATCCGACGAAAACTGTTTTCTGTATCGTGAAGTTACAGTATCAGATTTCTGTTTCAGAGTCGTGTAACAACCCCGACACCGATACTAACATCGTTTTGCCTGTCCATCCGCGAGCCATCCAATCGTTGAAGCTGATAATTTTTGTATCGCATATCAAGAAACATTCCCGTTCTCCCATCGAACAGCCAGTCTACGGTGAAGCCAGTCGATCCTCCGATGGATTCTTCATGACCATTAACTTTTACCCAGAGGAAACCCACGGGTATCACTGAAAGCGCGACCGTTTGAGATTCGATCTTCAAAATTTTGGTGAGTGCAAAGCCCGTCGTAATAAAATCGATGCGTTTACCGTTAAACTCCAAGAAATCGCTCTGATCAGTGTCTGCTTTTATCGTCGCCCATTCGTAGCGCAACAAAAACTCAATCCAGCTTATTGGCAGCTGATAATTCATTCCTAATGAAAAATTCTTCAGTGTGTCAGCCGTTCTGAAAGAATCGCTATACCAATGCTCAAATCCCAGGCGCAAACGCATCTTCCTCTCCGGGACGTTGTCTTCGGCGAACGTCGTACCGCTTAAGCCAAGCAATAGAAATACTACGGTGCCAATAATTAATTTATTCATTGATGGTTCTCCTATAGGCATAACCAATGCGGATTTAACTTCAGGACCAGTCCACTTCCATGCAAACCAGACAATTAGTGATGTACATACGATTTCTAGAAAAGTTAATAGGGCCAAAAAGTTAATAGGGCCAGGTCTTGAAATATCATTTTCCATCAAAACCCTTCACCGCTTTACTGACAGTAGTATAGTGTATTCTTATATGATCATCAATATTTTGTTTCGTGCATTTCCACGGGATGTCACGTGATAAACGGCATTTGGATATTCGATTATTAACGGTCTCGTCATAGATTCACAGTAGTATAGTATTTCTAAATCAGGACCTGACCCTATTTGCTATTCTTCTATTTGCTTCTATTTGCTTGAAGGAAGCGAAGAGCCCTCTCGACTTTTAGAGCCGTGCGAAGCTCTGTGCTTTTCAATTTTGAATAATAAAGGCGGTGGGGGTTGTTCCCCACCGCCTTTATCTTTCGTCTGTCTTCTGTCAGTCCGGCAGGGCCGGACGGTCTGTTGTCCGCCTTCCTACGCTTTTGACGAAGCCTTCGCCTCAATCATCGCCTTCGGCACCGATACCACGTAGCCCAGGAGCGTCCCGATCAGGCCGCCCGTCACGATGCTCACCGTCGCCGAGGCCGCGATGCCCACCCCGATGCCGACCACGATGGCCGCCCGGACGAAGAGGGTCGGCTCAACCGTCCCGCCCATCAGTTTCTGAAGAATGAACAGGGTCCCGTAGCTCCCGAAGTAGAAGCCCGCCATCACCCCGAATGCCAGGAACAGAATTCCACCAACCACCGCGCCGATCTTCATGCCCGTCTTTACTGTTTCGTTCTTCATTGTCGTATCTCCTTTTTAAAGTTTTTATGTTAGATTCTAGTCTGTCATCTGTTGTCTGTCTTCTGATCCTATCTGTGGCTCACGGCCTCTTTCTCCACCTTCTCGTGTCCTTCAAGGATCCTGCCGGCCAGCCAGCCCACCGTGGTGGTTGCCGTCACGATCACGATCCCGGCGACCAGGACACCCACCAGCATCGAGACCAGCACGATGGCCCGGGAGATAAGACCCGGCTCCAGTGGAAGGCCGAACATCCAGCCAGCTACATTGATCCCCATGGCGCCGCCGATAAGGCTGCCCGGAAGAAGTCCGAAGATGGCGAAGAGCACCAGTCCTGCCCCTGCTCCGATGTAAGCACCTTTTTTTGCGATTGTGGTTTTCATGTTCGTTCCCTCCTTTTCGTTCGCTTCTGCCCTGTATAATGCAGAGACCGTGCCAAAACGTATATAATTGATTTATTAGAACTCCCGTAGAGAAACTTTATTGCAACCATGCGAATCGGGCCTGGTGTTTGGATAAAATGCAAATGAAAGGCAATCTGTTCGGAAAGACCTTTTAGAAGCAACGGAAAAAAAGGTGTGCTTTATAATTTATATTTTAAGGAGGAATGAAACATGAGGCCAGCCCTATCGCCTAACGAGTCACTGATGAGCAACAATCTGGAAATGCCTTGTTTTTCCCTTGACTTATTTATCGTTTCGATTATAATACGCCCCTACTCAAAATCAGCCAAGGAGCAGGGAAATGTCTGAAACTACAGCACAAAAAAGCAACCTCAAGCAGAAGCGATCTCAAGGATTCCGGAAGCGGATGAGCACAGTCGGCGGAAGAAATGTCATCAACCGCCGGAGAGCCAAAGGAAGAGCGCGCCTCTCGGTCTAGCCGCGCGGCGGGAGCTCAATGCCGTACGCATACAGGAAAAGCGAGCGGATACGGAAAAATACGGAGTTCTTAGCGACCATGAAGGGGAAAAGGCTGTCAATTGACGGTCTTTCTCTTTTTTATAGGAAGAACGATGGGGCCAATTTTCGCGTCGGGCTCTCCGTCGGTAAAAAGCTGGGAAACGCGGTTAAAAGGAACCGTATACGGCGCCAGATCCGGAGCTGCATTACGAAGGTCCTTGGCAGCCACGCGGCCGGGTATGATCTGGTCTTTGTGGCCCGGCAGGGTCTCGCGGACCTCGAGTTCGACCGGCTACTGATGGTCGTCACCCGGGCGCTTCAGCGGTCCGCCGTCATCGACCAGAGAACAGAAGGCAACCGGCAGTGAAGATGCTGATCCTTTTTTTACTTCGACTGTATAAGCGGTACATATCTCCCCTGTGCCCGCCGGCCTGCCGTTTTGTTCCCACCTGTTCCGAATACGCCATTGAAGCCTTTGAAAAAAAGAAAACTCTCACCGCCATCGGGTTGACGGTCGTACGCATCTCGAAATGTCATCCCTTCCATCCCGGCGGTTATGACCCGGTGAAATAGAAGAGTAAGATATTCTTTTCACCACGGAGGCACGGAGAAGAGCAAAACGACGACGCTGGAACCACAGATGAGCACAGATAACATCGTTTAATAATAATGAAACTGTTGCATTTCTTCAGGTTCTATCTGTGTTCATCTGTGGCTAATGATCCCTGTTCTCTTTTTGCTTGGCAAAAGATCGATCGTTGTGAGTATTTTTTCGCATGTACTAATTCTGTTCCGGAGGCTTCATGGAAACACGCAGATATATCCTGGCCATAGGCCTGTCAATGCTCGTGCTTGTAACGTATTTCCGTTTCTTCGGGCCGCAGCCCGTCGAGCAGGTGCCGCCGGCACCGCAGACCGCGGCCCGGGAATCCGTGGAAGAAAAAGCTCCTGCGCCCAGACTGAGAACAGCAGGCGTTGAAGCGGTCATTCCCGTGGCCACCAAAGGCCGGGACATTGTGATCGAGACCGACGTGCTCAAGGTCGTCGTGAACACTGCCGGCGGCGTTATCACGAAATGGGAGCTCAAGCAGTACCGCGAGGGACGAAAGGAAGAGGTGGGTCTCGGCGTGCTCTGGGGCAAGCTCACCGGCCCGGCTCAGGAAGCAAAACCGAAAAAGGTATTGGGGAACGTGCAGCTCTTCACCCTGTATGAGCGGATGAACCGTGAGGACATCGTTGCGCCATTGACCATCACGCCGACAGACAAGGCCTTGCGCAACCTCTCGGCGGTTGAGTTCAATTCGAACACGGAATCCATCCGTCTGGACAAGGACAAGAAGTCCCAAACCCTGGTTCTGAGCTATGCCGGACCGGCGGGCATCTCCATCGAGAAAAAACTGACCTTCCATAATGATGAGTTCAAGGTCGATGTCGCCGTCTCTACAAGAGGAGTGGACGAATACGCCGTCGCTCTGGGCACGGACTTCGGGATCTCGGACAAGATCAGCTCAGACGCCAACGGTCGCGTCGGCATCGTGGCGGTCGTGGACGGCAAGACCGTGCGGGAAAAGAGCGACAGCATCAAGGGCGAGATGCGGCAGGCAGGCGCCATCGATTGGGTCGGCCAGGAGGACAAGTACTTCACGGCCACCGTGCTGTACGGCGGCCAGGGCATCTTCACAACGAAAAAGACGTCCGCCCCCAAGGAGATCGGGGACCTCCTGAACACCGAGCTTCTCGTCAAGGACAAACCGGAGTCGCGGACCTTCACGCTCTATGCAGGCCCCAAAAGCTTCACCATCCTCCAGGCCTATGGCAAAGGGCTCGAGACGATGGTGGACTTCGGCTGGTTCGGCCTCCTGGCCAAACCCATGTTCTGGCTGATGGAGAAGTTCTACGTGTTCACCGGGAACTACGGCATTGCGATCATTCTGCTCACCATTGTGGTCCGCATCATCCTGTTCTACCCCTCGCTCAAAAGCGCCACGGCCATGGAAGAGATGAAAGCGCTCCAGCCGGAGATGACCGCTCTTCGGGAGAAGTTCAAGAAGGACCCCCAGAAACTGAACCAGGAGATGATGCGGCTGTACAAGGAGCACAAGGTGAACCCGCTGGGAGGCTGCCTTCCCATGCTCCTGCAGCTTCCCTTCTTCGTGGCGCTTTACAATGTGCTGAGCGTCTCCATCGAGCTGCGTCAGGCCTCGTTCATACCCTTCTGGATCAAGGACCTCTCGACCTATGATCCTTTCTATATCCTGCCGGTGCTCATGGGCGTCAGCATGGTCTTCACCATGAAGATGACCGCCACGTCCGTCGACCCGCAGCAGCAGAAGATCATGATGTTCATGAACATCGCGTTCATCTTCCTGTTCGCGTGGCTGCCGGCCGGCCTCCTGCTCTATATCACGCTTTCCAACCTGCTGTCCATCGTTCAGCAGTTGTATGTCAGGAAGATCATCGCCGCGGGCAAATGACCGCACGGCTATATAAACACAGAAAACACGAAAGGCCGGGATAACCTCCCGGCCTTTTTTATTTGGCTTCTCTGGCAGGTCAGCGCGTATCCGCGACTGGCGGTAGTGACTTGCGGTCCCGTGCGAAAATCCAGGCAGGCGACCGAGGACGAGGGTTAAACATTTCGGACGGTCTGAGCCCCCTCACCCGGACCCGCTCCCAAAGGGAAAGGGACTGGTGGATAAAGAAATTTCTATCGGCGAGTTTCCGTATTATAACCGCCCCTCACCCCCGCCCTAATGAAGACTCACCCTCACCTTTGCTTCCTCTCCCCTCTGAGGGAGAGGATACGAGGAGAGGGGGCATCATCTCCGGAGAGGGAAAAAGGGAGAGGGTGCTTAGCTATCGACGACCGAGTATGCCGTAAAGGATTTTTGCTGGGTGATTTGGCATGTTGGCACGGTGATGCGAGCCTGGCTGCAGAAAAAAAGGGCCTTGCTTCATGGATATTCAGGATAAGTGACTTGGGCGGGAGCTTACCGAAGATTTATTTGTGGTAACCTGTTCCTTCTCTATCACTCCTTAAGAAGCGCCGAAAAATAGGGCTTCAGCCTGCCCAGAGTGTCCTCGGCAGCCAGGGTCATCATGCTCGCGAACACGTCGAGGTTCACCAGGGCGTTCACGTTGGCGTCCTTCTTGGCTGCCGCGCGCATCCGGTTGGCGAAGCCCTGGTTGACCTGTCCCACCTCGGCATAGATCTTCTGGAGGCCGTCGAGGGACCATGCGGGAGCCTTCCCGTCCTGGTGGCGGAAGTACTGAGCGGTGAGGAACATGGTGACCCCGCGGAAGATCGTCTCATCGAGGGACGCGAAGGGAAGGTGGAACCGCACCATGGGCTTGAGCTGTTCCATGACGGGGCACCCGCTCGTGGTCATGATGATGCCGAGCAGGGGGCTCAACCCCCCCTGCACCGTCGTCTCCTTCCCGTAGAAACGTTCGTCACAGGCAACGGTCACGCTGACCCGCTCATGGGACAGAAAGTTCTTGAACTCCTCCACGATGCTGGAAAGGTTCGCCGAAATAGGGCAATAGATGTGGTCATTCTCGCTGAGCGGGCAGATGGCGCATTTGTTGAACGGCAGCAGGGCCCAGAGCGGAAGGTTATCGGGCCGCTTCGCGATGAGCAGGAGCGTCGATGCATCAAGGTGGATGTCGAAATGCTTGGTCGAACCGTCCGTGAATTTATAGGTATAGACGAAACGGATCTCGTTGTCCATGGGACCCCCTCGCGATAATAACCAGCAGAACGCCTGCTTGTTGTTGAAGCTCCCTGCACTCCGCTGCGGGGCACTGCAAATAAAAAAGCCGCTGAAGATTCGCTTCAGCAGCTCGTATCATTGATGAAGATCGTTGATCGGACCGGGCCGATCACTGCTTGAAGAAGATCTTGTCCTCGGCATACTCTCCCTTGCCGCTGCTCTTGATCCGGTAGGACCCCCTCAGCTTGGACTCGTTGTCGAACAGGGCAAGATCGTAATCCTCCGACTTCCAGTAGGAAGGGACCGTGGCAAGTTTCCACATGACCTGGATCCGGATGGAGTCATCATCAAGCTCGAAGACCGTGACCGTGCCGACAGCGCCGGTGCTCCGCCGGGGCGCCGAAGCGAAGATCTTGCCGTCCGAACCCATGGTGATCGTGAACGCCTGCGCGGTGATCTTCTCCCCGCCCCGCGGCGCGGTGTCCTTGTAGAACCAGTTCCCCACGAAGGCCTTGGGGTTCGTTTTCTTTTCCGGAGCGACCCGTTTCTTGGCAACCGGCGCCACCTTGACCGGCGTCGGCGGCGGCTGTTGGATCGCCACGTTCGGGGAGACCTTCAGTGCCTGCTTTGCGTCTTCCGCGTACACCTCGAGCTCATAGGTGTGGTTCTTGATCTCCCGGGCGTTCTTCGCGCCGGGATCGGCCAAAAGCGTGAAGTTCAGGCTCTGGATCGCCTCGGCAAACAGGCCGGCCTTCTCTTGCGCCGCTGCAAGGTTCTCATAGCCTTCGGCGAGCCATGGAGCGAGCACGACTGCTGCGCGGAACTCCTCCACCGCCTTTTGGTGGCCCGATGGATCGTCTGCCATTTTTAGGTAGGCGCTGCCGCGGGAGAGATGGCGCTCATAATCCTCCGGGACCGGCGGCTTCTGCTTCAATGTTTGGGCGTACTTGATGAGCTTTTCACGCAGTTCCGCGTTCTCGGGGCTCTTCTTGAGATCGGCGACATACTGCCTGAGGGTATCCAGGGATCCGGCCTTCTCCGCGGCAAAGACGGGCGATCCAGCCGTGAGCAACACCGTTGCTGCTGCCAGGACTGCTATTCTCAGAATATGTAATGCCATGCTCGATCTCCTTACCTTGGCACTTCCCGCCCGCCAGATTGGGCATCTAACGGGGCATCGTGAAACAACGACTGAATTATGCCTGATTTATCATGGAAATTCAAGATAATTTGTCAGAAACGGGGAATACCCCGCAAATACCCCGGCGACCCCGAACGGCCGGGAAATCAACCGGTTATGGTTTGCGCAGGTCAAGGTGCGTTCAGAAAAAAAGGCGGGGAAGACCGCTCCCCGCCTTGTGTGTCCGTCCGGTTACTGTTCGATCATTTCGCGGCCGCTGCTGACGCTGACCTTGCACCGATGGCATCATTGATGATCTTGATGCCTTTCATCGACTCGTCGACCGAGCGGGTGAGCGACTCCCGCGCCATCTCGGGATTGTGGAACCCGTCCGAGTTCTCGGCGGTCCAGAACTCCCAGAGAATGTGGGCCTTCAGATGCTGGTCCTGCGCCTGCTTGATCACGTCCTCGGCAAGCCCCGCCTTCTTGCCTTCCACGATCTTGTCGATCAGGGCGTCGAGCCAGAACTCGGCTTTGCGCATCTTGCCCTTGCTGAAAGCCTTGATGGAATCAATGGAATACTTCGCCTCCTCCTCGGTCCACGTGGGATGGCACTTGACGGAGAGGCAGGTCTCCTTCAGCTGCACCTTGGGCGTCACGGCAAAGTGCGAGGTGAAGGTCTTGCCGGTCTTCTTGCTCTTCATCTTGGGTGTGTGGCAGGAATCGCAGCCCGCGCCGGCCCTGGCGTGCTTGGAATTATAGTAGGTCTCGGACTCGGGATGCTGGGCCTTCCAGAGCAGCCCTCCGGTCAGGGTGTGCTTGAAGTCAAGAAAGTTCACCTGGTTCTTATAATGGTCATACAATCCGAACACGTCCTTGTAGGGGAAGTGGTTCGTGAGCGGGCTGTCATACCCCACGGTCTTTTTGGACGTATCCGGATTGCGCGGGTCGTAACCGTCGTTGCAATTGTACTCCACATGGCACTGGCCGCACTGGAGCCGCGTGTCGTATTTCTCAAGAATCGCGATCTTGCGGGTAAAGCCCCTGAGGCCCATGTCGATGACCTTAAAGTTCGTGTGCTTCTCGTCCTTGTGCCACAGCGTATCCGCCTCGGGCCGGGTCAGGGCGGCGATCAGGCCGTCGCGCACGATCCGCGGCTTGGCAGCATGCGGGTCATGGCAATAGAAGCAGTTCAGGCCGTGGTTCGTGGCCTTGGCCAGGTCGGGAACAAAGGACTTGCGATCCCACGTCGTTTTGCCTTCGATCTTCTCGCCCATATAAGACCACTTTAGAATATTGTCCTGGGACTTGCACTGCAGGCAGACGGGGTTGGCAGCAGCAGCTCCCTGGGTGATAAATGATTTATGCTGCGTCGCGGTCGGCTGCGTGTCCATCAGGATATCCCAGGCCCTTCCCTTCTCGAGGATGTAGTTCCATCCGTTCTTTCCCTGAAACCTGCCGCCATAGGCCCGGTCCACCACGTAGTGGTCCGTCAGCATATTTACATGGCTCCGGGTAAGGTTGTGCTCCTTGGTGAAGCCATGGCCCGCCATCAGCTTGTCCCAGAACGGGTTGGGCGACCGGTTCGTGAGCTGCGACTTCTCGTCGCGCGCCGGGCGGTTCATGGCCACCTTCATGAAGCTCTCGAACTGCTCCTTGTGGCACTGGCCGCAGGCCTCCCAGGAAGTGTCCGTCTCCGGCCGCGTGTCCGGTCCGGGGTTCGCCAGGTGCTTTGCCAGACCGCGGTGGCAGTTCACGCAGTTGTTCTTGCTGTGCTTGCCCATGGTGTGGAGCTGCTTGATCGGGTCGTGACAGCCGTAGCAGGCATCGACCTTCACGGCCGCTTCCTTCGCCGGTTTTTTGGTCGCCGCCTGCTTGTACTGCGCGTCGGCCCGGGTCATCCACGCTCCCGTAATGACAAGCGCCGACATGATAATGAAAATGATCACCCTTTTGTTTCGCATGACAATTCCTCCTTTAAGATATGTTCAGCGTCCGGTGTTCCCGTGATGGTCCTGTAGCCTCACCTCCCTGCATCAAATTTTGACGGCATAGTAAAACATGATTTCACAGCGGGCGGTATGATGTTAATCATAGCACAGCAGCCGATGCATTTCGTTGCAGGGAGTGTCACTTACTGTACTGTCCGCAATTACCGTCTGATTTCTCCAAGATCGTAATCATTTTCATACGAAGCCGTTTCTCTTCAATGAACCTCCGGGCGCGAAGCCCTTTTTCCAGGCCCCATCAGGACTTGTATCCCCTGAGTTCTTCAGCCCTTACACCTTGACAAAGACCTGCAACTCGGCATATTATGAGGCTTCCAGCGCGCGACCGGGGCGTGTCGCCGCTGCGGTTTCCGGCCTCAGCGCTTGTCGGAGGGTCAATGAAGGTTGAGCAGATATCCATCTTTCTCGAGAACAAGTCGGGGCGGCTGGCCGAGGTCACGGAGATCCTTGCCCGGAACGACATCAACCTCCGGGCCCTGTCCCTGGCAGACACCGCCGACTTCGGCATCTTCCGGCTCATTGTGAGCGACCCCGCGGCCGCGTCGGCGCTCCTGAAGGAGAGCGGATTCACCGTCGGCATGAACGAGGTCGTCGCCGTGGTGGTTCCCGACCGGCCGGGCGGTCTTGCCGGCATCCTGGGGACACTCCAGGGGAAGGGCATCAACGTGGAATACATGTACGCCTTCGTCCAGAAGAGCGAGGGAAACGCCGTACTGATCTTTCGGTTCGACGACACCGACAAGGCCATCGATGCTCTCCGCCAGGGGAATATCAGGGTCCTGAGCGGCGAGGAGATGAAAAAGCTTTAAACTTCAATCCTGCGGAGTGCAGGGATATCATTCTGAGGAGGGAACAGGGACCATGAGCATGTTTACCCGGTTAGCAGCAGCAGTGGCCATTGTCGCGGCGTTCATCGCGCCGGCCATGGCAGCGGATACGATCAAGGTGGGCGCCATTCTGGCGGTGACCGGCCCGGCGTCGTTCCTCGGCGCGCCCGAGGCGAAGACCCTCGAAATGCTGGTCGAGGACATCAACGCGAAGGGCGGCATCAACGGAAAGCAGATCGAGCTGATCATCAAGGACTCGGGCGCGAGCCCGGAGAAGGCGATCTCCTTCGCCAAGCAGCTGATCGAAGAAGAGAAGGTTTTCGCGATCATCGGCCCGTCCACGAGCGGCGAGACCATGGCGATCAAGAACATCGCCGAGGAAGGCAAGACCCTCCTCCTCTCCTGCGCGGCCGCCGAGGTCATCGTGAATCCCGTGGCCAAGTACGTGTTCAAGACCCCCCAGATGGACAAGGATGCCGTCATTCGGATCTTCGAGGTGATGAAAAAGAAGAAGATCACCAAGGTCGGCGTGCTTTCGAGCAACACGGGCTTTGGCAAGGCAGGCAAAGGTCAGATCGAAAAGCTCGCCCCTGAGCACGGCATCGAGATCCTGGTAAATGAAGTATACGATAAGGCGGCAACCGACCTTACGGCCGAGGTGACAAAGCTCAAGGCGGCAAAAGTACAGGCTCTGATCAACTGGTCAATTGAGCCGGCCCAGTCGATCGTCATCAAGAACACCCGACAGATCGGCCTCAAGATCCCGATCTTTCAGAGCCACGGATTCGGCAACCTCCAGTACGCTGCCCTGGCGGGAAAAGCGGCCGAAGGGGTCATTTTCCCGGCAGGCAGGCTCTTCGTAGCCGATACGTTGCCGAAGAAAAATCCGCAGAAGGCCGTGCTCCTTGATTACAAAAGGAAATATGAGGCAAAGTACAAGGAAGATGCGAGCACGTTCGGAGGCCATGCCTACGACGCAATGAAGATCCTGGTAAAGGCGATCGAAACGGGCGGGGCGGATCCGGAGAAGGTCAGGGATTCGATCGAAAACATGAAGGGCTTCGTGGGAACCGGCGGCGTGTTCAATTTCTCGGCCGAGGACCACAACGGTCTCGACAAGAACGCCTTCGAGATGCTTACCGTCAAGAAAGGCAAGTTCGTCGTCTATAAATAGAAGTTCCGTATCTGCTTAGGCACAGGGAGTATCAAGCACCGGTACCCCTGTGCCTTTCTTGAGTTTTGACGGTAGTGCCCTCAAATTTCCGGGAACTTTTGTATCGTTCCCTCGTCCATCGCGCTGTGTGATAATCACCGCCTTGCTGTTGTCAGGCGACGTTCGGATTTCTGATTGATCGAACTATTTTTCCAATACCTCGTCGCCGGCCTGACCTACGGCACCATCTACGCCATCGTCGGCATCGGGTTCAATATCATCTACAACACCACCGGCATCATCAACTTCGCCCAGGGCGAGTTTGTCATGCTGGGCGGCATGACCGCGGTGACCTTGTACGCCTTTCTTCCTCTGCCGGTCGCCATCCTCGCCGCGGTGATCATCACCATGATCATCGGCGGGCTCATCGAGATGGTCTTTATCCGATGGCTCGTGAAGCCCTCGGTCCTCCGGATGATCATCATCACCATCGGCATCTCGATCCTGGTCCGGGAGGTCGCTCTGGCGCTCTGGGGCGAGGGCGTCCGCTCCCTTCCCTATTTCACCGGCGACGAGATCTCCGCGCTTTCCTTCGGCGGGGTCCGCGTCTCGCCCCAGGTCCTCTGGAGCCTGGGGATCTGCGCGGTGGTGGTCGTCCTCCTGAATGTGTTCTTCAAGTTCACCATGCTCGGGCGGGAAATGCGCGCCTGCGCCGCGAACCGCGACGCGGCCACGCTCTGCGGGATCCCCACGCGAAACATGATCACCCTCTCCTTCGTGCTCTCCGCCGGTATCGGCGCCCTGGCGGGCTGCGTGGTCTCTCCCATCACCCAGACGCAGTACGCTATCGGGAGCGGGCTGGCCATCAAGGGTTTCACCGTGGCGATCCTCGGCGGGCTCGGCAACAGCATGGCGGCCGTGGCCGCGGGCTTTATCCTGGGCATTCTCGAATCGTTCAGCATCTGGGTCATGCCCACGGCATACAAGGATGCAATCTCCATCTCCATTCTGCTGGCCATGCTGTTTCTGCGGCCCAGCGGCCTCTTCGGGAACCGGGAGGCCTTTAAGCTCAAGGATTTCTGATGAAGCCTGAACGCCATACACATATCCTGATCCTTCTCGCAGCCGTGGCCGCGGTGCAGCTCCTGACCCTCGCTACGAGCAAGGACTTCTACCTTACTCAGCTCACGATGACGGCGTACTACTCCCTCATCATCATCGGCCTCTGTCTGCTCATGGGTTACGCCGGTCAGATATCCCTGGGCCACGCGGGCTTCTTCGCGATCGGCGGATACACTTCGGCCGTGCTGACCACGGCGGACCTTTCCCGGCACAAGGACACGGTGTTCGTCGGGCTCCTGGCAAAGATATCCGTCCTCACGGAACGCCAGGACCTCTATGGCGGCCATCACCTGTCGGTCCAACCCTGGGTCGCGTTCATCATTGCGATCGCGCTGACCGTCATCATCGCCTTTGCCATCGGCGTTCCGGTGCTCAAACTGAAGGGGCACTACCTCGCCATGGCGACCCTCGGCTTCGGAACCATCATCTACAGCTTCGTTCTCGGCACTGAGTCCTTCGGCGCCGCCGACGGCGTCTCGAGCGTGCCGGCCTTTCCGCTCCTTCCCGGGCTCACGGTAAGCGGGGCCGCCGATCTCCGGGTCCAGAACTATTACATTGCCTGGGGGCTCGTGATGGCCGGAATGGTGCTTCTCGTCAATCTCATCAACTCGCGTGTCGGCAGGGCGCTCCGGTCGATCCACGGCGCCGAGGACGCAGCCAGCGCCATGGGCGTGGACACGGCACGATACAAGCTCAACACCTTCGTGCTCTCCGCGGTCTTTGCGGCAGTCGCCGGTGTTTTCCTCACGCACTTCAACGGCGGCATCGGCCCGTCCGAGGCCTCCATCATGAAATCGGTGCGGTATGTGGCGATCGTGGCCGTGGGCGGCATGGCAAGCCTTTGGGGCACGCTTATCATGAGCGCCGTGCTGAACTTTCTTTCGCTCCGCGGATATTTCGGCTCCCTTGACGATGCCGTGTTCGGCGGGATATTGATCCTTATTATGCTGTTCTCTCCCGACGGCATCCTGCAGTTCGATGTGAAGGCGATGATAAAGAAGTTGTTTCGAAGCACATAAAGACACAGCTTTTTCACCGCGGAGGGCGCAGAGACCGCGGAGAAAAGCCGGACCTTTCCGGACAAGAACAATAGTTCCTCTGCGATCTCAGCGTTCTCTGCGGTAAAATATTATTTATGCACTTACTCGAAGTTAACAATATCAGCAAGCGCTTCGGCGGCCTCCAGGCCGTCAAGGACGTGAGCTTCTCCGTCCGGCCGGGCATGATCAAGGCGGTCATCGGGCCGAACGGCGCGGGCAAGACCACCCTTTTTCATCTTATATCGGGCTTCCTGCCGCCCGACACCGGGACGATCACCTTCAACGGCTCCGCGATCCACGGCAAAGAGCCTCACCGGATCGCCGGGCTCGGCCTCTCCCGCACCTTCCAGCATATCAGGCTTTTTTCGCACATGACCGCGCTCGAGAACGTCATGGTCGGACGGCATATCAAGGGACGGGCGGGCTTCATCGCGGGCATGCTGGGCCTGCCCGGGACACGGCGCGAGGACAAGGAGCTTCGGGACCGGGCGCTCGAGATCATGGACCTTCTCGGCATCGGCCCCTTCGCCGGAACCGACGCAACAAGCCTTTCCTACGGACAGCAGCGCGTCGTCGAACTGGCGCGGGCCATGGCTTCAGAGCCGGCCATGCTGCTCCTGGACGAGCCCGCCGCGGGGCTCAACATGCGGGAGACCGCGGATATGGCAAAATTGATCACGAAGATCCGCGACCGCGGAGTCACCGTGCTGATCGTGGAGCACGATATGTCGTTGGTCATGAACATTTCCGACGAGATCGTGGTCCTCTCCTACGGCGAGAAGATCGCCGACGATGCGCCCCTTGCGGTGCAGAAAAGCCCCCACGTGATCCGGGTCTACCTGGGAGAGGACGATGCTTAGGATCCATAACCTCAGCGCGGGCTACGGGAGCCTGAACGTGCTCCGCAGGCTTTCGCTCCACGTGAAGCCGGGCGAGATCGTCACGATCATCGGCGCCAACGGCGCGGGCAAGACCACGCTCCTCAAGACCATCACCGGGCTCCTGCGGGCCCAGTCCGGCGAGGTCCTGTTCCGGGGCGAGGACATCCAGCGCATCCAGCCCGATCAGGTCGTGTTCCGGGGCTGTTCTCTCGTCCCGGAAGGCAGGCAGGTATTCGCCGCGATGCCGGTGAAGGAGAACCTCCTGCTCGGCGCCTATGTCCAGTACAAACGGGGAAAACATGACGAGATTGCTCACGACCTCGACCGGGTCTTCGGCCTCTTCCCGGTCCTCAAGCAACGCGAGCATCAACTGGCCGGGACCCTTTCGGGCGGTGAACAGCAGATGCTCGCCATCGGCCGGGCGCTCATGGCGCGGCCGTCGCTCATCATGCTGGACGAGCCCTCCATGGGCCTGGCGCCGCTTATCGTCAAGGACATCTTCCATATCATAGTCAAAATATGCGATGAAGGAAGCACCGTGCTCCTGGTGGAACAGAACGCCCGGAGCGCCCTCAAGATCGCGAACCGCGGCTATGTCCTGGAAACCGGCAGGATCATCCTCGAGGGCGAGGCAGAAGATCTTTTGAACAACCGCGAGATCCAGCGAGCCTATCTGGGAAAAGACCTGGACGCGGAGAACAAGTAGCATGATCGCCACAGAGACACAGAGGCACAGAGGACGGCAACGCCAGGATCTTTTCTTTAGATTTTAAAAAGCTTTTTAAGACCGGAATCGATCCTTTGTTCCTAAATTTTCTCTGTGTCTCTGTGCCTCAGTGGCAAAATAGGTATTCATGGAGGTTCCTATGTACTGGCAGCAGGAAAGCGAATGCATGGACCGCGAAGAACTGGAACAGCTCCAGCTCGAACGGCTCGAGTCCACCCTGAACCGTGTCTATCTGAACGTTCCCTTCTATCGGAAGAAATTCGACGAGATCGGGTTCAATCCCGACGAACTGAAATCGCTCGACGACCTCAGGAAGCTCCCCTTTACCACCAAGAACGATCTGCGGGAGAACTATCCCTATGGTCTCTTCGCTGTGCCGCTCCGCGAAGTGGTGCGGGTCCATGCGTCCTCCGGCACAACCGGCATGTCCACGGTCGTGGGCTATACGCGGAACGACATCAAGACCTGGTCGAACCTCGTGGGGCGCGTCCTTGTGGCGGGCGGCGTCACCGCCGATGATGTGATCCAGATATCGTTCAACTACGGTCTCTTCACCGGCGCGTTCGGCCTGCACTACGGCGCTGAGCGCGTCGGCGCGTCGGTCATTCCCATGTCCAGCGGCAATACCAAGCGTCAGATCAAGATCATGCAGGACTTCAAGACCACGGCACTCGTAAGCACGCCGAGCTACGCCATGCTCATGGCCGATACGATCCGGGAGATGGACATCGACCCCAACTCGCTTTCGCTCAAATGGGGCCTCTTCGGCGCCGAGCCCTGGTCCGACGCCATGCGCAAGGAGATTGAGCAGAAACTGAGGATCAAGGCCACGGACAACTACGGCCTCTCCGAGGTCATGGGGCCGGGTGTGGCAGGTGAGTGCCTGCAGCAGAACGGCCTGCACATTAGCGAGGACCATTTCCTTGTCGAGGTCATCCATCCCGAGACGCTCCAGCCCGTAAAGCTCGGCGAGGTCGGCGAACTGGTCATTACCACCTTGACGAAAGAGGCCTTCCCCATGATCCGCTACCGAACCCGGGACCTCACGCGCCTCATGCCCGAGCCCTGCCCCTGCGGCAGGACCCTGCGCCGCATGAGCCGTATCATGGGCAGGACCGATGACATGCTCATCATCCGGGGCGTCAACGTGTTTCCGTCGCAGATCGAAGCAGTGCTTTTCGACATTGAAGGCACCGAGCCTCACTACCAGATCGTCATTGACCGGAAAGGCGCGCTGGACGATGCGACGGTCCTCGTGGAGGCCTCGGAGAACATATTCTTCGACGAGATGAAAAAACAAAAAGAGCTGATCGACACGATCAGAAAGCGCATGGCCTCGGAGCTCGGGATCGCCGTCGATGTGAAGCTCGTGGAGAAGAAGACCATCGAACGGTTCGAGGGGAAGGCAAAGCGGGTCATTGACAACCGGAAACTATAACCTTTTGCCACAGAGCTCACCGAGAGCACAGAGGACGTCAGCGTCGCCGGTAGGGGTAACCCTATGTGGTTACCCTGATCAGGGCGGCCACGCAGGGCCGCCCCTACACGATTGTTGACCTTCGCATATCAAAATGAATATCATCGATTTCCATACTCACATATTTCCGGATAAGATCGCGAAGCAGGCCGTCGCGGCGCTGGCCGAGGAATCCGGCGAGTATGTTCCCCGGACCGACGGCACGCTCACAGGCCTGCTTGCGTCCATGGACCGTGCGGGTATCTCCCTGAGCGTTGTGGCGAACATCGCGACCAGGCCGTCGCAGATGCTCCCGATCTTTGAATTCTGCCGGCAGATCGCTGGAGAACGCATCGCCCCGCTCGTTTCGGTCCATCCTGATAATTCGATGAACGAGATCGGGGAACTGTTCACCCGAACCGCGGAAGCCGGCATCCGGGGCGTCAAGCTCCACCCCATGTACCAGGGCTTCGCCATCGACGACAGGAAGATGTATCCGATCTACCAGCTCATCGAGCATTTCGGCTTTTTCGTCGTCTTCCATACGGGCTTTGACATGGCCTTCCCGGGAAATACCCAGGCAGACGTTGCGAGGGTGAAGATCATCGCCGATCAGTTCAGGGACCTTACGATCGTTGCTACGCATGTGGGAGGGTGGCGGCAGTGGGACCGGATCGGTCCGCTGGGGAAATGCGGGAACGTCTATACGGAAACATCCATCACCATGACCGAGATCGACGATGACCGGTTCATCAAGGCGCTTTCGCAGTTCGATGAGGACCGCGTGCTGTTCGGAAGCGACAGCCCCTGGTCGGATCAGAAAGAGATGCGTGACCGCACATTGCGTCTCGGGTTGCCGGACAGCAGAAAAGAAAAGCTGCTGTACCTGAACGCGCGCGCTCTGCTGGGAAGCGTTTGAACGGCGGTTCTATTCCCCGTAGATCTTCGAAAGATAGTCGGCAAGGACGTCAAGCTCATCATCGGTCATGGGACAGGTGCCTCTCTGCATCCTGCTGAGCGTGAGCACCCAGCCCTTTCGGTCGCTGGCCAGGTCCTTGAACTTCGTATTTTTGTGGCACTTCATGCACTTCTGCTCGAACAGGACCTTTCCGTCAATTTTCTTCGTTTTTTCATCGCCGAAAGCGTTTGGCAGCATCAGCGTAACGGCGGCCGCGACAAGGCATAGGGATGTAAGAACGCTGTAGCTGGTGAACCTGTTCATTTTCTTCCTCCCTGGTTATTTCCGTTATGGACATGTCTTGCCTGATAAAGGTAGCAGGGATACCGCATATTGTCAAATGAGGCAGATGCGGACCGGCAAAATTATTTTGTGCTGAGCGCCCCGGGACCCTCGAGCGAGCAAAACGTGAGGATATTGAGGCCTTTACCCCTGAGCAGGAGTGGTTTATAATGGCGGAACTTAACCATGGCCGGTATAAGCCATTGACCGTCATCACCGAGTTCCCCTATCGGGGATCACGTGTTTTAGGACTGGATTGCCGCTCAGAACCGCTGCGGGAATGACGTTAGTCAGGCCTCCACAATGTCGATTCTATCATGAGGCTGTTCAAAGATTACGGAGGAAGCATACCACATGGACGCGATGATGAAGTTCGTTCAGCAGGATAAGTTTGCGCGGCATATCGGCATCGAAATGCTCGAATATGCGAACGGCAGAGCAAAGGCCAGGATGGAGATCAAAGACCATCACCTGAACAGCGCCAACATGCTGCACGGCGGCGCGATCTTCGCCCTTGCAGACGCTGTGTTCTCTGCTGCCTCGAACTCCCACGGCGCCCTCGCCGTAGCGATCAATGTGAGCATTTCCTATTTTAAGGCCGTGAACAGCGGCTTTTTGACTGCCACTGCCGAAGAGGCGTCGTTCAATCCCCGTCTCGCCACCTACCTTATAACAGTGACGGACGATGCCGGGAACAAGATCGCGCTTTTCCAGGGGACTGTCTACCGGAAGAAGGATGCTATTGCGGATATCGTAAAGTAGCGATCCGTATTCAGATCAGGACTAAAGATATTAGACACTGAGGACGCTGACAATTTCCTGTGAAGAAGCATGTCAAAGGACTTGATCTCAATCTTAGACACGGATACCAAAAGTAGGCGCTTCTAAGCGAAAGCAGCTTTAACGACGGAAGAAGCAGGTAGTTCTTTGCGTCTGGCTTAAGAGGAAAATTGCTTTTGACCTATCCGACGTTATCATAGCCGTTCTCTGAGTCTTCAGTGTCAAAGGTCTTGATCTAAATCTTTGACGCTTTATCCGCCGTCATCATTGCCGTTCTCAGGGTCTTCAGTGTCAAAGAATTTATAGATATTATATGAACTTCTCAGATCGACAGGAACGCAAGTTCCACTACGCCTGGATCATCGTCATCACCGGCACGATCGTCATCATGGCCTGCCTCGGCTTCGGCCGGTTCGCGCTCGGGATGCTGCTCCCGTCCATGGCCTCATCGCTGAAACTCTCCTACGCCCAGATCGGCTATATCAGCACCGGGAACTTCATCGGCTACCTTGCCGCGGTCCTGCTCTGCGCGCCCATCGCGAAGAAGATCGGCTCCCGCCAGCTCATCGTCATCGCCCTTGCGATCATCGCCGTGTCCATGGCGCTCATCAGCCGGGCGCAAAGCTTCATCACGGTCCTTCTACTCTACCTTATTACCGGCATCGGCAGCGGCGCCGCGAACGTACCCATGATGGGGCTCATTACGGCATGGTTCGACCGCTCCATCCGGGGCAGGGCTGCCGGATTCGTGGTGATCGGCAGCGGCTTCGCCATCATCATTTCGGGCAAGCTGATACCTTTCGTCAATGGCCATGTGGGCCCGGAAGGGTGGAGAACGAACTGGATGATCCTCGCGGGGGCGGTCGCGTCGATCGCCGTGCTCGCGTTTCTCATTCTGAGGAACAAACCGGAAGAAAAGGGGCTGGGGCCGCTGGGGAGCGTGGATAGGGTCGTTGCCTCCGTGCCGCTGGCGACAGGACCCGGCAGGGAGAACATTTATCGGAACAAAACGCTGTATCTTCTCGGCGCCATCTACTTCCTGTTCGGCTACACCTACGTGATCTACGCCACCTTCATCGTGACCACGCTGGTCAATGAGCGCGGCTTTTCAGAGGCCGTAGCCGGGAACTTCTGGGCCTGGGTCGGGTTTCTCAGTCTTTTTTCTGGTCCGGTCTTCGGCACACTGTCGGACCGCATCGGCAGAAAGGCCGGGTTGATGCTCGTTTTCCTGCTCCAGATGCTCGCCTATCTCATGGTCGCGGCAAACCTGCCCCCGCTCTTCCTGTATCTGTCGATCGGATTCTACGGTATCGTCGCCTGGTCCATCCCATCCATCATGGTGGCCGCCGTGAGCGAGTACGTCGGGGCAGAGAAGGCCCTCGCCGCCTTCGGGTTCATCACCTTCATCTTCGGACTGGGCCAGATCACCGGCCCCTCCGTCGCAGGCATGCTCGCTGAAAACACCGGAAGCTTTTCCTCAAGCTTCTTCATGGCCGCGGTCCTCGCAGCCGCGGCGATCGTGCTGACGGCCTATCTGCGAAAACCCGGCAATTCTGAGAGCACGTAGATTAAAAGTAAGTGCCTTCTCCCGTTGGCCCTAGCCAACAGGATCGCATCGATCTGCCTGTTGATTGGCCTGTGAGATCAATCGGCCGGGTTCCCTCCCCGCATTTTATACCCTGTTATTGACACCTGGCCTCGGCCGCTGCCGTATCACGCTTTACCATTGTGCTGCTTCCCCTCATTTTCCCCAGGGCTTTGCCCGGGCAGATGCCGGAAGTACCCACGAAGCGAGAACAGGTCGTACCGTTCGATCCAGAGCGGCAGAAGGAAGAAAAGGGCCGTGAAAAGGCCCCCGAAAACAATGCTCATACCGGCGTTGATCGTCACCATGGCGCCAAAGTAATTGTAGATGAACGTCAGGGGGATCATGCCGATGAAATTCGCGATGGCGTAGTTTTTTGCCGACATGGTCGTCAGGCCCGCTCCGTAGCTGATCATATCGAAGGAAAGAACAGGGATCAATCGTCCCAACAGGACGAGCTTCGTCATCAGTTTGTCGGAGCAGGCGGTGCAGAGCTGGAGATGGCCTTTCACATACCGTTCGATGACATCGCGGCCCAGGTACCGGGCAAGGAAAAAACTGATCAGCGCCCCGACCGTTGCGCCGGTGACCGAATAAAGCGTCCCGAGGATTGGCCCGAACACGACACCGGCGGCAATGTTCAGCGGCAGCGTCGGCAGCGGCGTTACGACCAGAAGCGCCATGACGAACATATACACCAAGGGCGCCCAGTTGCCCGCCCTGACCAGCAGAATTCTGATCTTTTCAGGCTGCACGTATTGAACAACATCGATCGAGAACTGCAAAACGACGAACAGAAGAACCACCGCTGTGAGCAGAATGATCTTCAGCATGCTCTTGCTTCTCTTATTCACAGTGCGCCCTCGATCCCGGGTCATCAGCAGGTTCAAGGAGCTGAGCCGCCCTTACCGCGGCGCCGAGCAGGGCGGCGCGGTCGTTCATGATGACCCGGACCGGGATGCGCTCGACGATGCTTGAAAGCCGGCCCTTGTTCCTGAACGCCTTTATAAAGGCGCCATCTCTGAGCTTCCAGATGATCTTCGGCGCAATTCCACCGCCGATATACATTCCCGATAATGCCATGACCTGGAGCGCCATGTTTCCCGCTGCGGCGCCGTAGAGGGAAGCGAAAAGGTCCAGCGCTCTGGCGCAAAGCTTGTTCCTGCCAAGCCGGGCGGTCTCGGAAATCACCGCCGGAGGATCACCCGTCAGCAGCATCTCGGTAAGCCAGCCGGGTTCTTTTCCGAAGCGCCGCTCGTCGCGCAGGAACTGATATATATTGTACAGCCCTGCGCCGGAGAGCACGCGCTCATAGCTCACGTGGCCGTAGCGGTCAAAGAGATACTCCAGCAGGTCCACCTCGATCCGGTTCCGCGGCCCGAACTCCGCGTGGCCTCCCTCCGAGGGAAGCGGCACATGCTGCTTCCCGTTCCAGAACAGGATCGCGGTCCCCAGGCCGGTCCCGGCCGAGAGCAGCGCCGCGTTGCCGGTACCGCCCCGGCCGGTGCTAAGCGTTGCCAGGTCCTTTTTCTTGAGGACCTGCAGTCCATAGGCATTCGCCACAAGATCATTGATCAGCAGCACCTGTTCCGTCACAAGCATTTGCTTCAATCGTTTCGTCTTCATCTGCCAGGGCAGGTTGGTCGCGTCGGCAGCGCCATTCACCACCGGGCCGGCGACCCCGAAGCAGGCTGCTTCAATACGGAAGGATGATTCGAGAGAATCTTCGATGATCTCCTCCAGACTTCCCCATTCCCTGCTGGCATAGGCGGCCTCCTTCACCAGGACCGGTACGCCGCGCGAGAGCGAGAATATCCCCATGCGGGTCTTGGTCCCGCCGATGTCTCCGGCCATCAGAAGCTTCCGGACGGCATTCGTTCTTTTCTTCATTGTCCTCTGTGCGGTCAACGTCTCTTCTCCGAGTCCGCCTGGCACCGAAGGCACAAGGGCGTCTCAGGTTTTGCCTTAAGTCGCTTGAAGCCGATCGGCTCCTCGCACCGCCGGCAAGTTCCATAGGTCCCGGCTGTTGATGCGGCAAGGGCAGTGGCGATCTGCTGCAAACGAAGCTCCATCGCGGATATGCCGGCCTGCGCCATATGCTGCTGCTGAATGGCGTCCATCCGGGAAAGCCTGCCGATGGGAAGTCCCAGATCCACAGGCTTGCCTCCAGGTCGGGCCGCTTCGATGGCTGCCTGGATCTCACGGCGCAAAACGTCCAGGGCCCGCGCAAGCTCCTCTGTCTGGCTGTTCGTAAGTTCTTCCATGATCGTTGTCCTTATCGGCGCTGCCGGATATTTTTATCGTCGAACCCTGACAAGCATGAACCAGAGCTGCCACCCCCGCTCCGTTACCAATTACTGATGGATGCGGGACGGAGGAAGCCTCGAAGGCACAAAAAAACCTCTTTTCTTTTTGCGTCTTTTGCGCTTTATTGCGGCAAATTATTCTTTGACGTGAGAGAAGTTGAACTCTAACTGACCAAGGTCCCCTGCAGACCGGGATCAGCCGTGATCGTCTCGTTGACGCAGATGAGATGCCGCGGCCTTGTCGAGATACCAGGAGCTGCTCCCCGTGGCTGACCGCGCCAGTCCAGCAGGAAGTCCGTCAGGATTTCCATCGACGAAGATCCTCCTGATCACATTCTGCTTGGTGGCGCCGGAAGCGAGAAACAGCACCTGCCTCGCATGATCGATCACGGGAAGCGTGAGTGTTACGCGATCGTGCATTTGGCTGCCGGAGAGGACGGGCGCTGCCAATCGATCGCGCTCACCGATCAGGGGAGATCCGGGAAACAGCGAAGCGGTATGGCCATCCTCGCCCACGCCCAGGATGACAAGGTCCATGGCTGGAAATGCGCCATCTCCAAAGAATGCCTTCAGGTCCTGCTCATAGGCTGTCGCGGCTTGTTCCGCCCCTTCCTCTCCCTTGATCCTATGAACGTTCGCCTCAGGGATCGTTATGCGGGATATAAGCAGCTCCTGGGCGATCCCGAAATTACTGTCACCATGCTCCGGCGGAACGCATCGCTCGTCCGCCCAGAACAGGTGAACAAGCTCCCATAGGATCCGGTCAGCGTACGGTTTATTTCCCAGGATCGTATAAAGCTCTTTCGGCGTGCTCCCTCCGGATAAGGCTACTGTAACTCGTCCTCGTTCCGACACAGCCTTGTCCGCGAGCGATCGAAACACATCAGCAGCCGCATGGCTGAGCGCGTGCAGGTCCGGGAATATCCGGACAGCTCGTCCCGTGCCGCCGATCACAGCGGTCTCCACCGTCTCCCGTCCTGTTCCATGAGCCGCGCCCCTTCCTCGGGGCCGTCGCTGCCGGCGGAATAGAACGGGATCGAACCGCTTTTCGTCCTGGCCTCCAGCTGCTCGATCATCGGCGTCAGCAGCTTCCATGTTTCCTCGACGCCGTCCTGCCTCGTGAACAGCATGTGATCGCCGAGCATGCAGTCCAGAAGTACCCATTCATAAGCATCCAGGTGTACGCCGGGGTCATAAGCATAGTTCAAGGCGATGGAATTGAGGCAAACCTTCGAACCCGGCTGCTTTGTCTGGATCGTGAGGGTCATGCCTTCGTCCGGCTGGATCTGCAGCACCAGAACGCATGGCTCGATGGGACCGCCGATGCTCGACGGGAACATGGAGTGCGGCACCTGGCGGAAGTGGACCACGATTTCCGTTCTTCGTACCGCGAGCCGCTTGCCCGACCGGAGATAGAACGGCACACCCTGCCAGCGCCAATTGTCGATGAAGATCTTCATGGCAGCGTAGGTCGGTGTTCCCGAGCGGGGGGCCACTCCTGCCTCCTCGCGGTAGCCAGGCACCGGCGCCCCGTTGCCGGCTCCGCTTGCGTACTGACCGACAGCAACGACGTCATCCAGCCGGTCGGACGGGAACGGGCGGATAGAGCGAAAAACCTTCACCTTCTCGTCCCGGACCCGGTCCGCCTTGAACGCCGAAGGCGGTTCCATGGCGGTGATGGCGAGGAGCTGGAACATGTGGTTCTGGAACATGTCGCGGATCACGCCGGCCTGTTCGTAATAACCGGCCCGCTGTTCCACACCCAGGGTCTCTGACGCCGTTATCTGGACATGATCGATATACCGCCTGTTCCAGAGCGGCTCAAAGATAGAGTTCGCGAACCGGAACATCAGGATATTCTGGACCGTTTCCTTTGCCAGATAATGGTCGATCCGGAACACCTGGTGCTCCTGAAAATGTTCGTGCACGACCTTTTCCAAACTGCGGGCGGAGTCAAGGTCCCTGCCGAACGGTTTTTCGATGACGATCCTGGAGCTGACATCCTCCTCGCTCGCGAGACCGGCCGCGCCGAGGTTCTTGATGATGTCCTCGAATACGGTCGGCGGGACGGCCAGATAGAATATTCGCGTTCCCTTCGTCTGATGCTTCTGTTCCAGCGTCGGGAGCCGGTCACGCAGTCCGCTTGCATAGGCTGTCTGATCACGGTAGTCGAGCGTCGTGTAATGCAGTTTTTCGGAAAACACACGACGCTCGTCGCGGTCTCTCGCCTCGGGAATGGCGGCTGTGACCGCGCCAAGCATGGCGTCGCGGTACTGCTCCGTGCTCATCGCCTCCCGGCCGGTCCCGAGGATGAAAAAATGCTCCGGCAGCATCCCGCTGGTGAACAGGCGATAGAGCGATGGGATCAGCTTCCTCGTCGCCAGGTCTCCGGAAGCGCCGAAGATGACGAGACAGCAGGGCCCCGGGATGTCGATCCCGCAGCTCTTTGCAGATCCTTTGGGTGGGTTCGTTGTATCCATACGGTTATCGCATCAAGGCGTTCCAGTCCGCTGAAAATTTCTCCATGCCTGTGTCCGTCAGGTCGTGACGGATGTCAAAGGATTCCCATGGCAGGGAGAGATCGAGTTCTCGGTACGGGATCGCTTTCAATCCTTTCGTGTCGTAGTGAAAATCCTGTCCAGGGAAAGGAAGCTCCTTGTCTCCCCAGAGCTTTATTATAGCGAACGGTGCGGTGATGATGTCCGAGCCGAGGCTCAAGGCGTACAAGAAGTGGTCAAGGCTTCTTACGCTGGCGGTCAGCACCTCAACGTGGCCGTCGCCTTTCCCGTACATTCTGATGATATTGGCGATAAGGTCCATGCCGTTCTCTTTCCGGTCATCGAGCCTGCCAATGAAGGGCGAGAGGAACACCTGGCCCTTTTTCGCGCCTGCGGTTGCCGCGTACACCGCGGCGGCCTGTTCCTGCGTGAACACCAGGGTCATGTTCACCCGGAGGCCCGCCTTGACAGCTCCATGGGCCGCCTTCAGGCCTTCCGGCGATGTGGGAAACTTGATATGGGCGTTCGGGACCCAGGTGAACATCTCCCTGCCCTGCTTCAGCATGTCATCCGCCGCTGTTATCGAATCACCATAGACCTCGATGGAGATCGAACCCTGCGGAAGAAGGCCGGACAGCGTTGTGACGACGCCGCGGTAGAACGTGAATATCTCTTCCTTGCTGAACTTGTTTCCCTGTTCAAGCCGCTTCCTTGCTTCGGGATTCTTCGCGATGAGCGTGGGATTTGTCGTCTGCCCGTCGAGAAAACCGATCTGCTTCAGCACTGCCTTTGTCTCCTCGGGATCTCCGCCGTCCAGGAAAAGCCTCGTTCTCATGTCCTTCGGTCGCATACCCGCCTCCCTGTTGTTATTTTTGCTGCACTTCATGTCCGCCGAACTGGTTTCGCATCGCGGATACGAGCTTGCCCGTATAGCTCGGGTTTTTCTGCGACTGGAGACGGAAATCAAGCGCGCCCTGAATGATCGGCGTGGGAACGCCAAGCTCCTTCCCGGCCTCGACCGTCCACATTCCCTCTCCGCTCTGTGCCGCTGATCCGGAAATGTCCTTGAGGTCCTCGCCATATCGCTCAAATGCGCTTTGCAGCCAGCCCACGAGCCTGGATTCGATCACGCTTTTGTGGTTGTACACGTCGGTGATCCTCGCAAGATCAAGCCCGAAGTCCGACGCTTTCATGACCGCGAACCCTTCCGCCAGGGCCTGCATCATTCCATACTCTATGCCGTTGTGGACCATTTTCACAAAATGACCGGCGCCGGACCTGCCCATGTATCCATATCCATCTGACACGGAAAGGTCGCGGAACAACGGCTCGAACTTTTGAAAGATTTCTTTCCTGCCGCCCACCATGATGCACGCGCCGCTCCGTGCGCCTGCCGGGCCGCCGCTCACGCCGGCATCGAGGAAGTTCATGCCTTTAGCTTCCAGCTCTTTCGAGCGGCGGATCGATTCTTTATATGGCGAGTTGCCGCCATCGATCACCGTGTCACCCTTTGTGAGAAGCGGCAGAAATTCTTTCAATACCGCGTCAACGGCCTGGTGCGGCACCATGATCCAGACCAGGCGCGGTGGCGGCAATGCGGCAACAAGAGCGGCCAGAGCATCAGCGGTCTGAGCTCCTTTGTTCTTCGCGGCTTTCGTTGTATCGGCACTCCGGTCGAATGCCACGACCTCGTGGCTTTTTTCCAGCAGCCGCACAACCATGTTAAATCCCATTTTTCCTAAACCGACGTATCCGAGTTTCATAGAGGCACCCCTTCCCTATTGCTCTTCGAGCGCTTACTGTTTATTTCTGAATTTTTGGTAGAGCACCGGCACAAGGGCAAACAGACCGAGCAGGGCAAAGGACCCGAGTACGCGGGGAGATGCGATCCCGCTCATGCTGGTGATCGTTGCAAGACTTGCGCCGGCGTTGCAGAATACGAAGCTTCCCGGAATGATGCCGATCATGGTCCCGAAGAAGAAGGTGCGCAAGGGAAGCTTCGTGAGACCTGCACCGAGGTTGATCAGGAAGAACGGAAAGACCGGGACCAGGCGAAGGAAGAGCAGATAATTGAATCCTCGCGTCTCGAGTTCGGTGTTGATCTTCTCAAGCCGGGCTCCAAATTTGTTCTGGATCACATCGTGGAACAGATAACGGGCCACGAGGAAGGCAAGGGTCGCCCCGATAGTTGCGCCGATATTAACGTACGCGGTACCCATGACCGCGCCGAATATGGCGCCTGCCGCCAGGGAAAGGATCGCCGCTCCGGGGAGAGAAAGAGCGGTCTGAACGATGTAGAGAAGGATGAACCCTCCCGCCATGAGGAACCCATGCTCCTCGTAGTACGCCCGCAGCGCGTCTCGGTTTGCCTTGAGCGATTCCAGGGTCAGGTAGCGCCCGAGATCAAAGAAAAAGAACAGGGCAATGAGCACGGCAACGATACCTGCGATTGCGATCTTCTTTTTGTTCATGACAATTCCTTTCGGCGGCCGGTCATTACCGCTGCCACTTCAGCCAGAGAGTGAAGAGCTTCTTGATCGGAAAGCCGTTTGATCGCCTCCGTCTGGGTCGGCTGAGGATGGACGTTTTACCGATGGCGGTCTATCTCCCAGTTTCAGCCCCTGCCCGGTTGCGGCGTTTTTCTTTCTTTGTCCCCCCACGTCAGCCGATGTCTATCGAAGCCGTATTCGATCACTGGCTTGACGATCTGAAAATATGGAGATGTATCAAAGTCCCGGGGCATGAACAGACTGTGGTGGCGTATGTGAAGGATCTCCCGGTTGCACTCCACACAGGCGGGATCATTCGACTGCTCGGACACAATGTCGGGCAGGATGGGATAGCGGATCGAGTGAAATGCCTGGGCGATCAATGTGGAGCATATCGCCCGTGTCGGATCGCCGCTCCCCAGCGAGATGATCCGTCGCTTCCACCGGTTCGGCACCGGCGTTCGTACAAGATACCGGGCCAGGTCGAAAATATTCTTGAGATCGTAGGTATGTCCGATCCGCGCGACCGCATACGCCACGACCGCATTGATGTCTTCCGGAGACAGGTCCACCGGTCGACAGATCCGCGTGTGCAGCCCTGAATACACGCTCAGCGGCACCGCGCGCACCCCCTCGCTGACGTCGGCTTCCAGCAGGACTTTCGCTTCCTCACCGGCCAGCTGCGGCCGCAGCGCGTCACCGATGAACAGCGTTGCGTGGGACCAGGTGGACTGACTCAGGTACTTTATGGCAACGCTTGCCCGGCTGGTTCCTTCGACGAGGAGGACATCTCCCTTCCTGAGCGCCGATGCGAGCATCTCCGGTCTGATGCTGGCGACATGCACGCCGCCTTTCCGTGGTTTCGTGAGATAGCGAGCGAGCCTGCGCCCGATCAGTTGCAGCAGGGAATCCATTTTTCACCCTCACGGACCGGCTCTCAGATATAGCGTATTCCCGCCGATAATCATATTGCACTCTGCGGCGCCAGCCGCGTTGTTCAAGAATAGCATACCGGGAGGACATGTCAAGAAATGTAACATCGTTAGTGTCTTGATACAAATTAAGGTTGTGATGCCGTTTAGCTTTTCTCTTCTGGCTGAAAAAGGTTTTGTGGTATAGTAGATTGTTAGGAATATATTTAACCTGGCATGCATGCGGAGTGAGGATCCCTGCAGCAAGCTACGGGGAATGCGCTCGCTCCTGGATTCATGATTCAGCCGAGAACGAGGAGAGAAAAATGGGAGATTACTACAAACCGGAAGATCTGGACCGGTTCGGTGAGGTGGGCAAGCACAGTCCCGAACTGTTCAAGAAGTTCATGGCCTGGTACACCGCTGCGCTGGCTCCGGGCGTGCTTACCAAGCGGGAAAAAGCGCTGATCGGCGTTGCGGTTGCCCACGCGGTCCAGTGCCCCTACTGCATCGACGCGTATACGAAGGCCTGCATGGATGAAGGTATGAGCCTCGAACATATCACCGAGGCCGTGCATGTGGCAGCCGCCATCCGCGGCGGCGCGTCATTGGTCCACACCATCCAGGCGCACAATTGCGCGGATAGGCTGTCGCTCTGATCCGGATACCCATGAAGAACTCCCAGTTCCAGACAAGGGTCCTGTCCGCACAGAAGGAACCGCTCAAGGCGAGCGATGTTTCGATGCTGCAGGTGAACATCGGCTACCGCTGCAATCTTGCCTGCAAGCACTGCCACGTGGGAGGCGGACCCGCGCGGACAGAGATGATGGACCGGGAAACGGTCGATTTTCTGCTCCGCGCGCTGACCAACAGCGGCATCACCACCCTCGATATCACGGGCGGCGCGCCGGAGCTGCATCCGCTCTTCCGGCACGTCGTCGTCCAGGCGCGCGCGGCTGGAAAACGCGTGATCGCGCGAACGAACCTTGCGGTCTTTTTCGAGAACGGCCTGGAGGATTTCCCGTATTTCTACCGGGACAATGATGTTGAACTGGTGGCCTCCCTCCCTTATTACCGGGAAGAGAACGTGGATCGCGTACGGGGCGACGGAACATTCGCGAAATGCATAGCCGCTCTCCGGAAGCTAAACAGCCTCGGTTACGGAAACTCCGGAGACCGCGTCCTGAACCTTGTGTATAATCCCCCGGGCGCGTTCCTCGCGCCGGACCAGACCGTTCTTGAAATGGAGTACCGAAAGGAGCTGGACGCGCTGTACGGAATCTCTTTTAACCGTCTCTACACCTTCACGAACATGCCTATCGGAAGGTTCCGGGATTTCCTCACCAGGACGCAGATTCTTGGTAAATACGTGGACAAGCTGGCCTGCGCATTCAATCCTGCCACGCTCGACAATGTCATGTGCAGGCGCCTCGTCAGCGTCGGCTGGGATGGAAGGCTGTACGACTGCGACTTCAACCAGGTCCTGGGGATCACCGTTGCTGCCGGCGCATCAGCGCATATCAGGGAGTTCGATCTTTCCGCGCTTGCGCAACGCACTATTTCCGTGGATGACCACTGTTTCGGCTGCACCGCCGGACAGGGCTCGACCTGAACAGGGTCAGCGAGCTAGCAGGCAGTTGCCTGCTGAACGAACAATGCGGGCACCGCTGGCAATGGAGCTACCCTGGCAGCGACATTGTAATTCCATGGTATCAAGTGTCCTGAACATATGACGGAAATTTATTTGCGTCGACCGCTCGCGGGCCTCGAATGCAAAAAGGGCTGATTTCGAATAAGAATCTGCCCTTTTGTTATTCCGGCTTCCCGGGCGAGACGCTCAGCAAAACTCGATACAGTACCTCTTTAGCTTCCAAATGACGCCCCTAAAGAGGTATAGGAAGTATTCATTGAAACGGCTTTTTGACGCGAAATCCTCACTCGCATTATTCGCCGATTTTGCGCTCTACACGCAGAAGTATGCATGCACATGATCGGCCTGTCAGTTCCGGTGTTGTTTAGCGCTAGGTCCACAAGGCAGGGATCTACTTCTTTGCAATTCTCACCTCGACCGCATGCTCCCGGTGATCGTCAACAAGGGAAATGATCTTGCCGCTCTGCGGGGCACCATCCACGATCACGCGCGCCGCGCTGGTGTCGCGTGTTTGGAGAACGGCGATATGGTACGTTGTTTCCCGGTACCGGTAGTGCACCGTAAACGCATCCCATTCCTCGGGCAGGCACGGCTCAAAGCTGAGCTTGTCCGTTTCAAGCCGGAGCCCCAGAAGCGATTCCACGATAAGCCGGTACATCCACCCGGCCGATCCCGTGTACCAGGTCCATCCGCCCCGCCCGATGTGCGGAGGGACCGCATAGACGTCGGCGGCGGCAACGTATGGTTCTCCTTTGTAGATCGCGATCTCTTCGGACGAGCTCCCATGGTTTATCGGGTTGATCATCGCCAGCAGCTCCCACGCCCGGCCCCCGTCGCCCAATGCGGCAAAGGCCATCGCGGTCCAGATCGCCGCATGGGTATACTGCCCGCCGTTCTCCCTCACCCCGGGAACGTATCCTTTTATATAACCCGGATCCAGATCCGATTTGTCGAACGGAGGGTCCAGGAGCTGGATCAGCTTGTGGTCCCTGCGAACGAGAAGCTTATCCAGTGATTCCATTGCCACCCGGGAGCGTTCGGCATCCCCGGCGCCGGAGAGAACAGACCAGCTTTGTGCTATGGAATCGATACGGCATTCAGAATTGCTTGCCGAACCCAGCGGAGAACCGTCGTCAAAAAAAGCACGCCTATACCACTCGCCGTCCCAGCCGTGCTTCTCGATGTTATCGCGCACCTGAGCGGCTTCCTTTTGGCAGCGGTCACCAAATGTTGGATCGCCATGCAGGAGCGCGATCTCTGAAAAGCGTTGAAGTACTTCGTACTGGAAAAAGCCGAGCCATACGCTTTCCCCCTTGCCGTGCTCGCCCACCAGGTTCATGCCGTCGTTCCAATCACCGGAGCCGATGAGCGGCATGCCGTGCTCGCCTCGGCTGAGGCCCCTCAGAATGGCCCGCACACAGTGATCGTACAGGCTTGCCGCTTCTCCGGACGCGCGGGGAAGATCGTAATAGGAGTCCTCGTCCGGGTTTACCGGGCGGCCCTCGATGAAGCAGACGGTCTCATCGAGCACGCCGGTGTCGCCGCTCGTCTGAACATAGCGGCACACGGCCAGGGGCAGCCAGAGATAATCGTCGGAGCAGCGGGTGCGCACGCCGCGCCCCGTCGGGGGGTGCCACCAATGCTGGACGTCTCCCTCCTTGAACTGATGGGCCGCGCAGAGGAGGAGGTGCGCGCGCACGAGCCCGGGTTCGGTATGGATGAGCGCCATCGCGTCCTGCAGCTGGTCACGAAAGCCGAATGCGCCGCCGGACTGGTAGTATCCGCTCCGCGCCCAGAGACGACATGCCAGGGTCTGGTAGAGCAGCCAGCCGTTGGCCAGCATGTTGACGGAGGGATCAGGCGTTTCCACGCGAACGGCGCCGAGGGTGCGGGTCCAGTACTGCCAGACCTTTTCGAGCGCTTCGCGGGCGGCAATGGGACCCCGGAAGCGTCGCACCAGGTTGCCTGCGTCATCAGAGCTTCTCCCGGCGCCGAGCTTGAAGATGATCTCCCGCTCCTGCCCGTCAGCGAGCTCGAAGGGGACCTGGATGGCGGCGCAGGGGTCCAGGCCGGCGCCTATCCTGCCGGAAAGCCTCTGCCGCGTCATCGCGGCCGGTCTCTGCAGCGTACCGTTGCGGCCGAGGAACTCGGTCCGGTCGCCGGTCACGGTCCGGGTCGCCTCGCCGACGTCGAAGAACGCCGTCCGATCGGCGAACTCCGTGCTGAACGGGTTTCGTCCGAAGACGGCGCCGGTCTTGGGGTCGATCTCGGTGATCACCTGCATCGCCGTTTTCGGCCGCAGATCTCCCAGGACCCACTCCATGTAGCCTGTGGCCGAGAGCTTGCGCGATCTGCCGGACTCGTTTCGCACTTTCAGCACCGTGAACTTGATCGCTGCATCCAGGGCAACGTACACCCACATCTCCGTGCGGATGCCGCGTTCTGTATGTTCGAAGACGCTGTAGCCGAAGCCATGGCGGGTGACGTAGGGCGTCGTCCCGCCGCTGGGCAGCGGCGTGGGGGACCAGAAGTGGCCGCGCTCCTCATCACGGAGGTAGAACGCCTCTCCGCTCGGATCGCACACCGGGTCGTTCCCCCAGGGCGTGAGGCGGAACTCATGGGCATTTTCGCTCCAGGTGTACGCGGCCCCGCTCTCTGAAATGACGGTCCCGAACAGCGGGTTTGCCAGCACATTTACCCACGGCGCCGGCGTCACCTGCTCGTGCCCGGTTGTAATGACGTACTCCCGCCCATCGGCCGTGAATCCGCCCAGTCCATTGAAGAAGGTCAGATCATGGCGGGGCAGTGCGGCGATCGTTTTAGGATCGGGATGGTGGGTTCGGGCCAAGGGAAGGAGCGGCACGGCCGGCTCCCCAAGACCGCGGCGAACGATCTGCTCCGCCAGGGTTCCCCGGCTGTCAGTGATGATGGCGCGGGCGACTGCCTGGAGCAGGATGCGGTCCTCAGCCGACATCTGGTCCACGGGTCGTACGAAGATGCCGCCCGGCCGCTCGGCCAGGTTCGCTTCGACGCCTGCCGCGATGAGCCCCATGATCTGCTCCTGCAGAAGCTGCCGGTAGCCTGCGTGGTCCTCATTCCAGATCACCAGGTCCACCGCCAGTCCTTTGAGACGCCAGTAGGCGTGGGCTTGAACGAGCTGGCGCACCAGGTCGATATTTGCCGGGTCTTCGATCCGCAGCAGCACGATCGGGAGATCGCCGGAAATGGAGAAGCCCCACAGGCCCGATTGTCCGCGGCGATTCCTGAAGAGAACACTTGGATCGGCGCGCAGGGAAGCATTCGCATAAAGAACGGAGCCGGCAAGGCGCCCATAGAGCTGCGCGTCCGCTTCCGTGGCATTGATCTGGCGCAGGAGCACCTGGCTGTGGGTCCACGCGAGATCAAAGACGCGGTCCGCAAGGCGGCGGTCCTGGTATTTCTCGACAAGGCCGGTACAGGCATCCCGGGTTTCGCCGATACCGGTGACGATATTGATCGTTGCCGATCCTTCCGGATCAAGGGTTATCCGATACCGGATCGCGACGACCGGATCGAGCACGGAACCCCGGCTGCCCGAGAGCGCCCCCGCCCGGTCCATCGCCTGCGGATCGGCAGCGGTCCTCCCCCGGCCGATGAATGCCAGACGGTCGGTCTCATACGAAACCTCGCCGGTATCCGCGCCGTGGACAGCCATCAGATGGAACATCCAGGGAGCGCGCTCGTCCCGGGAGCGGGGCCGGCGCGTGCAGAGGATCGCCTGCCGGTGGTCGAGGACCTCCGTCTGGACGAACAGATTGCTGAACGCCGGATGCAGAGCGTCCGCGGCCGGCGGCGCGAGGACGACCTCGGCATAACTCGTGACCTCGATCTCTCTGCGCGTTTTGCCGCGGTTGGTGATCGTGATCCTGCGCAGTTCGATATCATCCTCGGGAGAGACCGCGATCTCGGTATAGGTATCGATGGCATGGTCCTGGCGGCGAAACTCAGCGCGCCCTTCCGAGAAGATCGCTTCATACTGCTCCGCCCGCTTGAGCGTCGGCTGATGCGCCGTTGACCAGAACTCCCCGCTCGTTGCGTCGCGGAGGTAGCAGAACGCGCCCCGGTCGTCGCGGGTGCTGTCCTCCTGCCAGCGGGTGACCGCAATGTTCTTCCAGCGGCTGTACCCGCCTCCGGCGTTCGTAATCATCACATGGTATCGGCCGTTCGAAAGCAGCTGCACCTGGGGAAACGACGTGTCCGGTTTGGTGAAAACGCGCACGGAGGACTCGGCGCCGGGGGACGCCCTATAGGAGTCGGAGCGTTCGGCGATCTGCGAATAGAATGCCGTCGCCCGCGGCACGCGCTCCTGGAGCAGCAGCATGGTCGCCTGCAGCTCCGGGTCCGACTCGAAGCGCTTCTGCATGGGCCGGTCCAGCAGCAGCCAGGCAAGAGAGAGGAAGCTCATGCCCACATGATGGGCCATGAAGGACCGGACAACGACGCTCGACTGGCCGCGCGGGAGACGGGAAGGGGTGTGATCGATCGCTTCATAGAACCCGAAGTTCCCCTCGCATCCTTCCGTCGCGAGCCGCTGCAGGTTCGAACAGGCCTCTTCGGGGGCCACCATGAGCGCAAGCGCCGAGGCGTAGGGCGCGACAACGAGATCGTCGGCGAGGCCGCGTTTGAGACCCAGGCCGGGAACCCCGAAGGCCCGGTACTGGTAGTTGAGCTGCGCGTCGATGGTGTTGTACGCCGATTCCGATATGCCCCAGGCGATGCCCCGCTCGCTCCCGTACTCGATCTGCCTGGCCACGGCCGCCTTGCACGTCTCATCGAGCAACGTGCGCTCGTACGTCGGCATCACCAGGAGCGGCATGAGGTACTCGAACATGGACCCGCTCCAGGATACGAGAACCGGCGCTCCGCCGGCGCTCGTGAGCAGACGGCCCAGGGCAAACCAGCTTTCCTGCGGCAGCTGCTCATGGGCGATCCCCACGAAGCAGCAGAGTCGCGCTTCCGAAGCGAGCAGATCGTAGTAGCTCGCGTCCAGCCTGTGGCCGTCGACGTTGTATCCGATGGCCAGTAAATGACTCGACACATCGAACAGGAAGTCGTAATCCATAAGGCACAGCTCTCCGGTCTGCGCGATGACCTGTTCGATCGCTTTGATCCTTTCCGCGGCAGTATCGCCTCCCCGCGCTGCCAGATCACGGAGCGTCGGTATCGCGTCGCTGCCGGCGGACAACGGAGCGAGAAGGGTCAGGTCGTCAAGCGCGGCCCTGCATTGCGCGGCAAAGGCGCTCGCCCACCAACGTGCCCGGTCCTCCGGCAGGATCCCGGAAGCCCCGATCAGGGAAAGCAGCTCCGCCGCCGACGCGGTCAATTGAGCAAGACGCGACCGCGCATCCGTGAGCGTGGCCGGAGGGGAATGTATCGCCGAATCCAGGTCGGTCCGAAGTTGATCACGCGCTGCGGAGAAACTGCGGGGTGAGCGCTCCGTCGAACGCTCAGCCGAGCCGTCCGTTGATGCCCCCGCTTCACTGGTGTCAACGAGGACTTGCAGCGTGTCGCTCAGTCCGTCGAACAATCTCGGATGGACGATCCTTTGATCGGGAAGCGCAAGCAGACCCTGGCGCAGGGTAAGCAGGTGGGCTGCGAGGTTCCCGCTGTCGACCGTCGATACATACCGGGGCTGCAGCGGTTTGAGGGACTGCGTGTCGTACCAGTTGAAGAAGTGGCCGCGGTATCGGGACAGGGATTGCATCGTGGAAATCGCATTTTTCGTGCGTTCGACGAATCCCCCCATGGTGATATAGCCAAAGTCGAGGGCCGAGAGATTGGCAAGCAGCGCGAGCCCCATGTTCGTGGGCGACGTGCGATGGGCAACGACAGGCGCGGGATGCTCCTGATAGTTATCAGGCGGCAGCCAGTTGTCTTCCGGGCCGACGAAGGTCTCGAAAAAGGACCAGGTCTTGCGGGAAAGTTTTCGGAGAAAAAGGGTCTGGCGCGCGGTCAATCGCGCTTCATGAAGGGCGAACGGCCGGCTGATCCACCACGCGATACCGGGTGAAGCAAACCAGAGCAAAAGGACCGGCCCGGCAGCTGCCCCCGCAGCAGGATCGGAAAGCGTGATATAGACCGCCATGAGGACGCTTAATACGGGGGCGAACCACATGGTCCGAAAAGCCGAAGCGAGGCTGGTGCGCTTTTTCCGGTCCGGATCGCCTGAAGGGCTCCATTCGAGCAGCCGTTTTTTCACTACCAGCATTCTCCAGGCCGTACGCACGATCGCATCAAGACTGAATAAAGCCTCGTAGGGAAGGCACGCTATCGTAAACACATCCTGTACAAAGCGCCGTCCCATGGCGTTCCCCGCGGAAACGAAATGCTGTACGGAAAGCACATCGTCCGGTTTATGAAAAAGTTCGCGGAGAGAGTATATCAACGAAGGGAACAGAATGATGCCGATCACTGCCGCGGTCCAGAACCACGGTGAAGACAGGAGCGTCCAGCCGAGCAATAAGAGGATCGTCAATGCCGGCGGCACGAGACTGCGGCGAAGGTTGTCGAACAGCTTCCATTGAGACAGCAGGGAGAGGGGGTTCTTCCGGCGTTGCCGGTCACGCCCGGGACCGGGGACAAACGACCGCAGCCAGGGCAGAAGCTGCCAGTCGCCGCGGATCCACCGGTGGCGGCGGCTCACGTCCGTGCCGTAGCGTGAAGGATATTTCTCGTACACCATGACATCGCTCAGCAGTCCGGCCCGTGCGAAACATCCTTCGACGAGATCGTGGCTCAATATCCGGTTCTCGGGGAATCGTCCGGAGAGCGCCAGCTCGAACGCATCGACGTCGTAGATCCCCTTGCCGATAAAGGAGCCTTCCTGGAAGAGGTCCTGGTAGACATCGGAGACGGCGCGCGTATAGGGGTCGATGCCCGGATCGCTCCCGTTCAGACGCGCATACCAAGAACGGTTCGTGCCCGGCAGGCTCACCGCTACGCGCGGCTGAAGGATGCCGTACCCCGAGACTACGCGTTGTTTTCCCTCGTCGTAGTGCGCGCGGTTCAGCGGGTGGGCCATGGCACCCACAAGCTGTCGGGCCGAATCGCGCGGCAGCTGCGTATCCGTGTCAAGCGTGATCACGTACTTCACGTTGGACAGCACAGTGGTATTGCCGACGATGAGGGAGAAACGGTGGCGTGTACCGCTGCGCAGAAAGGAATTCAGTTCTGCGAGCTTTCCCCGCTTGCGCTCGTAGCCCATCCAGAGGCATTCGTTGGGGTTCCACCGGCGGGGGCGGTGAAAAAGGAAGAACGCATCGCCCTTTGGCTTCCCGTACTTCTCGTTCAGTTCCTCGATCCTCTGCCGGGTGAGCTGCAAGAGCGGTTCGTCGGACGGCAGTATTTTCTCCGATGCGTCCGGAAGATCGGTCAGCAGGCCAAAGTGCAGGTTCCCGTCGCGATTTGCCAGGTACCTGATCTCCAGCGCCTCGATCAGGTCCTCAATGTTCCGGCTGCTTACGAGCATGGTCGGGACGATGGCCAGGGTGCGGGACTCAGGCGGAATGCCTTTGGAAAAGTCCATGCGCGGCAGGGAATGCGGCGTCACCAGCAGCGTTGCAAGCCAGTTCACCACGCCGATCGCCAGCTGGCTCGCGCACAACAGGGAGAGAATGCCCGTTGCCAGGAACAGCCAGGGGTGATAACCGGCTGTTTTCGCATTTGCCAGCAGGCCAAGCGTGAATAGCGCCGTGATAAGCGCGATCGTGCCGAGGTAGAGGAACAGGGGGGTCCGACGGATCACCTTGCGAAGGGACGCTGAGATGGTCGACCGGACCTCTGCCAGCTGTTCGAGCTGCGCCAGGCCCTTGTCGATCAGGAAATATCCCACATGGGCCGAACGATCGTCTTCGCCTTTCCATTCGTTGCTCCCGGCCGCGCTTTCGTGCGCAAGCCGGACCACGCTTGCCGCCACGTCTACCTCAGACAGTATGCCGGTCTTCGCAAGCCTCTCCACCACGTGACGGTAACGGTCGCGAGTAGAAAAATCCATTCTGCCGTAGGTCCCGCGAGGGTCCTTACGCAGGGTCCGTTCGACAACGCTCATCGTCTCGACGAACTCGCGCCAGTCCATCGCTCCCAGGAAACGGAGACTGCCGATGCTGTTGCTCATCGAAACCTGATCAGCCGCTTGCTGCTGGCTCTCCGACTGCACAAGCTGATCGATCGTCATGCTGCACTCGGAGAGATGCTGCTCGATCCAGGTGAGCGGCATCGCCAGTGCCGGGCCCTGCCCCTGAAGCCGGCGGGCGAATTCCGCGACAAAGGCGCTGTTGAGCGGCGGGTTTGAGCGCGCCAGGTCCGCAAGGACCAGGATCAGGCTTTTCGGGTCCTTCGCAACAACCTCGGCGATCCGGTCCGCCCAATCGTCGGCCAGGTTTCGTTCCATCCTGCCGGCGGCGATCCGGGCCCCGACGCGCCGGAGATTCTCGATCAGCGCCAGGCGCAGCATAATGGGGATCGCCCAGAGTTCTCCCAGCTTCAGGGCGGTGACCTTCTGGTAGGCCGCAATGAAACTGCTGAGGCTTTCCGGGTCCACCCGCCCGTCGCCATGCGAGATCGTTTCAAGGGCGATGTCATACACGCGCGGAAACCCGGCGGACGGTCCATCGAGCAGGCGAGGCAGCTCCCGGCTGTACCCCTTCGGCAAGTGTCTCCTTGCCGTGCGGATCTGTTCTTCGATCAGATAGAAGTTATCGAGCAGCCATTCGGCCGCCGGCGTGATACGACGGTCCGTCTTGACCGCCTCCACCAGCAGGCTGCGGGTCGCGGTAAGGATGGCTTCATTCTCGGCCAATCGCGCCAGAAGCCGGTCAGGAGCCTGTCCCGGGCGGAGCGTGTGCTGACCCGCCAGGGTCTTGCCATGCTGTTCCATCTGGTCGCTGCTGAATAATTCCGATCGCAACGGCGGCTCGTGCACAGCGCACTTTGCTCCCAGATGATTTCCCAGAACGCGAGCCAGGATATTGGGCAGGTTCCCGAGGATCGTCCTGTTACTTAACTTCAAAAAATATTCTCCTTTTTTCTACCGTAAAGATAATGGTATTGTTTGATACCAACGTTTTTGCAAACCGGATCGACGGACCATTCCGCAGGCATGTTTAAAGTATATAGGATATCGAGACGATTAACTGGCCGTTGGGCGCATCCTTGAAAGAAAGATCCGTTAAGAAGCGACAATAGGGCCTGGCATGAAGATATGAACGTTTGGATAAGTCAGGGCAGAAGGTGGCGTTTTCGAATCGGCGCGGACTGCGGTATAGTATGTTCTCTCCCGGCAATTCACTCCTGGGCCAATTTATTTGATTTCCTACCGCGATCACTATACGACTTATATCGTCGATATGATAGCACAAAGCGGTGCGTACAATTGATACATCGTTGTTTGCAGATACCGTTTTGCCCTGATTCGGTGATCGACCTGGGTATGTCGCGATTACGACAGATCCTCTGGAGTATGAGAAATCCGCCATTGGTATGCAGGATAGTAAGTCGCCAGTTGTTATGATTTAGATGATCCACCCACGGCAGGTAACGATGACGTAGGGCTTCGCAGAATAGTCCTCCTCATGAAATAGATATATGGTTTTACTGAGCGTCCTACATGAATGGAAAAGGGCACTTATCAAGTGATAAGTGCCCTTTTTGTATCGAATGGCTCCCGAGGCAGGACTTGAACCTGCGGCATGGTGATTAACAGTCACCCGCTCTACCAACTGAGCTACTCGGGAATGATTGATTATTTCGGGAGAATTACGCGATTTGCAGGCGGTATAAATACCATATACCGCTTTGTCTGTCAATGGGTTATTTGCTCGGGATTATACAGTTTTAAACAGCTTCCTGGTATTCTATTCCGCACTCCGCAATGGATATTACCCGCCCTCCTGGCCCTTCTTCAGTTCCATGATGACCTGCTTGGCGATGGCCTTCAGCGTATCGAACACACCGTTCCCCTCCGAAGCGATCGCTTCGAAGTCCGGGACGCCGCGGGGGTTCAGCGACCTTTTCATTTCGGCAACCGATACGGCGTTCGGGAGGTCCCGCTTGTTGTACTGAACGACATAGGGGACGGCATCGAGATTATATCCCTGCTCGGCGAGGTTGATCCGCAGATTTTCCACGCTCTCGACATTCGCCTCCATGCGCTCGACCTGAGAGTCCGCAACAAACACGAGACCGTCCACGCCTTTCAGGATAAGCTTGCGGCTTGCGTCGTAAAAGACCTGGCCGGGTACCGTGTAAAGATGGAACCGGGTCTTGAAACCGCGGATCTCGCCCAGCGCCAGCGGAAGAAAATCAAAGAACAGCGTGCGCTCGGTCTCGGTTGCCAGGGAGATCATCTTTCCCTTGCTGTCGGGATTGGTTTTCTTATAGATGTAATGCAGGTTCGTCGTCTTCCCGCAGAGGCCCGGACCATAGTAGACGATCTTGCAGTTGATCTCTCTTGATGAATAATTAATGAACGACATGGGACGGTAATTCCTCTCCTGGCCTGCTCGTAGTCGTTTTATCCGAAAAGCTTGTCAATGTCCTCATCGGTGATCTCGGCAAAAGGAGAGTCCGCGCCCTTGGAAGGACCTTTTCCCGTCTCGACCTTCTGCAGAAGCTGATTGAAGATGTTTCCCAGGAGCTCGGCGCTCTTTTTCACCCGGAGCCTGACCAGACCCAGGGATGAGCGTTGATCGAATATCACGACAAGGATAATGCGCTGGCCAATAATGGAGATGTGAATGTTGTCCCGCTGTCCCTCATGGAAGAGGATCGAGAATTCTTTTTCTCCGAGGAGCTTGGCCATCCCGCCGGTCGCGGCGATATTGCCCGCGGTGAGCGAAGCCAGCGAGGTGGTGTCCAGGTTCTCGGTCTCTCCGGTTGCCGCGATCAGCTGACCGTTCTTGTCGACCAGGAACACGACTTTCGCATTGGACTGCGCAAGCAGCCGCTGGAGTTCCGCATCGATAAGCTTGAACTCTTCGTCGTACATTACCAGATCGGAACCGATCATACGCTCATCTCCTCATAACCGTCCAACGCAGTTCGCCTGCGTACAGATTGGTATTAAACCACAGTAATGCCGAGATTTCAAGGGTTTTTTTGCTTTTCCCCGGGCCAAAACGAACACAGCCGGGTCAACAACACCCGGCTGCGAGCATTTCCTTCATGGTTTTGCTTCCAATCTATTTGGTACCGAAGGCAGACGCCAGTTTCTGGAGGCTCTCCCAGTCGTTATCCACCAATGTCTGGAATTTCTCGAGCATCG
>CAYPOT010000023.1:0-51939 GCA_964412455.1 uncultured Nitrospiraceae bacterium | reverse complement strand
AGGTCATAGGTCATAGGTCATAGGTCATAGGTCATAGGTCATAGGTCATAGGTCAAGAACAGAACACTTCAAGAACGATGTATTTCAGGAGACATTCATGATCAGACAATTGCGAGTTAAGACAAATTCCAAGACCGAACTGGTGGACATAACCCAGGGAGTGCAGAGGCTGGTGACCGAGAGCGGGATCAGGTCAGGACTATGCCATGTCTATGTGCCGCACACGACGTCGGGCGTGACGATCAATGAGAACACGGACCCGAATGTGGGGCGCGATATCCTGAAGGAACTGAACAAGGTGATCCCCTTTGAGGATGACTATGGACATCAGGAGGGGAATTCAGCGGCACATATCAAATCGACGATCGTCGGAGTATCGCAGGCTGTACTGGTCGAGGAGGGAAGGCTTGCCCTCGGTACGTGGCAGTCGATCTTCTACTGCGAATTCGACGGCCCGCGAGACCGGCGGGTTCTCGTTAAGGTGATGAAGGACTAAGGCTGTAGACGGGAGACAGTAGACAGGGGTCAGGGAACTTCACTTCATGAGCCGCTGTACGGCAGACATCTTCTTTCCGGAGACAATACTATTGATGCTATTTCGTTCCCTTCACGTTGCGCTTGTGTTCTGTTTTGTCCTTGCAGGTCTGCCGTCAGCCGTTCACGCACAGTCCGCCGAGCGGAATACCTACAATCGTCTGGTAATGACTGGATCCGATCGCCTGAACCAGGGCGATCATCTGGGCGCCCGCGACGCATTTGAAGAGGCGGTGAAGTACTACGACGCAGATCCTGTCGCGCATCTTGGCCTGGGCGTTGCCAATTTTCATTTGAAGGACGACCGTGCCGCGGAACGGGAACTCCAGCGCGCTCTGGAACTGGACCCCCGGGAGAAGACCGCGTACCAGGTCCTCGGGGACATCGCCCGGCAGAAAGACGACCTGGGAGCCGCGGCGGCATACTGGGAAAAGGCCCTGGAGCTGGAACCATCAAACGACGCGCTCAGGGCCCGCCTGGAGCGGATCCGCCGCGAACACCGGACGGAGAAGAACTTTAACCGGGACGTTACCGGCCATTTTTCCGTCAAGTACGAAGGGCGGGAGAAGATAGAGGCCGGCAGGATCATCCTTCGCATTCTGGAGAACGCATATGGCGACGTTGGAAGGGCATTGTCCTATTATCCCGAACACGAGATCGCTGTCATCCTCTATTCGAACCAGCAGTTTCAGGATGTGACAGATGCCCCTGGCTGGAGCGGCGGCATCTATGACGGCAAGATACGCATTCCCATCGGCGGCATTGAACACGAGACGCCCGGGCTGCGAAGGCTTCTGATCCACGAATACACCCACGCCGTGGTCCGCGCCATAACTCCGCGGCGCGTGCCCACATGGCTGAACGAAGGACTCGCGCAGTACTTCGAAGGAAGGGAAGTGGATTCGCGCCAGAAGGAAATGCTCCGGCAACTGACCCAGGCGGGGAAGGTCCCCGCACTTGCAGAACTGGAAGGGTCCTTTCTGGGCCTGAGCGGTCCTCAAGCTTCCTATGCCTACCTGCTCAGCCTTTCCGCAGTCCGCCATATGGTCGACCGCTATGGCATGTACCGCGTCAAATCGGTGCTGGAGGAACTGTCTGCGGGCGCCGATCCCTCCCGGGCGATCAACGATGCGATCTTGATGTCCCCTCAGGATTTCGAACGTGGCTGGAAGCGCTCGCTGGAATAGTTACCTCATGCGCTTCGTGGATGATCACGTTTTCCCTGTTCGTTCCCGCCCGCAATATACTTAAACTGCATTTGACACTGATCAATTCGGATAAGCGTCGGATAACGGCGGATATTTCCCTGATGGAGTATCCTCAAGAGGTGGATTCTTCGCCTTGGAATTTATCCGCTTTTATCCGGGGTTAATCGGCTTTTTCCGTGTCTCAATGCTTTATCTGACAGTATGCATCTGCCATCCCTCTCTCCTTGTACTATTCGTGAAAATACGTTTTTCCTTTAACCTGGTATGGTGTTGTGGTACTATTGCTCATGACGTTGACGATTTCCGAACAGCTCAGGCTCTCCGATTTCGATTATGACCTTCCCGAAGACCTCATTGCCCAGATACCGGCCGAAGACCGTGAACGGTCGCGATTGCTGGTCCTGGACCGGAGGACCGGCGTTGTCAGCCATCGTATTTTTTCCGATATCGAAACGTTGCTTGTTCCCGGTGACCTCCTTGTTCTGAACGATACGAAGGTCTTTCCCTGCCGTATCCCGGCGAAAAAGTCCGGCGGCGGCAAAGCGGAGATATTCCTGCTCGAAGAAAAGGGGATCAACCTCTGGCACGCTCTGGTCCGTGGCGGGATCGATGCGGGGAAAAGAGCGGCAGTTGCGGCCGGCATTGAGGTTGAGGTCGTATCCGAGGCAGGGGAAGGTATCAAACTGGTCCGCTTCCTCGGCGTGCCGGACATCCGGGAGAGGCTTGATGAACTGGGGAGGACGCCGCTTCCTCCTTACATTAAACGGGAGCCCGTGGCGCGGGACCTCGGGCGGTATCAGACCGTCTATGCGCTCCGTGAAGGAGCGGTGGCGGCACCGACGGCGGGACTGCATTTCACCCCCGAGCTGCTGCAGAGGATCCAGGACCGCGGTATTGAGACCGCCATGATCACGCTCCACGTCGGTCCCGGAACGTTCCAGCCTGTGCGTGAGACGAACATCGCCGAGCACCGTATGCATCCTGAACGTTTCAATGTTCCGGCTGAATCGGCAGAGCGGATCAATCGGGCGCGATCCGAGGGCAGGCGGATCGTTGCCGTTGGCACCACCAGTGTACGAACGCTCGAAACGTCGGCGCGGGACGATGGGAACGTCCGTGAAGGGGATGGGACCTCGGAGCTCTTCATCTATCCGGGTTACCGGTTCCGGGTCGTTGACGGAATGATCACGAACTTCCACCTGCCGAAATCAACGCTCCTCATGCTGGTGTCCGCTTTCGCGGGACGTGAGAACGCGCTGACCGCATATCGAACGGCGATAGAGCAGAGATACCGGTTCTACAGTTACGGCGACGCAATGTTCATCGTTTGATGTAGATGGGTCATGAGGATAACAGGGAGATCTATGAATAATCAGCGGGGCGGCATCATATCAAGTGTATTTCTCATCCCGGCAGGCGTGGTGGTGATCATCGTTGCGTTCATCGCGGGATACTACGTTGGACGGGACAAGGGCCGACAGGGGGCGTCTGTAGAGAAGCTGCCGGCGCTGCCCGAAGTGGTATCTCAGTATCTTCCCAAGAAGGAAGATTTCACCTTCTACAATACACTGACGGAAAAAGGAGATAAGACCGTATCGATAGACATAAAACTGAAGGACAATCCCGAGGAGACACCGACCGCAAAAAAAGAGCGTGAAGTGAAATCTTCCGACGAAGGGAAATTGAAAAAACAAAACGCGGAAAAACCGCGGCCGCGGACCGCCAAAAAGGAAACGGCCCCGGCGAAAACCGACGCTTCGAAGCTCCGGTATACGATCCAGGTCGGATCCTATCCCGAGAAGGCAATGGCCGACGATGATGCACGGAACATGAAGAAGCGGGGATATGCGGCATTCGTCGTGGCGACGGACATTCCTGACAAGGGGAAATGGTTCCGCGTACGGATAGGGAGCTTCTCGAACAAACAGTCGGCCGAGAAGCTGGCGAAGGAACTGAAGTCGAAGGAGGACATAGAAGGTTTCATCACGGCGGAATGAGAGGACCGGGAAAAGAGGAAGGAAAGAAGGTAAGAGGGTAGGCAGGGAAAACAAGGTCATGAGGGTAAGAAGTTAAGAAGGTCGGAAGGGATGTGGGAGAAAATTCAGAGAATGATTCATTCCTACCTACCTTCTTACGTTCTTTCCTTCTTACCTTCTCAGCGCCAACGGCTAATGCACCGTCTGCTGGCTGATCTGCTGCACCGAAAGGGGAACCAGGGCGATCTGCTCATTGTCAAGGAGCATCTCGATCCAGTAGGTGCCGGGAGCGGGGAAGGTCGTATTGAAACGGAGCGAGATGTCACGGTGATGCTGGGTCTCGTTGAACAGCGCCAATTTCGCTTCCGACTCTGAAATGACCGTCTTCCGGTCCGGTGCAAGGAGTCGGATCTTTGCCGTAAACTCACCGCGCCCGCCTGACCACTCGTTCATGATCGCGAATCGCGGGTGGACGGCCGGAAAGGTGGCGGCCGAAATGGTCTCGAACAGTCCCATGAGGCTGAACTTTCCGCCCATTTCCTGACGAACGTCGTCGCACAGGATGGTATGCACCAGGATGGGCTTTGCATTATTCGCTGCCATGTCGCAACACTAACATAGATCATCCCTCGGGTCAACCGGTTTTCCCTTGACAAATCCCTGTTATATCAGTAATCTTACCCCCACGAGAACGGCTGGTACCGCGGTTTTTATCTTAATAACACAGAGCACAACGGGCATTTCCCCCTTATGACACCGTCAGAACAGAACAACCTTATTGAAAGTTTCCATCCTCTCGAGAACAAACTGCTCCTGAGCTTCTCCCGGTCGGAGAGCCTGCCGGCTTCCGACATCATCGCCGTCTCGGGCCTGGACGAGCCGCGCCTGGACATGGCGACGGGATGGCTGACGGCCAAAGGTTTGCTCTCGGTCACCGGCGAGACCGTCACAACGTTTGTAACGCTCACCGAGACCGGAGCTGATTACCTGAAGAACGGAACGCCCGAGACCCGGATCATCGCTGCCCTGCGAGAAGACAAACAGTTCACGGTCAAGGATATCATCCAGACCTGGGGCATGGACCCCTCTGAGGTGAGCTCTGCTGTCGGCGCGTTGAAAGAGGCGAAGGTCATCCAGATCGTTCAAGGTGGTGCGCTTGCGCTGACAAGCGGGGCCGATGACGGTCCCTATGCGTCCCTGTTGGACCTGATCCGCTCCGTCGGAGAGAAGAGGCAGCCGGAACTGCAGGTATTCCCGTCGCACCAGCAGAAGACGATCCAGAAAAATTTCCACAAGCGAGGCAAGGGCAAGGGGATCTTCAGGATCACCGAAAAGAAGAACCGGACCTACAGCCTCACCGAAGACGGGAAGGACGTCCTGCGAATCATCCAGGAGCGGGGCGCGGTTACCGACGAGGCCTCGGCGCTCACGCCGGACATGCTGAAGCAGGGCGCCTGGAAGAACGTCCGGTTCCGTGCCTACAACATATCGCTCAGTCCGCCCCGGGCAAGCATTGGAAGGAAACATCCCTATCGGGAGTTCCTCGATTATGTCAAATACCAGTTCGTCAGCATGGGCTTCGAGGAGATGCGCGGACCCCTTGTGGAGAACGAGTTCTGGGACATGGACGCGCTGTTCATGCCGCAGTTCCATCCAGCGCGGAACATCCACGACGTGTACTTCGTGAAGGAACCGTCCCGGTGCCGGGAGATCGAATCACCTTTCGGGAAGCAGGTCGCCGCCGCGCACAAGGACGGCGGCAGGACAGGGTCCAGCGGCTGGCGGTACGCCTTCGACGTGGAGCGGGCCAAGCGGCTCATCCTGCGCAGTCAGGGAACAGCGGTGTCCGCCCGGACGATGGCGGCGGGTCCGAAAGTACCCGGGAAATATTTTTCCATCGCTCGCTGCTTCCGGTATGACTCGGTCGACGCGACCCACGCCCCTGACTTCAATCAGGTGGAAGGGATCGTCCTGGGCAGCGACATCAATTTCACGACCCTTCTCGGGCTTTTGAAGCTTTTCGGCCGGGAGGTCGCCAAGGCGAAGGAGTTCCAGTTCCGGCCTGCCTATTTCCCGTTCACCGAGCCGTCGGTCGAACTCCACGTGAAGCATCCCGATCTGGGATGGATGGAACTGGGCGGCGCGGGCATCTTCCGGCCGGAGGTGACGCTGCCGCTCGGCATCGACGTCCCGGTGATCGCCTGGGGGCTTGGCCTCGACCGCATGGCCATGATCGCCATGGAGATAAAGGACATCCGCGATCTGTTCTCGACGGATCTGGACTTTGTCCGAACCAAAAGAATAAACTTAAATAAATCTCAAATAACAAATGACAAATAAGCTCCAATGGATCAAATTCAAAATATAAAACGGTACGATCTGGAAGAGAGAACGTATCTATTTGCCAAAAACGTTGGGCAGTTTACCAAAACGCTGCCGAAAACAATAACTAATCAGGAATACAGCGGGCAGGTCGTGAGGTCCTCCGGTTCTGTCGGCGCCAACTATATCGAAGCAAATGAATCACTCGGGAAAAAAGACTTTTTGATGCGGATTAAGATCTGCAGGAAAGAAGCTAAGGAATCGGCATTCTGGCTAAGGCTTATTTACGAAACAAATGATGGTCAGTGCTCAGAAGAGGGATTGAAACTGTTCAATGAGGCGGTAGAACTTAAAAAGATATTTTCTGCAATCTTTGAAAAATCAAAGTAGCCTGTCTCGGTAGTTGACGTTTTTGGATATTTAGATTAATTGTTTGGTTGCGCTACAGTTCTGGCCTGTTTGAGATTTGGTGTTTGTAGTTTGGAGCTTATTTGAAATTTGTCATTTGTTATTTGTAATTTCACAAACCATGCCAACTATAGATATTAAAAAGAAAGACCTCGATTCGCTCATCGGCAGGAAGCTGTCCGTTGAAGCGCTGGAAAAGCACCTGATGCTGGCCAAAGCGGAGCTGAAGGAGTACAACGCCGCTACCGATGACCTGAAGGTGGAGTTGTCGGACAGCAACCGGCCCGACCTGTGGTGCGCCGAAGGCGTCGCGCGCCAGATACGAATGGCGTTGACCGGAAAGCCCGAGGAGTATTCTTTTTTCAAACCGGGGCATAAGGCGACGCGTATCATCAGGGTAGCGAAGGATATGAAGGCGGTCCGTCCCTATATCGCCGCCTGCATCGCTTTCGGCATCAGGATGAACGACGATGTCCTCGCCCAGATGATCCAGAGCCAGGACAAGCTTGCCGAGATCTTCGGCCGCCAGCGGAGCACCGTCTCCATCGGAATTTACGAGATGGACAAGATCGCCTTCCCCATCGACTACTGCCTCGCCGGTCCTGACGAACTGTCGTTCACTCCTCTCGGCATGGACGAAAAGCTCACGCTCGGCAAGATCCTCGAACGGCACCCCAAGGGCATCCAGTACGGCGGCATCGTGAAGCCCTTTCCGAAATATCCGGTCCTCATCGACAGCATGCACCGCGTGCTGTCCTTCCCGCCCATCATCAACAGCACCGAGATCGGCGAAGTGAAGACGAATACGCGGAACGTCCTTGTCGAGGTGACCGGGACGGACCAGCGGATGGTGGCGCTCACACTGAACATCCTTGCCGTGAACTTCTACGACCGCGGCGCCGAGATCGATCCGGTACTGGTCGCCTATCCCTACGCAACGGACAAAGGGACCCGCGTTACCTGCCCCTATGCTGCGCCGGCTACGATCAAATTGTCCGTTGCGAAGTTCTCCCAGGCTCTGGGAGAGGACGTTGCGGTGTCTGATCTCAAGAAGCGGCTGACCGCGTACGGCCACAAGGTCACGGGATCGAAGATCGGTCTGTCGATCACTTATCCGCCCTATCGCGACGATATCATGCACCCCATGGACATGGTGGAGGATTACGCCATCAGCAGGGGCTACGACTCCTTCGAACCGGTGATGCCGCAGCAGTCCACCGTGGGCGGCCTGTCGAAGATCGAGCTGCTGTCGGATGCCGTGCGCGGACATATGGTTGGCGCGGGGTTCCAGGAATTCGTTTCTAACATCCTCTGTTCCCGGGATGAGCTGGCGGACGGACTTGCCGCGGGGGAGAATCTGGTGGAAGTGGACAATGTGATGTCCCTGGCCTACTCGGTGCTCAGGAACCGCGTCCTGCCGTCGCTTCTGAACGTCGAGGCGGCGAGTTCCAAGGCTTTCTATCCGCACCGGACCTTCGAAGCCGGCGAGGTAGCGGTGCTTGACGCGAATGCCAACATGGGCACGCGGACTGACCTGAACCTTGCGGCCCTGATCGCTCATCCGACGGCGAACTTCTCGGAGATGCATTCGACGCTTGATGTGCTTCTGTATTATCTTGGCGTGGAGTACCGGTTGGAGCCGGCGGAGAGCCCGTTCTTCCTTCCGGGGAGGTGTGGCAAGGTCGTGGTCAACGGCGGCACGCTTGGTTTCATTGGAGAGGTCCGGCCCGAGGTGTTGGAGCGCCGCCAGATCACGATGCCCTGCGCGGCTTTCGAGATAAATCTGAATAAATTATTGGATATGAAAAAATAGAACATAAGTCAACTTCCTGCATCTTTTCGCAACATCCCCCAAAAATACACTAACACCTCAATTGTTGTTCATTATCAATACGCTGTGGCGTTTGTCGTCGCACCAAAAACGAAACCACTTTAATTTGACTTGACTCGGAATAAACAGACTGATACTTTCATCGTATACAACCAAAGATGATGATCTCGTAAAAAGTCGGGATACGCCCTATTTCGTCATACCGGCGAAAGCCGGGATCCAGTCTTTTCAATGAGTTCGATGTTTACTGGACCCCGGTTTTCACCGGGGAGACGTCTTTTTACGGCTTCATCAAAGATACTCCACATCACATTGCTTGATGTGAATGAACAACCCTGCTGAATGATCGGAGCGCAAAGGTGTTATCGCGCTCAAGAAGAAAATGCGATGTTGACATAACCGTTGGCTGTAACAGGAGGATGAGCGTGAAGACTCATTGTTCTATGCCAAAAGTTCTGGTGCGCGTTCTCATCGCGCTTACAGCGGTCATGACGATCGCTGGATGCGGTGGCGGCGGAAAAAAAGATGGCAATAGCACCCCAACGAATGTTGGCGGCGGGTTCACGCTCAAGGTCTCGGGCGGGACCCTGAACGACGGCTCAGGGGCAAATGGCCTGTCGGTCCTCGCTACTCTCAGGGATAGTCAGGGATGGGGGCCGGTCATGCCGTGGACCGTGACGATCACCGGCCCCTCTATTCCTTCCTACAGCCCCCTCGTCGTCGAATACGCTGATCCCCGGATCGGCAGCTATATGAGCTGGGAATGGCAGGGCTTCGACCCGTCCGCCGGCGTTTATCGCGCGACGGCGACCGACGGCATTACGACCATCTTCTACGATTTTACGCTGAATAATACCGTAATCGCACGACCGGCCCCGAATGGCGGCGTTTCCGGAAACGATATGACCATCAACTGGCCCTCTGTCGCAGGCGCCGGGTCCTATGCTTACGAGGTCTGTTCTCCCTCGGCGACGTGCTACAGTGCCATGACCACGAGCACTTCTGCGCTCGTCAGCTTCGCCTCGCTGACAGCGGGGAGTTACCTGATCCAGGTCAATGCGTACGCGACCGACCGGCTTGCGCTGACTTCCGGCCATTCGGCTTCGCCGGGATTGGCTTCCCAGGAAAACGTTTCCTCATACCTGTTTTCCTACCCTGTAGGCGGGAACCAGGATTCAGGCAAGTACCAATTAGACGCCGCAGGCGGCATCCTCGATTTCGGGCTGAGCGGTCCGGGCGGGCCGATCTACGGTCTGAATATCTGGACCTCCATACAGGACATATCGGCGCCGGGGAATCCGACCGCCCCGGCGGGCGACTGGAACATCGTCGTAACCGACCCGAACGGTCTGGTGACGAACTATATTCAACCCGCGGGATATGGCCACTTTACGAACTGGTACTACGGCATCGAACCGGTAGCCGGGACCTACTCCGTACTGGCCACCTACGGGACGGCTTCCCACTCGGCGGTCTTTTCCTTCTCGAGCGTCAGTCCCAATCTTACCCCGTTGCTCTATTCCCAGATAAGCTCATCGCTGGTGCCGAATGTCACCGATCCGGGCATCCAGGATATCAGCATGGTGTGGCCGGCAGTGACCAACGCCAAGTCCTATTACGTCAGCCTCTGGGCTGACGTGTGGAATTCCGTCGCGAAGCAATATGAGTATCAGGCGGTCTGGAGCGATTGGGTGACCGCAGCGGGCGCGCGGGTCCTGAACGGCGATGTCCCGGCAGGCCTAACCTGCGATGTCTACGTTACCGCCTGCCAGGTGGACATGACCACGACAGCGCCTCCGGATCCCGCCCCGTCCCGGGCGGACATGTCGGAGAATTATTACGGATATCCTTTGCCGTTCACGACGCCGTAGTACCGGTTCCGCGGGGTGATGCCCAATAAGGAGGAATGATCATGACAAGGCGATACGCAGCGTTAATGATGATTACGATCTCGATCATGATGCTTGTTTCGTGCGGTGGCGGGGGTGGCGGCTCTAGTCCGACGCCACCCGGACAGACCCCGGGTACCGGGGAAGGCACGATTGCAAGCCCCGTGTCGATCGGAACCGCCACGACGACCCTGTCACGAACAAGCGACATCGGCGCCCTTGCGGATTCTTACGTGTCGTTTACGACCGGCACTGCCGGAGTTTATACCATCAGTCTTTTAACCGGCCAGTCGGATTTGTCGTGGCAGTTGTACAATGTGTCGGCGAACTTCAGCGGTTTGCCCAAAACATCGTGCGACGCGGACAATAGCGGCAATGAAATTTGTTTTACCAGTCAGGCTTTGAGCGCGGCTACCGCTTATCATCTTAAAATACACAACTACGGGGCAGTTTCGAGCAACTATACGCTCGTTATCGCGCCTCCGGCCGCGCCAATCACGTCATTCCCAGTGACTGCCGGCTTCGAGACCGGTTTGCCGTCCGGCTGGCTTGCCTCCGGGACGTGGGCAGTGACGGGAGCAACCGCGTATTCCGGCAGCTATTCGATAACCGACTCACCCGGCGTCAATTATCTGAACAACGCGAACATGTACCTGATGTCGCCGTTGTTGGACCTGACCGGCATTGTTTCCCCGACACTCTCGTACTATCACAAATACGACCTCGAGTCCGCAAGGGACTACGCGGATGTCGAGGTAAGCACCAACGGCGGTATCAGTTTTGTGACTGTGAAGACGTATACCGGCACCGTTGTATCATGGCCCTCGTATACTCACGAAACGGTATCGCTCAGCGCTTATAAGACCAACCAGGTCGTTATCAGATTTCTGCTGACCTCTGACATCAGCGTAGTGCATGACGGATGGTATCTGGACGATATCGTGATTCAATAGGATGCTATCGATCCGCGTCGCAGACGTGCGCTTTGCGTGCAACTAACCGTGGAACAAGAAGCGATAATGCCCACAGGTATCGGGCATAAGCGGTCTCAAGATATTTCCTGTGCGTAAGTTACGGGTTCGGGGGGTGAACGATGACTATTATGCGAGAGAAACCTGGAATAAGGAAACTGATCCTTGTGGCAGCTGTTGTCATAACGGCTGCTTCCCTCGGCGCGTTGGCGGTTTTTGGCGAACTCGCCGGCGCCAGCTTCGTAAAGCTCAACCCGGTCGCTTTGGTCAAAGACGTATCCGGCGCCTGGGTCGACGATGCCGCCGCCTGGGCGCTCTTCGACAGGGACAGGGCCACGACGTACGCCCCCGCGTCCGCGACCAACCTCCTCGTCATGCTCCCGGCGGAGACCGACCTTGCGGGCATCAAGGTCTACGGCAGCGCCTCCTACACCCTCACGGTCTATGAAGATACCCTGGGCTCCTGGAGAAAGGTCCCGGGTCTCGACGCCATCGCTTTGCGCAGTCAGCCCGATTCCTGGAATACATTCAAGCCGGCGGCGTCACTCCATACCGGAAGGCTCCTGATCGAGATCACTCCCTCCGGCGGCAGCGCCGGCGGGATACAGGAGATGGAGATCTGGGGCGGAGAGGCGGGCGATCCCGGCCTGTCCCTCAAGGCGGTCAGGACCGCCGCCGATGCGCGCGCCGTCCTCGCGGCCTCCCCCAGGCCGGTCCACGTCATGGAACTCGCAGCGCTGCCCCAGACCATCGATGTCCCCGCGGACGGCAACAGCTATGCGGTGCATTTCACCCTGGGCCCTGATCCCCGGCTCGTCAAACGGGCCTTCCTTGTCTATGACTCATACAATGCCGATTATCCGGTCTCGCCGGAAAAAAGGATCAACGGCCTCGCCTGGACGGGCGGTTTCGTACCTGCGTCCAGCGGCATGCCCCAGTGGACATCGCAGGTCGAGGAGATCAATCCCGCCTGGCTGGTCAGGGGAGATAACAGGGTCGAGTTCCGGAACCTCGTGACCACGAGAGACCCTTCCTCATACTTTGTGCGCGACCTCAAGGTCATCGCGGAGCTGGAGAACGGCTGGAACTCGCTCATCGACGCGAGCGGCGCGGCCGACAACGCGAACCATGCGGCCCCCCGGGTCATTGACGGCGATCTGACGACCTATTTCGAGGTGAAATCGGATCATATCCTGGACCTGACGGCAGACCGAGTGGTCCAGCCCGACATGGTCAGGGTGCACCTGTGGTCGGCCGCGGACACGATGGCGGGAACGGTCACGATCCAGTACCGGCAGGGAAACCAATGGAAGAACTTCGCATCCGGCGGCACTCTCGACCTGGCCGGGCTGAAGAACGGGTGGAACGACATCAAGGTCCCCGCTGCGGTCTCGACGGATTCGCTGCGGTTCACCATCCACGCGACTCCCGACAGGAAGCGGCAGGGAGCGACGGTCGGCGGAATCAATGAGCTCGAACTGATCGCGAGCCCCGTCGGGGCGCCCGCACCGCGCGGCCTCGTCGTGACCGCGCCCGCCAGCGGTGAATTCTTCGGACGCACGGCGTACCTCCAGGGATTCATCGGCCCGGCTACGAACCCGTCGGGCGCTGTCCAGGTGTCGGTCGAGGGCAAGACGCTGTCGAATGCCGACGGCTCCTTCAGCCTCGCCCTGACCAAGGACGAAACGCGTTATGCAAACCAGAACGACAACGATGCGTGGGAAGCTGTAGTCACGGCAACGTATCCGGATGGTTCCAGCCTTACACAAACAGTTCCCTTCACCAAGAATCTGCTCAATAACAGCCCCAGCAACACCGGCGACTCGAACCAGGCCGCGGCGAGCCAGCGGGAGAAGTTCAGCGACAAGGTCGTCCCCGGTCAGGCAAAGAAGATCCAGTACAAGGGCGTGACCATCGAGATCCCGGCGGACGCCGTTGACCGGGAAACGGAGATCACCATCATCCCGCTCACGGAACTGGACCTGTCGCGGCTCAATCCCGGCATGATCAATGTAACCTACCCGGACGCCGGCTACCGGTTCCTGCCCCACGGCATGAAGTTCAAGAAACCGGTCAAGATCTCCTTCGGGTACTCGAAGACACTTTTCGCCGCCGGCCAGGTGGACGACGAAGTGAACATGTACTACTATGACAATACGCTCCTCCGGTGGCAGAAGCTGAACCGCGTGAAGGCCGACGCGGCCTTGTCGCAGGTCACGTCCGAGAGCGACCACTTCACGGATATCATCAATTCCACGCTCGTGGTGCCCGAGCATCCGCAAGCGCTCACGTTCAACCCGAACAGCATCAAGGACATCAAGGCCGCCGATCCTTCCGCCAATATCAATCTGATCGAACCGCCGAAGGCCAACAACAAGGGTACGGCCAATCTGAACTACCCCATTGAAGTGCCGCCTGGCAGAAACAAGCTCCAGCCGAACATCGCGGTCCAGTACAATTCCGCTGGAGGCAACGGCTGGATGGGCCTGGGTTGGGACATCCCGATGCAGTCGATCTCGATCGATACCCGCTGGGGTGCTCCCCGCTACGATACGGGGGAGATCGACGGTACGCCGAGAGAGACCGAAACCTACATGCTTGACGGCGAGCAGCTGGCCCCGGCGGCTTACCGCGGCGACCCGGCGCCCCGGACCGCGGAGAAAATATTCCATACCAGGATCGAAAGCCGGTTCCGCAGGATCATCCGGCACGGCGCGATCCCGGCGAATTACTGGTGGGAGGTCATCGACAAGAACGGGACAAGATATTTCTACGGCGGCGATCCAGCGAACGGTGTACTGCCCGGCGCGACACTGAACGTACCTCATGCCGACGCGGCAAAGCGGCATATTTTCAAGTGGGCGCTGAGCAAAGTGAAGGATGCCAATAACAACACCATCGACTACATCTACAGCAACGTGGAAGACTCCGGCGTTGGGGACGGCACGGGCGGCATTCCCGGCCACCAGCTCTATCCCGACTCGATTTATTACACGGGAACCGGGACGACGCGAGGAGCCTACCGCGTCGCCTTCAAGCGGGACCGCGATTTACCGCAATATACGCGACGACCGGATGTCGGTATCGACGGCCGGGGCGGCTTCAAAATGGTGACGGCGGACCGGTTGCGGAAAATTGAAGTGTGGTTCAAGGACCAGCCGGTCCGAAGCTATGACTTCAACTACCAGACCGGGGCGTTCGGAAAAACGATGCTGACCTCCATCGTTCAGAACGGATCGAACGGAACGCCGTTCAACACGCACGAGATCGACTATTACGACGATCTCGGCGCTGAAAATGGCGCGTATGCCGGTTTCCGGCCGGGCGGCGAATGGAGCGCCGGCGACGACGGGTTGGGCAAGGAATACCTGGGGATCAACATACCGATTACGGCCCTCGGCGGCAACTTCGGCAGAAACAAGAGTTGGGACATCTACCGGGGCCTGGGGTTGGGACCCACAAAAATGGTATCCAGGGGCCGCAAGAACGGAAGAAGCAGCTCCGATTCTGAAGGACTGGTCGCGATAATCGACCTGAACGGCGACAACCTGCCGGACAAGGTTTTCGACTGCAAGTATGCGTCTCATAACAATTGTTCGAACAGCAGGTATGCTTATCGGCCCAACCTCGGCGGGGGCAGGTTTGACGAAAGAGTCGTCCCTCTCCCTTCGATGCCGGCGCTCGCCAAGGAGAGCATCAGAACGACTTCCCGCGGGACCGAGTTGTATGTTGTCGCCAATTATATTACCAATACGAGCATCTCCACGATGACCCAGACCGCCTATTTCGCCGACGTGAACGGTGACGGTCTCCCGGACATGGTGAAGGACGGCGTGGTCTATTTCAATTACCTGGTGAACGGTGTCCCGACGTTCGTTCCCAGCAGCTTTTTTACACCGTCTCCCATCGACCAGGGGCAAAACGTCGACACCGACGGCACGCTCCCCGATTTCAGCGACCTCAAGAAACAGATGGTCAGGGAAAACCCCCTTATGGACGCTGTGCGCCGCTGGGTCGCTCCCTATGACGGCACGGTCGGGATCGCCGGTTCGGTGAGCCTGATCCAGGATTCTTCCGATGAGCGCAAAGAATATTCACCGGACGGCTTTCGCGCGGCGATACAGCTCAACGGGGCCGAGCAGGCGGCTGTCGTCGTCGGGCCCGATGATTATAACGCCCATCCCATGGATCTGCCGTCGCTCGCGGTAAAAAAGGGCGATCGTATCTACTTCCGCGTACAGTCGCGGATCGACGGCGCTTACGACCAGGTCGCATGGGAACCGGTGATCACCTATTCAGGGGTCCCGGCTGAGCTCAAAGACGCGAATAACCTGGCCTCCTATATCTATGGCGCGAAGGACGACTACAATTTCGCCGGACGGCCCGTTTTCGCAAAACTGCCGTATAAAGGCACGGTGCGCATCACCGGCGACCTGGTCAAGAAGGGCGTGACCACCGACGACATCAACCTGGCTGTCTACGTTCTGACGGACGCGGAGCTCGAAACTATATCCGACATCAACAAGGTTTACCTGACCAAAGCGCCCGTGATCAGCAAGTCGTTAGGATGGAACGAGACCGGCTCTCTCACGTTCCTGCCCGGCGCGGACGGAAATCTGAACGATGACATCCCGGTGGGAGAGAATTCCCACATGCTTATCCTGGTGCGGGCCGACTCTAACATCGACCTGTCCCGGCTCGATTGGAAGCCCCAGGCGTTTTATGTAGAGGCGTTTGCGCCGTCCCAGGCCCCGCAAGACGAGAACGGCGATCCGGCGCAGGATGAGGAAAAGAACCCCGTCGGTCACACGCCGGGGGCCCCGCTGCCGGTCCTGGACAGCGCTGGAAAGTACCAGATACAGCTCAAGCCGATCTACGATATCGAGTTCTACCCGGAAAACCGGCTGAACGCTCCCCAGAACACCTGGACCGCCACCGAGGCGGGGACTGTGCTTGTAACGCCGAACCTGGCCCCGAAAACGGCTCTCGGAGAGCCCGGGTTCGTTTTTGACGATGACGTCGTGTTCACCGTCAAGAGGAGCGGCGTGCGGCTGGGAAAACAAACGATCACGCTCGCGAAGGGCATGACGACGGTGAACCCCGTGCTTCATTCGTTCGAAGTCGCGGTAAACCAGGGAGACCGGCTGTTCTTTGATTTTACGTCCCGCGATCACGACCCCTGGCGGAATATCGACGCAACGGGTGTGACGGCGCACTACATCAAACCGGCTGCGAAGGTCACGCTGAGCGATATTCCCCTGTCGCTCAGCGGCACCGTAAATCCGAAACATACCGCCTGGGGAGCAACCGCGTCGGGTACGGCCACGATCACGCCGGCGCTTTCCCCGCAAGCCGGCGGCGTCTTCGACTTCGACGGCCAGATCACCTTGAACGTCGTCCACGTATACAATGTCGACGGACCCGAGGGTCAGACCACGGTGTCAGCGGGCTTCGCCCGGACCATTGCTGTTAGGCGGTGGCAGGCCATCGATCCCGCTGCGTATGCGTTCGATATCACGATAGGCGCCGGCGATACACTGAAATTCTTCTATACGACTCCCGATGCCGGGCTGCTCACGGCGCAGATGGCGAGGGGCGCGGTCGTCCGCATAACGACCAACGCCGCGACGCTCGATATCCCGACGACGCTTCATTCCCCGAGCATGGCGAACGCCTTCTCCAGGCCGTATCGCGGCTGGGGCTATATCGGCTACAACGGGAACGATACCTGCCTGCAAAAGTTGGTTCTCGATGGCGCCTCCGGCCCATGCGAGGAGCCCCCCATCGATGAATCCAGGCTCGTGTTTTCGACCAACCGCAGGGATTATGAGGGAGGAGATCCGAACAATACGCCCCGGGAAAGCGCGTTCTTCGTAGCGGCCCCTGACGCGTATCAGGAACGATGGATCAGCGAGGACGATCAATGGTGGATCACCGCAGGGGGAATGAACTCCTCCCGCCGGGGGCTGAAAAAGATCGTGGTGCCAGACGCCGGGGATTTCAAGGCGACGCCGGCTGTCCCCCGCATTACCCAGTCCACCCAGGACTCCACCGGCGGCGGGCTCTTTATCTCTTTCAGCAGGGCGGTGTCCCCGGCCGATACGCTGCTCGAGTTCATGGACATGAATGGCGACCGTTATCCGGACATCGTGAGTAAATCAAAGATCCAGTACACGCTCGGGACCGGGAAACTGGAGCCGCACAACCGGGACACGGGGCCGGGTGTACTTCGCGCGACCCGCAGCGTATCGCGCGTCATCGGTCCCGGCGGAACGGTGCCGTCGTCTCCCAAGAACGCGAAGAACAGCAACGACACGGCAAACCAGAAACCGCCGGCGGACCAGCACGACCAGACTTCGCCCTTCGGGTTCACCGGGAGCCTCGGCAACGGCGACAATGAGGGCCAGATCGACCTCGTGGACATCAACGGCGACGGATTGCCGGATCTGGTGTCCCAGTCAGGCGACGGGATCCAGGTGCGCTTCAACCTCGGTTACGGCTTCACCGATACGTTCGAACCGTGGGGCACCGGCGACCTGAGCAAGGGAAAAACGAAGGCGTCGCTGAGCGTGAACCTGGGCTATTCCGACGGGGTCCGCGGCTGGAGCGGCGGGGTGTCCCTCGGCGCCAATTTTACGGAGACCAAGGCCACGATGAGGGACATGAACGGCGACGGCCTCCCGGACCGCGTCTACAACAGCGGACCGGCGCTCATGGCGGCCTTCAACACCGGCGCGGGCTTTACCGACCCGGTCGCCTGGAGCGGCAGCAAACGCCTCGGGGACGGGAAGTCCATTACCTTCGGCGCCGGCGGCTCTGTTTCGCTGCCGATCGGACCGCTCTGCTGGCCGACGCCGTTCTGCTTCATCATCCTCAACCCCGCGGTGAACTGGAGCGACAACCTCTCGCGCTCGGAAGAGGCGTTCATCGACATCGACGGCGACGGCTACGCCGACTATCTCAAGTCCGACAGTGACCGGTCGATCGCAGTGGAACTCAACAACACGGGACGCACCGGTCTCCTGAAGAGCGTGAAAAGGCCCCTGGGCGGCGCAATCGAGCTCGAATATGAACGCAGAGGCAACGTTTACGAGATGCCCCAGAGCCAGTGGGTGATGACGCGGGCAAAACTCTCCGATGGCGCGGGAAACGCATATGAAACCTCCGTCGCGTACAGCGAGCCCCATCAGGACCGGTACGAACGGGAGTTCTTCGGATTCAGGCAGGTCACGGAGACCAAAGCCCCGGGGACGCCGCTGGCCCGCACCGAGACCGGGACCTATAACAACAGCGATTACTTCCTCAAGGGCACGCTCGAAAAATCCGCTACCACGGACGGGGACGGATATATCTGGGCCAGGACCGTCAATACGTACGATCTTGTCGCGGTCATGGAGGGCAATGCTGAAGCGCCCGGCGTCAAGTTCCCGGAACTGACGAAAACGGACACGTATTTCTATACCGGCAAGACGAGAAACGAATACCAGTACGCCAAGCTGACTTCACAGGAGTATGCATACGACGGGTACGGCAACGTTACCCGGTTCATCGACCGCGCGGACGACGGGGACGCCGACGACGTGTACGCGGCCATCACGTACTGGACAGACCCGTCGCCGGGATCGTACATCGTGGGCAAACCCAAAAACATCCGGGTGACGGACGGCAGCAGGTCGGCTGTGTATCGCGAACGCACAGCTGATTACGAACAGGGTACGGGCAACCTCAGACAGCTTACGATGACCGTGCCCGAAAGCATCAACCCCGTCTGGGAAATGACGTACTACCCGAACGGGAACCTGGAGACCATCAAATATCCCAAGGGGGACCCCAAGTTCAACACGCACCAGGACAGCTTCGTCATAACGTATACGTACGACGAAGAAACCGGGATCTATGTCGGCAGCATCGCCGATTCTTACGGCTACACATCGGAGGCCGGTTACAACCACAAGTTCGGCCGGCCGGAATGGCAAAAAGACCTCAACGGCAACTACCAGGTGAACACATACGACGACTTCGGCAGACTTGCGAAGATCTACGGCCCCTGCGAAGCCGCGGGTCCGACGGCGCCCGAAGGAGCGACGCCGACCCTGGCATTCAGTTACACCTTCCCGCCGAACGCGGGCGCGCCGTTCGCGCCGCCCGCCGGAGCGATCACGCGAAACAAAGCTGCCGCCTGCAGCGAAAACCGGAGCTTCCCGGCCCAGATCCTCACAACGGCGACTTACGGCGACGGCATGAAACGCATCATCCAGACCAAGAAACAGGCGCAGGTGGGCGAAAACGTGGGCATGACCGTATCAGGCGCGAACGTCTATGACGCGCTCGGCCGGGTTACCGAGCAGGACCAGCCCGCGTACGTAACGCCGCTCAATGAAACCTACAGCAGCGGCCTTGACCGCAGGAACACGACCTATTACAGCTATGACGGCCTTGACAGAACGGTCCGGGTCATTGCGCCGGACGGCGCGACAACGGCCACGGTCTACGGGTTCGAGGGCCTCATGGGGGCTGGGAACAACCTGTTCCTTACCACGGTCATCGACCCGATGGGCAATATCAAAAAATCGTACAAGGATGTCCACGACAGGATCCATGCGGTAGTCGAGTATAACCGGATCGATGGAAAGCCGGTCGAGATCGTCACGGCATACGACTACGATCTCCTGGGCCAGATCGTCCGGGTAAAAGACGCAAAAGGGAACATAACCGGCATCGCCTACGACCGCCTGGGCAGAAGGACCGGGATCAGCAACCCCGACACGGGCCTCACCACCTATACCTACGACGCGAACAGCAACGTCACGACAAAAGAGACCGAGAACCTCAGGAAAGGCGCGAAAAAGATCACCTATACCTACGACTACAACCGGCTGCAGGAGATCAATTATCCCGACAGTCCGCACGTGGTCTACGCGTATGGCGCCAAAGACGACACGAAGGACAACCAGGCCGGCAGGATCAGGAAAGTGACCGACGAATCCGGGGAAGAAGAGCGCTATTACGGCAAGCTGGGCGAGGTGACGAAAGAACGCCGCAGGGTCAACGCCTTCAATAACCCCGTGGCCCGTACATGGTTCGAGACCAGGTACGTCTTCGACTCCTTCGGCAGGATGCAACAGCTCACCTATCCGGACGGAGAGATCCTCACCTATGAGTATGACGCCGGGGGGCTGCTCAGACGAGCTGAGGGCGTAAAGCGCGGGAACCGGTACGTCTACATCAGCAAGCTCCAGTACGATGAATACGGACAGCGGGCCTTTGCCGAATATGGAAACGGCGTAACGACCGGATACACCTATGACGAAAAGACCCGGCGGCTCACGAACCTCAAGACCGTCGAGAAAAAGCGCGGCCGGACCCTCCAGAACATCGGCTACAAGTACGACCTCGTGGGAAACATCCTGTCCACGGACAACACCAAAGGCGTGCCGTATCCGCCCGGCGGCGAACAGGGCGGCCCGGTATGGCAGGACTTCACCTACGACGATCTGTACCAGCTGATCGCGGCGAACGGCACGTTCCAGCCGTCGGCGGACAAGAAGACCACGTACGCGAACAACTTCGCCTATGATATGATCGGGAACATCACCAATAAGGTCCAGCAGCACCATGTCATGGGCGCAAACTCGAGCGTCGAGCCGAGGGAGACGAACTACATCCTGGAGTACAAGTACACCGGCAGCCGGCCCCATGCGGTGACCGACGCCGGGGACCGCCTGTACACCTATGACGACAACGGCAATATGCGCGGCTGGACCAGTAAATCCAGCGGACAGCAAAGAACCATTACCTGGAACGAAGAGAACCGCGTCAAGTCCATAGCGGACCAGGGAAGCACGATAGTGTTTTTGTATGACGACGGCGGCGAGCGGGCCGTAAAGAGGGGCCAGCACGGCGAGTCCGTCTATGTGAGCAGGTTCTACAGTCTCAAGAACGGGGGCCTTGGAAGCAAGCACGTGTTCGCGGGAGAGACACGGGTCGTCACCAAGCTCGAAAAGGACGGCGGGAGCACCCAGACCGGCGTGCCGGGCACCATCGCCCTCCTCAACAGCCACGGTATCTATACCGCGTACACCCAGGGCAACGGCCGGCACATCGGGATCGACCGGCGGCTGAATCCGGCCGGCGGCACGGGAGCGACCAACCCGCCCCTTGAGAAGTTTGAGTTCTTCTACCACGGCGATCATCTGGGCTCGTCGAGCTTCATTACCGATGATGCGGGAGCGGTGTATCAGCACCTTGAGTACTTCCCCTATGGCGAGACGTGGGTCGAAGAAGGCGGCTCCGGCCAGATGCCGATGTACCGGTTCACGGGCAAGGAGCTTGACCCGGAGACGGGGCTGTACTATTATGGAGCACGGTACTATGATCCGGTGCTGTCAAGGTGGATTAGTGCGGATCCGGCCTTAGAAAAATACTTTAAAGGTATTGCGGGAGGAGTTCATCTTCCCAGTAACTTACAGCTTTACAGCTATAGCTGGAATAACCCTGTTGTATTCAAAGATCCCGATGGTAATTCGCCCGCAGCAGCTCTTCTTGAATACCAAGCTGCGGTCGCCGCTGCCTCTGGTGGTGCAGTTGGGGGCGGTTTCGCAGGATCTCATGTAAACCGTACTCGCCTCGGAGGCTATACGGGGACGCAATTAGATTGGGGGCCACCACCGTTCCTTATTGGAGCTTGGAACGGTTTTAAAACCCTAGTTACTCATCCGGGGCAGGCGTTACAAAATCTCAAGAACAACCTTGGATTAGGAACCACTTTATCCACTGGGGCAAAGGATGCACCGGTAACAACAAATCCCGCAGAAACAAAAGAATGGATTTATGGACCGAAAGACGATCCACAGATCAATCCGGATGGAAGCACGCGACCGAATACGTGGACGACCCCGGATAATTTTCCAACGGCTGGTGAAGCAACCGACAAGCTGGATCCCTTTAAACCAGTTGAAGGTCGACGCCCTGTCAACATACCGGAGGGAGTAGGTGTTAAGAGAGGAACGACGCCGGGCGGTGAGGGACCTAATCGTGGCTCTGGTGGTGCCAATGAAACGTTAGTTCCTGGCGGCCTACCTCCTGGATCAGCCGGTCCTTGGGAGCCACTGCCATGAAATTTAAATATGCCTTACCCCAGAACTGGTTCGACAAGGTGAGTTTTGAGATGGAGGAATTTGCAAACGGCGGTATGCAAGTAACTATTAAAACTAAAAGCGGAGCGGTCTTTGAGAAAGTTCTGCTATCAAGTGCAAAGTATCTGGTCGCTGCCAGAGGGTATAAGGATCTTCCTTTTGCCATTGATGATATCGTGGAAATTTATCAGACAGAAGAGGACAAAAATCCGTCTCAACGTGACAATTGGGATTTCTGGGATAACTGGCCTAAGTAGGAAAAATAGGTGACGTTGATACCTAATGAAAATAGGTGACGTTGATACCTATCGTACATTTATATTGACAATCCGTATGATGGTCAATACAATCACCCCATGCCCCGCCAAGCGAGAATAGATGTACCAGGAGCATTGCACCAGAAAAATAGGTGACGTTGATACCTGAAGTGCAAAAATATAATTGATCTAAAGCTTGATAGCCGGTCGTAAAAGCTGTCAAGCTATTTTTGGCTCTTTGGAAAATTAGTCTCTTAACCTACGCCGACGGCATGAAGCGGATCATCCAGACCTGCGGAGCAAAGGGGACGTTGGTTCATAGAGTGCTTTCGTCGTGACAGCTCGGAGAGTTTCCGATAAAATCCACTCATGCCCCGCCAAGCCCGCTTAGATGTCCCCGGCGCCCTGCACCACATCATGGTGCGGGGGATCGACAAGACGAACATCTTCCGAGACAACGAAGATAAGGCCCGCTTCCTCGAACGACTCGGCCAGACCGTCACGGAGGGGAAATGCACAGTCTACGCCTGGGTCCTTATGGACAATCACGTCCACATCCTGTTTAAGAGCGGCAAAGCCGGCATCTCCACCGTCATGCGAAAACTCCTCACCTGGTACGCCTTGCATTTCAATCGCCGCCACCGCCGCACTGGCCATCTCTTCGAGAACCGTTACAAATCCATCCTCTGCGATGAGGATAACTATCTTTTGGCCCTGATACGCTACATCCATCTCAATCCCCTGCGGGCCGGGATGGTAAAGACCATGAAAGAGCTTGACCTCTACCCCTGGAGCGGCCACAGCGCAGTCATGAACAAGCAAGAATGCCCTTGGATGGACACCGATTACGTACTGCTCCAATTCAACGAAACAACGCGAAGAGCGCGGAACGCATACCAACGATTCGTGCAAGAGGGGATCGGCATGGGTCACCAGCCGCAGCTGATCGGCGGAGGGCTTGTCCGCAGCCTTGGAGGCTGGTCCCAGGTCCAATCAGCGCAGAGAAAAGGGCGGAAGACCGAATACGACGAACGAATCCTCGGAAGCGGCGATTTTGTCACGGCCATTTTCAAAGAAGCCGAGGAAAAGCAGATACGACAATTGAAACTCCGCCGAAGCGGCCGCACGATCGCCGACATTATCCGGGAGGAATGCAAGCGAAACAAGGTCAGTGCTGAGGAAATAAAAAGGGGAAACAGGCGTCGCAAAGCAAGTGAAGTCAGAATGACCATCGCGCGACGAAGTCGGAACGAGCTTGGCCTGTCAGGCGCTGAGATTGCGCGTCATCTCGGCGTGAACACATCGAGCATTAATCGGGCGCTGGCAAGGGAAGACGAGGTTGCTGGTGAAAGCTGAAAGCATCCTATGAACCAACGTCCCTAGGGGGAGGGGTAGGGGGAGTCTAACGTATTGATATTTCAAACACCGAGATTGCTTCGCTTCGCTCGCAAAGACGGCAAAAGACTTTTTTCAGTGACCTGTTAGATTCATTGCTTTGATAGTGAACTGTTTCGTAGCATTCTGCCGTTAATTCCGCACTCCGAAATCATTCGACCAGCTCATGACGGTGAGCACTGTCGAACCATCCACACACTCCGCACTGATCCTCACATCCTGATCCTGTTCGGCCATGTATAGATATTCATGCGGTCGCTGCGGGCAAAGCCGACGAGCGTTATGCGCATGTCCTCGGCGTAGCTGATGGCCATGCAGGACGCAGCGGCTCGGCTCACGAGTATGGGAAAGCGGTTCCTGCCTGCCTTGGTCACGATCTCCGACGTTACCCTGCCGCTGGTGAACAGGACCTTATTCTCGACCGATACGCCTTGCAGGAACGCCTTTCCGATCAATTTGTCCACCGCGTTGTGCCTGCCGATGTCTTCTGAAAAGAACAGGAACTTTTTCCCGTCCGAGAGCGCGGCGCTGTGGACACCGCCAGTTTCGAGATAGAGGGTCGAGATGCTGCGAAAGGTGGTCAATTGGTCGCGGATAGCGCCGACCGTCAGCATGGGGCCGCTCGTATCGATCTTCCGGTCCTTTTCCCGGTCATAATTCGTAAAGGTGACGCCCTTGCCGCAGCCCGAGGAGATCGTGCGTTTTTCGAACTGTTTTTCCCATCCCTTCGGAAGGCCGGCGATCTCTATTTCGATGGACGGACCAGTGCCTGAGACCGAAAGCTTTTTGAGCGATGAGCGCTTTTGAAGCATCCCTTCGGAGAGCAGAAATCCGACCGCGAGCTCTTCGAGCTCCGTGGGCGTGCAGAGCAGCGTCACTAGCGGTTCGCCGTTCAGGACCAGTCTGACGGGAAGCTCGGCAGCAACCTCGTCGATCGCGCCTTCGATATTGTTACCGGCAACTTTCAGAATAAGAGCATCGATCTTTGGTTTCACGGCTGGAATATACCATAAAGGACTTTCCGTGGGCAAGAAAGAATGGGGAGGGAATAACAAAGCCCCCGGAGCGATGCGCCGGGGGCCGTGAGCGTGCAGATCCTGTGTCCTAGAAATGCAGGTTCAATCTCGCCGAGTAGGAGTTCACCTTGGCGAAGTCGGCCTCGATGACGAGGTTCATGAGCGGAAAGAACGTGATCTTCGCGCCGACAAAACCCTTCCCTTCCGTAAGGCTCTCGTCCTTCAAGTCGATGAGCGGGTTGGCGCTCTTTTCCTTGCTCTCTATCCAGACCAGGCCGTAGCCGGCATAGGGCGTGAAAATGAGGAATCCTTTGCTGATGGAAAGGTCCAGAGACTTGGTGCTGATGTCAAGGTCATCAACGCCCGAAAGCTTGGTATAGGCAGCGCGAAGAGCGACCGCCGGAGTGGCAACTCCGCCTTTGAGGAAGGCATACTTGACCTCTCCACCCATATATTTTATGTTCGTGCCCGGTACGCTGGAATAGACATAGCCCAGATCAATAGGGATCACGGGCAGACCGACCTGGATGTGGAACTTGGGGAAGGGCAGAGTGCTCGGGATCTTGTCGCCGGACACGGTCTCTACTGCCTGCCAATAATCTTTTTTTGTATCGATCTGCACGCCGGTAACCTCGACGCCGGCATCGACGTGGGGCAGCACGCCTCCGAGGGGCTCCGCTGGTGCGAGGGGAACGTAGCTGATTGCCAAGCCTATGTCCCTGCTCAGGCCTTTAAATTGCTCCTGACCGAAATTATCGGGCAGTTTGATCGTGGTCTCCGCCAAGGCGGGCACGGCCATGCTGAGGACCAACAGGACTGTGATGACAACTTTCTTCATGGGAACCTCCTTAAATAGCTGCTCTATTTGGTATTTTTCACATCGGCCTGCGGCCTGTGCATCGCCGATGTTTAAAATTAACAGAGGCGCTATTCATTGTCAAGGTTATAATCGGCACGACGACCATCGGAAACGTTGTGGCCGGTCACCGGATGGGAAAAATGCTTGACAACGGCAATGCCGCGTGTTACTAATTTCCTATTCAGTAACACGGAGGCGGAGGCGCTATGGCCGGCATCACCCGTTTCGGCATGTCCATCGACAGTTCCCTTGTCAAAAAGTTCGACGCGCTTATTGTAAAAAAAGGCTATACCAGCCGGTCCTCGGCCATTCAGGACCTGATCCGCGAAAAACTGGTCGAAGAGGAGTGGGAGGCGGGAGACGAGGAGACCGTCGGGACCATCACCATCGTGTACAACCACCACACCCGTGAACTGGAACACGCGCTCACGGACATGCAGCACAAAGCGTTCCATCAGATCGTCTCCGCCCTCCATGTCCACCTGGATCCCCACAATTGCCTTGAGGTTCTGGTCGTAAAGGGGAAGGGCCAGGACATCAAAAAGATCGCCGACCGGCTTATCGGGACGCGCGGCGTCAAGCACGGGAAGTTGACGATGACAACGACGGGGAAAGAGCTTGCGTAATTTCACCGGGAGCGTGGCGCTCAATTCAACCAAGGTGGATCTCATGAGGAATATATTGAGTCTGTTGACCTGTATCGTACTGGTCGGGGCGCCGATGACGGCGCAGTCGGCGCATCCGCTCATTACGGACGATACCGGCACTCAAGGGAAGGGACGGTTTCAACTCGAAGTGACCGGAGAATATGGCAGGGACAGGGAAACCGTCTCGGGACTTGCGACGAAGACCACCGCGGGTCAGATGAACGCGACCTTTACTGCAGGTGTCGCCGATGCCGTCGATATCTTCGTGGATGCGCCTCACCAGTGGAATCGTACCGAAGCGATGGGGACGGTCCTTTTCAGCGAAAGCGGGGTTTCCGATGTGAGCGTTGGTTTAAAATGGCGATTCTTCGATACGGACGGCCTCCGATTTGCGTTCAAGCCTGTGCTGTCGCTGCCTTCGGGCGATGAGAACAAAGGGCTGGGAACGGGCAAGGCCGGATACAGCGCTTTCCTCGTCGTGGAAAAGGAAGTTGCGCCTGTGGCAGTATTACTGAACCTGGGGTATATTTGGAACGATAACAAGGTTGATGCGGAAAAGGACCTCTGGCATGTCTCTCTGGCAGCAACCTACCAAGTGGTCAAACACCTGAAGCTGGCGACCAATGTGGGCATGGACAAGAACACGGACAAGGCGGCCGACCAGGATCCCGCATTCGCGCTGGTCGGGATCATCTACAGCGTGAACGGTGATCTTGATATTTCCCTCGGGGTCAAACGCGGATTGAACGATGCCGAGATAGATACCACCCTGCTTGCCGGCGTGACGATGCGCTTCTAACGAACCTGACGAAGGGACTATCACTATGCACATGGCAGACGCCTTGCTTTCGCCAGCGGTAGGGTCCGCATTCTGGGCGGGATCGATCGCCGCGGTCGGTTATGCGTCAAAAAAGCTGAAAGAAACGATCGATGACAGGATGGTCCCTCTCATGGGGGTCCTGGGGGCCTTCATCTTCGCTTCTCAGATGATCAATTTCACGATCCCCGGGACGGGGTCCAGCGGTCATCTCGGAGGCGGCATGATCCTGGCCATTCTGCTCGGCCCCTATGCCGCTTTTCTCGTCATGGCCTCGGTCCTGACGGTCCAGGCGCTCTTCTTCGCCGACGGCGGGCTGCTTGCCCTGGGGTGCACGATCTGGAACCTCGGCATCTATCCCTGCTTCATCGCGTTTTCGTTCATCTACAAGCCGCTGGCGGGCGATGGACTAAATCCCCGGAGGGTCCTCGCTGCCGCATTGGTGAGCGGTATCGTGGGGCTTCAACTGGGCGCTTTTTCCGTGGTCCTGCAGACCGTGCTGTCCGGCAAGAGCGAACTGCCCTTCGGGACGTTCTTGATGGTCATGCAGCCGATCCATCTCGGCATCGGCATTGTGGAGGGATTCGTCACGGCCGGGGTGATCGGTTATGTGCGCGCCGTCAGACCGGAGATGCTGGAGAGCGCTGTCAATGCCCGTCCTCTTGCCGCGGGGGTCCCGGTGAAGAAGGTCCTGATCGTTTTTAGCGTGCTCGCGATCATCACCGGCGGGGCGCTCTCCTGGCTCGCCTCGACCCGCCCCGACGGGCTGGAGTGGTCGATCGGGAAGGTCACCGGCAGACCGGAACTGTCCGAACCGGAACAGGGGATCGCACCGGCGCTTAAGAGCATCCAGGACAGGACCGCGTTCCTGCCGGACTATCATTTCAAGAAGGAAAAAAAGGAACAGGAACAGAGGGAAGGGCCTGTGTCCCAGCCGGGGATCGAGTCTGGAACTTCGGTGGCCGGCATAGTCGGCTCCGTCATTGTCCTCGGCGTTATCGTGCTCATCTCAATGGGAATACGATCGCTTCGGAGAAGGCGGACATAGGTATGCTTCCCCGGCGAGAATGCGGATAGCCTGTTCGCCGAGGTTTGTGGTACTATTCACCGTTGTCGGTATGCACGTTTGCCGTTCGTGAGGATGGATTAATGACCTTCGATGAGGAATATTTCAACATAGGCCGGCTCGACCGCCTCTCCTATCAGGACACCATGATCCACCATCTTGACCCCCGGGCCAAATTGATAGCCACGATGCTGTTCCTGTTCACCGTTGTCTCTTTTCCCAAGTATGAGGTCGTTGCGCTGGTCCCGTTCTTTCTGTTCCCGGCGCTCCTGATGACCCTGGGAGATATCCCCGTCCTGTTCATCCTCAAGAAGCTGCTGATCGTTTCGCCGTTCGCCGTGTTCATCGGAATCTTGAATCCCTTTCTGGAGACCAGGACCATCGCCGTGATCGCGGGAGTCTCCGTGTCGGCGGGATGGGCCTCCTTTCTTTCGATCCTTCTGAAATTCACGCTCACGGTCAGCACCGCGCTCCTTCTTATCGCGACAACGTCCTTTCCCGGCATGTGCCATGCGCTCCGGCGGCTCGGGGTCCCGCCGCTCTTTATTTCCCAGCTCCTTTTTCTTTACCGTTATCTTTTTGTTCTGATGGAAGAGGCGATGCGGATCGTGCGCGCCCGGGACATGCGGTCGTTCGGTAAGCGCGGCACGGGCGGTAAGGTCTTTGTCCGCCTCATCGGGACCCTTTTTGTGAGGACCGTCGAGAGGGCGGAGAGGATCTACAACGCCATGCTTTCCCGGGGCTTTCGCGGCGACATCCCGAGCCTCAGACGGTCGTCTCTTGCGTTCAGCGACCTGGTGTTCGTGGCGTCGACCGCGGCGTTCCTCGTCGTCTTCCGGTTGTTCCAGGTCACCCAGGGGATCGGCGGTCTCGCACAGGAGCTGTTCCGATGAGCCATCACTTTGTCGAGTTCAAGGATGTATCCTTCCGCTATCCTGACGGGACCGGCGCGCTCAAGGGCGTCTCGTTCAGGGTCACCCATGGAGAGTCGGTCGGCATCGTCGGCGCAAACGGCGCGGGCAAGTCCACCCTGCTCCTGCACATGAACGGCTCTATCCTGCCGTCGTCCGGATCAGTTACCATCGGCGATCTTATACTGGACAAGAGCACGCGGCAGGAGATCCGGAAAAAGGTAGGCATCATCTTTCAGAACGCCGACGACCAGCTCTTCATGCCCACGGTCCAGGAGGATGTCGCCTTCGGCCCGCTCAATCTGGGCATGACGCCTGAGCTCGTGCAGGAACGCGTCACCGAAGCCCTGAACGCGGTGAACAGCCTGGCGCTCAGGGATAAACCGCCGCACCACCTGTCCGGCGGCCAGAAGAGCGCCGTAGCCATCGCATCGGTCCTTGCCATGGACCCTGATATCCTGGTCATGGACGAGCCGGCGGCGAACCTTGACCCGCGGTCGCGCCGGACGCTCATCGATCTGCTCAAGGGGTTCGTGCACACGAAGATAATCGCTTCACACGACCTCGACATGGTCCTCGATATCTGCAGCCGCTGTATCGTCATCCGCAACGGCTCCGTTGTCGCCGATGGTCCGTCAGAGGATATTTTGTCGGACAAGGCCTTGATGGAAGAAAACAACCTGGAACTGCCGCTGTCGTTACAGCGACGCGAGCCAGACGCCGGGGGCCGCGCTGCCGGCGCGAACGAAGACCGACGATCGGAAAAGCAGGTATCCGATCTGGTTCATGGTACGCGATCTCCGGGACATCCTCACGAACAGGGGCATGTTCATGGCCGGGATCATATTCATGAACATACTCATGACGATGATCATAGTGCCGACGTCCACACGCATGCCGGTCAGCGCAAGAGCCGGCATAAACATTCGCACTGAAGGAGGAAGTATGCACGAGCACCACGGTCATCACCATCATAGCCATGATCATGACACTGCGGGGACCGAGGACCTCCGGAAACTGCTCGTTCTGCTTGACCACTGGGTCGAGCATGATGGCTCCCACGTGGAAAGCTATCGCGAGTGGGCCGTGAAGGCGGGCGCCGAGGGCGAGGAAGAGATCGCCCGGGAGATCCACCTCGCTATGGACGACAGCGCGTCGGTGCAAAGCCATTTGAAGCGCGCAAAGGCCATCCTTGCGGCAAAGCTGGTGCTGAAGAAGTAACGAAGTCGAGAAGAGGGGAAGTTGGGAAGGTAAGAAGGTAAGAAGGCATTGCTCGTAACTTCTCAGCTTCTCAAGGTCTTATCTTTGCAGCATAATTTGCAGCATAAGCAGGAGCCTGCCATGCACAAAAAATTCGATGACGATCTTCGGGAAACGATCCAGTTCCACGGTCACCTCTGCCCGGGCCTCGCCCTGGGATACCGGGTGGCAAAGGCCGCGCTCAAAGAGCTTAACGCCGACCGGCCGCAGGACGAGGAACTGGTCGCCGTTGTGGAGAATGATTCCTGCGCTGCTGACGCGATCCAGTTCATTACGGGCTGCACGTTCGGCAAGGGGAACCTCATCTTCCGCGACCACGGCAAGCATGTATACACCTTTTTCAATCGCAGGACCGGCAAGGGCGTGCGTATAGCAGAAGACTTTCGGGGTTTCGAGAACGATTCCCGGTATGGCGAACTCAGAACGCGGCAGCAGGCAGGGGAGGACGTTTCGCGGGAAATGGAAGAATTTAAAATGGACAAGGTCGCTGCGGTTCTGCGGGCCGATGATAAGGACTTCCTGAAGATCGAACCGGCATCCTCTCTACCTCCCTCACCGGCCCGGATCAGGGCCTCGGTGCGGTGCGCGATATGCGGCGAGCGCTTCATGGAGTCCCGGGCCAGAGTGAGCGGTGGAAAGATCGTCTGCATCTCCTGTTTCGAAAAAGAGTGACGTTGAATCAGGAGCGAGCACAATCCCCGCTGCCTGATGCGGGGTTAGCGAGCGATTAGAATGACGTATTGCTTCCTGGAGGATCGAAGCTGCCCTGCTTATTGCTGCAGGGAGCTTCATTACCGCTGTAACCCCGCTATTTACCACAAATATTCTTGACTTTGAATCATCCTACCGTTATTATAACCGTGCTAAAAAATAGGCCTGCCTAACCTCATTGAACAAGGAGGATTTCATGAAAAAATCACTTATATTTACGGTACTTTCCTTCGTCCTGCTCCTCGTGAACGCCTGCGGTGTTCCGACCGCTGAGCACGGTAAGGTGGTGAGCGAGCTTGCGGACTGTGCGAAGCAGCGTGACGATCTCGTGGTCCAGAACAACGTCTGCCAGAACCAGGTAAAAGACATCAATCAGGAGAATGAAGCGGTAAAGAAGGAAAAGGAAGCTCTTCAAGGCAAAGTGGATGAACTGACATTAAAGGCGCAGAAAGCGGAACAGCTCGAAAAGGCGACGCAGACCTATCAGGATCTCCAGAAAAAGCTGGAGAAAGAGATACAGGAGGGCCAGATCCAATTGAAGGAGATGAAGGACCGCCTTACCATGACCCTGGTGGACAAGATCCTTTTTGCCTCGGGCAGCGCCGACGTCAGCAAGGAAGGCAAGAAAGTCCTCGATAAGGTCATTACGATCCTGAAGGACATCAAGGACAAGCGGATCCAGGTGGAGGGCCACACGGACAACGTGAGGATCTTCAGCGCCATCAAGACCAAGTACCCGACGAACTGGGAACTGTCGACCGCCCGCGCCACGCATGTAACGCGCTATCTGCAAGAGGAGGGCGGCATTGACCCGAAGCTGCTCTCGGCCACCGGTTACTCGGAGTATCAGCCGGTCGCTTCGAACGATACGGATGAAGATAAAGCGAAGAACCGCAGGATCGAGATCGTCCTTCTTCCTCTCCTGAATTAAGAGCACGACAGCATGTTCACCGGGATCATTGAAGAAATGGGCACCGTGAAAGCGCTCCGGCGGGAAGCAGGCGCCGCACGTCTCTCCTTGTCCGCCGCAACAGTGCTGGACGGCACGGTCCTCGGCGACAGCATCTGCGTGAACGGTGTCTGTCTAACGGTGGTCGAGATAGGGAAGGACGAGTTCTCCGCCGACGTTGCCGTGGAGACGCTCCGGGTCACGAATCTCGGGGAGCTCAAGGCAGGCGCGCGAGTGAACCTTGAACGCGCACTTCAGCTCTCCGCGCGGATAGGCGGCCATCTGGTGAGCGGCCATGTTGATGCGGTCGGCCGCCTCCGCGAGAGACGAGACGAGGGCAATGGTTGGCGCATCTTCTTCGATGCGCCCGAAACGGTCCTTCGGTATGTCATCAAAAAAGGCTCCATTGCCATTGATGGCATCAGCCTGACGGTGGCGGACGTGGACCGGGCGGGATTTTCCATCGCCATGATCCCCCATACCGCCAGGCTTACCACGCTGGGATTCAAGAAGGCCGGTGACAGCGTAAACCTGGAAGTGGACATCATCGGCAAGTATGTGGAGCGGCTCCTCCCGGGAAAAGCAGCGGGAAACGTATCTCTTGAACTGTTGAAGGAGAACGGATTCGCGTGACGCGGTAGTACGGTGTGGTCAGTGCGGAGCGCCGAATCAGGGAATTCGAGGTGAGCATTTCATGAAGTTCAATACGATCGAAGAAGGCATTGAGGATATCAAGAAGGGGAAGATGGTCATCCTGGTGGACGATGAGGACCGGGAGAACGAAGGCGACCTGACGATGGCCGCTGAGAAGGTGACGCCGGAGGCCATCAACTTCATGGCAAAACACGGCCGGGGGCTCATCTGCCTTTCGCTCACGCCCGAGCGCGTAGAGCACCTGCAGCTTCCGATGATGACCACGGACAACACGTCGTCCTTCGGTACGGCGTTCACCATCTCCATCGAGGCGAAAAAGGGCGTCACCACGGGCATCTCCGCCGCCGACCGCGCCACGACCATCAAAGCGGCCATCAATCCCAAGTTCGGCCCCGAAGATCTGGCGCGTCCGGGTCACGTGTTCCCGCTCAAGGCACGGCCGGGAGGCGTCCTGCAGCGCGCTGGTCAGACCGAGGGTTCTGTCGACCTGGCGCGGCTCGCGGGGCTTTACCCGTCGGGGGTGATCTGCGAGATCATGAATGATGACGGCACCATGTCCCGTGTTCCCCAGCTCATCGAATTCGCCAAGAACCACCATATGAAGATCATCACCGTCAAGGACCTTATCGCCTACCGGGTGAAAAAGGAGTCGTTGGTCCGCCGGGTCGCGGTGACCAAGTTGCCGACGACCTACGGTGACGAGTTCACGGCGATCCTCTATGCGAACGACATCGACGGCCTGAACCACATCGCCCTGGTGAAGGGCGACATCAAGCCTGATGACGATGTCCTCGTGCGCGTTCACTCGGAGTGTCTCACCGGTGATGTCTTCGGGTCCATGCGGTGCGACTGCGGTGAACAGCTCCATAACGCCATGGAGATGATCGCCGCCGCCGGGAAGGGGATCATTCTCTATATGCGCCAGGAAGGCCGCGGAATCGGGCTCGAGGGCAAGCTGAAGGCCTACGAGCTTCAGGACAAGGGCAAGGACACCGTTGAGGCGAACCTAGCTTTGGGATTCAAGGCGGACCTTCGGGACTATGGCGTCGGCGCCCAGATCCTTCGTGATCTCGGGGTTCGGAAACTGAAGCTCCTTACCAACAACCCCAAGAAGATCGTTGGTCTTGAGGGCTATGGGTTGTCCGTGGTGAAACGGATGCCGATCGAGATGCATCCCCATGCCAAGAACGTCCACTATCTCAAAGTAAAAAAGAGCAAGATGGGGCACATGCTGGAAAAAGTGTAAACAAACGCCAAATGACAAGCATCAAATTACAAATAAATTTCAAACATCAAAAAACAAAGCAGAAACGTTTTGAACAGGGTGCATTGAAATTTGGAGCTTATTTGAGATTTGTCATTTGTGGCTTGAATATTTTCGACTAATTTTTGGAGGGACATGATGCCAAAGGTTATCCAGGGTGATCTGAATGCGAAAGGCCTGAAGTTCGGTATCGTCGCGTCACGGTTCAATGATTTCATCACTGCACGGCTTCTCGACGGCGCGGTCGATGGATTGACCAGGCATGGCGCCTCAGATGCCGACATAGAAGTGGTCAGGGTCCCGGGGGCCTATGAGATCCCTCTTGTTGCGCAGCAGCTGGCGAGGTCAAAGAAGTACAGCGCAGTTATATGTCTGGGCGCTGTCATTCGCGGGGCAACGCCTCACTTCGAATATGTGAGCGCTGAGGTGAGCAAGGGCGTTGCAGCGGTCTCCATGGAAACAGGGGTGCCCGTGGTCTTTGGCGTCCTGACCACCGACACCATCGAGCAGGCGGTCGAACGCGCGGGCGCCAAGAGCGGAAATAAGGGATGGGACGCCGCTATATCGGCCATCGAGATGTCGAACTTGATGAAACAGCTTGCCTGACCCGGAAAAGTCGGAACCAGAACTTGCCACAAAGACACGAAGGCACAAAGGCGCAAAGAGATGCCTGCGTATATCGTGGTTTTATTAACACGGTAATTTTCACGACGTTCTTTGTGTCTTGGTGCCTTCGTGGCGATACTTTTTCTGCCATTATCTGTAGAAGATAATTTGAAACTAACTAAAGGAATTTCACGTCCCATGGTTCACGCAGTGGTAACGACATGAAGAGAAGAAAGGCGCGGGAATACGCCCTTCAGCTGTTGTTCCAGTTGGACATCCGTAAGGACAAGCCGACGGCAACGCTCTTTAAACGGTTTTGGATGGAAGACGACCCTGATGCTGAGGTCAGGGAGTTCACTGAAGAGATCGTCAAGGGGACGTTCAAGCATCTTCGCGCCATCGACGAAAAGGTACTTGCAAGCGCGAAGAACTGGAGCCTTGATCGCATGGCATCGGTGGACAGGAATGTGCTCCGCATGGCGTCCTACGAGATCCTGTATAGGATGGATATCCCCCCGAGTGTTACGATCAACGAAGCCATTGAGCTCGCCAAGAAGTACGGGACTGACGATTCGGGCGCATTTGTGAATGGGATTCTCGACAACGTGGCCCGCATGGCGGGCAAAGTGGACGCAAAAGACCTTCGCTGAAGTGAAAAGGGAATGGCTTGGTTCTTAAAGTACTCATGCACGATATCAAAAAGCTGGAAACCGATGCTGTGGCCGTCGGTTTTTTTGAAGATATCCGACCTCTGAAAGGGGCTGCCGGAGCATTGGACTGGATCCTGTGCGGCTCCCTTTCCCATCTGCTTATTCACAAAAAAATTCGTGGCGCCTGTGGGGAAGTCGCTTTGCTGACCACGAAGGGAAAGATACCCGCACCCAAGGTGTTCATGGTCGGGCTCGGACCCCGATCGCAGATGACTCCCTTGACGCTGCGCGAAGCTTCCCGAACGGCGGCGGCCATCATTGCCGGTGCCGGAGTTGTGCGTGCGGCACTGGACTGCTTTCCGCTCGGGACCGGACAGAACGAGGAGGTTCTTGCCGCGGTCCGGCAAGGACTTGCTGAAGGGGCTGGCGATCATACGCTGGACATTACGCTGCTCGCGCCTGATGCAGCATCTTTTGAGCGGATGTCCCGGATCGCCCGGACATGATCGATCACTGACAGGAGAACCTGATGATCCCTCGCTACAGCAGGCCGGAAATGACCAGCTTGTGGGAACCGGAGAACCGCTACCGTGCATGGCTTCTCGTGGAGATCCTGGCGTGTGAAGCGAACGCGCAGCTGGGGCTGATACCTGCGCGGGCGCTTTCCACGATCAAGAAGAAGGCGGTTTTCGACGTCAAGAGGATCGACGCTCTTGAGAAGGTCGTGAAACACGACGTCATCGCGTTCCTTACCGCCGTCGGAGAGAACGTCGGGCCGGATTCGCGATTCATCCACCTGGGGCTTACCTCTTCGGACGTCCTCGATACCTCTCTGGCGTATCTCATGCAGAAGGCCGCGGACATCATTATCGACGACATCAGGGGCCTCCGCGCGGTCTTGAAAAAGAAGGCCTATGCCCACAAAGATACGGTCATGATCGGCCGTTCCCACGGTATCCATGCTGAACCGGTGACCTTCGGGCTCAAGATGGCGCTGTGGTATGAGGAGATGGGAAGGGCGCTGGACCGCATGGAGCGGGCCAGGACCTCGATAAGCGTCGGAAAGGTTTCGGGCGCCGTGGGGACCTTTGCCAACATCGATCCCTTCGTGGAACGGTACGTCTGCAAGAAGCTCAAACTCACGCCGGAACCGGTGGCAACGCAGGTGGTCCAGCGAGACCGGCACGCCGAGTTCCTTACGGCGCTCGCGCTCGTCGCCTCTTCGATCGAGAAGTTCTCCGTGGAACTGCGGCATCTGCAGAGGACCGAAGTGCTTGAGGCGGAGGAATTTTTTTCCGAAGGTCAGAAAGGTTCCTCTGCCATGCCCCATAAGCGGAATCCCATCTCCGCAGAGAATCTCACGGGACTTGCCCGTGTGGTGAGGGCCAACTCGCTCGCGGCCATGGAGAACGTCGCATTATGGCATGAGCGGGACATAAGCCACTCCTCGGTGGAGCGCATTATCATTCCCGACAGCACCATCCTGCTCGACTATATGCTTGCGCGGTTCACGAACCTTGTTGATAAATTGTTCGTCTATCCCAAGAACATGGCTCGGAACATGGAGCTATCACGCGGCCTGTTCCATTCCGAAACGGTGATGCTTGCTCTGGTCGGGAAGGGCCTCTCCCGGGAAACGGCATACCGGTACGTGCAGCGGAACGCCATGGAAGTGTGGAAACAGGGAGGGGATTTCTCAGCGCGGCTGATGAAAGATCCCGATGTCAGGAAACACCTGACCGCGAAGGAGATCGAAACGTGCTTCTCGCTCAGGCATACGATCAAGAAAGTGGACTATATATTCAAGCGGGTTTTTAAAAGGAAGGGGAGATGATTTCGCAGGCCAGAAAATGACCGCCACGGTCATCTGCTCTGCATCATCGCGGTAAACAATGTTCGATAAGTTCCATGATGAATGCGGTGTATTCGGGATCTACGGACATCCTGATGCAGCCAACATGACCTACCTGGGACTCTACGCCCTGCAGCACCGGGGACAGGAGTCTGCCGGGATCGTGTCCACGGACGGCAAGAAGCTCTATAGCGAAAAGGCCATGGGGCTTGTTGCGGACATCTTTACCGAGGAACGCATCAAGAAACTTCCCGGCCATGCAGCCATAGGTCACAACCGCTATTCAACGACGGGTGACAGCATCAGCATCAATATCCAGCCCATTCTCGTCAACTTCGCCATGGGCAGGCTTGCCATCGCGCACAACGGCAACCTGGTCAACGCCGGCATATTGAAGGCCGAGTTGGAGGCATACGGCTCCATCTTTCAGTCGACCATGGACAGCGAGGTGATCATCCATCTCATCGCACAGTCCCGCATGTCGAACCTGCATGAGCGGATTGTGGACGCCCTGCAGCACGTGCAGGGGTCCTACAGCCTGCTCCTCCTTGCCGAGGACGAGCTTATCGGACTGCGCGATCCACACGGCTTCCGGCCGCTGGTCCTTGGTGAATTAGGCGGCGCCTACGTGCTCGCCTCGGAGACCTGCGCGCTGGACCTGATCGAGGCAACGTACATCCGGGAGATCGAACCCGGCGAAATGGTAGTGATCAACGGATCGGGCATCCACTCGACCTTCCCTTTTAAACGCGCGAATTCGTCGCACTGTATCTTTGAGTTCATTTACTTTGCCCGTCCGGACAGCTATGTATTCGGACAGAACGTCTATACCACCCGGAAGGAATTCGGCAGACAACTCGCCCGGGAGACCGGGATAGAGGCCGACGTGGTGATCCCGGTACCGGATTCAGGGGTTCCAGCTGCGCTCGGGTATGCCGAGGAGGCGGGGATCCCCTTCGGCCTGGGGTTGATCCGTAACCATTACATCGGAAGGACCTTTATCGAGCCGCGGCAGACCATCAGGCACTTCGGCGTCAAGATCAAACTTAACCCGGTGAAGGATGTTCTCAAAGGAAAACGCGTGGTGGTGGTGGACGACTCGATCGTGCGTGGGACGACGAGCAAGAAGATCATCAAGATGATCCGGAACGCCGGAGCGGCGGAGATCCATATGCGCATCAGTTCGCCGCCCACCATGTATCCCTGCTACTATGGTATTGATACGCCGACCCGGCAGGAGCTCATCGCGTCCTCCCACAGCATCGAAGAGATCAGGAAGTATATTACCGCCGACACGCTGGGGTATATCAGCCTCGAGGGGGTTAGGAAGGTCGTCGATAAGCCGATCAATTACTGCGTGGCGTGCTTCTGCGGCGAGTACCCCGTTCCGTTCCCGGGAGACCGGATGCTGCAGCTGGGATTGTTCGATAAAGAGTGAGCCGAATGCGGAGTGCGGAATGTGGATTGCGGAATGAAGGATCGAAAAGAATGGTGCCGAGGCGCAGAATCGAACTGCGGACACGAGGCTTTTCAGGCCTCTGCTCTACCAACTGAGCTACCTCGGCATCGTTGCGGGCCGCTTGAACGAGCGATACAATAACAGACCGGCGGGTTGATTGTCAAGGGAATTTTGGACGCGTGGGTGTCTGCGATTTCAAGCTTTCCGGTGCCGTTCTCCTTCTCCTCTTGCTTGTCACTGTGCTGATCCTCCCGCCCGATCTCACTTCATTATCGATCACGATCGTCAGGTATTACTCTTTTGACACAAAATAGTAGTTATGATACTCTCCTCGTATGCAGGATAATACCAGCCAGACCGATTCACTGTCCCCGGAGATCCAGGATGTCATGAGGAACTTCGTGTCCGCTGCGCGGGCCGTGAAACTCTATCCGCCGAACAATCCGATCTATACACAGTCCGTAAAAAAGTCCTTCGAGTCTCTCTACAACTTTCTCCGGAAAAATATCCGGTTCTCCATAGGCATCCAAAAGGCCGATTTGCTTTATGAGCATACCCCTGTATCGAAAGACACACAGTTGAACAAGGCCATCGCACAGGACCTGTTCGGAAAAGGATTTCGTGAGATCATTTTCCTTGAGGGGCTCAGGGAAGAGGAGCTTCTGGGCTTTTATGAGGCTCTTTCCTTGTCCCAGGAAGAGCAGGCGCTCAGGAGCGGGATCATCTCGATCCTGTGGGAGCAGGGCTCCACGCACATCAAGATCACCGAGGCTGCCCTCGAGGACGTTATCACCACACATCCGGACATGAACAAGATGAGACCGGGTGATGAAGAGAAGTCAGCGGTGCGGCTCTCGCCCGACATCGCGAAGAAAAAGGTCCACTTCGCCGGCCGGACCCTGGTCCTGGGCGACCTCATGGATGATCCAGTGAACTTTGCCGCGACCATGGTCGGTATCGCCCGGGAAACCCTCGGAGAGAACGAATCGATCGAGGATCGCCTTCATTCACTCTATCAGGAGGCAGGTCAGCAGATCCAGGGCATGCCGCCGGAACAGCAGGATGTCTTGTTTCAAGGACTGGCCAAGTCGGTTCTGGCAATGGACGCGGAACACAGGGACAGGTTCATCGCCGCAAAGCTCTATGCCGGGATGGATGCTGACCAGGTTCGCGAACAGAGCGAGCAGGCGGATGCGGCGGGAGACCTTTCGGAAGGACCTCTGTCCAATCCGCATATTCCCGAGGAACTCCACGAGATCGTGACGGGGCGCTTCTCGAAACAGTGGACCGTCCATCAGATCTCGGAACTGCTCAAGAGATCGGCTTCAAAGAAGATCGAGGCGCCCGCGCCGGCAGTGGATCCGATCGGGATAGTACCTGTTCCGATCTCCGAGGACCTGTATGCCATCGCGAAGGAACTGGCTGAATATTCACCCGAGGAAATGGAGACACTCAAGGAGATCAGCGAGGTCGGGATGGAGCAGGACATCATCGAGGCATCGGTCCGGACCCTGATCTTCCTGATCACGCTGGTGAAGCGCCCGGGGCGAGCGGAGGCGCTGGAAAAAACCGTAAGCCGGTTCTCCGGTGTTGTCCGACAACTTGAGGAAAGCCTGACCTATCTCATCAAGGGCAAGGACTATGATCTCGCGACGATCATTGTCCGGGCCCTGCATCTCCCGTTGGATCCGATTTTCAAACCCCGCCTCATCGAGGCGGTCAAAAAGGCCTCGTCTCGTGACATCATCAGCACGATTGTCACCGATATGCGTTCGAACCAGAAGGGGTCGCCTGAATACCTGGCGGCCTATTCCTACTTGCTGGTGCTCGACCGGGAGGCAACGTCGGTCCTGCTGGACATCCTTGCGGTCGAGAAGGACCGCGCCATCAGGAAATACCTGGTCGAGATCCTCAAGGACCTGGGCAGAAAAGAGGTCTCCATGATCGCCCGCCATCTGTCCGACGGCAGATGGTATGTCGTGAGGAACATCGTGAACATCCTGGGAGACAGCGAGGCGGAGGAAGCGATCCCCTACCTGGAAAAGGTTGCTGACCACAAGCAGGTCCAGATCAGGCAGGAAGTGATCAAAGGCCTGATATCCATCGGAGGGAAAAAGGCCGCTGTCCTTTTGACGAGGTACCTGAAGGATCAGGACCCCGATGTGCAGATCGCCGCGGTCCGCGCGATCGCCATCGTGCAGGGGGCGGGCCGGAGCGAAGCGCAGACCCTTACGGAGTTCCTGACGGACCGTCCCGTCAAGAAGAAAGAGAACGAGCTTACGATCGAGGTGATCAAAACGCTGGAAAAGATCGGGGACCTTGAAACGGTAGAGTATCTCAGGAAGCGCTATTCCAGAATAAAATGGTGGAAGTCCCGCAAGCCCCAGGAGGAAGTTCGTTCCACGGCATTCACGGCGATCGAAGGGATCCGGAGGAGACGCGGCAATGCCGGCTGAACAATCTGATGCCCGGGGAGAGGCCCGGCAGTCGTTTTTTGCGAAGCAGCAGCTGATCGCAGAGGCGAAAAAGACCTTCCAGCAGCTTGCCGCGGTCATCAAGAATGCGACTGTCTATCCCGCCGCGCATCCGTTCCTGCGGGCCTCGGCGGACCAACTTCTTGATCGGACCAGGGAGTTCCTGGTCTCGCGCCGGGAGGTCGCGTTCTATCTGGTCGGTGGCGAACTATTCTTCGAGACCCACTCGGTGCCGATCGATCAGAGCCTGTCGATGCTGATGGAACAATTCACGGCGAGGGATGTGGGCGGTGTCATCTTCAAGCCGGGCATCACCTGCGACGAGATCGTGAAGTTCGCTTACCTGATGAACAAGGATACCGCGTATCTCGACGAGCAGGGCGGTGTTGCCAAGGCCATCGCGAAGGAACAGATCGTTCATATCGACCTCCATAGGGTGATCCTTGTCGGCAAGAAGTTCGGCAGCGCGATCAAAGAGGCAAAAAAGAAATCGAGCGAGATCTTCATGGACGCGGTGGATACGGTAAAGGAGATCATTCAGTCCGTGCATCTTGAAAAAGCGTTCAACATGAAGAAGGTCAGCGCGGTCGTCCACGGCATGGTGGACGATATTCTCGATAACCGAGACGCCCTTATGGGGCTGACAACCATCAAAATGTATGATGAGTACACGTTTGCCCACTCGGTGAATGTTGCCGTTCTTTCCATCGCGCAAGGGACCTTCCTGTCGTTTGAGAAACCCCAGATCGCGGAGCTCGGGATCGCCGGAATGATGCATGACATCGGGAAGGTGAATGTTCCTCTGGAGGTAATCAATAAACCGGACAAGCTTACGGACGAGGAATGGGAACTGATCAAACGCCATCCGATCGAGGGAGCGCTGATCCTCTCGGACGTTCCAGCCATGAGCAGGCTCGCCATGGTTGCGGCCTTTGAACACCACCAGCATGGCGATATTCGGGGCTATCCCCGCATGGATGACACCGTCCAGCAGCACCCGTTCTCGCAGATCGTTGCCATCTCGGACACGTACGACGCAATCATCGCGGCGCGGGTATACTACAAAGTGTCGACCCCGCCGGACAAAGCGGTCAGGATCCTGCTGAGCAAGCGCGGCACGGCATTCAACTCGGTCCTTGTCAAGGCGTTCGTCAACATGCTCGGCATCTATCCCGTCGGGACGCTGCTCAAGCTTGATTCGGGGGAGATCGGGATAGTGATGCACCAGACACGCGATCTTATGCGGCCCCGGGTCCTCATTCTGACGAAGTTCGATGGCTCCGAGAAGGAATCGGGAACTGAAGTGAGCCTTCTTGAGATGGTGGGGGGGCAGTATAAGCGCACGATCGCAGGATCCATCGATCCGAGCAGCGCGAATATCGATGTGAAGAAGTACTTAGCTTGAGCGCGCCCGGATGTATTACCTGAAGATCCCAAGCGGAACGACCAGTGATTTTTGTTGCCCCTAATTTGTTGACAAAACCAATTATTTCCTGTATTTTGAATTGGTTAATTACGCTCGCGCCTGCCCTGGTGATTTCCCTGGGTAGTGCGGGATGAGCCGGTACATTGAGGGCGCGTTGTGATACCACTAAAGGATTCCAATCCCACGGAGCGGTTCCCCATCATTACCGTGGTGTTCATAGCCCTCAATATCCTCGTGTTCCTCTATCAGGCCTCGCTTGGTGATGATGCTGTCGCGTCCTTCATTGGGGCATTTTCACTGGTGCCTGCCAGGCTTTTGCATGCAGGAACAATGCTCCCCGGACCGGTGCCCGTCGGGATTACGATATTCACCTCCCAGTTCCTGCATGGAGGGCTGCTTCATCTGATCGGGAACATGTTATATCTCTGGATCTTCGGTAATAATGTGGAAGACGCAATGGGAAGATCCCGGTTCATCGTCTTTTACCTGCTGTGCGGCGCCATGGCGTCGATGGCTCATGCGCTCATGAATGCCCAATCGAACATCCCCATGATCGGCGCATCGGGCGCCATCTCAGGGATCCTCGGAGCTTACGTGTTGCTGCACCCGCGGGCGCGGGTATTGACGCTGTTTACTCTGGGATTCTTTATTCGGATGATCGAGGTCCCTGCCATGATGGTCCTGGGATTCTGGTTCGTGTTCCAGTTCCTGAACGCCGTTGTTGCGAAAGGCGCTGGCGGTGTTGCATGGTATGCGCACATCGGCGGTTTTCTTGCAGGGTTGGCGCTTATTGTATTGTTCAAGCGGAGCGATGTACCGTTGTGGGGCAAGAGGAGATACCGCCACCTATGATCGTAATCTGTGTTTGCGGCGCGAAGCTCAATATCAGCGACGAGAAGATCACCGCTGCCGGGGTGAAAATAAAATGCCCGAAGTGCGGCAACCCTCATCTGGTAAAAAAACCGGGACCGGCAACATCTTCACCGCGGGCGGACGAACTTTCCATGCCGTGGTTCGCATCATCAATGCCTTCTGCCGCCAAACCGCTCGTTCTGATTGCTCATGACAGCAAGGTGGTTGCCGACATGATCGAACAGGTCGTCAGTGAGGCAGGGTATGGCACCGCCCATGCTCCTGATGGTCTCGAGGCCCTCAGGAAAGCGACTGATCTTAAACCGCAGGTAATGATCGTGGATGTCGGCCTCACCGGGATATACGGGTTCGAATTGTGCGAACGCCTGAAAGGGGACCCGGATACCCGTGACATCAAGATCATCCTGCTTTCCTCGGTGTATGGCCTGACCGCGTACAAGCGTTCGCCAGTCACCCTCTATGGAGCCGACGATTATATCGAGAAACATCACATCCCCGACAAGCTGGTTTCGAAGATCAAACGGCTTCTTTCCGGCGAACCGATTGATACATCGGATTTTCCTCCGGTATCGGAACCAGAGCCGGCCATGCATGATCGAACTGAACCCGAACAGCCCAGCCAGAGATCTGCTCCACTGATAAGCAGAAAAGGCATGATGGTCGAAGCCGTCCAGACTGCTGATGCCGGGAAGGCACTGGAAGCTCCTGCGGCCCACGCTGTGCGGGAGAGAGAAACAAAACCGGTCATTCCTGAATTCCCTGACGTGATGCCGAAGGCCCCGGTCACCCTGGATGAGGGACGAAAACGGACGATTGCTCCCTTAACGCCCGGATTTGCCGCTCAACTTCCAGGAGTGGAGGACGTGAACTCCGAGACGGTGTCTGCGCCAACCGCGGCTAGAGCAAAGCCGGCGTCAACGAAAGAGGAGGGCATAAAGACCGCATTGCGGGATGAGTCGGTCTTGCTGGATGCGTCTTTTTTTGAACATGAAGAATATGATGCCCCGGCCACCATGGCGAAGTCAGCAGTCGACCCTGAAGAGATTGAAAAGGCCAGGAGGTTCGCGCGGCTGATCGTGTCCGATATTGCCCTGTACAATCAGGATATTGTGGCTGAGGGCCTGGAGAAAGGGACGTTCTTTGAGCTTCTGCAGGACGATATCACCGAAGGCCGATCGTTGTATGACAATCGAGTACCTGTCGCGATCCGAACGACAAAGGACTATTACCAGGAAGCATTTGATGATTTTATCGCCGCAAAGAAGAAACAGCGTTGACAGAGGAGCAACATTAGTATAATATACGTGACTTGTCGGGGCGTAGCGCAGCCTGGTAGCGCACTTGGTTCGGGACCAAGGGGTCGGAGGTTCAAATCCTCTCGCCCCGACCATTCTTTTTCATCTTTCCGGGAGACTCAAGCTCACAGGGAGCTCTGCATCGCTGATGACATTTACCTGGGTGTAAGGGGTATGAATGAGTGAGAGGGAACGGTCGGTCGATGACGTAATGGGTTCCAAGACGTACAGCGACGAGCTCGAAGAGAAGGATTCGCAGGAGAAGCTGAACCAGAAGGACGAGCAGGGTGGCGATAATGAAGGCGGTTCTTCCCAAAAGGGCCTCGATGCCATCAAGTACTACCTCAAGGAAATCCGCAAGACCCCACTTCTCACCTTTGAACAGGAACAGGAACTAGCCAAAAAGATCGAACAGGGCGACCAGGAAGCACGCGCCAGAATGATCGAAGCAAACCTGCGCCTCGTGGTAGCCATCGGGAAAAAATATATCAATCGCGGCCTTCCGTTCTCCGACATCATTGAGGAAGGCAACCTCGGACTTATCCGGGCGGTCGAGAAGTTCCAGTACCAGCGGGGTTTTAAGTTCAGTACCTATGCGTCGTGGTGGATCAAGCAGTCCATTGAACGGGCCATCGTGAACCAGACGCGCACCATCCGGCTCCCCGTGCACATCGCCGAGATCGTGAACTCTTACATGCGGGCCACGCGTCAGCTGACGCAGAAACTGGGGCGGGACCCTTCCATCGAAGAGGTCGCCAAGAAGATGAAGGTGACCCTCGATAAGGTGCGGAGCATCTCCCAGGTGGTCCGGGAGACCTACTCTCTGGACATGCTCATCGGAGACCAGGAAGAGGACACGCTCAAGGACATCCTGCAGGACACGAATGCTGTTTCCCCTGCAAGCGTCTCTGACGATATCCGCCGAAGGGAACATATCGATGAATGGCTGAAGCAGCTCTCGGTGACTGAAAAGAAGGTGGTTGAAATGCGGTTTGGTCTGGTCGATGGAGATCCGATGACCCTTGACAGCATCGGCAAGGAGTTCGGCATTACTCGGGAACGGGTACGGCAGATAGAAACTCAGGCCCTGAACAAGCTGAGGGCCATCACCAAGCGGAAAAAGATCGATCTGGAAGGAATGCTGTAGTATTGCGGATTGCGGATTGTAGATTGCAGATCGAGAAAAGCAAATGCTTTGATAACTTCAATCCAGTATTCCGCAATTCGAAATCCGCAATTGAATGCCCCTGTAGCTCAGGTGGATAGAGCAGCGGTTTCCTAAACCGCGTGCCGGGTGTTCGAATCACCCCAGGGGCACCATCCTTTGCCTGAGCAAAGATCAGCTGGTTTTATCTTGACAAAAAACCTGAAATTTCATACAATTCACGGTCATTAACAAACGACAGGCTCGTAGCTCAGGGGGAGAGCGCTACCTTGACACGGTAGAGGTCGGCGGTTCGAAACCGCCCGGGCCTACCATTATTCTTATGAAAAAACAGCAACTTGAGAGAAATTACCTTTTATGAGTGAAATACGACTGAGTCTGCCTGACGGTAACGAGAAACGGTTGCCCTCAGGCATCACCGGTCAGGGAATAGCCGAAACGATCGGTCCCCGCCTGGCAAAGGACGCCCTCGCGATCAAGTTGGACGGACGGCTTCAGGACCTGAACCTTCCCGTTGAGCAAGATGCTTCCATAGCGATCCTCACGTTCGACAGTCCTGAAGGTCACGAAGTGTACTGGCACAGCACTTCACACCTCATGGCCCATGCGGTCAAACTGCTCTTTCCGCAGGCAAAGCTTGCCATCGGCCCGGCGATCGAAGAGGGATTCTACTACGATTTTGATCTTGAGCGTCCCTTTACGCCGGAGGACCTCGTATCAATAGAAAAGAAGATGGCGGAACTGGTCAAGGCGGCCACGCCGATAACCAGAAAAAACATTTCCAAGGCAGATGCCCTGGCGTTCTTTACCAACAGAGGCGAAACGTACAAAGTAGAGTTGATCAGCGAACTGCCCGACGATGCGATCTCGATCTACGAGCAGGATGATTTTGCCGATCTCTGCCGGGGTCCCCATGTGTCGTCCACGGCGAAGATAAAGTCTTTCAAGCTCCTGTCCATTGCAGGCGCCTACTGGCGGGGCAATGAGAAGAACAAGATGCTGCAGCGCATCTACGGCATCTCGTTCCCGGCGAAGGAGAAGCTTGACGAGTATATCGCCCGGCTCGAAGAGATCAAGAAGCGCGACCACCGCAAGATCGGCAAGGACCTGGACCTCTTCTCGGTCCATGACGAGGTGGGCGGAGGCTTGGTCCTGTGGCATCCGAGGGGCGCGCTCATCCGGAAGACCATCGAGGACTTCTGGCGCGACGAGCACCAGAAGAACGGGTATGACTTCGTGTTCTCGCCGCACGTCGGCAGGGCAGCTCTCTGGGAGACATCGGGACACCTGAGCTTCTACCGGGAGAACATGTATTCGTCCATGGACGTGGAAGGGCAGGAGTACTTCGTGAAGCCCATGAACTGCCCCTTCCACATCATGATCTACAAGAACAAGCTCCGCTCCTACCGGGACCTTCCGCTCCGGTTCGCGGAACTCGGCACGGTGTACCGTTTTGAGCGCTCGGGCGTGCTGCACGGCCTCCTGCGGGTCAGGGGATTCACGCAGGACGACGCGCATATCTTCGTCTCCCCCGAAGACATGGAAACCGAGGTCGTTCGGGTCATCGGGTTCGTGGTCAAGATGCTTAAGACCTTCGGCTTCGACGAGTTCAAGGCATATATCGCCACGAAGCCGGAAAAATCCGTGGGTGACGATGCGATGTGGGAGCAGGCGACGCAGGCACTTAAGGTAGCCGCGGAAAAGGCCGGCCTGGGTTATGAACTTGATGAGGGCGGCGGTGCTTTCTACGGACCGAAGATCGATATCAAGATCAAGGACGCGCTGGGGCGGCTCTGGCAGTGCTCCACGGTGCAGTTCGATTTCAACCTGCCCGAGCGTTTCGACATGAACTTCATCGGCGTCGACAACCAGGCCCATCGCCCCTATGTGATCCACCGGGCGCTTCTGGGATCGCTGGAACGGTTCTTCGGAATGCTGATCGAGCACTATGCGGGCGCGTTCCCGCTCTGGCTCGCGCCGGTGCAGGCGAAAGTCCTGTCCATCACGGACCGGCAGCTCGATTACGCCAAAGGCGTGCGGGACAAGCTGCTCGCCGCGGGGATCCGGGCGGAGATCGATACGCGGTCGGAAAAGATAGGGTTCAAGATACGCGAGGCTGCAATGGACAAAGTTCCCTACATTCTGGTGGTGGGGGACAAGGAGGTCCAGCAGAACGCCGTTGCCGTCCGCGAACGCGGCGGCAAGGACCTTGGTGTCATGCAACTCGATGACCTGATATCCGGTGTTTTGAATCTCATGAAGAATAAAAGTACGACAACTGAACTGACAAGGGGGTGATTGTTTATTTCTAAGATAACGACGAGGATCAATCATTTGATCAGGGCCAGGGAAGTGCGCGTCATCGCGTCCGAAGGCGAACAACTGGGGGTCATGCTTCTCCGGGACGCGCTCCAGCGGGCTGAGGAATCGGGTCTTGATCTGGTAGAAGTGGCGCCGACTGCGGTGCCGCCGGTCTGCCGCATCATGGACTTCGGGAAGTACAAATACGAGATGAATAAGAAGGCCCATGAGTCCAAGAAGCATCAGACCGTCATCGCGGTCAAAGAGGTAAAGCTCAGGCCGCGGACGGACGACCATGATGTCCAGTTCAAGACGAACAACATCAAGCGTTTCCTGGAAGGCGGCGACAAGGTGAAGGTGAGCATCATGTTCCGGGGCAGAGAGATGGCCCATCCGCAGCTTGGCAGGGCGCTTCTTGAACGCATCGTGATCGATCTGCAAGCGGTCGCGATCGTTGAACAGATGCCGCGCATGGAGGGCAGGAACATGTTCCTGATGCTTGCCGCGAAACCCCAGAAGTGATCACGGGACCGCTTTTGAAATGATGTCAGTGAGCCGGTCCCATAACAGTTATAGTCATTGAGGTGAAGAGAGGAGCGATCCTGGAAAGGAAAACACTATGCCAAAATTAAAAACGAACAAGAGCGCTGCCAAAAGACTGAAGGTGACCGGTACGGGTAAAGTGATGCGGCGGAAGGGTTGGAAAGGCCATTTGCTCACCGGCAAGAACAAGACCCGCAAGAGGCGGTTGTCTGGTTCTTTGGAAGTGAACAAGGACAATATCGCCAACGTCAAGCGGATGCTTCCCTACGGGTAGTAGTAGGGACAGAATTACCGTTGCTGCAGTTATGCGGAGAGCATCAGGGAAAAGGCATCCTGATCTCCCGCGAAATTATTCCCTGTGAACAGGGATCTATTAACGAGGAGGTAGTACAATGCCGAGAGCAAAAGGCGGTCCGAAAACACGGGCCAGAAGAAATCGGGTTCTCAACCTGGCAGAGGGTTACTGGGGTGCAAAATCGAAATTGTTCCGTAGCGCAACGGAAGCCGTTGACCGTGCGCTTAAGTATGCATACCGGGACCGGAAGACCCGCAAACGGGACTTTCGCAGGCTCTGGATCGCGCGCATAAACGCGGCGGCCAGGCTGAACGGTATCTCCTACAGCAAGTTCATCGCCGGACTGGCGAAGAACGGTGTCGCTCTGGACCGCAAGATACTCGCCGACCTGGCGATATCGGACCCGGCAGGCTTCGCTAAGATTGCCGAGTCAGCCAAGACCGCTACAGCATAGCCATCAAATAACGCCGATACGAGAAGGCCCCGGAGCTCCGGGGCCTTTTTTTATTGACATCCGGCGCTATTTCGGTTAAAAAACATCAGAAAATTATGATGATACGCGGCCGTACATTGCTGGCGGCCATCGTCGCAAGCTCAATCCTGCTGCTGTCTCCCGACGCGGCTTTCCCGTCCCCGAACACCGAGGCCGGACACAAACTAACTGTCGCCCGTGAACGTCTCGCCGAACTCAAAAAATCTCCCCGAAAAAAACGCTACCGCTCCTACTGGATAGACTGCATCCGCACCTTCGAACTCGTCGAGAAGAAATACCCAAGAAGCCCGGCCGCGGCTGACGCGTGTTTTGAGCGGGCAGGGGTCTATCAGGAGCTTTTCCAGAACAACCGTCATTCGCGGGACCTGTCAAAGGCCATCAAGGCGTACGGCTCCTGCCAGTCGGACAATCCCCGGCACAGCAGGGCGCCCGAGGCGTTCTATCGCATGATCGTTCTGACGAAGGACTTCAAGAAGGACAGCGCCGGTGCGATGGACCTGTTCAAGAAGATGACGGATGCCTATCCTGACAACAACTGGACCGGAAAGGCCAGGACCAGGCTTGGGTTGAGGACCACGTCCAGGACACAGAAAAAGGAGGCCGAGATCCGGAAGGTGCCGGAGGCGGTGATCACCGGCCAGAAGGGTCCGGCAGTATCGGGCGTCGTGAAGAACATCCGTCACTGGTCCGGAGGCGCCTACACGCGCATCGTGATCGATCAGGACGCGCCTCTCAAGTTCATGGCCCATGAGCTCAAGAACCCGGACCGGCTGGTATTTGATATTCTGAACGCCCGCATCGACGACTCAATCGAAAAAGACCCCCTGCCGGTGAATGACGGCATCCTGAAGCAGGTGCGATCAAGCCAGTTCCAGACCGACATCGTGCGCGTCGTCCTGGACCTCGCCAGCCTGAAAAGCTACGCGGCTTTTCCGCTGCATGATCCGGAGCGGCTGGTGATCGATGTGATGGGAACGCAGTCGGATACTGATGAATCGCCGGATGTTGCGACCCCGGAGAAGGAACAACCGACCTCTTCCCTGGAGAGTCCCAGGGAGCCTTCCGCGAAGAGCACTGCATCCGATACGAACGGCGGCGGGAAGCAGATAACCCTGTCCCAGCAGATGGGGCTCAAGATAACGACCATCGCCATTGACGCGGGACACGGCGGACGAGATCCCGGCGCACTCGGAAAAGGAGGGCTCAGGGAAAAGGATATCACGCTGGACATCGCACTGCGGCTGGCCGCCCTGGTAAAAGAGCGGCTTGGCCGCAAGGTCATCATGACCCGCGACAAGGATGTGTATATTCCCCTAGAGGACCGGCCGTTCATCGCTAAATCCAAGGGCGCCGATCTCTTCGTCTCGATACATGTGAATGCAAACCGGAAACGCACGGCACGGGGTATTGAGACTTATATCCAGGGGCTCCGTGCGTCGGACACGGACGCCATGGCGACCGCGGCCAGAGAGAACGCCATGTCCACACGAAGGCTCTCGGAGCTCAAGGATGAGCTCCAAAAGATCCTGAAGGACCTTGCAGCCTATGACAAGAGTGAGGAATCCCTGCACCTTGCCCATGCGGTCCATGGATCGCTGGTGAGCACGGTCAAGCAGACCAAGAAGAAATTGATTGTCAAGCGGGCGTTTTTCTATGTCTTGGTCAACACGCAGATGCCGAGCATCCTCGCGGAGGTCGGGTTCATCAGCAACGCCGAGGAGGAGAGCCTTTTGAGGAAGGAAGCCTACCGCCAGAAGCTGGCAGAGGCCTTGTTCCAGGGAATCAAGAGCTACGTTGAATCGCGGGACCCGCGGGTGATATAGAGACAGGAGACAGACCAACCTCTACAAGATTTTCTCTGCGAACTTCGCTTAGAAGCGCCTACTTTTGGTGCGTGCTGTGCGAGAGATGCCATTTTGGGTTCCGGTTTGTATCCGTCTTTATCGTCTTACCGATCCGCCTCTTCCGTGTCGAGGATCCTGACCTCACAAACACCTTTGACACAGATATCCAAAAGTAGGCGCCTCCAGGCGACACAGATAAAGGCTATGATAACCGCGGATAAAGATCCTACCGTGTCCTCAGCGTCTAAGATGTATCCGCTTTTATCGTCTGGCCAATCCGCCTCTTCCGTGTCAAAGATCCTGACCTCTTTGGTATTTCTGGTTTTCTCTGCGTCCCCTGCGGTAAAATGCTCTTGCAGTTATACGGATATATCCGGATTGTTCTTCGCGTCAGACCCCACGGCCTTCCCCATCAAATAGGCTTCAATGAACTGCTCGATCTCGCCGTCCATCACGGCGTTCACATTGCCTGTTTCCTTGCCGGTCCGGTGGTCCTTCACCATCTGGTAGGGCTGAAATACGTACGACCTGATCTGGCTCCCCCAGGTGATGTCCTTTTTTTCGCTCACGACCTTTCCGAGCT
>CAYPOT010000022.1:0-52731 GCA_964412455.1 uncultured Nitrospiraceae bacterium | reverse complement strand
TGGCCGCGGTCACGGTCCCCTGACCTCCACGGCCATGCCATCTGATCTCGATCATTTCTGCCATAATAACCTCCCCTGCGAAAGACTTATTGAAAATTGTAAATAGCAAATTGGAAATTGAAGAGAGCGTACCAAAGGTACACATCAAATTTACAATTTAATATTTTCAATTTGCACTTTTCAATGTTCTTTGATTTACATCTCCCGCCGACCCTGAAGCGCGCGCTGCACGGTATTCTCGTCAGCATACTCGATATCACCGCCGACCGGCAGGCCGTAGGCAATGCGGCTGACGATGATGCCGAGGGGTTTGATCAATCGCAACAGGTACAGTGCCGTTGTCTCACCCTTCACCGTTGGGTTCGTGGCGATGATGACCTCTTTCACCCCGCCTGTCCTGAGCCGGGCCATGAGACTCTCGATCTTCAGGTCCTCCGGCCCAATACCGTCAAGAGGAGAAAGCGCGCCCAGGAGCGCATGGTATCTGCCCCGGAACGCCCCAGTCTTTTCCAGGACCAGGATGTTGCTTGGCTCCTCGACAACACAGACAAGAGAGCGGTCCCGCTTTTCGTCGCGGCAGATGCCGCAGATCTCGTCTTCGGTGATGTTATTGCATTCGGCGCAGTACCGGCTGCTGTTCTTGAGATCTACGATGGCATGAGCTATGCTCGCGGCCTCTTCCTTCGGCATTCCGAGCACTGCGAACGCGAGCCGTTCCGCGCTCTTCCTGCCGATGCCGGGGAACCGCATGAACGCCTCGACCATCCGGCCGAGCGCCCTTCCGGAGATCTTTCCATCCTGTTCCCCGGCCTTTTCGCGCTTCTTGCCCCGCATGGGTTCCGGGGCCTGGGCATCCTGCTCCTTCACTGCCGCCGTCCTGTCCTGTCCGCCCTGTTCCATAGTGACACTTTTCGGATCATCGATCGTATTGTGCGGAGCTGCTTATTTCAATCCGTAATCCGCATTCATTCGACACGCTCATGATGGTGAGCACCGTCGAACCATCCGAAATGCGCAATTAGAGCAATCCCGGCGGGAGACCCATGCCGGCGGTAAGCCGGCCCATCTCGTCCTTCATGAGCTCCTGGGACTTCCGGAGCGCCTCGTTCACGGCGGCAGCGATCAGGTCCTGAAGCATTTCAATATCATTCGGGTCGACCACCGACTTGTCGATCTTGATGGAAAGCACTTCCTGGCGGCCATTGGCAATCACGGTCACCATGCCGCCGCCGGAAGATGCATCCACGGTCTTGCTCCCGGCCTCTTCCTGGACTTTCTTCACCCGCTCCTGCATCTGCTGGGCCTGTTTCATCAGGTTATTCAATAAGTTCTTTGACATAGGGTTGCCTTCTTCGAAGTGAGGGATCGCCGCCAGTCGCTCGCGGAGCAAAAGGAGTACTATAGTAAAAAAAATACGCCTGATTTGCAAGCAAAAACAGGAGGATTATGGGAATATAAGAAAAACAAATGGCGTGGTCTTGTGCCTTCCCCGTTACTCGGTGCCTTCAGGCTCAACGACCTGACCGTTAAATATGCTGAGGGTATCCTGTAAGAAGGGGTCCTGCTCTTCGGGGGCTTGCTTTTTCGGCGGCGTTCCCCTGGGTAGGCTCTTTTTCTCCTCTGTCAGAAGCTGATACTTTATCTGTACCTTTTTTCCGAGGACTTCCGCTGCCAGCTGTTCAACAAGGTCGCGGCTCTCTTTCTGTTCAGCAAGCTCCAGCTGAAAGTTCGTCCCCTTGATGCCGACGACAAGCGTGTCTGCTGAGCTGTTCAAAACCTTGCTATGACCAAGGACAGATGCAAGGCTCGCCTTCTTTTGCTTGAGCATGGCCAGGATCTTTCCCCAGGGTTCCCCCGGCACCGCGGCAACTTCCGCGTGGGTCGGCAGCGCGGATGCTGTGCTTCTGGCCGATGACCCGTAGCTCGCAGGACGTTCCCGGACAGCCTCAGGCTTGCCCATGTGACCTTGGCCGCCTGCGCCGAGCTGTGCCTCCAGGGACTTCATCCGGTCCAGTACCTCTCCCAGCGGCTTCAGGGTCGCGACACTGCACGCCTTTACCAGCCCCACCTCGAGCGTAAATCGCTGGTGAGGCGACCACCGCATCTCCTCCAGCGTTCTCGAAAGGCTGTCGAAAAGCATGACCAGCCTCTCCGTATCGGTAGACGATGCCTGCTGTTTGATCGTCTCCAGGTCCGCGGCGGGAAGTTCGATGATAGGACCGGCATCCTTCGCGATCCGCGTAATGATCAGATTCCGAAAATGTTCGACCACGCCGGCCAGGAGTTGACGCATATCCTGCCCCTGCTCCAGCAGCGTGTCGACCTGCCGGAGCAGTCCCGACGCGTCACGGGTCAGAAGACCGTCCGCAAAGGTCTTCAATGTTTCCTGGGCAACTGCGCCAAGAATGGCCTGAAGGTCCTCATTCCTGATCTCCATGCCGCTATAAGAAACGGCCTGGTCCAGAAGGCTCTGGGAATCCCGCATGCTGCCTTCGGCGGCCCGGGCGATGAGGTTCAATCCCTGGTCGCTGACCTTGATCCCCTCCTTGTCCGTTATCGCCCGGAGCTTTGAGGCGATCTCGGTGAGCGCGATCCGTTTGAAGCCGTAACGCTGACAGCGTGAATGGATCGTGGCGGGGATCTTCTGGGGCTCGGTGGTGGCGAAGATGAAGATTACGTGCGGCGGCGGCTCTTCGAGGGTCTTGAGGAGGGCATTGAACGCCTCGTTCGTGAGCATATGGACCTCGTCGATCACGTAGACCTTGTACTTCCCGCCGACGGGCGCATATTTCACGGTCTCCCTGAGCTCGCGAATATGTTCAATGCCGCGGTTCGAGGCGCCATCGATCTCGATCACGTCCACCGAGGTCCCTGCCGCGGTCTCAAGACAGGAGTCGCAAGTGCCGCACGGCGTCGGCGTCGGACCCTCCTTGCAGTTCAAGGCCTTGGCAAGGATGCGCGCCGTCGTGGTCTTGCCCACGCCCCGTGGTCCGGAGAACAAAAAGGCATGGGCCAAACGGTTCGTGGATATGGCGTTCTGGAGGGTCCTGGTAATGTGGCCCTGACCGACCACATCCTCGAACACCTGGGGACGCCATTTTCTCGCGAACACCTGGTAGCTCATGAAAACCTCATAGTACCTCGGATTAACGCGGTAAATATCGGGACGAAGAAACGATCAAGCATGCCGCTTACCTGTTCATTCCGGCCTTGCTTCAAGCCGTGTCGTCTGGAGGCGCCTGCGCTTGGCATCCGTGATTATCTTTGCATAAAACAAAAAGGCTCATGAACCCGGGTTTCCCTGCGGCACACCCGGCTCCTGCTTACCGCTGCTTCCTTCCGGACCTGACGGGGTTCACAAGACGTGGTTGCGCAGGACCCGGGCCCATGAGCGCCTACACTTACATTAATTCTGAAAAATTGGCGGAGAGGGTGGGGTTCGAACCCACGTTAGGTTTCCCTAAACACGCTTTCCAAGCGTGCGCCTTCAGCCGCTCGGCCACCTCTCCGTATGCTACCTCTATTTTACAATTTCAAATTTGAAACTTTCAACTTACAATTTAATGTATGGCGGAGAGGGGGGGATTTGAACCCCCGGTGGAGTTACCCCCACAACAGTTTTCGAGACTGCCGCCTTCAGCCGCTCGGCCACCTCTCCCGATGATACGATAAAGAGCCGAACCATTACTTCTCGCGGAGCTTTTCAAAAAACCCCTGAATCACGGCGCGGCACTCAGCCTCGAGCACTCCCGGGGTGATAGGGTATACATGGTTCAGCCTGCCGTCCCGTACGACATCGTACACCGACCCCAGAGCGCCGGCCCGCGGGTCCCGGCAACCATACACCAGCCTGCCGATCCTGGCAAGCACGAGGGCGCCGGCACACATGAGACACGGTTCCATCGTAACGTATACCGTGGCATCGGAAAGACGCCATCTGCCGCATCGTGTTGACGCTTCGCGCACGACGATCGACTCGGCGTGGGCCGTAGGATCCTGCCAGGTCTCTCGCATGTTATGCGCGGCTGCAAGGACCTCACCTTTGATAACGAGAACAGCGCCGATGGGGGTCTCTCCCAGGGCGGCGGCCTTCTCGGCCTCTGCAAGGGCTCTCCGCATAAAATCATCATCTGGCCTGTGCGGCGGGAGGCTCATCTCTTGTCTGCCCCGGTCTCTGCTGTCTTTGATGCCATGCTGAAAATGGTGCGCCCAAGAGGATTCGAACCTCTGACCTACGGATTCGTAGTCCGTCGCTCTATCCAGCTGAGCTATGGGCGCAAAACAGGATGCACAGATGCGCACTTCGCACCTGTGCATCGTTAATGGAAAAGCGCTCTTGTTCTTACTTGGACACGCCGCCGTTCAGCATCAGGCCGATCTTCTCATGCTGGAACGGGTGGACGCCGGGATGCATGGAATAGAGCCAGATCTTCTGGTCCGGCTTGCCCGATTCCTGTATGAGGACCTGCGCCGCGGGATTGTTTGGCTTGTCGGACGCCGATGTGATGTCCATTTCGCCCATCCGGAAATCCGGCAAGAAAGCCAGTACCGTCAGCTTTATCTTTGTGTCCGGGACGTTGAACATCGATCCGACGCCGATAGTGTACTCTTTTGTGGCCTTTGTCGTCTTGTTCTCCACGGCAAGCTTAACGGATTTCCACTTCGCCGCGACCTCTTTCGGGACAACGACCTTGCGGTCGACCTTCGGCATATCAGGCATTCCGGCTGGAGGCATGCCGCCTTCCGTGCTCGGATGTCCAGGCGGCAGCTGCGGCTTCTCTTCCTTCTTTTTGCAGCCGGCGAATGAGACGAGCAGACCGGCCACCAGAACTGCTGCTACGATCTTCTTCATGAGTACATCCTCCTTTAGACTGTGGGTCATCATATGTAAAGGTCACAACTTCCGACCTTGTTTCAAACTGGCGGAGAGGCCGGGATTCGAACCCGGGGTGGAGTCACCCCCACAACTGCTTAGCAGGCAGCTGCCTTCAGCCGCTCGGCCACCTCTCCGTATAATTTCCTTACAGCATTGTAAAGTGCAGATTGAAAATTTGAAATTTGCACTTTGCAATTTCCAATTCTTTTCAGATGGCGGAGAGAGAGGGATTCGAACCCCCGGAGCTTTCGCTCAACGGTTTTCAAGACCGCCGCCTTAAACCGCTCGGCCATCTCTCCGTTGAAAATCCAATCTCACCGCTGAACGCGCGGAGGTCGCAGAGTAAAACCGCGGAACTGTTGACGACTCTTCGTTGTCTGCGTACACCGCGGTAAATTACTTTTTTCTTGGTTCTATCTTTTCCGCCCCGCCCATATACTGCCTGAGCGCTTCCGGGATTATCACGGTTCCATCCGGCTGCTGATAGTTTTCCAGGATCGCCACGACCGTGCGCCCCACGGCAAGGCCTGATCCGTTCAGCGTGTGCACGAACTCGGTCTTTTTGCTCCCTTTCGGTTTATACCGGATATTGCCCCGGCGCGCCTGGAAGTCCTCGAAATTAGAACAGGACGATATCTCGCGATAGCGGTCCTGTGCAGGGAGCCAGACCTCGATGTCGTAGGTCTTTGCCGCGGAGAAGCCCATGTCGCCGGTACAAAGCGTGATCACCCGGTAGGGCAGGCCGAGCCGTTTCAGGACCTCTTCCGCATTGGCAAGTAGCGCCTCGAGCTCCTGGTACGACTCCTGGGGCCTCGCGAACTTCACGAGCTCCACCTTGTTGAACTGGTGCTGACGGATGAGACCGCGCGTGTCCTTGCCGTAGGAACCCGCCTCGCGGCGAAAACAGGGCGTATAGGCTGTATACTTGAGCGTGAGGTCCTCGTCAGACAGGATCTCGTCCCGGGGGATGTTCGTAAGCGGGACCTCTGCCGTCGGGATCAGAAAGTACGCGCCATTCTCAACTCTAAAAAGCTCTTCCTCGAACTTGGGAAGCTGGCCCGTGGCGGTCATGCTCGCCCGGTTCACCATGAACGGCGGCAAGATCTCGAGATAACCGTGCTCGGTGGTATGAAGGTCGAGCATGAAGTTGATGAGCGCCCGCTCGAGCCTGGCGCCCATGCCTTTATAAAGAGCGAAGCGGGCGCCCGTGATCTTGGCTGCCCGGTCAAAATCGATGATATCAAGATATTCCGCGAGGTCCCAGTGCGGCTTGGGCTCGAAGGAGAACTTCGGCGGCCCGGCCGCTTCCGGCGACCACCGCTTCACTTCTACATTTCCGGTCTCGTCCCTGCCCTCGGGAACCGACGCGTGCGGCAGGTTCGGGATGGTGAGCAGGATGTTCCGCTGGGCGTCTTCGGTCTCGCGGAGCACCGCCTCGAGCGATGCGATGGAGTCGCCTACCACCCGCATTTCGGCGACCTTGTCCTCGGCCTGCTGGCCCGCCTTCTTGAGCCTGCCGATCTCTTCGGAAACGTCGTTCCGTTTTCGCCTGAGGTCGTCCGCTTCCTGTTGCGCCGTGCGCCGCTTTTCGTCAAGCGCAAGGAACTCGCTGAGGTCGATCTCGCCCCCGCGCCTTCGAATCCCCGCTTTTACTTCATCTGTCCGTTCCCTAACGAGCTTTAAATCGAGCATAAAAAGTAACACGCTCCCCTGGATATGTCAATAGCTTTTCTTGATGATCCGCGTTTCAAGGGCTCTGATCTTGATCTGGATGGCCTCTTTGTTCTGGTACACCGGCTCCAGCTCCCGGTAGATCGCGAGAGCTTCCTTCGGGCGTTCGACCGCTTCCAGGCACTGGGCCAGTGCGTACTTCGCCTTGATGGCGATCTCATTGTCTTTGCTTACCTCGAGCGACCTCCGGTAATATGCCGCCGCCTCCTCGATGCTCCCTTTCGAGAACGACAAGGTCCCGAGCCGGTAGAACGCGATGTCTGCCTTCCCGCCACGGGGAAATTCTTTGACCTGACCCATCCAGGCGTCCCGAGCTTCTTCGCTCTTGCCGACCCGGAAAAGATTGTCGGCTAAACTGTACAGGCTCTTCTCGCGCACGTCCTTGTCTGCGTAGCGGACCGCCTTGCGGTACTCCTCGATGGCGCGGGCATAATCATTATAACCCAACTCGTATATCTCAGCGATATAGAGCTGCGCCGCAGGGGCCATGTCACGGCGCGGATATTTTTTCAGGAGAAGTTTGAACGTTTGAAGTGACTTCTCGGTTTCTCCAAGATACAGGAACTGGGTCACGCCGACCCAGTACAGCGCATTATCAGCATGAGGGCTGTACGGATGGTTCTTCACCAGACCGATATACATGGACACCGCCGCCGGGTAGTCGCCGGCATACCAGCGTTTTGTCGCCGCCTCATACTCAAGCGTTGCCTGCTTGTCGAAGGCCTCGCACCCCGCCAGCACGGAAACGAGAACGAGCATGACCGCCAGACGCCTTCCCATCCTACGCGTTCCCGGCCACCGGTGAAACAGGGCCATCCTTATCCGCCGCGGCGTCCTTCTCTTCGTCCCGCTCAACGACCTTCGCGAGGCTCTTCACCTTGTCGCCTTCTTCGGTCTCCAGGAGCCGCACTCCCTGGGTGTTCCTGCCCTGCACGGAGATGTCCTTTGCCCGTGTGCGAAGGATCTTGCCGTTCCCGGTTATGAGAAGGATCTCATCGTCCTTTGATACCTGCGCGATGCCGATGACCCGGCCGTTCTTTTCCGTGGTCTTGATGGTGATTATGCCCTTCCCTCCCCGGCCCTGGCTCCGGTAATCCTCGAGCGAGCTCCGCTTGCCGAAACCGTTCTCGGTCACCGTCAGGATCGTGGAGTCGTCGCGCACGATCTCCATGCCGATGACCTCGTTCCCTTCCTCGAGCCGTACGCCGATGACGCCTTTGCCCGTGCGGCCGATTTCGCGAACGTCCGCTTCGTTGAAGCGAATGGAAAGTCCGTCGCGGGTGCCAAGGAACACGTCCCGGGTGCCGTCCGTCACCTCGGCGGAAATGAGATCGTCGCCTTCCTCGAGGGTTATCGCGATGATGCCCGAAGGCCGCGGATGACTATAGGCCTCGAGCTCAGTCTTTTTGATGATCCCCTGCTTCGTGGCCATCAGGATATAATGGCCCGGCGTGAATTCACGAACCGGCAGCGCCGCGGTGACCCGCTCGTCCTGGCCGATCTGCAGCAGGTTCACAATGGCCTTTCCCTTGGCCTGCCTCCCCGCCTCGGGAAGCTGGTGCACTTTGAGCCAGTACACGCGGCCCTTGTTCGTAAAGAAGAGGATGTAGCTGTGCATGGTTGCCATGAACAAGCGTTCGACGAAGTCTTCCTCCCGCGTTTCCATGCCCATCTTTCCCTTGCCGCCGCGTCGCTGCGCCCGGTAGTTCGTAAGCGGATTCCGCTTGATGTAGCCGGCATGAGAAATGGTGATCACCATCTCTGAGTCCTTGATCAGGTCCTCGATGCCGATCTCCGTGGTCTGGGCAACGATCTCGGTCCGGCGGACGTCACCGTACTCTTCCTTGAGCGCCAGGACCTCGTCGCGGATGATCTTCATGACCAGTGCGTCGGAACCCAGGATCTCGTTCAGCCGCGCGATTTCTTTGAGCGTTGCTTCATATTCGGTGAGGATCTTGTCGCGTTCGAGACCGGTTAGGCGCTGAAGCCGCATCTCGAGGATCGCCTGGGCCTGGATCACCGAGAGCTTGAACTCGCGCACCAGCCCGCTCCTGGCCTCGTCGGGACTCCCGGATGCCTTGATGAGGGCGATGACGGCATCGAGATTATCAAGGGCGATCTTGAGCCCCAGCAGGATATGGGCGCGTTCTTCGGCCTTCCGCAGGTCGAACTTGGTCCTGCGGATGACCACTTCGCGCCGGTGCTGGAGGAAGTTCGACAGGATGCGCCGGAGGTTCAGGACCCGGGGCTGGTTGTTCACCAGCGCCAGCATGATCACGCCGAAGGTGGACTGCAGGGCCGTGTGCTTGTACAGCTGGTTCAGGATAACGTTCGCGATCTCGCCCTTCTTGAGATCGGCCACGACCCGCATGCCCTGACGGTCCGATTCGTCGCGAAGCTCGGCAATGCCGTTGATCTTCTTGTCACGGATGAGCTCGCCGATGTTCGCAAGGAGCCTCGCCTTGTTCACCTGGTACGGCAGCTCCGTGATGACAATGCTCTCCCGGTCGCCCTTTCCTTCCTCGATGGTCACGCGGGCGCGCATCTGGACAATCCCCCGGCCGGTCATATAGGCCTGACGGATCCCCTCATAGCCGTGGATGAATCCGGCCGTTGGAAAGTCCGGGCCCTTGATAACGGTCATGAGCTCGGGGATCGTCACTTCGGGATTGTCGATCATCATCACCAGGCCGTCGACGACCTCGCCGATATTGTGCGGCGGAATGTTCGTGGCCATGCCCACGGCAATGCCTGAAGAACCGTTGATCAGCAGGTTCGGAACGCGCGTCGGAAGCACCGTTGGCTCGACCGTCGTGTCATCGAAGTTCGGCACGAACTCAACGGTCTCCTTGTCGATGTCCGCGAGCAGTTCTTCCGCCAGTTTCGTAAGGCGTGCTTCTGTATACCGGTAAGCCGCGGCGGAGTCGCCGTCGATGGACCCGAAATTCCCTTGTCCGTCGACGAGCGGATAGCGCAGGTTGAAATCCTGCGCCATGCGCACCATGGTGTCGTAGACCGCGCTGTCTCCGTGGGGATGATATTTCTTGAGCACCTCGCCGACGACGCCGGCGCTCTTGGAATATTTCTTGTTATGCAGAAGCCCTTCCCGGAACATGGCGTACAGGATCCGGCGATGCACCGGCTTCAGACCGTCGCGCACGTCAGGGAGGGCCCGACCGACGATCACGCTCATCGAGTAATCGAGATAAGCGGTCTTCATCTCCTGCTCGATGTTTATCTGTGATTTGATTTCCTGTTGTTCCATAGTCAATCTCTGTCGTATCCCGAAGGTATTTTCAACCGGCTAATCAACAAGCTTTCTGAACTCAGGATCGCTCCAAAGGCTTTTCAGTTCCTGCTCCCGTACGGCTTCGGTCTTGAGCCGCCCATCCAGCAAAAAGGCCTGCGACAGGCTCGAGAGCGCCTCTTCCCGGGCATTATCAAGCGCAGCATAACATGCCTTGTTGTACCAGATGAACGCGTTCCGTGGATCGAGCGCGAGCGCGCGTTCAACCGCTTCGAGAGCTTCGGGCAAGCGGTCCATCTGCCTGAACGCCACGCCTTTGTTGCTCCAGGCCACGGCGTTGTTCGGATCCGCTTCAACGGCCTTTTCCGCGGCCTGTATCGCTTCTTCAGGCCTGCCGAGGCCCAGGAGCGCAACGCTCTTGTTGTTCCAGGCGAACGAGTAGGTTGGGTCGATCGCCAGTGCCTGTTCTGCCGCTTCCAGCGCGTCCGGAAACGATCCCTGTCTGAGCAGAGACGCGCTTTTGTCGTTCCACGTTCTCGTCTCCTCCGAGACCGCGGCCTCGGGGGTGAGGATGGCCTTCTTCGGTGCGCACGACGCGGCAATAAGCGCGCACAGGATGACGACGCTGAACACTTGTTTCGGCATCATGGTTCCCGGTGCTCTTTGTGCTGCGATCAAAATATCCATCTCTCCCCTGCCGCGCCGGCCGCTTAGCCGTACAGCTAAATATCCAGGTTTTTGGCCTCGAGCGCGTGGCGCTGGATGAAAGCCCTTCGAGGCTCGACCTGATCTCCCATGAGAATGGTAAATATCTCGTCGGCCTTGACGGAGTCCTCGACGGTAACTTGTAAAAGTGTCCGCTTTTCCGGCGTCATGGTGGTCTCCCACAACTGGTCCGGATTCATCTCACCAAGACCTTTGTACCGCTGGATCGAGAGCCCCTTCTTGCCGAGCTCGATAATAAAGTGGACCAGTTTGTCCGTATCGCTGAAGCTTTTCTCTTCGCCCTTCTCCCGCAACCGGTAGGCAGGGCCGTCCAGTCCGAGAATGGCCGGGGACAGGCTCTGGAGTTCGCGGAACTCGGGAGTGGTCACGAAGTTCTCGTCGAAGACGATGCTTGAGTGGATCGCATCCCATTTGGTATCGAAGCGGAGCTTGAAGGCCTGGTGCTCTTCGTCAGGTTCGATGGCCCAGTCGATCCGGGTCTTGGGATGGAACTGCTTGACATAGTTTTCAATGGAGGCGGCCAGTGCTTTCAGGTTCGCCTCCTCCTTCAGCGCGGTCTTGCTGAAGGCCTTGTCCAGGAGCACTGCCCGGAGCACCACCGTGTCGAGCCGCTTCCTCTTGAACTTCTCGAGGTTTTTCTCGAACTGGACCAGTTTCTTGAGCGTGCTGGTCAGACGCTCGCCCGTGAGCCATGCGTCCTGCTCGGGCGAAAAGAGCTCCGCGTCCTCGGCGGCAAGGTCAAGCAGGAAGTCCTCCATGCGCGAATCGTCCTTGATATAGCGCTCGGTCTTGCCCCGTTTAACCTTAAAGAGCGGGGGCTGGGCGATATAGAGATAGCCCCGCTCGATGACCTGCGGCATCTGGCGGTAGAAGAACGTGAGCAGCAGCGTGCGGATATGCGCGCCATCGACGTCGGCATCGGTCATGATGATGACCTTGTGATACCTGAGCTTGGCGATATCGAACTCCTCCGGCCCGATGCTGGTGCCCAGGGCGGTGATCAGGACCTTGATCTCGTCGCTGGAGAGCATCTTGTCGAAGCGCGCTTTTTCCACGTTCAGGATCTTGCCTTTCAGCGGCAGGATCGCCTGGTTCTTGCGGTCCCGACCCTGCTTGGCGGATCCGCCTGCCGAGTCTCCTTCGACAATAAAGATCTCCGAGAGCGCCGGGTCCTTCTCCTGGCAGTCGGCAAGCTTGCCGGGAAGCGATGTGGAATCAAGAAGCCCCTTGCGTCGGGTGAGTTCCCGCGCTTTGCGGGCGGCCTCGCGGGCCCGTGCGGCATTCAGGGATTTATCCGCGATCCTTCGCGCGATCGGCGGGTTCTCTTCAAGATAGGCGCCGAGGGCCTCGTTCACCATGGTCTCGACGATGCCTTTGACCTCGCTGTTTCCCAGTTTTGTCTTGGTCTGTCCCTCGAACTGAGGGTTGGTGAGGCGCACGTTCACCACGGCCGTCAGCCCTTCACGCACGTCCTCTCCCGAGAGCGCCTCATCGGTGTTTTTGAGCAAGCCGCTTGAAACGGCGTAACTGTTCAGCGACCGCGTAAGGGCGGATTTGAAGCCGATCAGATGGGTGCCGCCTTCGTGGGTATTGATGTTGTTCGCAAAGGCAAAGACCTGTTCGACGTAGCTGTCGTTATACTGGAGGGCGATCTCTATGAAAAGGCCTTCCCGGTCCTTCTGGAGATAGATCGGCGAGGGATGGAGCGCCGTTTTGTTCTTGTTCAAGTGTTCAATGAACGAGGCGATGCCGCCTTCGTAGAGGAATGTCTGCTTTTTGCCGGAACGCTCATCCTGGATCGCGATCTTGATGCCCCGGTTCAGGAAGGCCAGCTCGCGAAGCCGCGTGGAAAGGATATCGTAGCTGTACTCCCGGTCTTCGAATATTTGAAAATCCGGTTTGAAGGTTACCTTCGTGCCCGTGGCGGTCGTCGTCCCGGTGACCGCCAGAGGTGCAAGCGGATTGCCGCGTTCGTAGCGCTGCTGGAAAACCTGCCCCTTCTGTTTGATCTCGAGCTCAAGCCACTCGGACAGCGCGTTCACCACGGAAACACCCACGCCGTGCAGACCGCCCGAGACCTTGTACGCTTCGCCGTCGAACTTGCCGCCGGCATGCAGTACGGTAAGCGCCACCTCGGCGGCCGAGCGCTTCTGGACGCTGTGCATCTCCGTGGGAATTCCCCGGCCGTCATCTATGACCGTGATGCTGTTGTCAACATGGATGAAGACATCGATGTTCTTGCAGAAGCCCGCCATGGCCTCGTCCACGCTGTTGTCCACGATCTCATAGACCAGATGGTGAAGACCAATGCTTCCCGTGCTGCCGATGTACATGGCCGGCCGCTTGCGCACCGCCTCAAGACCCTCGAGCACTTTTATGCTGTCTGCCGTGTAATCCATCCGCTCCTCGTAAAAAGAGGGATTCAACCGCGCGTTGCGGTCAATCCCTCACACCATTGCTGAATTGCTCTTTGAACGATGTAAAACAGTGATCGGAAGAAACTGTTCTCCGATGAGGTTTTCGATTTCGAATCTAGACAGTCCCGGCAGCCCTTTCGTGAAGAAGGGCTGCTATACGCGCATCGGCATGACGACGCATTTGTAAGCATCGTTGCCCACTTCCTTGACAAGACAGGGGCTGAGTGAATCGTGAAGTTCGAGCGTGATGGTATCGCGATCCATGGCCATGAGAACATCCATAAGGTAGCGAGAATTGAAGCCAATGGAAATGCTCTCGCCTTTATAATCGATGGAAAGCTCTTCGCTCGCCTCCCCTACTTCGGGATTGTTCGTGGACAGCATGAGCGTGTTTTTTTCAAGCTGAAGCTTCACGGCGTTCGTCTTTTCCTTTGAAAGGATCGAGACGCGTTTAACCGCATGCGTAAAGATATCTTTGGAAACAGCTACTTTCTTGGTATTTTGCGTAGGGAGCACTTGCTGATAGTTGGGATAGTTGCCGTCAATGAGCTTGGAGACCATCACCAGGCCGTCCCGTTTGAATAATGCGTGGTTCTTGCTGAACCCTATCTGGAACCCTTCCTGTGACGAGTCCTCTTCAAGCAGGCGGCGGAGCTCTATCATTGCTTTCTTCGGGACGATAACGCTTTCCTCTTTGTGCTCGGCCTCCACGATCCGGTCGATCATGGAGAGGCGGTGGCCATCAGTGCCCACCATCCTGACGTTGAGGCCGCCCTTGGCCGGCGAAAGATGGACATAGAGGCCGTTCAGCACATACCGCGCGTCGTTCTCGCCGGTGGCATACAATGTTTTTTTGATCATATCGCGGAGGGTTTCCCCGTCCATGGCGATCATGCCCTCTTCGGCAACATCGGGCATGCTTGGATATTCATCTTTCGGCAGACCTACCAGCTTGAACTGGGAGTGACCGGACATGATCTTCACCCAGTTTCCCTCTTCCACGCTGATCTGAATGTCCTCTTCCGGCAGTTCACGCACGATCTCGAACATCTTCTTCGCCGAGACCGTTACGGCGCCGGGTTTCTCCACGTCCGCCGCATAGCGTCCGCGCAGGCCGATCTCAAGGTCTGTGGCGATGATCTCAATGCCCGTTCCGTCCGCAACGAGAAGCATGTTGGAAAGGATCGGCATGGTGTTCTTCTTATCAACTACGCCCTGAATGCGCTGTAAACCTTTGAGGATTTCGTCTTTCTTTATCTTCAGTTTCATTCAGAAAGCCTCCCTCGAGATTGTCAATACTATCAGAATGTCTGGTAAATAGCAACACAAATATCCAACGAAAAGAGTCAAAATATCAAGATCTTAACTGCTTTATCAGCATCTCTATGCGGGCCTTGAGCTCATGGTCTTTTTCTCTTTTTTCTTCGATGACCTTGCAGGAGTGGATAACGGTGCTATGGTCTTTTCCGCCGAAGAAATTGCCGATCTCCGGAAGAGAGGATCCGGCAAGCTGCCGGCAAAGATACATGGCAACTTGGCGGGGCAGTACAACCGTTCTGGTGCGCCGTTTGGACTTGAGGTCTGATGGTTTAACCCCGAATGACTCCGCAACGACCTTCTGAATAAGCTCGTTGGTGATCACCTTTTCCCGCAGATTGGCCAGGTGTTTCATTTCCGCTTTCGCCAGATCGACGGTGATCTCCGTGTTCGTCAGAGAGGCGATAGCGCCCAGCCTCATGAGCCCCCCTTCAAGCTCGCGGATATTGTTCTTAAGGATAGTGGCAAGATATTCCGCGACCGCATCGGGCAGACGGATATTCTGGAGGTCGGCCTTCTTTTTCAAGATTGCGATGCGCGTTTCCAGGTCCGGCGCCTGGATGTCCGCGATCAGGCCGGCTTCGAATCTCGATCTGAGGCGCTCTTCAATGTCCGGGATCTCCTTGGGCTGGCGGTCGCTGGTAAGCACGATCTGCTTTTCTGCTTCATAAAGAGTGTTGAACGTGTGGAAAAATTCTTCCTGGGTCCGTTCCTTGCCGGCCATGAACTGGATATCGTCGATGATGAGGATGTCCATGTTCCGGTATTTCAACCGGAAGGCATCCATTGTTTTGTGGCTCAGGTGGCTGATCAGCTCGTTCGTGAACTGCTCGGAAGAAAGGTAGGCGACCCTTGCGCGCGGCGCTTTGCTCTGGACAAAATGGCCGATGGCATTTACCAGATGGGTCTTGCCGAGCCCTACCCCGCTGTAGATGAAGAGCGGATTATAGGCGCGGCCCGGCGCTTCTGAGACCGCCTTGGCGGAGGCGTGGGCGAACTGATTGCTGGGGCCCACGACAAAGGAGTTAAAGGTATATTTCTTATCATGGAGAAGGTTGGTTTTTTCCTGACGATCCTCTTTTTTCTCTTCCTTTGCGGTTTTAGCGGTCTTTTTTTGTGGTTCCTGGGGTTCAACGAAAAAATCGATCTCGATAGTGTCCTTCTTGGTCACCTCTTTGATCACATCGCCCAAAACCTCTCCGTGGTGCTCCCTGATCCAGTCACGGTGAAATTTGCTCGGCACCTGGATGACCATCTTGGAACCGTCAAAGGAAACAAGCTTCGATTGGGCAAACCAGGTATCGTACCCCTGCCTGGTCATTTTGTTTTCTATGAGGAAGAGTATCTCCTCCCAAACCCTTGCTAAATCCATACGTTACCTCTAATAAATCCCTGCTTTTACACACACCCTTATCCACACCTGTGAACAACAAAATTATCTCTATTTATTTGCATGGTTACGTGTACGTCAGGAGGTAGTTTGTCCGGTTTATCTGACCCCGTTTTTGCTGGTTTTCTCGGGTCCATGAAAAACACGTCTGAGCACGCTTCTTGCTGATGCCCTTAAAAAACCATTTGAGCGACAAAAAAAGACTATACCAGAACACCTTATGTCTGGCAAGGTCTTTTTCTTGGCCACACCTTCTGAAACATGCCGTTACACGTGGTTTTCTTTAATTCCTTACAGCAACAGTACAAAAATTGCTTGACTTCGAAACTATCGTAGAATATAATAAAACAATCGTTTTTTAAACTGTGTTTCTACTATTTTGCCTGACAAGGAGGAGAATTAAACCATGTCCGCAGATATTAAGGTTGATCAAGTACTTGATGCAAAAGGGCTAAGCTGTCCATTGCCGATCCTCAAAACAAAGAAAGCCGTTGAAGCGCTTACCAAGGACCAGGTCCTGAAGGTGGAAACAACGGACCCGGGCTCCAAGAACGATATGGCCTCCTGGGCAAAGAGGACCGGTAACGAGGTCTTGAAGGTGGAAGAGGGATCAGGAACATTCACATTCTACATAAAAAAATCGGCGTAAGGAGACAAAAACAATGGCACAGCAGAAGCAGAAAATGACCATTATCTCTTCCAAGGGCTCGCTTGACATGGCATATCCACCCCTGATCCTTGCGACGACAGCCGCGTCGATGGACTTTGACGTTACGATCTTTTTCACGTTCTACGGACTCGATATCATAAAAAAGGGCATGGCGGACAAGCTCAAGGTATCTCCGCTCGGAAATCCCGCAATGCCGATGCCTGTTCCCATACCGACCCTCATTTCTACACTGCCCGGCATGGAAGCCATGGCAACAGCCATGATGAAGTCCATGTTCAACAAGCATGGTGTGGCGTCGATCAAGACCCTGCTTGACCTCGCGATAGAAAGCGGCGTAAAGCTCATCGCCTGCCAGATGACGATGGACGTCATGGGCGTCAAGCAGTCCGATATCGTTGACGGCGTAGAGTTCGGCGGCGCAGCGATGTGGCTGGATTCCGCCGCTGATGCGCAGGTCAATCTTTTCATATAGCTCACGCATATCGTAACTAATCAGAGGGCCGGCCCGGTAATTTCGGGACCGGCTCTTTTGTTGTATGTCCTCTGGACTTTTCCTTCTGTTTGTGATAAAAAAACCGCATGAACATACCTATGGACCTCAAGTTTGATGAGAAGGGTCTTATCCCTGCGGTGGTCCAGGAGTGGAAGACCGGCGAGGTGCTCATGGTCGCGTATATGAACGCGGAGTCGCTGAAGCGGACCGTGGAGACAGGTCTCACCTGGTACTGGAGCCGCTCGCGCCGGACGTTCTGGCAAAAAGGGGAGACGTCGGGAAACGTGCAGCGGGTCAAGGAAATTCTTTATGATTGCGATCAGGACACCCTTCTTGTTAAAGTTGAGCAGACCGGACCTGCATGCCATACAGGAGAGCGCACCTGTTTTTTTAGGAGCTTTTCCTAACGGAGGATAATACGATGAACCATGATCCGAACTGTCTTTTTTGCAAGATCGTTGATCACAAGATCCCCGCGAATCTCATACACAGCGATGAGATGGCCGTTGCATTCGAAGACATTCATCCGCAGGCGCCTACCCATATATTAATCGTACCAAATAAACATATCGCGGACATACAAAGCATGAAGGAAGGAGACCGGGAGATCATCGGACACCTGTTCTTTATCGCACGGGATCTTGCAGAAAGAAGAGGGCTTGATAGGGGAGGATACCGCCTGGTCATCAACAATGGAAGAGATGCGGGGCAGGCGGTTTTTCATATACACCTTCACTTGCTGTCGGGCCGCGCGTTCACCTGGCCTCCGGGATAACAACGGGTTATGGACCTTTCCACACGTCCCTGTTGGTACGTTTCTTAAAACCCTGTGGATTCCTGATAGACCTGCGTCATCAACACCAATACTTTCTTTATCTTTCGTGAATCATCACCCTTGTTCCGGTTCTTTTCCTCTTCTTTTTCCTGTTGTTGGTTTTCCTTCCCACGTTTCAACACCCCCTACTACTACTACTACTATTTTTCTTTATATATGTATAGTAATAATAATCTTATAGCGCGTTCGTTGCCTCGTCCCCCAAAAATGTATTAAAAAAGATCGCTTTTAGAAAAAACCATTCGCCTTTCTCGCGGACTCGTGGTATTGTTCTTTCTTTGAATCCAGGAGCGCGTGCATTCCCCGTAGCTTGCTGCAGGGAAATTCAATCCGGAAGAAATCATAATAAAAATTACTGCTATGATATGCGAAATTGAAAAGGGGAAGCACCATGGAAAATAAGGAGTTCGTTTTCATCCTGACACATTCTTATGATGCAATAGAGCGTTCTGCGGGGGCATTGCAGCTCGCCACCAACATGGCGGCTATTGATGCAAAGATCGATTTTTTTCTGATGAATGAAGGCGTGCACTTGGCACGAAAGGGATTTGCGGAGACGATGAGCTGGCAAAAAAGTTTTTCTCCGGTGGCAGAACTGATGAAGAGCTTGGTAGAGGATTTTGATTTTAAATTTTACGTTTGCGCATCATGTGTTAAACCCTATGGAATTGAGGGAGTAGAACTGATCAAAAATGCGGAAGTGAAGTCGGGATTATATCTTGGTGAATTACTCATGAAGAGACAAGGATTAACATTCTGACGCAAGTGAATGAACTGACGAGACATCTGTAATAAAAAAACCATCGAAGAATGCGATCAGGAAAATGGAAGATTTTAATTTGGAAAATAAAGAATTTGTTGAACTAAGCGACCTTCTGAAAGTTACCGGCATGTGTGAGAGCGGTGGGATGGCAAAGATCGTGATCACGGAAGGCAACGTAAAAGTTGATGGCAAAGTGGAAACGAGAAGGCGTTGTAAAATACGCAAGGGACAGATTGTTACGGCGCAGGGAAGAGAAGTGCGTATTGCATAGCTGAAAAAGAGACCAGAGCGTAAACAGAAAAACGGTTATAATTTACCATGAAAAATATTGCAAACTTTCTATTTGAGGCGGGCATGTTGAAACGCACGCCGAGGAGTGGGTTCCAATTCCTTGGAACGGGAGCGGAATCGGTAGCAGAGCATATCTTCAGGACGACCTATATCGGATACGCGCTAGGCCGGCTTGCAAAAGACATCAACGTGGAGCGGCTGATCAAGATGTGCCTGTTTCACGATCTGCCGGAAGCACGAACCGGCGACCTTAATTATGTGAACAAAAAGTATGTCAAAGCAGATGAAATAAAAGCGATCAAGGATCTTGCGAGAACGCTTCCTTTTGGAAAAGAGATCGAAGAACTGGTGTGGGAGTACGAAGAGGGAGTAACCGCAGAGGCGAAGCTGGCGCGTGATGCAGATCAACTTGAGATGATATTAGCGCTCAAGGAATATAAGGATCTGGGTAACAAATATGCAGATGAATGGCTCCAGTTCTCTTTGAGGAGACTTCAAACCGATGGAGCAAAAGAACTCGCCGGGGTGATCCTTGAGACGGATTCATCTTTGTGGTGGTTCTGCGATAAAGGGGACTGGTGGGTGACCGGGGGCAGGCAGTAGAGCCTGGCGGTAAGCCTCTTCGGCCGTTGTTGTAGCACCTACGGGAACCGGAACAATCATCGCGCCTGTATTCCTGAAATGATCAATGAGCGGCGCGGTTCGCTCTTTAAATAGACGAAGTTTTTTATCGACCAGCGCAATGTCATCATCGAATCGCCCTGTCCTGTCCCCTCCCGCGTTGTCCCGCAATCTGCAAAAGACGGCATTGACCGAGCACTCAAGAACGAACAGAACACGGATCAAGGCGACGGCTGCAACATCCTTGGCCTGTCCGGCGTGACGGGGGATCCCGTTCAGAACCAGCACATCACACGAGGAAAAACAGGAGCGGTCAAGAAACGAACCAATGATTTTTTTTGCGAGGGAAAAGTGTTGATTTTCGAGAAGCAGACCTTGTTTGAGAACAGCCGAGACAAAAGCAATTTCCGAAGAGGAATAGAGACGCGAGGAATTACCGCGTGAGATTATGGTCCTGAGCTCTGCGCCGAAATCAAGATGATGGGCCTTTTTCCCAAAGAGCCCGCACCTGGCGATGTGTTCGCCGAGGGGGCTTTTCCCGGAGCCAGTGGGTCCCAGAAGCAGGACAGCATCAACAGGAAAAGAATAGGATGTCTTCATGGAAAGCAGGGTGCGTGGGAATATTTATTCTGCCGACAGATATTTCTTCAGGCTTTGCAGGCTCTTTTGGGATGCCTTGCTCAGGTCTTTTGAAGGAATGGCGCCGATGTCGAACCAGCCGATCTCCTCGCACTTGTGAGGTTCTTTGATGCATGGTTTTCCGTTCTTGTATCTGCACAGATAGGTCGGTGAGACCCAGTGCTGTTTTTCCCCGGGAAGGATGTGGTTTACCACATCGAGGAGCTGCACCACTTCGACGACGAACCCGTATTCCTCCCGGATCTCTCTGACCAGGGCGTTCTCAAGGGTCTCGCCAAACTCAACACTCCCGCCGGGAAACTCCCACCGGAGCTTTTCGTTGCGAGCTTCCGACCCGCGTTTCGCCAGGAATATCTTGCCATCTTTGTTGAAAATGATGGCCCCGACACCGACGCCGATGTACTCAATACCTTTTTTCATTGCGGAATAATAAACCCTTTTCATGGCGGAGTCTATAATCATCTTGCTATTGGTGGTGTTTTTTGGATAGAATCCGGTTGTGACCAGGGCGGCGGAAAGCAAGTGGATCCTCTACGTTGTACGGTGCAGGGACAAGACCTTGTATACCGGCATTACGAACGATCTTGACCGGCGAATCATGCTGCACCAGAACGGAGTTGCATCGCGGTACACCAGGAGCCGGCTTCCCGTGAAACTGTTATATCAGGAGCCGTGCAGCAGCAGATCGGATGCTCTTAAAAAAGAACACACCATCAAGAAATTAACGCGTGCCGAGAAAGCAGCCTATATAAGGAACCATGGACATAGTAACCGTTGAACGCTACCGCAGGAAATTCCCTGTTACGAAAAACCATATCTACCTGGACCATGCCGGCATTGCGCCGGTATCTATTCCGGTAAAGGCCGCGGTGGAGGCGTTCCTGGCGGAGTCGGCAGAGGGAGCGGCGTTCCACTATCCCCGGTGGGCGCAACGGATAGCCGGTGTCAGGAAGGTCTGCGCGCAATTGGTGAGCGCGGGAGAGGACGAGATAGCCTTTATCAAGAGCACGTCTCACGGTCTTTCGATCGTTGCGGAAGGCCTGGAATGGCGAAGCGGAGACAATGTCCTGTTCTGCGAGAAGGACTTCCCCTCGAACATTTATCCCTGGATCAATCTGAAGACCAAGGGTGTGGAACCGCGCGCAATTCCCTCGCGCGAGGGAAAGGTCCTGATCGAGGACATCGAAAAGCTAATGGACGAGCGAACGCGTCTGGTTGCCATAAGCTCTGTCCAGTTCTCGAATGGGTTCCGGATCGACCTGAAACGGCTCGGAGCGTTGTGCAGGAGGAAAGGGGTCCTGCTCTGTGTTGACGCTATACAGAGCCTCGGGATCATCCCCATGGATGTGCGTGAGTTCAATATCGATTTCCTCGCGGCAGACGCGCACAAGTGGCTGCTCGGTCCGGAAGGCATTGGTATCTTCTATTGCCGGAAGGAGCTTGCGCAGAGTGTGCGACCGCCGCTGGTGGGCTGGAAGAGCGTGCAGAACGAGTTCGATTTCGACCATCCGGTCCTGAGACTGAAGAACGACGCGCAGCGATTCGAGGAAGGGTCACAGAATTTGATGGGAATATTCGGACTCGGTACGGCGATCGAACTTCTCTTTGAGATCGGGGTAGCGAATATCGAGGAGCGCGTTCTGGACCTCGGAGACCATATTATCAAAGAAGCCGGGAAACGGGGTCTCAGTGTATTGACACCGAAGGAGCGGGAACAGCGGGGAGGGAACATCACGATCGCGGGTCCCTTTGATCCGGCAGATGCGCGGGATGCGTTGCGGGAGCGGGGGATCATGGTGAATGTCCGCGGCGGCGGGCTGCGCGTGTCGCCGCACTTCTATAACACCGCGGAGGATATCAATGCGGTCTTTCAGAACCTCGAACGCCTGTATCCGAAGTGAAGGAACTTACCGCGCTATTCCATAGAGAGACAGGAAGACAACCGCATGGGCGGATTTCTTGATCCGATGGTCCCTGTTCGCCGCCGCATGTTCAAGGATCTTGAACACCGATTCGACTTGTTCCGCTGCGCCGAGCTCTTTGGCGAGCTCTTCCGCCGTGAATGATCTTCCGCGATTCTTCTCCAAATATCCTATGACCTCGCGCTGAAGCTCGAGAATGGCGCCGGCCATTTTCTTTCCGGCCTCGACACCGGGCTGATGGTAGGCGTTGATGTTCACCAGGGTCGCATAGAATCCGACAGCACGCTCGAACAAAGCGATGAGCGCGCCTACGGACCGTGCGTCGAGTATTTCAACGGAGATCGTGAGAGACCCTCTGCCGTTCTCATAGAGCGCATTGCGTGTTCCCTGCAGGAAACTGCTAAGATAATCACCGCTCGTGATGCCGGGGTCGACCTCGAGGGAGCGCCCGTCCCGATCGTTCAAGACCTCGATGAAGGTAGCGAAAAAGTTCTTCACGCCGTCGCGGAGCTGCTGGACATAGGCATGCTGATCGGTTGTGCCCTTGTTGCCATAGACCGAGATGCCCTGGTTCACGACCGTTCCCGCGAGGTCCTTTTCCTTGCCGAGCGATTCCATGATGAGCTGCTGCAGGTATTTGGAAAAGAGCTGGAGGCGGTCCTTATAAGGAAGGACCACCATATCCTTCTGACCGCGGCCGCCGGTGGCATGATGCCACATAAGGGCGAGCAAAGCGGCCGGATTTGCTCCCGTTGACTTGTTTCGCGTAAGAACATCGCAGTCTGCTGCGCCGCCGATAAAGCACGTTATATCAATGCCTTGTAAGGACATGGGCAAGAGACCAACTGCTGATGTAATTGATGATCTCCCACCAACCCAATCCCACATAGGAAAACGAGCCACCCAGTTACCACTAATTGCCATATTGTCCAGTTTGCTTCCCACTCCTGTAACAGCTACCGCATGCTTCTCGAAAGAGAGCCCGGCCTGCTTGTACGCGCGGGCGACCTCGAGCATGCCGTTCCTGGTCTCTGCGGTTCCGCCGCTCTTGGAGATGACAATGGTAAGGGTTTCGGAAAGAGCGTCTCCTATACCGGCAAGCACACGGTCAAAACCGTCGGGGTCGGTATTGTCCAGGAAATAGGGTTTCATTCTGTCGCCGGTCGATGCAAGGGCGTCGGCGACGAACTGCGGTCCAAGAGCGGAACCGCCGATCCCGATGCAGAGCATCCTGGTGAAACGGCGGCGTGTCTGGGGTTTGATCTTGCCGGTATGCACATCATGGGCAAATTGAATGATGGCTTTCCCGGTATCTTCGATCTCGCGGCGAAACTCGGGTGAAGGGGCGAGGGCCGGATGTCGCAGCCAGTAGTGGCCTACCATGCGGTTCTCGTCGGGATTCGCGATGGCGCCCGACTCAAGGGCGTCCATGGCTTCGAAGGCCTTCTGGATCTCAGGCTCCATGCGGGAAAAGAAATCATCAGCAAAGTTCATCCTGCTGATATCGAGCGTCATGCCGATGGAGGGGCACTGACAGAGATATTTTTTATACCGTTCCCAGAGAGATCGTCGGTCCATATGAACTCCTTTCGTCAAGTGGAGCTATTTTATCATAATTAACGGCGTCCGTACATCACCGTGCGATGCTTTTCAAAAAGAACGTTTTCGGGCCGGATGCTTTGTGGTACTATATGCCCATGTTTGAACAGGACACTATCTGCGCGGTCTCAACGCCGCCGGGAGAGGGCGGGATCGGCATCATCCGCATGAGCGGCAGCCGGGCTATCGAGATCGCGTCGAAGGTATTCAAGGCAGCCAGCGCGAAAGCACTTGAAGACCTGTCATCACATACGCTGCTCTATGGAAAGGTGCATGATCCCGAAACGGGCGACGTCATCGATGAAGCGCTGGTGAGCGTCATGCGTGCTCCGGCATCCTATACCCGTGAGGACGTCGTTGAGATCAATTGCCATGGCGGGATGCAGCCTCTCTGGAGGACCGTGAACCTCCTGATCGCCTCGGGCGCGCGTCAGGCCGCGCCGGGCGAGTTCACGAAGCGGGCTTTTTTGAACGGCCGTATCGACCTTGCCCAGGCTGAGGCGGTCATGGATATCATCCACGCAAAGACCGAGCTCAGCCACCGGGCGGCGAACGAGCAGCTTCGTGGTGGACTGTCATCAGAGGTGGCGACACTGCGGGAACGCCTTGTCTCGATCGTCGCGGCGGTGGAAGCGGGTATCGATTTTCCCGAAGAGGAGATCGAGACGCCTGCCGGCCATCCGCTTGCCGACGAGGTAGGGAGCGCGCTTCGCACCGTCGAAGAACTGATCTCCAGTCATCGCTACGGACGGGTGCTTCGCGAGGGGATCGCCACGGCGATCATCGGAAAGCCGAACGTGGGCAAGTCCTCGCTCCTGAACAGCCTGCTGAAACAGGACCGGGCGATCGTGACCGATATCCCCGGTACGACCCGGGACGTGCTGGAAGAATATCTGAATATAGCTGGCCTGCCGTTCAGGATATTGGATACGGCGGGGATCAGGCATGCTCACGATGTCGTAGAGCAGGAGGGCGTGCGGCGAAGCCTCGCGGCGGTCGGCACGGCCGATATTGTCCTCATTGTCGTCGACGGGTCGCAGCAATTGTCGGATGAAGACAAGCGGGTCCTTGATGAGGCGAAGGGAAAGCCCGCGATCGTGGTGATGAACAAGAGCGACCTCGAGCGAAAGGCCGAAGCGCCTGCCTGGCCCGAAGCGATCGTAGAGATATCGTGCAAGACAGGTGACGGACTCGATAGCTTGCGGAAGTCAATTGTCGAGCTCGTGAAACAGGGTGCGGTTCCGCCGCGGGAGCATGCCTGGGCAGTGAATCAGCGCCACAAGACAGCGCTTGAACAGGCAAAGGCGAGTTTGAAAAAGGCGCTTGCATCAACAACGTCGGGGCTGTCGGCCGAATTCATCGCGCTTGACCTTCGGGATGCCCTTGACAGCGTAGGTCTGATCATCGGCGCAACCCATACCGATGATATCCTCGAGAGGATCTTCCGGGATTTCTGCATAGGCAAATAAACGCCGCATTTTGCAACCGAGAGCACAGAGTTCACAGAAAAAAGCCGATAATAGAAGTTTTAGAATAACTCGGCGACCTCTGTGGCGAAAAGAATTACTAGAAATTGTTTCCGGCCTTTTAGTGCCATAGTGGCTGCTCTTTCTTGGAGAAGAAATCATGTCGGTCAATAAAAAATACGACGTCATCGTGATCGGCGCCGGCCATGCCGGCTGCGAGGCAGCGCTGGCCTCTGCGCGCATGGGACGCTCCACGCTCATGCTGACGATGAACCTGGATAGCATCGCGCTCATGTCCTGCAACCCGGCCATCGGGGGGCTTGCCAAGGGGCACCTGGTGAAGGAGATCGACGCTCTTGGCGGGGAGATGGCGAAGATCATCGACCGGACCGGCATCCAGTTCCGCATCCTGAACAAGAGCAAGGGACCGGCGGTACGGGGCACCCGCGCGCAGGCGGACAAGCAGCGGTACCGCATGGCAATGAAAGAGTCGCTTGAGAAGCAGCAGGGGCTTGATATTAAGCAGGGGCTTGTTGAGAAGTTGCTTGTTGAGGATGGTGTGATCTTCGGCGTCGAAACGAATATCGGCGTTCAGTATCTTGCGTCGTCGGTGATCATTACGACCGGCACCTTCCTGAAGGGATTGATACACATTGGCCTGTCCCACTATCCGTCGGGAAGGGCCGGTGAGTTCCCCTCCGTGGGATTATCCGACAGCCTGAACGACCTTGGCTTCGAACTGGGCCGATTGAAGACCGGTACTCCAGCGCGTCTGAACGGGCGTACCATAGATTTCTCGAAGATGCTGATCCAGCCGGGAGATGATCCCGCGCCGTTCTTTTCTTTTACGGAGAAAACCCATCTATTGGCTCAATTGCCCTGTTATCTGACATATACCAACCCACTTACGCATGAAATAATTAAAAATAATCTAGACAAGTCACCACTTTACGCGGGAATCATAAAAGGAGTAGGTCCGAGGTACTGTCCATCCATTGAAGATAAGGTCATGCGCTTCTCGGAAAGGGAGCGGCACCAGGTATTTCTCGAGCCCGAGGGGCTGGACACCGAGGAGTATTACGCCAACGGGGTTTCCACGAGCCTTCCCTTCGAAGTCCAGACACAACTGTATCGAACCATCCCGGGGCTCGAAGACGCGGAGATCATGCGGCCTGCCTATGCCATCGAGTACGATTATGCTCCGCCGACCCAGATCAAGCATACCCTCGAGACAAAGCGGATCGCAGGACTTTATTTCGCAGGGCAGATCAATGGCACTTCCGGATATGAAGAAGCCGCGGCACAGGGGCTTATGGCGGGCGTCAACGCGGCGCTCAAGGTCGGGAAGCGGCCTCCGCTCGTCTTGTCCCGCTCCGATGCCTACATAGGCGTATTGATAGACGACCTCGTAACACGCGGCACGAACGAACCCTACCGCATGTTCACGTCCCGTGCCGAATACCGGCTCATCCTTCGGGAGGACAATGCCGATATGCGGCTGCGGGAGAAGGGCCGCGAGATCGGGCTTGTTTCCGATGAGGCCTACCGCGAGTTCGTGGAGAAGAAGGAAACGGTGGAGCGGGAGCTGTCACGGTTGAAGATGACCCGGGTCAGACCGGCACCGGAAATAAATGCCCTGCTTGCGGAAAAAGGAACGTCGGTTCTGTCAGGAGAGACTTCTCTTGAGCAGTTGCTCAAAAGGCCGGAACTGAGCTACCGGGATATTGCCGCGATCAGCCCTTCACCAACGCCGGTCAAGAGCGATGCCTCCGAGCAGGTGGAGATCCAGGTGAAATACGATGGGTACATAGCGCGCCAGATTGACCAGGTTGAGCGGTTTGCGGGACTTGAGCGAAAAGCGGTTCCCGCGGACCTCGATTATGATGCCCTTACCGGACTGGGAGCCGAAGTGAGGCAGAAACTGAAGCAGGTGCGGCCGGTGTCCCTGGGTCAGGCATCGCGCATTTCCGGCGTTACTCCCGCGGCCATTTCGCTGCTCATGGTCGCGCTCGAAAAGCGGAAGCGGGGAGGTCTGCCGGTATGACGCTCCGGGCACTGCTGACCTCAGGCGCAGAGAAGCTCGGTATCGTCCTGTCGGACGCGCAGGCCGATGCATTCCTGGTCTATCTTGTAGAACTTGAAAAGTGGAACCGGAAGATCAACCTGACGGCGATCAGAAATGAACAGGACATCGTCATTAAGCATTTCCTGGATTCCCTGTCCTATCTAAGCGGTTTTGTACCTGCGCCCGCGCTCCGGCTTCTGGACATGGGGGCCGGCGCCGGCTTCCCAGCTGTCCCGATCAAGATCGCGCACCCGGAAATCAGCATCACCATGGTCGAGGCTGTCCACAAAAAGGCATCATTCCTGCGCCACATCGTCAGGACGTTGAAGCTCCTGGAGGCCGAGGTTGTCGATAAAAGGACCGACGAACTTCCCCCGTCTCATCACCTGTCCTACGATGTCGTTACGGCCCGAGCTTTTGCCGACATGAAAACGGCCCTTTCCGAAGGAGAGCTCTTTCTGAAGCCGGGCGGTCTTCTGGTCCTGAGCAGGGGGCCGGAGGAGACCATAGGGGAAGGGGAGGTTCTCAAGGCGGGGCTGGTCATTGAGAAGAAGCTGGAACTTCGCCTTCCCCATTCAAACGATCCCCGGGCCATATGGGTATTTCGGAAAACGGGATAACCCGGGCAAGGCGAAGCCAGAGGGTATGTTTCGACAGGCATACAGGAGTAAGCCAGAAAAGAATAAGTCATTCAACGCTGAAAAGAGATGAAAATTTATGATTGGCGCTGTCTGTAAAGACAAAAGAACGTACATAGTCTTTTCATAATGATTTCAGCGAAAATCTGCGTTGAGTTCTTGAATCGCCTCAGTCTGTCGACCTCAATGTTCCACGTGGAACAATTCAATTGCGGATTGTAGATTGCGGAACTAGAACCGAAAGATGCTCATGTCAGAACATAATCTCCATATCCCGCCTGAATGGCGGGAATCAGCCGAAGAGGTCGAATCACAGGGCGGGCCGGTCATGGTCATCGGAGCCCCCGGTTCGGGCAAGACCACGTTCTGTCTGTACCTTGCAGGTTACTTTTGCCGCCGGGGCAAGCGGGTTGCCTGGATCGACGCGGACCCCGGCCAATCGTTCATCGGTCCGCCGGCAGCTTTTTCGTTGGGGCTCTATAGCGGCGCAGCGGAACTTCTGAAACGTAAGCCCCCGCTTATCATGGGATTCATCGGCAATGTCAGCCCGGTAGGACATCTTCTCGATGCAGTGACCTGCGTCCAGAAACTATACACCAAGGCAATGGAGCTCGGTCCCGACCTGGTCCTCATCAATACCTGCGGCCTGGTGAACGGCGGCGCCGCCAGGGAACTTCTCTATCATCAGATAGACATGCTCGCGCCCCGCTATGTTATAGCCATCCAGCAGAAGAACGAGGTCGAACATCTTGTGTCTCCCCACGCCCACCGCGCGGGACTCTTGATCCACCGTCTCCCTGCATCGCCCGATGCCAGGGTGTCGACCGCAGAGGCCCGGAAGGCTGCCCGGGAACAGCGGTTCAAAGAGTACTTCCGTGGAGCGGACCTTCAAGATGTTTCGTTGAGTGATGTTGGTGTCCACGGGCCCGGTCTCGGGACCGGCGAACGGCTGGGGTTCCGGGACATCAACCAGATCTCCAAGATCCTGAACAGCATCGTGGTCCATGCCGAGCTTTCCGCCGACAGACTGTTCGTTATCGCCGACGGGGACTATTCAGAGGAAGAACAGTTTACGGCGCGAGAGCGTTATGGGGTCAGGGAAATAACCGTCATAAAGAGATCGGAGCTCGACTATCTTTTGATCGGCCTGAACGATGACCGGAATCTCTGTCTCGGAATGGGCATCGTCAGGGACCTGGACCTGAAAGAGATGGCCGTGCGCGTGGTCACCCCCCTGAAGGATATTTCGGCGGTTCGCCACATAGCGCTGGGAACTATCCGGGTAAATCCCGCGGGGATCGAGCTGGGGCAGTGGTGATGTTCCACGTGGAACATCTTAAGTGCGGAGTGGCGAGTGCGGAGTGCGGAGTGAGATAGGCATGCTTTTCAATGTTGTTTCTCAAGTCTTATCTTATACATAACAACAGGTTTTCTTCTCCATTAGCTGCGATAAGAAACCGAATTTCCCCTTTCATTTATCAGCCTCCTATGGTAAAGTAACCCGGTTTTGAACAGTAGTTCCGGAGGCTTCATGGGCAAGGTCATTGCCATAGCAAATCAAAAAGGCGGCGTCGGCAAGACGACGACCGCCGTGAACATCGCCGCATCGCTCGCGGCGGCGGAAAAGAAGGTGCTCCTTATCGACTCGGACCCCCAGGGCAACTCCACGAGCGGCATGGGGATCGACCGGAAGGACATTACCGGCAGCACGTACGACCTCTTTACGGGAAAGAAGCTTTTTGCCGAGATCAAAAAAACCACCCACTTTCCCTGGCTCGACGTGGTGCCAGCCGGCATCGACCTCGTGGGCGTCGAGATCGAGCTCATTCAGACCATCGCCCGGGAGCGCGTGCTCAAGAAGGCGATCGCCCCGTTCCGGGATGATTACGATTACATCTTCATCGACTGCCCGCCGTCCCTCGGCCTCCTGACTGTGAACGCCCTGACCGCCGCCGACGGCGTGCTTATCCCGGTCCAGACCGAGTACTACGCGCTCGAGGGGCTCTCGGCTCTCATGAACACCGTGAAGCTCATCAAGCAGGACCTGAACCCGGAGCTCGTTGTCGAAGGCGTGCTCCTTACCATGTACGACAGCAGGAACAATCTTGCCGACCAGGTTGCGGCAGAGGTCCGCAAGTATTTCGGCAGCAAGGTCTACAATACGGTGATCAACCGGAACGTGACCTTAAGCGAAGCGCCGAGCCACGGCAAGCCCGTGATCCTGTATGACATCCGTTCGAAAGGCGCGCAGAGCTATCTCGATCTCGCCAGGGAGGTGCTGAGCCATGCAAAAAGCGGCGCTCGGTAAGGGGCTTGGCGCCCTGATCCCGGACCTTTCTGTCCTGGATGAAAAAGAAAAGAAGTCCCTCGGGATCATGGATGTCGAGCTGGACAAGATTGTCCCGAATGAGTACCAGCCGCGGAAGGTCTTCAACGACGAGAAGCTCAAAGAGCTCGCCGCCTCCATAAAAGAACAGGGTATCATCCAGCCCATCATCGTGCACCGGATCGGAACGAACTACGGCCTCATCGCCGGCGAGCGGCGGTGGCGGGCGGCCAGGCTCGCAGGGCTCAGGACCATTCCGGCGCTGGTCAGGGAAGCGACCAAGCGCGAGCTTATCGAGCAGGCGCTCATCGAGAACATCCAGCGCGAGGACCTGAACCCTCTTGAGGCGGCCGAAGCGTTCAAGCGTCTCCAGGACGAGTTCAAACTGACCCAGGAAGACCTTGCCCGGCGCGTGGGCAAAGAGCGCTCGACCATCACCAACTTTCTTCGCGTCCTCGGCCTGCCGAAGGAGATCAAGCAGCACCTGGCGACGGGGGCGATCGGCATGGGCCACGCCAAGGCCCTCCTGTCCCTTGAGCGTCTCCGCGACCAGATGTTCGCCGCGAACCAGATCGTAAAGAAAGGGCTCTCGGTGCGCGAGGCGGAGGCGCTGGCCCACGCGCTCAAGAAGCCCGTGAAGGAAAAAAAGAAGCTGACGAGCACCGAGTTCAAGGCGGTCGAGGAGCGGCTCAGGAAGTCACTGGGCACGAAGGTAAGCATCGCGGCCAAGGCAAAGGGCGGCAGGATCGTCATCGAGTACTATTCCGGCGAGGAGCTGGAGCGGATCCTGGAGAAGATCGGGTAAGGCGAACAAGCATCCTTCGTGTCTTAGTGACTTCGTGGCAAAAGATTTCGAATTGATCTCAAGGAGGGTTCACTAATGTTGAAGAAGGGATCAGGCATATCGTCGGAACATGCGGAGATCACCGCGTTCCTCGGCAAGGGCACGGCGTTCAAGGGCGTTCTCAGTTTTGAAGGGACCATCCGGGTGGACGGCAGGGTGGAGGGAGAGGTCCTGTCCAAGGACACGCTCATCGCTGGCGATGAGGCCCACCTCGAAGGCGAGATCAGCGTCGGCACGATCATCTCGAGCGGCAAGATCGTGGGCAACGTCAGCGCCAGCCAGAAGGTGCATATCCTCGCGCCGGGCGTCATCGAGGGGAACATCAAGACCCCGAACCTCATCATCGAGGAAGGGGTCACCTTCGACGGCAAGTGCGAGATGGCCGGCCAGAAAAGCGCGGCCGAACAGAAGGTCGTGTCTTTGACGGAACGGCAGTAAACAAGACTCCTTATCTCAAAGGAGCGAACCATGAGAACGCCGAAAGATCCAATAACAGCATTTCGGGGCGCAGGGCGCGGCAGGTATTCCGTCGCAAAGCTCGTCAATGACCGGCGCGTGGAACGCCGGGAAGAAAACACCTGTGACCGGAACACCGGCAATCAGATTGTGACCCTTAATAAACTCCTTGCGCAAGTAACCGCGGATAATCTTCATCGCGAGGTTGACAGCGGTCCTGCCGTCGGGATTGAGGCATGGTAGACCCAAAACCCTATGCACCCAAACGGGGGGATGTGGTTCGGATTTCTTTGAACCCTCAAGCCGGTCATGAACAAGCAGGACGCCGTCCGGCAGTGATCCTTTTGCCTCAGGCCTATAATGATAAAGTCGGTTTGGTTCTTTTGTGTCCTATCACCAACCAATTGGCAGAATGATAGCAATCAAGGTCTTTCCCGCGTTAGTGGAACGACCCCGTTCCGAATAATATTAAGCACGGAACTGCGTCGGGTCAGGAAACGCGACTAACCAGCGCGGAAGGTGAACCATAAACAGGAGACATAATGCCGACCATCTCAATGTTTTTCGGAATTATCGTCAGAATGTATTGCTCGCCGGGAGAACACAATCCCCCGCACATTCATGCGTATTATCAGCGTCACATGGCTATCGTGGACATTCGTACGGGCAAAATCACCGACGGCAAACTGCCCACTAGGCAGACAAAGCTTGTCCTGGCCTGGGCGGAAATTCACAAAGAAGAACTTCTGGCTGATTGGGAATTAACATCAAAGGGTGAACTTCCTTTCCCCATTGAGCCCCTGAAATAAAGGAGCATGACATGTATACACCGGTTAAGAGCGCAAAGCCCATAGAAGGATATAAGCTGCAAATTAAATTCAAAAACGGGGAGGAAAAGATCTTTGATCTGACCCCTTATCTCTCTGTCGGGAAATTCGCTGAATTGCGGGATGTTCGCTTATTCAATACCGTTACGGTCAAATTCGACAGCATTGCATGGGCAAATCAATTAGATATTGACCCGGAGTTTTTATATGCGCACAGCGTCGCAATAAAACCGCGTCTGGCCAAGCGCTTGACACGGACCGCCAAAAAGTCGGCCGCCGGGTAGCTCGACGGCCGGGTAGGGCAACGCGAAATCCTGCAATTACCGCAGGGTTGCGCCACGCTTAACCCTGCCTACGGACTCAAATACTCTTTCATGAAAAGAGGACCATGTGGAAAAAGCCATTTCGGTAAATCACGTCCCGATACGGCTGCCTTATGAGCGGTGGTATCATATCAGCGAGAACCATGATGAGCTTGCAAGCCGTTTCTTTGATGTTCTGGACGCAGTCGAGAATCCAGACTTCGTCGTGAGGGGCAATAAGGGTACGTTGAAGGCAGTTAAAAACATGGGGAAAGATAATTGGCTGGTCGTCGTATATAAGGAAGTTTCAAAGACAGACGGATTCGTTATAACCGCATACTTTTTGGACAAGAAACCGAAAGGAGAAGTTCTATGGCGACGAAATTAGCGGAGAATAAGATCGTCCAGACCTGCCTGGCATTGTCGCAGGATGTCATGAAACTGCCCGCCGAGCATATGTGGATTGACTATGACAAAGAGGCCGATGTGCTTTACCTGAGCTTTCGAAAACCGCAGCGGGCCAGGAAAACCATAGAGGCTGATAATGATATCCTTATCAGGAAAGACGGTGACAAGGTCGTAGGCATAACGATCCTACATGCCAGCGCCAGATAAGCGCTGTCAAATGCCGCGATAATGACGCGATATGGGGTGGTTCAATCCGCAAGCAAGACAGAACAGGCGAGAGACAGCAGGATCACCGCCACGGCCATCACGCGCAACGCAACGCTCGTGCATAAAGACCCCGAATTCGACGCTCAGGCAGACATTGTGACCAGGTAGACGCAACTGTATAGGAAAACAAAATGACCCTCTTGTAACGACCACTTCGGGAGCCGTTTGTAGCCGCTCCGCATGGCAGGGCGATAGTCGTTTTTCAATAGCCTGTCAGGGGAGCCCAGATAAGCACACAAAATTGATTATTGACATACATATCACTTGTGATATATTATGACCTTACACGAATTCAAGCATATTCCAATTCCTTCAAATGTAAAAGTTCATCCATATGCCTGGTCGGATATTAAGAAAATATTGATAGAAGATAAAAGCAAGGCTATTCGGATTGTTCAAAAGATTGCCGCGTTGGGCACGGACCCCCTGCCGGATGACGCAGAATGCGATTCTGTTTTTATTGAGAGCTTAGCGAAAGTTCGAGTTCTTGTGAAGCGACTCAAGTGCAGAGAAATTGCCCCGTACAGAGTCTTTTACGCTTACAGGACAAAGCAGAATACGATATGTGTGTACGGTGTGTTTCATCGAGAGATCGCTTATGATGAAACCTCACCACACTACACAAGAATCAAGCTACTCTATACTCAATGGAGAGAATGTTAATGGCACAAGAAGCTAAAGCTTTATTCAATTATCAGATCCAAAAACCAGCCATGTTTTATTCAACATATGGCATTAAAACCCACCGTGGCGTAATTAATTTGCCGACGAAAAAGAAATGTAACGATTGTGATTCTTTAAAAGCAGAAAACATAAAGCTTAAGAAGATGGTGGAATTTCTCCAGCAAGAGGTAGGTGCTCTTCAACTTAAAACCCTGACCAAGGAAAAGGCTGTTTCTTTTGCAGATGTTTATAAGTCTGTTGTCTCAAGTCCCCATGACATAAAAGAATGGGAACAGGCGTGGAAAGAACAGCACACAGAATGGCAGGAACTCGTGAAAAGTAAGAAGATGAGTAAGATTAAATACTACAGGCTTGTTCACGGACTTGACCAGAATCAATTAGCTGACAAGCTAAATATGAAACAGCCTAACATGGCTAGATTGGAAAAAGTTGGACACACGCCCCGAGTGGAAACACTCAAGAAAATTGCTGATATTTTGTGTGTAACCGTGGAGGATTTAATTGAACGTTAATACACATATTGAGTACAAAAAAATCACGCTAACGGAATTGGTATTTGAGCTAAATAAGAAGTTCAAACTTCCAGCAAGGGGCATCAGCGTTGATATTGATTTATCTGTAAAAACCGATATCATAAAATCCAAGATGCTTGTGTGTTCTCTTACCGCTGAATTGTTTAAGAATGCCAAGAAAGATAAAAGTGCGCCATTCTATTTACGTGCTACAATAGAGGGCCATTTTGAAAGCGATGAAAGCACGGCATTGAAAAATTTTGCCTCCGTAAACGCACCTGCTCATCTCCTGCCGTTTATGCGTGAGCTGATAGCTAATACAACCATGCGGGCATCAGTTCCTCCTCTATTCATACCACCACTTAATATTAAAAGCATCGTTGATCACATCGAAGAAAAGAAAAAGAGCACTAAATAAATTCGTCGATTATTTTTCCAGTAGGTTGGATAAATGCCTCACCTTGCCCAACAGAATTCAAAAGATATTGTGCTGTGGTGCGTAGCCCAACCTACAAACCCGAGTGAGATTAATGCGACTACCATCGTTTGAAATTGTGAATCAGCGCAGTATAAGGCTGGCCCAATGTGTGAAAGTTCCTCCGCTCATGGTGATCGCTGGTCCCAATGGATCAGGGAAGTCGACTCTCCTGAACGCGATTCGATCCCAGGCGGGCTACACGAACATTATGTACGTGGGCCCGCACCGGGCCATGCGCCGACAGCAGGTTCAATCACGGCACTTGCTCGCGCCATCCATTTCATTTGAGGCACTCCTGTCGGGTCAGAACGTTCCTGGTTTTGAGGGCATACAGATCTTTGGTGGCTCTCGCGATCCATGGGGCTATGACGATTCGGCGAATTATCTGAAGCACGCTCTCTGCCAGATTGAGGTGGACCGACAGGCAGCGATCACCGCAAAGGTCGATCGGGATGGTGGAATCGTCCTAGGCACGTTGGGTGATCCTTGGAAGCCGCTGCGGGAACTGACACACAATCTCCTGCCGCACATGTCGTTCGTCAAAATAGACGCGACTAACCGTGATCAAGTAAAGGTATTGTGGAGTGTGCACGGCCTGAAAGACCTCGTTGATCTTGATGATCTCAGCTCGGGCGAGAAGTCGATTGTCCAGATGTTTTATCCACTAGTTGAGAGAGAGATAAAGGCCCTTCTCAAAGAGATTGACGCTGGCCCACAAACCGTGGAACGCCCGGAACTCTGCGTCCTTATAGACGAGCCGGAACTGCACTTACATCCCAATCTACAACTTAAAGTTCTCGATTACTTGCGTGTGCTCACTGCTGGTGCGCACACACAGGTGATTGTTGCCACTCATTCGCCCACTATGGTTGAGTATGCGAGTTTCGAGGAACTCTTCCTCCTGCGACCAGTGGATCTCGTAGAACACGAGCAAAATCAGCTAGTCCAGGTTGCAAGCGATGAAGAGAGGCTCTCATTTCTCAGGGAAGTCTTTGGCTCGACGGCGAACCTGACAGCGCTCCAGCCAGTCGTATTGGTTGAAGGTGTGGGGGAGCAAACCGCATCGAAGGTGCTCCCAGACAGAAAGCTCTATCGAGCACTTCATCCCGGGTTCGACCGGGTTACCTTGATTACGGGTGGCGGCAAGGCGGAGTGCAAGGCTCTGCTGCGGGTTCTCAACGAAGTGTTACAGCAGTTCTCAAGTCGGCTACAGGCTGTGGCACTCCTTGATCGTGACACCGCCGTGGGGTCTGGAGACGCTTTGATCGAGTTGCTCCCTGTCTCTATGATCGAGAACTTTCTTCTCGATCCGGACTCGATGTGGGAAGCACTCCAAAGCGTCCTTGAAAAGACCACGTTTCGCACCGTTGATGACGTAGGCAATGCCTTGGATGAGATTATTTCTGAGCTTACGGTGGCCGAGGTCGGGCGACGTACAGCCGTAGGCCTCGGTAGCTCTCATTTTTTTCCACCGTCAACGGCGCGTGAAATTGCCATATCAGCTGAAACCTACGTGCAGGAGGTTGTAGGACGGTATGCTCCCACGGCAATAGCGACAGCGGCAGCTGTGGCTGAGCAAAAGGTTGAGGAGCTTCGGTCGACAAATCGTCGGCGTGAGGATTTCCATGGAAAGACGGTTCTTCATGCGTTTTATCGAACGCATCTTCACCAGGCTGGTCTGCCAAAGGTCGTCTTCACTTTCGAGGCAGCGCGCCATGCCAGACGGCGCCGCTCCGTTGTGTCCTTCTTTGATGCTTTCTTCGCCCGCCTCTCACAAGCGTCGCTGTTATCAACGTCTGCACCGGCTAGATCAAAATCAGAAGTAGCGCCCTAAAAAGGCACTGAACAAGGACGCCATTACGAGAGCCCGTTAGCTTGAACGTTAGCCGCATGGAGAAGAGAAACTAAATGGGACGTTCGACAGTGCACTACGCGGACAGCGACACGAACAACACGCTGAAGAAGCTCCATAAGAAGCTTCGCCCGGCGGGGACGCCTGTCCAGCGCGTCGAGTACATTATCGAACTGCTATTGTTCCGCATCTTCGAGGTGAAACTGAAGCAAGACCCGGACTTTAAACAACTTCGCGACCTGTTCGCCCGCCCCAATGACCACCTGCTTTTCAACTCACTGCGCACGGTTCCGAACGAACGGCTGTTGCCCACCCTGAACGAGAAGTTCTTTCCGTTTTACGCCAGCATTCTTTCCCAAGCCCGGAAGGTCTACAAAGCCAACCTAGGCCAGAAGGTTCAGGACCAACTCGTTTTGATCGAAGAGGTCTTCAAAAACTCTAACTTCACGAACAACGTCAAGAGCGGCGACCTTCAGGAAGTTCTCGCACTGATCGGAGAGATTGACGAAGATCGCCTCTTGAAGACGGACCTTCTCGGAGACGCCATCGAATCGGCTCTTTCCGAAACCGGTGGCACAAAGGACATGGGCCTGCATCGCACGCCTGACCACATCCGACAATTCATGGTCGCCGTGACCGACCCGACTTTTCTGGACAGCATCTTCGATCCGGCTTGCGGTACGGCAGGTTTCGGCTTCGACTCCTATGGCTATGTGACGGAGGCCGTCCGCCGTTCTGGGAAATGGCCTGGCCCCAAGGCACACCCGGAACTCATCGCCTATTTCCAGAAGCACTTCGCTAAACACCCCGCCGCCATGCCGTCGCCGACGAAGGCCCTCGACTTCTACCGTTCAGGCATTCACGGCATCGAGTACCTAGGCATGATCCGCAAAATGGCCGCGATTAACTTCTATATTCGCGGCCTGAACCCGCAAAACATCGAGCAAGGCGACTCGCTCGCTCTCTTCGATCCGGCCAAGGACGGCGGAAGCAAGACCGTCGTACAGGCCAATCCGCCCTTCGGCGCGGACCGGGACCAGGAAGCCTACCCAAACGTGTGGGCGGAGTTTTCCCGCGAGTCCGAGACCACCATCCTTTTTGTGAAGCTCATGCTCGACGCGCTAGCCCCCGGCGGCCGGTGCGCGGTCATCGTGTCCGAGGGGTTCCTGTCATGGGGACAGACCAGCGCACGCACATTGCGGAAGATGCTCGTTGAGGAAAACAATCTCCGAGCGATCATCAGCCTGCCGCAGGGGGTATTTGTCAGCAAGGGCGGTGTCGGCCCGAAGACCTCCATTCTAGTCTTCGAGAAGGGCGGACAGGCCAAGGATATCTGGTTCTATAAGGTTACGAATGACGGCTACACAATGGGCACCAACCGCCGTCCCATCGAAGGTTGCCAACTAGTCGAGGCTCTTGAACTATTCGACAAGTACGTTCGGCATGGCAAGACCCCACCGGAAACCAAACATTCCTTCAGTGTGCCGGCGGCATGGATTGTGAACTTGGACCCCCGCGTCAAACTCCGCATCGAGGCCGACACGACCATCGAGGTTTCTGAACGGGCGGCGAAGGAAAGAGAACCCTTGGCCGCGAAACTCGCCGACCAACTGCGCGCCGGCAAGATCACCGAAACCGACCGCAGCGGGCGACTGACCCAGCAGGATGAAGTCTGGCGAGTCAAGACCCTGAACGAAATCGCGAAACGCATCGAGGCCGCGCACCTCTATTCGTTCAACCTGCCCAACGCCCGGAGCAACCTATCCAAAAGCCAACTTGAGGAATGGAACGCTGTCTTCAAAGGCGCAAAGCGAAAGAACGGGCACACCCTCGACGCCCGCTTCGCGGCGCTTAAGGATTGCCCGCCGGAGAAAGCCCATTCCACGCTTGCCATGCTGGACGTGCAAGACGCACTGGAGTTCGACATCGCCCGGCAATACCTCATGGCCTACCCGATCGAGGAACTGGCAAAACACAACCAACTTGCCACTCTGCGGAAGATCATCGAAAGCGGCGCACGCTACCCACGATGCAAGTTAGGCGAACTGATTGAACCCAAGCACGAACGCTTGCGAAAGGAAGATTATTCCGGGCAATTTGATATCGTAGAGAAGATCACCTTTGCTGATGGCTGCATTCACTTTCGCGAATTTCCAGAAACCGGCATGGATCTCTACATTGCGGACCGCGGAGAACTAATCACATCGAAGATCAACCTACATCAAGGTGCTGTCGCATTAGCGCCGCGCCGATTGGTTTGTTCGACGCATTATCAAGTGTACCAACCGAAGACGCCTGATTGCCGCTCGGACTACCTTTGCCACATGCTCCGTTCGCCGCAGTTTCTTGCTCTGTTGATCGAACAGAAGAACAAAGGCATCAAGAACGAACAGGGCTCGGATTTCCTTTGTGGTTTCGAGCTTCCGCTACCGCCGCCAGAAATTCAGGAGACCATAGCTCGGCGGCTTGATGAACTCGTATCCGTTGCGTCGTCGTGTCGCATCATCCAATCCAAATTCACAATCGTGTTGCCGGATGCTATCCAAGACAACCTTCGCCCGATTAAAGACGCAATCCTGGAAACAAGGAACGGATGGTCGCCGACGTGCAACGGTGGCGAAATACCCGTCTTGACCCTGGCATGCTTGAAACGGGGCCGTATTGATCTGACCGAAAGAAAGTACACGTCCGAATTCCGCCCGAACATCGAAACCTTCTACGTTCACGAGGGGGACTTTTTCTACAGCCGTGGCAACACCCCGGAACTCGTCGCACTTGCAGGGATTGCCGGGCCGACTGAGGACAAAGTCGTCTTCCCCGATCTCCTGACCCGCGTTGTGTTTAATCGCACCAAGATTCTGCCTGAGTTTGCGGCTATCCTCTTCGATTCGACGTATGGCCGCCAGTATTTCGGCCGTGTTCCGCAAGGGGCATCACCGAGTATGGTCAAGGTCTCCCAAGATTATATGGGGGAGTTTCGCGTTCCCTACATGGAAGACATTCACGCTCAGGAAGTTCTCGTCGCCTCTGCCCGACAGAATCTCGACGCTCTGTCAGCCGTTGGCAGACTTCAGGACGACGCGCAGAAACAACTTCGCCGGATCCTCGAAGAGGTTTGGGGGTGATATGCCCGACATAAATGCCAACGAAGCGACAGCGACCGATCTTCGGGTCATCGAAGACCTGAAGAAACTTGGGTGGAAGGTCGGCGACACCCTGCTTTACCAGCCGCAGTACCCACTGACGCCGGAACAACAGAAGGAATTTCCCGGTCACAAGCACGTCAAGCCGGATGTGGTTCTCCAAGACCTTCAGGGAACGCCGCTCGCGGTCTTCGAGAACAAACTGGACGATCCCAAAAAGGCGCTGCCGAAACTCCAGATTCTCTACTCTCGCATTCTCCGCCCCCAGTTCCTTTACGCCTGTTCCGCCGAGCGGACGCTGTTCTACGACATGGCTTGGACCGGACTTGAAGCGGGCGAGTTCCGGCCGGTCAACTCATTTCTGTCCCTCGAAGACATGGGCGTCCGCATGGCGCAGGAGCAGAAGCGGCGGCAGGAACGCGAGATCGTCATAGACACGACCATCGCCGGTGGCTTCGATTCGGCGGCGGGCAAGGAACGGTACTATCAACTGGACTGCATCAATGTCCTGCTAAAAGGCTTGCGCGAGGGGCGCGGCAAGATGCTTGTTCACATGGCGACTGGCCTGGGCAAGACGCGGACGACCGTTGCGCTGTGCAAGGCGCTTCTCGACACCGGCCTTGCCCGGCGGATTCTCTTTGTAGTGGATCGCCGCCTGCTGGCGGAACAAGCGCGGGATGACGGCTTCAGTCTCATCAGCCCGACCTACACGTCGGGTTGGATAACGACTTCCAACTACAAGGGCTTCAAGCACAAGGACATTCACGTTGCCGTCATTGACACGTTGGAAATCCTCTACTCGGGAATTCCCAGCACCTACTACGACCTGCTGATCGTGGACGAATGCCACCGGTCCATAAACGTCAGCCGGCGGGTCATCTTCGATCACTTCCTTTGTCCTCGGATCGGACTCACCGCCACGCCCCGGATTGCCATCCCAAATGACCCGAAGAAGGTGACGGACGACGACCTTGCCATTCTGGACACCTACCGGCTTTTCGGCTGCGAAGTCGGCGAACCAACCTACGAATTTGACCTTGGCCGGGGCATCGATGAGGGCTTCCTTGCGCCTTACAAAGTTGACGAGATCAAGACACACTTGACGCAAATCGCGGAGCAGGAAGGCGTCGAGTTCGATTACGTTCTGGACCCGGACGAGCGGAAGAAGATCGAACTCGACAAGACCAAGAAACTGAAACTGGAGCAACTGAACCGTAAGTATCTCACCGAGAACACGGCCAAACGCATTGCCGAGGAGGTCCGAAAACGGACCGAGTATGGCGAGAAGATGATTCTTTTCGGTGTGAGCCAGGCGCATTGCATGATGCTGGCAAACGCCCTGAACGCGGTCTTCAATGATGAAGGCAAGAGCCCTCGCTATGCCGAACCGATCATTTCCGAGAACGCGGAATTGAACCGGACACTGAAAGGCTGGTTTAAGAAGCCCTATCAGAAGCCTTATATAGCTGTTTCTGTGGACATCATGAGCACCGGGGTGGACATCCCTTGTGTGCGTTACATCGGTTTTGCCGCGCTTACCCGGTCGGTCGGCAAGTACATTCAAATGTTGGGCCGTGGCACCCGCCTTGATCCAAAAACGGGCAAGTTCAGTTTCCAAATCCTCGACTTCGTAGGCCTGTGCAAACGCATGGGTGACAATGGCAAGGGGACCGAGAAGAAGAATAAAAAGGTTGTCACCGGAACGGGCGCCGGTGGTGGTGGAGGCGGCGGGGAACCGGAAGGCTACTTCATAGTGGACAACCCGGATCCGGAGCACCAAATCCAGCGGGTTAAGGTCCACGAAGGTGTCCGCGTGGTCGTGAACACCCCCATCGAAGAAGCCAAGCGCATTTTTGAAGCGGCCGTTAGCAACCCGGATAATTTGACCATCGTATCGCTGAAGCAGAAGCTCGATGAACGAGCGGACTACGAACCGACTGCGGAGGATGTCGAAGCGGTCGAGGATTGGGTGTCGAAACCGGAAATCTGGCTAGATGAAGGCAACCTCCAGCGTATCTACGACTATCCTGCCGGGTCCGTTTTGGACTTTTTCCTCCACGTCCTCGGCAAGCGCAGGATACCGACGCCGCTTCAGCGGATCCAGACTGGCTACGAGAACTACATCCGCTCCGCCGAGTTTAACGACGCCCAGGTTCACGTCTTAGAGCTGATTAAGGATGTGTTCGTTTCAACACTCAGTGAACACGGCACTGTAGATGCGCAATCGATCTTCCAGAACCCTATCTATGAGAGTATTATCGGGACTTACGATGAAGTGAACCAGTCCTTCGATGGCAAAATTGACGAGGTAATCAAAACAATGTCCGACAACTTCAAGTTGGCACGGGCAGCATGACACGAGAGCGGCTAACTACCGGTTGCAACGGACGGGCTACCGCTACGCTTCATAGCCATAAGCGAACATACCGTTACACGGTCAGCACACAAAGAGAACAAAGGACCATGATATGACCCTCTTTCACCTCTTTCGCACCCCCGCGCTCTCGTCGTTCCAGACCGACGGCCTGCTGGCTACGGCACGGCACAAGGTCTCCCGCGCCATCACCGGGATCGGGACGGAGTTCTGTTACAATATCGCGTCGTCATCGCCGCTCTCGCCGGACGAGATGCGCCTGCTCCGGTGGCTGCTTGCCGAGACTTTCGAGCCGGAAAAGTTCTCCGAAACCAGTTTTCTCAGCGATCATTCGTCCACCCCCCTTCATCCCCCCTTGCCAAGGGGGGACCGTGAGGGGTCGCGCAGCACTCTGCACTTGCTCCTCGAGGTCGGCCCCCGCATGAGCTTCACCACGGCCTGGTCCACGAATGCCGTCTCGGTCTGCCATGCCTGCGGCCTTCGGAAGATCACGCGCATCGAACGCTCGCGCCGCTACCTCCTGCTTCTCGATGGTTCTTCAGCGATAAGCCCCGAGCAACGAGCTTCCTTTCTTTCTCTCGTCCATGACCGCATGACCGAGTGCCTTTACCCGAATCCGCTCACGTCGTTCGAGACCGGGGTAAGACCGGAGCCGGTGCGCATCGTCCCGCTGATGGAACAGGGACGACCGGCGCTGGAGAAGATCAACCGCGAGATGGGCCTGGGGCTCGATGATTGGGACCTGGACTTCTACACCAATCTCTTTGTGAACGATATCAAGCGCGACCCCACCAACGTGGAATGCTTCGACCTATCGCAGTCCAACAGCGAACATTCGCGCCACTGGTTCTTCCGCGGCCGGCTTATTGTGGACGGCAGGGAAGTTCCGGACACGCTGATGAAGATCGTGAAGGCGACGTACGAGGCGAACCGGAACAACAGCGTCATCGCCTTCAGCGACAACTCAAGCTCCATCAAGGGATACGGCATCACCACGATCATTCCCGAGGTCCTTGGAAAACCATCGCCCTTCCGCGAGACAAAGCGGAAGCATGACATCATCTTTACGGCGGAGACGCATAACTTCCCCTCGGGCGTCGCGCCATTCCCCGGCGCCGAGACCGGCACCGGCGGCCGGCTTCGCGACGTACAGGCGACCGGCACCGGCGGACTTGTCGTCGCCGGCACTGCCGCGTACTGCGTTGGAAACCTGCACATCCCGGGCTATGAGCTTCCCTGGGAAGACGCGTCCTTCGCTTATCCATCGAACCTCGCTCCGCCGCTCCAGATCGAGGTGGAGGCAAGCAACGGCGCGTCCGATTACGGCAACAAGTTCGGCGAGCCGCTCATTCAGGGATTTACGCGTTCCTTCGGCCTCCGGCTTCCTGATGGCGAGCGCCGCGAGTGGCTAAAGCCGATCATGTTCAGCGGCGGCATCGGCCAGATGGACAGCCGCCATACGAAAAAGTCAGATCCCGAAAAAGGCATGCTGGTGGTCAAAGTCGGCGGGCCGGCGTACCGGATCGGCATGGGCGGCGGCGCGGCCTCGTCCATGATCCAGGGCGAAAACCTTGCCGAGCTTGACTTCAACGCGGTCCAGCGCGGCGACGCCGAGATGGAGCAGAAGCTGAACCGCGTGATCCGCGCCTGCGTGGAGCTGGGGGAGGACAACCCCATCGTGAGCATCCACGACCAGGGAGCGGGCGGGAACTGCAACGTGGTGAAGGAGATCGTCCATCCTGCGGGCGCGAAGATCGAGATCCGGAAGATCCAGGTGGGCGACGAGACCCTCTCGGCGCTCGAGATATGGGGCGCCGAATATCAGGAGCAGAATGCGCTTCTTCTGAGGCCGTCGCAGGCGCCGCTCTTCGAGGACCTTTGCGGGCGCGAGAAGGTCCCGGTCGCGTTCATCGGACAGGTCACAGGCGACGGGTACATCGTTTTGCACGATGAGACCGACGGCTCCACGCCGGTGAACCTCGAGCTGTCGAAAGTTCTGGGCGACATGCCGCAGAAGACCTTCACGCTCGACCGCGGGCAGAACAACCTCAAACCCCTCGAACTTCCTCAGGGCCTCACGGTCCGGCAAGCGCTCGACCGCGTATTGCGGCTGCTGTCGGTCGGCTCGAAACGCTTTCTTACGAACAAGGTCGACCGGTCCGTTACGGGCCTCATTGCGCGCCAGCAGTGCTGCGGTCCGCTCCAGCTCACGGTCTCGGACGTCGCGGTCATTGCCCAGTCCCATTTCGGCACCACCGGCGCCGCCTGTTCCATCGGCGAACAGCCGGTGAAGGAATTGATCGACCCCGCGGCCATGGCGAGAATGAGCGTCGCTGAAGCGCTCACGAATATCGTCTGGGCCGAGGTGAGCGGCCTCGGGGACATCCGGTGCTCGGGGAACTGGATGTGGGCGCCGAAACTTCCCGGTGAGGGCGCCCGCCTCTACGATGCCGCCATCGCCATGCGGGACATCATGATCAAGCTCGGGATCGCCATCGACGGCGGCAAGGACAGCCTGTCCATGGCAGCCAGGGTAACTTCTGCCGACGGCACTTCGGAAACGGTGAAATCGCCGGGCACACTCGTCATCTCCGCTTATGTCACCTGTCCCGACATTACCAAGACGGTGACCCCGGACCTCAAGATGCCGGGCGGGAGCAAGCTCCTGTTTGTCGATTTCAGCGGCGGTAAGAACCGCTTGGGCGGTTCGGCTCTTGCCCAGGTCTTCGGCCAGGTCGGCAATGAGTCGCCGGACATCGAGGACGCAGGACTCCTGAAGCGCGGGTTCAATGGTATGCAAAAGCTGGTCAGCAAGCGCCTCATTCTTTCGGGCCACGACCGCTCCGACGGAGGACTCATCACCACGCTGTTCGAGATGGCCTTTTCCGGGAACTGCGGCATCGACGTGAACCTTCCGACCGAATGTATGCACTGTGGCGATCCGCTCGCCGCCTTGTTCTCCGAGGAGGCGGGCCTGGTCGTTGAATACCTGCAGGTTAACGAATCGACGATCTTCGCGGTCCTGAAGAAGGCCGACGTGCCTTTCTTCATGATCGGCAAGACCGAGCGGGAGAAGCGGATCAAGATCAGTTTGGGCTGGAACAGCGTCCTTAATGAGGACCTGCTGGTGCTCCGGGACATCTGGGAGGAAACGAGTCACCACCTTGATCTTCTGCAGCGCGATCCCAAGAATATCCGCGAGGAGCGGGAGAACAGCTACGACCGGAAGGGCCCGTCCTTCCTCGTTCCCTTCACGCCCAGGCCGACCGACGCGGCCCTGTTGAGGAGCTCCGGAAAGCCCCGGGTCGCGATCATTCGCGAAGAAGGGAGCAACGGCGACCGCGAGATGGCCTCGGCGTTCCACCTTGCGGGATTTGAGCCCTGGGACGTCATGATGACCGATCTTCTGGATGGACGCATCACCCTCGACGGGTTCCGGGGCGTGGCGTTCGTCGGCGGGTTCAGCTACGCTGATGTGCTTGATTCGGCGAAGGGGTGGGCCGCAAGCATCCGGTTCAACAAAAAGGTGTGGGACCAGTTCGAGCGGTTCTATCATCGTTCCGACACGTTCAGCCTCGGTGTGTGCAACGGCTGTCAGCTCATGGCGCTCCTGGGCTGGGTCCCCTGGCGCGGCATCGCGGACGAACTCCAGCCGAGGTTCATCCACAACCGGTCGGGCCGCTTCGAGTCCCGGTTCTCGACCGTGAAAATATTGAAAGGCCCCTCTATTATGCTTCAGGGCATGGAAGGATCGGCTCTCGGCATCTGGGTCGCCCACGGCGAAGGCATGGCGTATTTCCCGGACAAGGTCATATATAATGAAGCGGAATTCGGTCTCGCGCCGGTCCGATACGTGGACGATGACAACGGGATCACCGAAGCCTATCCTTTCAATCCCAATGGTTCGCCTGCGGGCATCGCCGGCCTCTGTTCGCCTGACGGCCGGCACCTCGCCATGATGCCGCACCCTGAGCGGGTCGTGCTTCCCTGGCAGTGGGGGTGGCTGCCCGAGAAGATGAAGCGGTCCCTTGCGGCATCACCATGGCTGCGCATGTTCCAGAACGCCCGGGAGTGGTGCAAAACGAGCGGTACATAAAATTCAGATCGAACTGCTTGTAACCACGGGCGACGACTCGACTGAGCTCGCCGAAGTCTTCGTCGCACACGGACGGCATTAACAGGCTGTTGAAAAAAGATTTGAGCCGTCTTTGCGAGCGAAGCGAAGCAATCTCGTAGTTAAAGAAATCAATAAGTTCGAGATTGCCGCGTCGCAAAAAGCTCTCCTCGCAATGACATAACAGGTGTTTTCAACAACCTCTTAAACGACAAACGTCGAAATTGAAAAGATCGAACAAGGGAGAACGGCATGGCAAAGGTAAAGCAGGGAGATACAGTCAAGGTAAACTATACGGGCAAATTACATGATGGGACGATATTCGACTCCTCGATCGGCCGGCACCCGATGCAGTTCACGGTGGGCAAGGGCCAGCTGATCGCGGGTTTTGAGAAAGCCGTGATCGGTATGGCAGCGGGCGAGAAGAAGACCGTGGTGATCCCTTCCGTCGAAGCTTATGGGCCCCGGCAGGATTCCTCGATCGTGGAGGTGGAACGGAAGAACCTGCCGCCGGACGTAAACGCGAAGATCGGCCAGCGGCTGGAGCTCACCCAGGAGGACGACAGCACCATCCTGGTAACGGTGGCAGGCGCGTCCGAAACGAGCCTGACCCTGGATTCAAACCATCCTCTTGCGGGGAAAGACCTTACCTTCGAGATCGAAGTGCTGTCGATCGCCGGTTAGCTTCCGAAAAGAGCAAGTGGACAGAAACGCCGCTGAATGCTTATTCAGCGGCGTTCTTGTTTCATGGTATGACGCAGACCACAGACATCAGAAATCCAGCGGACTCTTTACCTCTTTCCCGGTTTTGGGCGGGAGGCAGTGCAAATAGATCATCGTCGTCCTGATATCGGAATGACCGAGCAGCGCCTGGATCGTGCGGAGGTCGTAGCCTGCCTGCAAAAGGTGGGTAGCGAAGGAATGACGGAAGGTATGAGAGGTAACGCGCTTCATAAGCTTCGCCTTTCGGACCGCCTCGCCGAAGGCTTCCGGCACCCGCGTATCATGCACGTGATAGCGCCGCGATTCTTTCATTTGGGCGACGAACGTCAGTGACTCCTGCGGCAGGAACCATTGCCAGATCAGTTCCTTTGCGGCCCGTGGATACTTCTTCTCAAGTTGATCATCGAGAAAAACCCCGGAAAAGCCCGCTGCAAGATCTTCGTCATGCAGTTCTTTCACGCGCTCCAACTGAGCATGCAGTTCCGGGAGGAGCGTCTTCGGCAGCGGCACGGTGCGCACTTTTTTCCCTTTTCCCCGGACCGTAAGGAGGCCCGTCTCGAAGTTGAAATCCTTGACGCGCAGTTGACACCCCTCGGAGATGCGCAGCCCGCAGCCGTACTGGAGCTGAGCCACCAGTTTGAATGGATGCCGGAGATGGACCAGGACCGAATCTATTTCTTTCCGGCAAAGGACCGAGGGGACATAATTCGATGTCTTCGCGCGCGGAATGTCCTTATGTGTTCCGAAGTCCTTGCACAGCACATGCCGGTAGAGAAACAGCAAAGCATTGAATGCCAGGTTCTGGTGGCTGGAAGAGACCCTGCAGGTGACTGCCAGATAGGTGAGATATTCCTTTACGTCCTGCGAGGACAGTCCTCCCGGGTCCTTGTCTTTAAGGTAATTCTGGAACTTGCGGCCCCAGTCGGCGTAATGCTTGAGTGTTTTTCGCGAATTCTGGAGTAAGCGGAGCGAGCGGATACGAAAATGAATATACCCTAAGAATCGAAGCTCGAAGCCTTTTCATTTTAGAGCTTAAATAATGCCGTACCTGTATTTCGGCGGCAAGTTTTTCGATGACCGCGTCCCAGGCGGGAGCCTCGGTCTTCCTGAGACAACGCCATTCGTCATAGCGCCTGCCGCTTCGTTCCGGAGGCGCAAACAGAGGGCCGCCCGGCGGCTCGCAAACCATCGGCAGCGCCGTGTTCGCGCAAACCGGATTTCGATCCGCATGGTCCTTTCCCTCACAACGCCGCCCGAACAGCGGCGCCGCGGGAGCGGCCGCCGTGTTCAACGACACATCGACCGTACTTCCCGGAGTGGAAGCGAAAAACAGGGAAAGAGCGTCCGTGGCCTGTTCAACCTGATCAGCTGTCTGATGCTTGGAACGAAGTTTTTCGGTGAACAGCCTGACCTGATCCGATGCTGAAGCGGGGAAAGGATATTTTGCGCGAAAGTCGAGAAAATAGAGGAGCCACTTCCGGTAATCGCCAAGAAGCATCGGCGGGACATTACGCTGTTTCATCAGGGCGTTAAAACCGCCAAGAATATTTTGAGGAATAGGTTTCACCGTGGGTCACCTCCTGTGCTATGATAGCATAGTATAGTGAACGTTCGTTCACCTGTCAAGGGAGCCCATAGCCTTTTCCCGGAACGCCCGTACACATGCCAGGATAAGGCCGAAGTTGCTCAATTCGTGAATATATATAATACCTTGACTTGCCAGGATGAATAAAATATAGTTTTTACTGTCGCTGCTCCACGCTGCCTCGTTGATGATGCGCATTTTCTCCAGTCGCATTTTATTTCGATCAGTTAGTTTTCCTACATTTTTTATTCGAGGTCAGCAATGACAGCGAGATCAAAACTGCTGCCTGGTCAGAAAGGAACAAAAAAGCTGGTTGCCGAATACGGCGACGCGCTCTTCTGCGTTCGTTATAGGTACGACGAGCCGAACCAGACCCGGCTGAAGACGGTTGAACTGATCATTGAGCGAAAACCATGGACTCCAACTCAGCACCGTTACGCGGACAGCACACTCGTCCCGGTTCGTATAGGCTTTCACGATTCGGCTTTGCGGGATCAAGCCAAGGCGGCACAGGGGAAATGGGATCCGGAGGCAAAGGCATGGTACATCGAATATGGTAAAATCAAGGGAACCGAACTGGAAAAGCTTATACTATTACAAACCCAAGTAAAGTAGTCGGGTTTGTAATACTACAAACTACGAAAGTTTATACTATTATAAACCGGCTTCCAATATTACAAACCGGTTGCTTATAGTCAATAACTGGTTGAACTAAGGAGAACAAATGAAGATTATGCTCTCGATCATTCTTGCTTCTTTGGTACTTGGCTGCGCCACTAATAAAGGTGGCTATCGAACCGAACAATCTGTCGAACTTCAAATTATGAAAATGACAAAAGAAGAAATATTGGTCGATCTCGGCCCACCCACGAAAAAAACCACATTAGACGCGGACAAAGAATCCTGGCGATATGAATCCGAAGTCGGCGGCTTGACTGGCGGCGAATGTACCCTGTCTCTATTATTTCAAAAAGAAAAAGTGATACAAGCCAAACTCAGCGCCAACGACTTATCCTGGGTGTCTTTTCCCTTGGGATCGTGCACAAAAATAATTCAAACGCTACGATAATGAAATCCATTTAGCTTTTTTATCATCCCATCGCACATTAAAATGCGGCGGAGGATGGAGAACTATATTTTCCATGCCCTCATTTAGTTCTTTAAGACGGAGTATTTTTTTAAAAAGCACAAAAATAATAATGAGCAAGACACAGAGAAGGATGATAGATAAATGATTACCATATCTCAATTGCTTTCTGGCCTCATTGGTTCTTTGATCGGAGTCCTGGTAACTCTTATTATTTATTGGGATAGCAGGCGAACCGCTACCAAAAGAGCCATCAAGGACCGTCTCCTTATTTTGAGCGATCATGTCTGGTTTACTTGCACTGATTCCGATGTATTTAAAACATGGGACGCAAGCCTGAATGAACTCTGGATTCTTTTCAACGCTTATTACGACTACGCTCCTTTCTGGAGAAGACGCCGCATACGTAAGGCATGGGAAAAATACAAAGGAGTAAATAACTACGTGTTGAAACATCTTCCAAATGTACCTGACTCGAAAATGTTCCCGAAATCTAAAGATGAGTTTATTCAAAATATCACATCCTTTCTGAAGTCACTGTGAGGGATTACAACAAGCGCGTCGAGAGAAACGCTGAGGGGCGCGTTCCTCACGCGCGCGTTCTCTCCCTCGCTTCGCTCGGGAGAGAATCCCGGCGGTAAGCGGCGACTGCCTTCTGCCCTCGCGCAAACCGCTCGGGCAGAGAACCAGGCAGTCAAGACGGACCGCCCCCTACGGGGGCTGGCCGCTTACCGCCGGGGTTGGAATTTAATGATTATTGCAACAAAATAACTCTGTGGAGGAACCTTTTATGAATAAATGCAAGTATCGCAGTGTTTTTATCGCTGGGCTTCTCACCATGTTCATTCCGGCGCTCGCTTACGCGGGTCAAGATGATCTAAGTCAATTTCTTCATATTTGGATGCCGCTCATTGTCATGGCGATAGCCTTTTATGTTATAAGGCGTAAAATGGGCCAAGGCTCATATGGCAATTATATGAAGCGACAAAATGAACATATGGATAAAGTCGAGAAGTTGCTTGAGCGAATCGCTTCTGCTATTGAGAAAGACAGAAAACAATAGGCAACTATCAATTTAATTCCAAAATAAAAACGTACATGTAATACGACGAATTCCAACCAGCCGGTCCACAGCGACGCGCCTTAACGTCGGCGCGTGACCGGCGCGTTAGTTTTTAAAAATGAATATTATGCATTGCTATATGTGTGAAAGTGAAGCATCTTCTCGGGAGCATGTTCCACCGCTGAGCCTGTTTCCAGAAGGGCGTGATATGGGAGGCGTTGACTACCGAAAGAACTTAATCACTGTCCCATCATGCGAACTTCACAATTCCGCCAAGTCTCTCGACGATGAGTTCCTAATGGTGAGCCTTGCTGGCATTATTGGCAATAATTCAATCGGGTATATGCATAAAATCGGCAAAGTTGATCGGGCAATTCGCAGAAGTTCAGGCCGTCTTCTCGACAATGTTCTTACCAAGAAGAAACATATTTACAAAGTAGAAGTCGAAAACAACAAGTTCATTCAGGTGATTTGGGGCACGCCAGACGTAAACCGATTGAAGAACTGCTTTGATCGTGTTGCTCGAGGCTTGCACGTCCATCATTTCAATGCGTCATTTGAGGGCAGCATAAAGCTCCACCTCGGCTTTCTTTTTCACGAGGGAAAGAGCCCCAAAAATTGGGACCAGTTCGTTAGAGATAAGACTGAGATGGAGCTACAAGGCAAGCCTCGCTATGGGGACAATCCGGATGTGTTCTTTTATCAGGTTACAGACAAGGATGAGTTCGGCATTTTCTTAATGCGACTCACCTTCTATGGCGGCGTGAATGTCTATGTTTCGTTCTGGCCCCGAGACGCAAAAACTCCTAACCATTTGGGAATTGAGTTGATGAACAACGGCATCAAGACCATTATTACACTCGCAGACAAAAAGTATGAAATCAACTGATGCGGCTCATTAAAACATTGGACAGATTATGACTAAATTTAAAACTGCAATGTATAAAGCTCTGATGGCTGGGTCGATTTATGTCGTTATTGGTCTACTTTGGCATGCTATTGTGTTTTATACAGACGGGGCAGTTTCATATTATGGCTCAATTTTCTTTTTCTTAGTACACTTTCTCGGTTTAACATTGTCAAAAGCACTCTATGTCTACCGCATCGATGAACCATCCAGTGTAAAGCACGCAGTAGCAATATTCATGATCTTCGTAAACGCAGTTGTCGTTGTTACGGCGGTCTTTACATATCAAATGATGAGAAACACTAACAAGCGGCTCAAGAAAGCCGCGGCAGAAGACCACCACGCCCCTTAACTTGTCGTTGAACTGAGGGGGAAAAGGCACCTTTTGTAGCAAATCACTGCTCTTCATACACAAGGGAGGTACTTTGAGTCTACGAAAACAAATAATCCTCGACAGAACCGAAGAAGTTGCGAGAATGCTATCAATTCCATTGGAAGCAGCCTTTGCACGTTACGCTCATTCACTAATCACAGGCACAAGTCTGCACTCTTTCAATCTTTCCGAAAATGTCGATGGCGGGCAAGACAAGCAGATTGACACACTTACAATCGACCAGGACGGAGACGAGGCCACTGTCTTCATCATGCAGTACACAACAGCTGAGTCCTTCGGATCCAACAAGCTCATTCAAATGAAGAATGGACTCGAATGGATCTTTAACAAGAGCAAAGCCGAAATAGCAACTCTCTCCAACGTGAAATTCCAAGACAAGATATTTGAGTATCGATCAATCCAGAATACTCTTGGACCATCCAATATGCGTATCAATGTTGGTTTCGTGGTTTTGGGGTCTACATCGGAGATCTCGGCCGAGTACAAACAGGAAAAGAACTCCATCCTGGCCGCATATGACAACGGAACCTTTTCCGAATTCTCCTTCAAGTCATGGGGCGTAGATGAACTCATCCAAAGAATCAATATTCTTGAGAAGAATGAAAGAAGAATAGATGCCGATATAAAGATTGATGGACCCGTAAGAAGTCAGGCGGCGTAAAGTGCCGCAAAATGCATA
>CAYPOT010000021.1:0-53523 GCA_964412455.1 uncultured Nitrospiraceae bacterium | reverse complement strand
TTGTCTCATGAAGCTAATTATAATGTTTCGTTATTAATTTGTCAACATACTAGCAGCGGGCCATGAACCGGCTGATGCTGATCGTTCCCGTGACCATGGTGATCATCTTCTTCCTGCTGTTCACCACGTTTAATTCCTTGCGCCACGCGTCCCTGATCCTCATGGTGCTGCCCTTCTCGATGATCGGCGGGATACTGGCATTGCTGCTGTCAGGCCAGTATCTGAGCGTGCCGGCGTCCATGGGTTTCATCTCGCTCTTCGGCGTAGCGGTCCTGAATGGTATGGTGCTCCTTTCAGCCATCAACCAGATGCAGGAGGAGGGAATGGAGTTGGACGAGGCGATCGTCATCGGGTGCGAGCGGAGGCTCCGGCCGGTGCTTATGACCGCCTTGGTCGCCATCCTGGGACTGGCTCCGCTGCTGTTCGCCTCCGGACCGGGCTAGGAGGTCCAGAAACCGCTGGCAGCGGTGATGATCGGCGGCCTCGTCACCTCGACGCTCATGACGCTGCTGGTGCTTCCGGTCTTATATCGGAGATTCGAAAGAAAACAAGTCGCTTCGTAGAAATAAAGTTTATAAAGCAGGAGGTAACTATGAGGAACAGAATCACCATAAGCATGATAGCCGTTTCGCTGGTGCTGATGGTCGGCTGTGGCGCTACGGCACGGATGATCGCCGCTAAGTCGCAGAGCGAGAGGACGGATGTCTTCACCGAAGTGACGGATACCGGCGCGAGGCCTCAGGGATCTGCGGACATGATCGTGAAAGTGAACATCAAAACCCACGAGGCGGGCTATTATATAGCCGAGTCGGGCGAAAGTCTGCATGGAAAGCCGGGTTATCCCTTTGTGCTCAACATCGACGGACAGGCTGCAGTCTGGAAGGTAGACGGGCAGAAGGAGGTCAAGCCGGCTTATGATGAGCAAGGAAAGACGAGCAAGGACCCCGAAGCAGGAACAGGAGTCAAGTATGTTCTGGAAAAGAAGATCCGGCTTCGTCCCGGCGTACACAAGGTTTGTTTTGGATTGCCCGAGGACGAATACCACGCAGAAGCGGATGTCACACTTCGCGAGGGGGAAGAGGCTGAACTGGAATATAAACCACGATACCGGTACAAGACCTTGCCGACCCGCATCCCGACGTTTCTTCTAGGTCTTGATATGTATGAGATTTACTTGAATGGAGTAAAGGTTCAGAAAAACACATAGGATCGAAATCCAAAGGGTCTTGAATCCAGGAGCGAACGCATTCCCTGCAGCTTGCTGCGGGGAGCTCCAATCTTGCTGCTTGTCGGCGCTGTGCCTTTTGTTCCGCAAATGGATATCGCATAGCTTGGTGCCCCGAACGGCACGGCATCAGCGATGAAGGTGAAAGGATAACGGAGCGGAATGAACCGGCATGATGCTTCATGCCGCCACGCCCGGCTGTAATCTAGACATAGTACGGGCTTTTTTCATTGACCCGTCCCGTATCCTGGTATACTATTCTTCTATTATGCCTCCGTTCAAGCTCCACGCAAAATTCCTCATCCTTGTCCTCGGGATCCTCATTATATTTTTCGGCATACTCTCGTATGTCATCATCCAGCGGGAGGGGCGCATTCTTTCCCGGAAGGGCGCCGAAAAAGAGAACCTCCTGGCCAATACCATTGTTGCCGGCCTGAAGGAAGACATGCTGACCGGAAGGCCCCGGAGCACGATCCACCTTACGGAAAGTCTTCAGGGCACCTACGGCCTCGTGAGGCTTGCCGTGCTTCGGAAGGACGGTACGCACGCGTTCGGGGTAACGGGGCCCCGTTTCGCGATGCCGCAGATCGCGCAGGCATTCGAGAGCGGAAGGGTCATGGATTTCAACGAGGACGGCGTTGCCCCGCTCCATACCACCATCTTTCCGCTCCCGAACGAAAATGCGTGCCGCCGCTGCCACGGGAGCGAGGGAGAGACCCTCGGGATCATACTGGTCTCTCATTCACTCGAAGACACGATCGCGGAGATCCAGGCCAGCAAGCGTCAGCTCATGATCCTGCTGGCGGTCCTTATCGTGGTCATGGGAACAGCGCTGTATGTCGCCGTCCGGAGGATCGTTCTTGCGCCCCTCCGGACCCTGCATCACGGCGCCCGGATCATCGGGCTGGGAAATTTTGGGCACCGCATCAGCATGGCAGGAGGCGATGAGTTCTCCGAGCTGGCACATTCATTCAACGACATGGCACAGCGGGTGAAGGAGACCTACACGGGACTTGAGAACATGGTGAAGATCCGGACCACCGAATTGAACGAGAGCGTCCGGCTCATGCGGGGCATCCTTTCGAGCATGTCGAGCGGTGTCGTGCTCCTTTCCCGGGAAGGGCGGATCAAGCTTATCAACCGTCAGGGCGCCTGGATCCTCGGCCATGGGCACGAAGACCTGGTCGGCAAGAAACTGGTAGAGGTTGTTCCCGAGACCGCGGTCCTTCTGGGCGGCAGGGTAGGGTCGTACGAGGAGATCACGATCAAGACCTCGGACGGCCTGAATACGCCGATCGGGTTCTCCGGTTCCTACTATTCAGGCGGTGAGGGAGAGCAGGACGGTCTGATCGGCGTGTTCCAGGACCTGACCGAACTCAAGATCCTTCATGCGGAGCTCATGAACAAAGATCGGTTTGCCGCCATGGGGCGCGTGGTGGCGGGTGTGGCCCACGAGATCCGGAACCCGCTCTTCGGCATCAGCGCCATCGGACAGATATTCGAGCGCGACCTTACGGACCCGGCGCACCAGGAGTTGGCGCGCGCGCTGCTGGCCGAGACGAAGCGGCTGAACGAGCTGGTCGAGGAGCTGCTCATCTACGGCAGGCCCATGAAGCTCAAGCGGGAAGATACCGACCTGCGGGTCCTCTGGGAAGAGGTCCTGGACATGCACCGGGACGAGCTCCGGAGGAAAGGCATCACCGTTTCCGGCGACTATGCCGTACGCCACCCTGTCGCGCATTCCGATCCTTACCAGATCCGCCAGGTGTTCCTGAATCTTCTGCGGAACGCGGTCGAGGCGACACCGGACGGCGGGTCGGTCAACATCGCCATGCTGCTTGCGGACAAGTTCCTCACGTTCCGGGTCGCAGATACGGGCTCGGGCATCCCGGCGGAGAGCCTGGATCATGTCTTCGACCTGTTCTATACGACGAAACCCAAGGGCACGGGACTGGGCCTCGCCATTTGCAGAAAGATCATGCAGGATCATGGCGGCGACATCACGATCGAAAGCATCGAGGGGCGCGGCACCATCGTGACCATAAAACTGCCCTATGGCAGGCGCGGGGAATAGCGCCTTCCCGACTGCTGCAAGAAGCATCAACAACCTCTCTCGAGACGGGAGTTTCGCGCGCAGCGTGTAACGCCTGCAGCTGGACCCATGCCCAGAATCCTGATCATTGACGACGACGAAGAGGTCCGTTCCATGCTTGACCAGCATTTCACCGGCCGCGGATGGGATGCCATGCCGGCGGGCAGCGGCAGGGACGGGATCCGGCTTATCGACGAATATACGCCCGACGTGGTCCTCCTGGACCTCCGGCTGCCCGATGCGAACGGCCTCGATATCCTGAAGCAGATCAGAGCGCATGACAGCACCTCTTCCATTGTAATGATGACCGGATGGGGCTCCATCGAGAACGCCGTGCTGGCGATCAAGGAGGGGGCCGAACAGTATCTCCTGAAGCCCATATCGCTGCGCGATCTGGACGCGCTCACGGACCGGATCATGGAGAAGCGGAAGCTTCTGCTCGAGAACCTGTACTACCAGGAGCGCATGGACCATCCTGTGGTGGGGAGGTCCATGGAAGTTCACAAGCTCCATCACCTTATCGATCTCATGGGTGAGAACGCGCACACCACGGTGCTTCTTACCGGCGAGAGCGGGACCGGCAAGGAACTGGTCGCCCGGGAGATCCACCGACGGAGCCCCCGGCGCGAACGGCCGTTCCTCGACGTCACGCTTGCCGCGCTCCCGGAAAGCATTATCGAGAGCCAGCTCTTTGGTCATGAGCGGGGCGCGTTCACCGACGCGCGGGAACTCAAGCGGGGGCTCCTGGAGGTGGCCGACGGGGGCACGGTGTTCCTCGATGAGGCCGGCGAAATGCCGTTGTCGGTCCAGCCCAAGCTTCTCAGGGTCCTGGAGACGCATTGCTTCAAACGCGTTGGCGGGAACCGCGACATCCAGGTGGACGTGCGGGTCATTGCCGCGACGAACCGCGACCTTGCCCGGGGGGTGAGCGATGGATGGTTCCGTGAGGACCTCTATTACCGCCTGAGCGGATTCCCGATCGTCATCCCGCCGCTGCGGGAACGGCCCGAGGATATCCCGGTCCTTGCCGGCTGCTTTGTCGGTCAGTTCAACGCCATGCTGAACAGGAACATCGCCGGATTCACGGAGCAGGCAATGAACGCCATGGTGAAATACCCCTGGCCCGGGAATGTGCGGGAACTCAGGAATGTCGTGGAACGGGCAATGGTCCTCGCTGCAGGAAAGGTGATCGGCGAGGACCTGCTACCGAAGGACCTGGCCGGCACGGGAGCAGGCGCGCGGCATTCCCGGGGGAGAGGAAAGGAGAGTGAGGGGATGCACAAGTCCCTCACCGAGATGGAGCGTGACCATATCCGCCGCATCCTCCTTGTCGAGAACGGCAACCGGTCGCACGCGGCAAAGGTCCTCGGCATTTCCCGTTCGACCCTCCTGGAAAAGATTAAGAAATACGAGATATCGTAGAAGACAGACAGAAGTCAGTAGACAGTAGACCGCAGGCAGGAGACAGGAGAAGTCCTTAGGCGAGAGTTTTCGCTTGATTTTTCGGCAGATTCATACCATAATGCCTCCCCGGAACACCAACTTTACAATCTCAGGAGGTTTTATTCATGCGTATCATTCTCTTAGGAGCGCCGGGTGCGGGCAAAGGCACGGTGGCGAAATTATTAACGGCTGTCGACGGATCGGTCCAGATCTCGACCGGCGACATCCTTCGCGGCGCGGTGAAGGCCGGTACGCCGCTCGGCAAGGAGGCCCAGGGATACATGGACAGCGGCGACCTGGTGCCTGATTCCCTGATCATGGGCATCATGGAGCAGCGTCTTCAGGAGAAGGATTGCCAGAAGGGGTTCCTGCTTGACGGATTCCCGCGGACCCTGCCGCAGGCCGACGCCCTCGATGCCCTGCTCAAGAAGCTGAACATCAAGCTCGACCTGGTGGCCAGCATCGATGTCCCCCGCGACGTGATCCTTGACCGGCTTACGACACGGCGGACCTGCTCGAACGCGACCTGCCAGGAGATCTACAATGTAAAGAGCAATCCGCCCGCGGCCGGAGACAAGTGCAAGAAGTGCGGTAGTCCGACGATCCAGCGCGCCGACGAGACCGAGGAGGCCATCAGCAAGCGCCTCGACGTGTACAACGAGAAGACCGCGCCGCTCATCGGGTACTATGAGAAGAAGGGCATGCTTCTCTCCATCCGCGAGGCCAGCAGCGATGGCGTAGTGAACGCCATTCAGAAAGGCATCGCGTCGAAGAAATAGTTTACAGGAGTCAGGAGAAAGGACACCTCTTCACGGTGTGAAGTTCGCGCTTTACCGCCATGAGGGCGGGAGATATTCTTCTCCCGCCTTTTTTCTATTATCGGAAAACGTGGTACACTTAGGGTGAAGAGGGGACGATGCCATTCGATTTGTCAGATAAATCCATCCTCGTTGCCGACGACTCCGCCATTATGCGGATGTTCCTGGTCATGAACATGAGGCGGATGCTGCGCGTGAACATCACCGAGGCGGTGAACGGGCAGGCCGCGCTCGCGAAACTGATGAACGGCAAGTACGATCTGCTGCTCACGGACATGAACATGCCCGAGATGGGCGGCGCGGAGCTGGTCCGCGCGGTCCGCACCGGGCTCAAAAGCGATATCCCGATCGTTATCATCACCACCAAGGGCGAGGTGAAGGACCGGGAACTGGGGATGTCGCTCGGTGCGAACGGCTACCTGACAAAGCCCGTGGAAGTGAAGGAGCTGATCAAGATGATCATGAAATACCTGGGGGGGTATGCGTTTTGAAGAAGGGAAAGAGTAACGGCAGTCAGCAGTCAGCAATAACCCATCTTGTCGGCATCTGCGCTACAGCCTCACCGGTACGGCGCGTTTTTGTAATTACGCTTTCCTTTGAGGGTGCGCTCGGCAGGGGTCGTCCAACAGGGGGGTAGATAGCCGACATGCCTGCCGGTCATAATTAGAAAAAAATGAGGGAAGGAATATCTTGACTATTTTGTTTTGTATGGTACAATTTTATTGGTTAGCAGATACTATTCAGGAGGTTGCGTAACATGGGAAAAATTTTCATCGTACTGAGCAGTGCTGCGATCCTCGTCATGTTCTACGCGCTATACAGCGCGGTCAGCCTGCGAAACAAGATCCCGGGTGGCAAGGTCAAGTCGACATGGAGCTTCCTGACGGGTCTGATCATAATGTTCACCGCCGGCTATGTCACGACACCCTTTTTCCGGCTCCTTCCGTCGGAGATCAAGGACCTGCTGGTGGGGGCCATCTTCCTCGCCGGCGCGGTCTTCGTCGTGATCGTGATCAAGCTGTTCATCAGGATCATCGAGGACCTTGGTTTATGAACGCCGCGCCGAGCGAGCGCGTTGACGAGGTGCGGTCCATCATTCACGATGTCCTGGGCGGGACTGCCAGCAATATCTTTCTCGGGCGCATCGACGCGGTGCTGAACGACTGGGCAGAGGGGAAGATGACGGCTGCCAATGCGTGCCAAAGGGTTCAGAAGATGGTGGGGCTCTTCATTGATGAGGACAAGGAGCGTCAGATCGGGGACCGTTGCGCGGGTATCGTAATGCGGGAAAGCGCGTCACAGAAAAAATAAGCCGGCCCTTGCTGGTCAATGAAAACAAGCCGCGGCTGATGCCGCGGCTTGTTTTGTTCTCCCATCATGATCTGCAGACCTACAGCCGTACCGGAACACCCCGTTCCTGTAAATATTCCTTAGCCTGCCTGATGGTGTATTCCTTGAAGTGGAAGATAGAGGCCGCCAGCGCAGCATCCGCCTTGCCTGAAACGAATCCGTCATAGATGTGCTCAAGATTTCCCACGCCGCCCGACGCGATGACCGGGATCGAGACCGCTTCGGAAACGGAGCGGGTCAGCTCCAGGTCATAGCCCGTCTTCTGGCCGTCCTGATTCATGCTCGTCAGCAGTATCTCTCCGGCCCCATACTCTTCCATCTTTTTTGCCCAGGCTACGGCATCAATGCCCATGGGCTTTCTGCCGCCGTGGGTGTAGACCTCCCAGAACGGCCGTGAGGCGTCAGGCGTAAGGAGTAAGGCGTTTGAAAGGAAGAGGCTCTTATACTTCGGATCATCTGCCCACGTGAGCGGAGGTTTGAAATCCGGGTCATGGGCCACCACACGCTTCGCGTCGATGGCGACGACGATGCACTGGCTGCCGAAGCGCATCGATGCCTGCTTGATGAACTCGGGATCGTGGACCGCCGTGGTGTTGATCGAGACCTTGTCGGCGCCAGCGAGCAGGAGGTTCCGGATGTCGTCCAGGACCTTGATGCCGCCGCCCACGGTGAGCGGCATAAAGACCTGCTCGGCGGTGCGGCGGACCACGTCCAGGATGATGCCGCGCTCCTCATGGGACGCGGTGATGTCCAGGAACGTGAGTTCGTCGGCGCCCTGTTCGTCGTAGGCCTTCGCGATCTCCACCGGGTCTCCGGCATCGATGAGGTTCACGAAGCTCACGCCCTTGACGACGCGGCCGCCTTTCACATCGAGGCAGGGTATGATTCGTTTGGTCAGCATAGGATTAATTCACACTCTTTTTGCCACGAAGACACGAAGTCACGAAGAACAGCCTAAGACTACCTTGGTTCATTCAACTTACCGTCAATAACGCCCTTCTTCGAGTCTTCGTGCCTTAGTAGCGACATTTTGTTATTACGGTTCTCGTTCCTACGCGTTCTGCCGAGACAGCTTGATCGCTTCCTTGAGGTCCAGCGAGCCGTTGTAGATCGCCTTGCCGGTGATCACGCCCTGGACACCAAAACGCCTGGTCTGCATGAGCTTCTGGATGTCATAGATGCTTGAGACGCCGCCCGAAGCGATGACCGGGATAGTGAGCGCCTCGGCCAGTTCCTGCGTGGCCTCGATGTTCGGGCCTGACAGCATGCCGTCGCGCTTGATGTCGGTGTAGATGACGGCGATGACGCCATAGCCCTGCATCTGCCGCGCGAGCTCAACTGCCTGCACCTTGGTCATTTCCGCCCAGCCCTTGATGGCCACGAGGCCGTCCTTCGCGTCGATGCCCACAATGATCTTGCCCGGGAACGCGCTGCATGCCGCCTGGACGAAGGAGGGGTCCTTGATCGCAGCGGTGCCGAGGATGATCCGGTCGATGCCGATGGAGACGAGCTTCCGGACCGTAGCCATGTCGCGGATGCCGCCGCCGACCTCGATGGGGATCTTGATGGCATCGCGGATGGCGATGATGGCCGGGAGGTTCCGAGGCGAACCGGCGAACGCGCCGTCCAGGTCGACGACGTGAAGCAGCTCTGCGCCCTGGGCTTCCCAGTGCTTTGCCGTGGTGGCCGGGTCCTCGGAGTAAATGGTGGCTTTGTCCATCATGCCCTGCTCCAGCCGGACGCACTTGCCTTCTTTGAGATCGATAGCAGGAATGATGATCATGTTTACCCTTTAATGCTTTGCCACAAAGACACGAAGACACAAAGGTTTAGTTCTCAAGCTTTTCTTAGTGACTTAGTGCCTTCGTGGCAGAATTTACGATTTCATTTCCCCGAAGCGCTTCAATATCGACAACCCCAGGGCCTGGCTTTTTTCCGGGTGGAACTGGACGGCAAGGATGTTGTCCTTCCAGATGCTTGAGACGAAATCGATGCCGTAGGGCGTCGTGGTCGCGATCACGCTTTTGTCCTCGGGCACGACGTGGAAGGAGTGCACGAAATAGACGTGGCTCCCGTCCGGGACGTCCTGCATGGCTGGCGGCGGCCGCTTGATCGAAAGGGAGTTCCATCCCATGTGAGGGACCTTCAAAGTGTCGAGTGCGGAGTGCGGAGTGTCGAATGCAGGGCCTTTGAAGCGAATAACCCTTCCCTTGATGATGTCCAGTCCCTTTGAGATGCCGAACTCCTCGCTCTCGGTGAACAGCAGCTGGAGTCCCAGACAGATGCCGAGGAAAGGCTTGCCCGAATTGATGCTCTGCTTCACCGCGTCGATGAGGCCGTATTCTTCGAGGTTCCGCATGCAGTCCGGGAAGGCGCCGACGCCGGGGAGCACCACCTTGCCGGCGTCCAGGATCGTCTTCGGGTCGCGCGTCACCACGGCCTCGCGGCCCATGCGCTCGAAGCCCTTCTGGACGCTCCGCAGATTCCCCATTCCGTAGTCGATAATTGCGATCATAGTGAACCTGAATGCATTGGAAATTGTAAATTGCAAAATTCAAATTTCAAACTTACAATTTGCAATTTGAAATGTACTTAGATCTTGCCTTTCGTCGAGAGCACGCCCTTGATGCGCGGATCAAGGCTCGTTGCCTGGTCGAGGGCGCGTCCAAAGGCCTTGAAGATGCCTTCGAGCATGTGGTGGACGTCGCGGCCGTAGAGGAGATTTACATGGAGGTTCATGCCCGCGTGGTTCACCACGGAGCGGAAGAAGTCCTCGGCAAGCCCCGGATCGAAGTCCTTGAGCTTGTATTTTTTCGGCAGGTCAAGGTTGTAGACGAGATAGGGCCTGCCGGAGAGGTCCATGACCACCTCGGCGAGCGTTTCGTCCATGGGAACCGTTGCCTCGCCGTACCGCCGGATGCCCTTGCTGTTGCCCAGGGCTTTTTTCAGGGCCTGGCCGAAAGCTATCCCCAGGTCCTCGACCGTGTGGTGGTCGTCGATGTGCGTGTCGCCCTTTGCCTTCACCGTGAGGTCGAAGAAACCGTGCTTCGCAATGTGCGAGAACATGTGGTCCATGAACGGCACGCCGCACTTGATGCTGTAAACGCCGGTGCCGTCCAGGTTCAGGGATATCTTGATATTGGTCTCTTTTGTCTTCCGTTCGATCGTCGCTTTGCGGGCCATGAACTGCTCCTTTTTGACACTGATAGATCATGTAGGGGCAACCCTATGTGGTTGCCCTGAATGGAAGGGCGGCCACGCAGGGCCGCCCCTACAAACATTTAAATCCGTCCTCGCCTAATGGCGCCTACATCTGGTCTCTGTGTCAAAGAATTTGTTTCAGGTTCTTCAGAAATTCCTTGTTCTCCGCCGGCGTTCCCACCGTCACGCGGAGGCACCCTTTGAGAGGCCCCGGCCGGTCCAGGTTCTTGACCAGGATGCCGCGTTGCCTGAGCGCCAGGAACACCTTTGTCGCGTCCTTCTCGATCCACATCAGGACGAAATTCGTCTCCGTGGGGAAGGGTGTCACGCCGTGCGTCCTGAGCAGGGCATTATAGAGTTTAAAGCGTTCAGAAATCAACAGGGAAATCTGGCGATCCAGCGTGTCCGCGTGCTTGAGGGCCACGAGGGCCGCCGCCTGGGAGAGCGTGTTGATGTTATAGGGCAGCCTGATCTTGTTCAACTCGCCGATGAGCTCTTTCGACGCGGTCAGCACGCCGACCCGGAGGCCGGCCAGGCCGATCTTCGAGAGCGTCCGGAGGATGATCATGTTGCAATTCTTTTTCAGGAACGGCAGGAACGTCCGGCCGGAAAAGCTGAAATAAGCCTCGTCTACCACCACCGCGGCATCGACATTCTCGAGGACCTTCCGAACAGCCGCGTCGGAGAACCGGTTGCCGGTCGGGTTGTTGGGGCAGGCCAGAAAGATGACCTTCGCCTTTGTCCGCTTTGCCGCTTTGATCACCGCGTCGGCGTCCAGGTCGAACTCGTCTGTAAGCGGCACGGTGACGACCTTCTGGGACAGGGCGCGCGCCGTGATCTCATACATGGCGAAGGTAGGCGACGGCGCGAGAACGGGGCCGCCGAAGGCGAGAATGATGGCTTGGATCAACTCATCCGAGCCGTTCCCGAGCAGCATCCGTTCCGGGTCTATCTTCCAGGTGCGGGCAATGGCCTGCTTCAGTTTCAGAGCCGAAGGATCGGGATAGCGGTTGATGAGCGCCTGCTGCGCCGCTTTGCCGATCTCCTTCCGAATTTTATCCGGCAGGAGGAAGGGATTTTCCATGGCGTCGAGCTTGATGCGCACGGAGGTCTCATCGATGTGATAGGCGGCGAGTCCGCGGACCGCGGGCCGGACGAGGCTGATGATGTCCTTGGTTTTTCTCGATTTTGTCTTCATTTTCCGATAATATACAGGAAAGGATTTGCAGGCACAAGGAGAAAATGGGTGCAGTAATGCGGAATGGGGGTGCGGAATGCCGATTGAACGTCAAGAGGTCCAGAGGAGCTTAAAAAAGATCCTCGCGATCGGTCTGCTCATGGCCCTGTTTCTGAATACTGCCGCTGTTGCCGCGGACTTCCGTTTCTCTCCCCGGCCCAACAAGGCCAGCCTGATCCAGTGGCGGGAGTGGTCGCAGGAAACATTGGAGGAGGCGAAGAAGCAGGGCCGGCTCATTGTGCTCGCCTTGAGCGCGGTCTGGTGCCACTGGTGTCACGTGATGGACGAGACGACGTACTCCGACGAGACGGTCATCGGCCTCCTGAACGAGCAGTTCATCCCCGTCCGGGTGGACGCGGACATGCGGCCGGATATCGACAGCCTGTACAACCAGGGCGGCTGGCCGAGCACGGTCATCCTGACGCCCGAAGGCGAGGTCCTCGACGGGGGCAACTATATTCCGCCCGGGGACATGAAGGAACGCCTGGACCGCGCCTTTGCCCTCTATACGAAGGACCGCGACAAGATCGCGAAGCGGATGGAGGAGATCAAGCTGCGGCGAATGCTGAGGCAGGGGTCCATGACCGGCGTGCCGGACAGGGAAACCATTGACGGCATCGTCGAACTATTAAAAGGCATGTTCGATGACAAGAACGGCGGGTTCGGTTCCGGCCAGAAATTCCCCAATCCCGACGCCATGGACTTTCTTCTTTCGGTCCATTCGAAGACGCGTGACGCAGGGCTCAAGAAGATCGTGACAAGGACCCTTGACCGCATGTCGCAGGGCGGGGTGTATGACCATGTCGAGGGTGGGTTCTTCCGGTATGCCACGAAGCCGGACTGGTCCGAACCCCACTACGAAAAGATGCTCGAGGTGAACGCCGGGCTTATCCGGTCCTATGCGAACGCCGGCCTTGCGTTCGGCACGGAGCGGTATCGCAAAGTCGTGCGGGAGAGCGTCCGGTATGTGCAGCGCAATCTCTCCGACGCGGCGACCGGAGCCCTGTTCGGCAGCCAGGATGCCGACGAGTCCTATTACCGGAAACAGGACCGGAAGAAGCTGGCAAAGCCGTTCGTCGACCGGACGGTCTACGCCGATTCGGCATCGCTCATGATCAGCGCTCTCATTGCGGCAGGAGAAGCGACGGGCCAACAGCAATATCTCCCGATGGCCGTGAAGGCCGGGGAGTTCATTATCAGGAACCTCTCCCGTCCCGCTGACGGAATCTTCCATTCGTTCCGCGGAGGGAAGGCATCTCTTTCAGGACTTCTCAACGACAATGCCCTGTTCGGTTCCGCCCTGCTCGATCTCTACAACGCCACTGGCGAGCGTCATTACCTCGACCGCGCGGGAAGGATCGGCCAGGTCATAACGAACAAGTTCTATGATCCCAGGGCCAGACGGTTCCTCTCCTCGCTTGTTGCGGCAGGAGTGGCTCCCCTGACGCCCGGCATTCTTGCGGAGATGAACGACAGTATTGCGAATTACCGGGCCGTCCGCTTCCTGGAAAGGCTGACGAATTACACCCGGGACAAGAGCGCGAAAGAGATCGTCAATGCGGTCCTGACGACCTTGTCGGCCACTTACCGAGACTATACTCCCTCTGTGCCCTCATACGGCATTGCACTTCAATGGCATCTGAGCGAACCGGTGGAGATCATGGTCCTCGCTGACGGGAACCGGGTGCGGGAATACCTGGCCGCTGTCAACAGCGTGTATGTTACGGAGAAGGTCGTGCGGGTCCTGTCGCTGACAAAGGATATCGAGGAGATCAAAAGCTACGGATACAAAGCGACAGAGTCGGTCTATCTCTGCGCGGGCAGGCGGTGCTCGAAGCCCATCAGAGAGCCGGGGAAGGTCAGGGACGCGTTGAAGAACTTTCTGGAACAGCCTGCGGAGAACTGATGCGGGCTTTGCGTAAGAACGACGAGAGAGCGAACGAAGAGAACATTTTTTACCGTATGTCGGCCTTGCTGAAGCTCCGGTACAAGAGAAGGTCGTAGACGATCTTGAGACCGCCCGCCACGAGGAATGGCGCTCCCATCAGAGCAGGGGACGCGAGAAAGACACCGGTGAGCGCGGGCGAGATCGCCGCCCCCAGCGAACGCGCAATGGACGTGACGCCCGACGCGGCGGAGCGTTCGTCAGGCGCGACAACCGCCATCGTGTAGGACTGCCGGGTGGGAACGTCCATCTGTGAGATGCTGAAGCGCAGAAGCAGAACGAACACCGCCAGGCCCGCCGTCGGCATGAAGGGCACGAGGCACAGGAGCACGTTCGAGGGGATGTGCGTGAAGACCATGGTGTTGATCAGTCCGATGCGGCTCGCGATCCGGGCCGCGAGAAGCGCGGATACGCCTGCCAGGAGGTTCGCGCCGAAGAAGATGCTTCCCAAAACGCCCGCGTCAAGGTTGAACTTGACATGGAACCAGTATGCTACCATGCTCTGGATCACGAACCCGCCGGCAAAGGCATCGAGCGCGAAGAGGCCGGAGAGCTTCATCACGATGCCCTTCGACGTGTGCAGCCCGAGTACGCGCCGCTTGACCGGGGCAGTTGCAGCAGCCTCCACGTTTGTTGAGAGAAACAGAAAAAGCGCGACAAGAACAACTCCGCATGCCGCATAAAGCAGAATAACCGCGCGATAGGATGCAAGCTCGGAGAATCCGGACTGCATGAGGCCTTTGGACAGAAATCCTCCCGCGAGAGCTCCGCAGGCCGCCGCGAGCGAACCCGCGAGGTTGTACCAGGCAAAGGCCCGGGTGCGGTCTTCCGACGGAAGAAGCTGCGACAGGGCCGCCTGTTCGAGGGACAGAAACGGGCCGATCTCATTGCCGCTCGGGCTTATGACGCCGATGATCCCGGCGATCATGAGCAGCACCGGATTCCCGGTCAGGCTGAATACGACTCCCGCCATGACCATGAGCCCCGCGCCGAGGATGAGCATGCGCTTCCTGCCAGCCCGGTCAGCGGTTGTCGTGATCCAGAGCGAGATGCCGGCGTCACCCACGAGGGTGACCGTAAAGAGCAGGCCGATCTGCGCCCCGTTCAGGGAAAGTTCGGAAAGATACAGCGCCAGCACCACCGAGAGCGCGCCGTACGCGAAGAGGCGCACGCTCCGGGCGGTAAAAAGAAGCATAACATCGGATCGGGAAGGTGTCATGGATCGTTCTTTCAACGCGTCCGCATCAACCCCTGGATCTCCCGATGGTAGACAAGATACCGGTTGAGCGTGATTTCGTTCTTGCCGTATTTTGGATACGTGCGCAGGATAACCTCGAAGCGGTCTTCGGCCTCACGCTCTGTTGCGACTTTCACAATGCCGTCGTGGATGATGTCCACCAGCCGGTCCGCGTAGATCACGATCCGTTCCTCCAGCCTGCGCAACGTGTAGTCCTTGACCGGGAGATCGAGTTCCCGGGCCTCGGGTTCGGTCAGACCACCTCGGATGTGCTTTTCCATGATAGCCGTGATCTCATCGGGCAGGCCGATCTTTCTCCCCATTTCCGCGCCGATCCTGCCGTGCGTCATTTCGTGAGTCGCCGCCTTGCCCAGGTCGTGGAACAGGGCGCCCCTGCCCACAAGCTCATGGTCTATCCCGTTTCCGCCGATGCGCAGCGCGATCTCCAGCGCTTTCTTTGCCACCTTTACGCTATGGTCGATGTCCCCGTCGGAGACGCCGGCCTTTCTCAGCACATCAATGTCCGCCTGCTGGACTATATAGTTCATGGTTACTCCCTTACTTTACGCCGAAATAGGCGAGTGTGTCGGCCATCTGCTTCTCGATGTCATGCTTGAGATGGTCGAACTTGGCCTTCACGTCATCGTGAAGATGGCGGATGTACTCTTCACGGGCTTCCTTGCCGTATTGCTGTTCGAACATGGTCCCGTTCTCAAAGATCTTTGTGATGTCGTGGCGCTCCGCTTTCGTGGCGGGGTCACTGTCGAGCCATTCATGGACCGCCTTGAAGTCCTTTCCTGTCTTGTCGAGGCTCACTTTCAGATGCTTTTCGATGGGTGGCATGGATCGTTCCTCCTGTTCTTTTCCTTGTCGGTCCGCCCGGGCGCCGGCATCACTGCATTGAGGCGTACAACATCTCGAACACGGCAATGCCTTTTTCAAGCATGTCGTTATCCTCTTTAACCGTCTTTCTGATTCCCGTCAGTATCTCTTCGATGCCGCGTTCCGCGGAATTGCCGTACTTGTCGTCCTTCAGGTCAAGGTCGTGGACGATCTCAGCGATCTTCCGTACGGCGAGGTCCTTGATGCCGAATGACCGCATGAGGACCTCGAAGGTACATAGGTCGCCATGATGCGTGAACTCGCCGCCCTGCATGTCGAAGGCGATCTCACGCGGGCCGAGTCCTTTAAGCTCTTTCTCATCGATGAAGCGGAACATTGCCTCCCGGTCTACGAAACGCCGGATCAGCCAGGCGGAGGCCATGCGGTCGACAAAGGGCCGATGCCGCGTTACCCAGACCCTCTTCCGGTACTGTCGAGGGTCTTTCCGGGTGATAGGAGCGGGTTTCGCCGCATCGGGTTCCTGAAGTCCCTTCAGCGAAGTTTCCAGGGACCGTATGCGTTTGCCGGTGACTTTGCCGAAGGAGGCGCCGAAGAAGTCCCGGCCGCTGATCTCCTCATAGGTTTTTCGCAGACCGGACAGCGTCCCGGTGACCGACTCACGGGTGCCCGCTAATGCGCTATTTCGAGAGCTCTGCACCTTGCGGTCCAGGCCGTCGAGCGTTTTGTCCAGTTCCCGGTACTCGGCATCGCGCCGCTCGTTGAAGAAGCCGCGAACTTCATCATCGCTGAGCGTCTCGATGCGGCTTGTCCTGACAAAGGTGCCGTCACCGCCGAGGGATTTCACCTCATTGATGATCCACTGGAAAAGCTCCTGGTGCTCATCGCTCGCCGGAAGGATATAGACCGCTCCCTTGAGCTGGACGGCGCCCGCTTTTGCGAGCTTCCGCCAGATCTTCATCCGTGCGTTCACGGGGTGAGAGGGAACACTGTAAAAGATGAGCAGCCATTCATGCTGATGAGGTTTGGTCATAGCTTCAAGCGGCCGCACAATGCCGCAGATGCTCCCGCAGAATGGCTTTGTGGATGTCATCGTAGTCTGCCGCTTCGGCAAAGGCGATCTCGATCAGGTTCTCTTCGAGCGTTTCCTCGAAGGGATCGCAAACTTCGTCCGGCACCGCTCCAAGGCTTGTCTCTTCCTCTTCCATTGCCGCTTCCGCCATCAGGTCTTCCGTATGCTTGAACAGGGTCTTCATGGGGCACCTCCTATGTATCAACTGATATAAAGGTAACACCTGTAACACATTTTGTCAAGGGGAAAAACTGGGGCAGGCAGGGCCTGGCAAAAGAACAGGGTTGTAAAAGCTTCGAGCGAGCTGGATGAACGAACGTGTGTGACAAATAGTATAAGGTTGACAATGGTAATGATAAGGTTTACAATTGTTTACTATAAGGTTGCATACATCAATAGGCCGAACACAAAGGGAAATATGGTTGGAATTAGAAAACGAGGCGAAGATATTCGTCAATTCATTCTCGATAACGTGGAAAACCACCCGCGAGACGTCGCCGGCCTTGCCGTAAAAACCTTTGACATAACCAGGCAAGCCGTTAACAAACATATGCAACGGCTCGTGGAGCAGGGTGCGCTGATCGTATCGGGCAGCACGAAAAATCGGCACTATGTGCTGCATCCGCTGCTACAGTGGGAAACGATCATATCCCTGTCGGACAAACCCACTGAGGATGGTATCTGGAGAAATGACATTGAGCCGAAGCTCGGCAAGCTGCCGGATAATGTTCGCGATCTCTGGCATTATGGCTTTACCGAGATGATGAACAACGCGATCGATCATTCGGAGGGGAAACAAGTCAACATTAACCTGACCAAAACGGCGATGTCGACCGAACTGGTCCTGTTCGACAACGGCGTCGGCATTTTCAGGAAGATCCAGAACTTGCTGGGCCTTGAAGACGAGCGCCACGCGGTCCTGGAACTGTCCAAGGGAAAGCTGACTACCGATCCGGCACGGCACACAGGCGAAGGGATCTTTTTTTCGTCGCGGATGTTCGATGACTTCCGCATCCTGTCGGGCAATGTGTTCTTTTCGCACACTCACGCGCAGGATGAGGACTGGATACTGGAAAATCAGAAATTCCAGACGGGAACCGGCGTTTTCATGAAGTTGAAGAACAATACCGCGCGGACCGTGAAAAAAGTCTTCGACGAGTTCACGACCGGCGATGAGTACGGCTTCACCAAGACCGTCGTGCCGGTAAAACTGGCGCAATACGGAAATGAGAAACTTATCTCCCGATCGCAGGCAAAGCGACTCATGGCACGCGTTGACCGGTTCAAAGTGGTGATCCTGGATTTTGACAACGTCGAAGCCATCGGTCAGGCCTTCGCCGATGAAGTGTTCCGCGTGTTCGCCGCACAGCATCCGAACATCGAGATTTCTATGCTGCATGCAAACAAGAACGTTCAGCAGATGATCCAGCGGGCGCTGTCGAATGGTTGAAGAGTGACGAGATGCCGAAAATCAGGGTTGGGAAATTCACTGTCAGTGTAACGGATAGACCGTACGATGTTGTGCTTCATCCAGACACCGGGGACGGCGGCTATTGGGTCGAATGCCCCGCGCTTCCCGGCTGCGGCTCCCAGGGTGATACGGTGGAAGAGGCTCTGGAGATGATCAAGGATGCCATCAAGGGGCATTTGGAGATCGTAGCTGAGAAGAAAAAGAAACTTGCCGAGGCCTGTGGGTAACCATGTAAGACTGACGAAGAAGGATATCCGTTCATTCTGTCGATTCCCATGCACAAGGGCAAGCCGGTCAAGAAGGGGCAGCTGGCCGCTCAGATCAAGAAGGCGGGAATGACGGTGGAGGAGTTCTTGAAATACTACAAGTAAAGGTTGTGTATTTTGGCCTATTTAACAAATGAAGCTTGATGAGTCTTATATATATCGAAAAGAAGTTGACTGGTCTCTTCTCCATGAGGGGTTGACGATTCCGGTCCGCCTCCAAGTCGCCTTTAAGAGTCTGCTTAAAGATTATGAGCGAGGCATCGGCAGAACGGTCACTCTTCTTGTCAATGGTCAACCGTTTGAGGCGGTTCTTATCAACCAATCTTTCGACCGTGTGAAGTTCAGGCAACATTCTGATCTAGTACAGATCCGGTTTTCAGCTAAAAGTGCATTGCCACAGCAACTTCAAAAGATATTTAGAGCCAGCTATGCATATCTCAAAAAGAAAAGGAGTGAGGCCCAGGGGAAAAAGACGTTTGTTCGTCTCCAGGAAGACAAAAGAGAATACCTGGTATTTTATACAACCGTAAGCCCAGATGTATTTACTGTGGAAGCTATTACCAAGTCGGAACTCTATGAGGCTAACGCCCTATTGGCAGGATGGACGGAAGAGGAGTTTGAGAGGTATGGTGAATTTGCCCGTACCGACGAATCCGCTTCGATGCAGTCACAACTGGTAAAGGTGCGTAAACTTGACCGGTCAATTGGCGAGGATTTAAAGAAACTGTATGAGTATCGATGCCAACTCTGCGGCAATAATTTCGCTAAGCCACATGATCAGCGAATTGTTGAAGTTCACCATATTATTGAGTTCGTCCGTTCGATGAATAATGATTATGATAATCTGATGGTAACGTGTCCAAATCATCATAGCGTAATTCATAAGGCCAAGCCTGTTTTTGATCGTCAATCGCTGAAGTTGTCATATCCAAACGGATACCATGAGGCTGTAAAATTGGACAGACATTTGAAGCATAGGCCTCACGCAGGATCGGTTTGATAGTGTGTTGGCTCATTTGAGCAAGAAGGATCGAAGATGCGACTATCGGGGTTCTGGCTTGAAATCCTGTGACTATATATAACAGGGCAGTGAACGAGAATAGAGAAGGGCGGCCAATTTGGCCGCCCTTGGTGTCTACGGGATCACTTTGTTCAGGGGATACTCGATGATCCCCGAAGCCCCCCGCCGCTTGAGCCGGGGGATGAGGCTCCGGGCCAGCTTTTCGTCAAGCATGACCTCCAGGCTCACCCACTCGGGGTCGGTCTGGTGCGATATCGTCGGCGAGTGCATGGCCGGCAGGATGCCGCAGATCTCCTTCAGTGCCTTCTTCGGCACGTTCATCTTGAGGCCGACCTTCTCTTCTGCGGCGAGTGCCCCCTGGAGCAGCATTGCCATGTTCTCGATCTTCTTCCGCTTCCACGGGTCTTGCCAGGCTTTTTTGTTCGCGATGAGCCGCGTGGTCGACTCGAGCATCACGTCGACGATCCTGAGCTTGTTCGCGATGAGCGAGCTGCCGGTCTCGGTCAGCTCCACGATGGCGTCGGCGAGCGTCGGCGGCTTCACTTCCGTGGCGCCCCAGGAGAACTCGATGTCCGCGGTAACGCCCTTCGATTTCAGATATCGTTTCGTATAGCCGACGAGCTCCGTGGCGATGCGTTTTCCCTTCAGGTCCTTCAACGACTTGATGGGAGAGTCTTCGGGTACGGCAACGACCCAGCGGACGGGATTGAGGCCGCCCTTGGCGTAGCGCAGCTCAGCCACTTCGACAACGTCGGCGTTCTGCTCCAGGATCCAGTCCTTGCCCGTGAGGCCGACATCGAAGATGCCGTCGTCAACGTACCGGGCCATCTCCTGGGCGCGAACCATGATGCACTCGATGTCCGCGTCGTCGATCGAAGGATAATAGCTTCGCGAGCTCACCTGGATGCGGTAGCCGGCCTTGCCGAAGAGCTTGAAGGTCGACTCCTGCAGGCTGCCCTTGGGGAGGCCAAGCTTTAATTTAGGCGATGATGGCTGGGTGATCGCTTTCTTTGTTTTGGTCTTTGATTTTATAGGCATAGCATGCTCCTTTGCGTTCGTGATACGTAAGACGTGAAACGTGAGAGGTAACGTCATCGGCTTATCGTCTGACGTCTCCCGTCCTACGTTTCACGAAAGATCACTTTTTCGTCATTCTCACCCGGATGGTGTTCCCGTGGGCTTCCAGCCCCTCCACATCGGCGATCTGCATGACCGCCTCGCCCACCTTGTCCAGGCCTTCCTTCGTATAGAAGATGAGGCTCGATTTTTTCATGAAGCTGTCCGTGGACAGCGGCGAGAAGAACCGCGCCGTGCCGCCCGTGGGAAGCACGTGGTTCGGCCCCGCGATGTAGTCGCCAACGGACTCGGGGGTGTAGTGGCCCAGGAAGATCGCGCCGGCGTTCTTGATAAGCGCCAGAAGCTCAAAGGGCTTTTCAACAGACAGCTCGAGGTGTTCCGGCGCGATGGAGTTCGAGACATCAGCCGCTTCCTGGAGGTTTTCGACCAGCACGATGGCGCCAAATCGGTCGATGGCCTTCCGGGCGATCTCTTTCCGGATCAGGGTGGCCATCTGCCGATCCACCTCGGCGTCAACCTGTTCGGCGAGCTCCCGTGATGTCGTGACCAGGATTGCCGAGGCCAACTCGTCATGTTCGGCCTGCGACAGGAGGTCCGCGGCGACAAAGGTCGGGTCAGCGGAAGCATCCGCGATCACGAGTATCTCGCTGGGTCCGGCGATCATGTCGATGTCGACCTGGCCGAAAACGTAACGCTTTGCCGTGGCAACATAGATGTTGCCGGGGCCCACGATCTTGTCCACCTTGGGAACCGTGGCGGTGCCATAGGCCATGGCGGCGACGGCCTGGGCGCCTCCGATCTTGTAGATCTCCGAGATGCCCGCGATGTCCGCGGCCACGAGAATGTAGGGGTTGAGGACGCCGCCCGGGACCGGAGAACACATCACGAGCTGTTCCACGCCCGCTACCTTTGCCGGGATGACGTTCATGAGCACCGACGACGGATAGCAGGCCTTTCCGCCGGGCACATAGACGCCGGCGCTCCGGATCGGCCGGGCAAGCTGACCGAGGATCACGCCGTCCGCTTCCTGGCTTACCCAGGAAGAGGTCTTTTGCTTCTCGTGGAAGGCCCGGATGTTCCGCGCAGCGAGCTTCAGGGCCTCCACCTTCTTCGGTTCCACCCGGGTATAGGCGTCCTTGATCTCCTCGGGCGTGACCCGAAGGTCCTTCAGGGTGAGGCTCACGCGGTCGAACTTCTCGGTAAATTCAAGGACCGCGGGGTCGCCTTCTTTCCGCACCTTTTCCACAACCTCACGGACCGTTGCCGCAACCTCCTCGGTCGCTGTCTCGCCGCGGTCGACAATGCGCTTCAGTTCGGCGACGATGTTGCTCTGTTTTGAATCGATGATCTTCATAAAAACCCCAAAAAACCCGCCACGGAGGCACGGAGACACGGAGCTGATAATAAAAAAATCTTTGACACTGATTTACACTGAGAACAACTATGATAACGTCGGATTAATCCGCATTTATCTTATTTCAAATCCGCCCGAATCCGTGTCAAAAATTAATCAGCTTTTTCCTCTGTTCCTCTGTATTTCTGTGGCTGAATTTCTATACTCTCTTAATATCCGCGCCAAGCGCCGACAGCTTCTGTTCGATATTATCATATCCCCGGTCAAGATGATAGATGCGCGAGACGACCGTCTGTCCCTCTGCCGCCAGGCCCGCGAGGATGAGCGACGCGCTGGCCCGGAGGTCAGTCGCCATTACCGGCGCCGCCGAAAGTTTCGGCACGCCCTTGACCACCGCGCTCCTGCCTTCGATGACGATGTTAGCGCCCATGCGCTGGAGCTCGGCCACGTGGGTGAAGCGGTTCTCGAAGATGGTCTCATTGATGACGCTCGTGCCGTCGGCAAGGGCCATGAGGCTCATGAACTGCGCTTGCATGTCCGTGGGAAATCCCGGATAGGGCAGGGTCTTGATGTTTACGGGCCGTATTTTCTTCTGTCCGTGCACCGTAATCGTCCCGTCACCGATCGTGATCTTCGCTCCCGCCTCGCCTACCTTGGCAAGCAATGCGTCGAGGTGGCCCGGATCGCATCTGGTGATCGTGATGGAGCCGCCTGTGATGGCCGCGGCGATCACGAAGGTCCCCGCCTCGATCCGGTCCGGCAGCACGGTGTAGTCCAGGGGGCGGAGGCTTTGAACGCCCTGTATCCTGATGACATCGGTGCCAGCTCCCTCGATCTTCGCGCCCATACCGATGAGGGCCTGGGCCAGATCCACGACCTCGGGCTCCCGGGCCGCGTTTTCGAGGACAGTCTCACCCTCGGCGAGGCATGCCGCCATCATAAGATTTTCCGTGCCGGTCACGGTCACCGTGTCAAAGTAGATATGCGCTCCCCGGAGCCGCTTCGCGCTGGCCACCACGTAACCGTGCTCGATCCCCACTGTGGCGCCGAGCTTTTCGAGTCCCGTGGTGTGGAGGTTCACGGGCCGGGCACCGATGGCGCAGCCGCCCGGCAGCGAGACACGAGCTTTCCCGAAGCGGGCCACGAGCGGGCCGAGTACGAGTACCGACGCCCGCATAGTGCGCACGAGATCATAGGGGGCCTCAGGGTTATTAAGCCTCGAGGAGTCGACCACGACGCTGTGGTCTTTCAACTCGAATGCTGCTCCCATATTCCTGAGTATCCTGCCGAAGGTCGTGACGTCCACGAGCGCCGGGACGTTGGTGATCCGGTGCTCGCCTTCGCATAGGAGCCCCGCCGCGATGATGGGGAGTGCCGCGTTCTTCGCCCCGCTAATGGCGACCTCGCCGTGCAGTTTTTTCCGGCCGTTGATGACAATAGATTTCATAATTAAGTATTAACCACGGATGAACACGGTTAAAGGCTACATCAAAATTCCGGTCGTAGGCACTCAGGCAAAAAGTAGGTCATGTTCTGAATTGAACTTCCCGATATTACGGTTCTCGTATTTCGTAGTTAACCGTGTTCATCCGTGGTTACAAGGCCTTTTTTTGCTTTATCGCTACTATCACTCTTTCAATTCCCGCCAGGTCATTTACGATCCCGACGGTTCCGAACGTATGCGTATTTTCGATGATCTTCCGGAGCGCCGCCGCCTGCCCGATGCCCATCTCCATGATGAGCGCACCGCCCGGTTTCAAATACTCCGGCGCCTGATGGATGATCCTTTCCGCGAGCTCGGTGCCTTCCGGTCCGGCGACGAGCGCTATCTCGGGCTCGAAATCCCTCACTTCCGGTTGAAGCGTTATGAGGTCGCCTGATCGAACATAGGGCGGATTCGTGGCGATACAATCGATCCTGCTCAGGAGGTTCAATTCCTCCAGCGGCCCGAAGAGGTCTCCCTCAAGGAACCGGATCCGATCGGCCACGCCGTTCAGCCGGGCGTTCTCCTGGGCGATATGCAACGCGCGGTCCGACCGGTCCGTGGCGAAGATACGGGACTTCGGCAGTTCCTTCGCAATGCTTACAGCAATGCACCCGGATCCGGTGCAGAGATCGACGATGACCGGCGTGTCATTTCCGCTGACCGCCGTGAGCGCCGCCTCGACAACGAACTCGGTTTCCGGCCGGGGGATCAGCACATCCGGTGTTACCGAGAACGGCAGTCCCCAGAACTCCTGGGTACCGGTGATGTACTGGAGCGGTTCCCGGAGTTTGCGGCGTTCAATGCTCCGCTCGAAGGAGCGCTGCCCCTGGTCGTCGAGCCCGTCCTGCATGTGGACGAGGAGCCAGGCCCGGTCTTTCCCGAGCGCATGGCGGAACAGGAGCTCGGCATCCATCCGTGCGTTGGGTATGTTCTGTGCCGACAGGCTTTCGGCGGCCTTCTGTATCGCTTCGGCGAGGGTCACGTTTTCAAAAGACCGAAGGTGGGAAGGTGGGAAGCTGGGAAGTTAAGACGGGGATCGCATCTCGTCCATCATCGTACCTTCTTACCTTCTCAACCTCGCAACTTCTCATAGATTCTTAAGCCGTTCCGCATTGTCATGGGCGGCCAGCGCGTCAATGAATTCGTCGATATCTCCGTCCATGACCGCATCGATCTTGTAGAGCGAGATCCCGACACGGTGGTCCGTGATCCGGCTCTGGGGGAAGTTGTAGGTCCGGATCTTTTCGCTCCGGTCGCCGGAGCCCACCTGCGCCTTGCGGTCCTTGGCGGCCTCTGCGTCCACCCTGGCCCGCTCCTTTTCCAGGAGACGTGACATCAGGATCTTCATGGCCTTGTTGCGGTTCTTGAGCTGGGACCGTTCGTCCTGACAGGCGACCACTTCTCCCGTGGGTATATGGGTGATGCGCACTGCGGAATAGGTGGTGTTCACGCTCTGACCGCCGGGTCCCGAGGAACAGTAGGTGTCGATGCGGAGGTCCTTCTGCTCGATCTGGACGTCCACGTCCTCGGCCTCGGGGATAACAGCCACGGTCACCGTTGAGGTGTGGATCCTGCCGCTGGACTCGGTGGCCGGTACGCGTTGTACCCGGTGCACGCCGCTGTCGTACTTAAGCCTGCTGAACACGCCCTTGCCCTGGATCTGGGCGACGATCTCCTTGGCGCCGCCGACGCCGGAGGTGCTCATGTCCAGCAGCGTGAGCTTCCAGCGCTTTTTCTCGGCATAGCGCGAGTACATGCGGAAGAGCTCTGCCGCGAAGAGGCCGGCCTCGTCACCGCCGGCGCCCGCCCGGATCTCGAGGAAGATATTCTTGTCGTCCCGCGGGTCCTTGGGCACCAGCATCAGCCGGAGGTCCTGCTCCGTCTGCTGGATCTTCGGCGCGAGCTCCTTGAGCTCTGCCTCGGCCATCTGGCGCAATTCGGGGTCGGCGGACTTGTCCTGGCTGATCTCCTCGGATTCCTTGATCTGGCTGAGGAGGTCCTTATAGGAGCGGTAGTGCTGAACGACGTCTTCTATGTCCGACCGCTCCTTCGAATATTTCTGGTACTTCAGGTGGTCGGCGGAGACCGAGGGATCGGCCAGGAGCCTGGTCAGTTCGTCGTATTTTTCTGCAACGGCTTCGAGTTTGTTGAACATAATCTATTCCTCTGCCACGAAGACACTAAGACTCAAAGGTACAACAATAAGGCGGAATTAAAAAAGCCTCCTACAGAAGTCTTGATTTGTCGTGGTAGCCGCAAACTTCAGTTTGCGAGTTCTTGTTTTTCAATGCATTATCAACGCAGGCTAAAGCCTGCGGCTACCAAAAGAGGACTTTTGCAAGAAGCTCATAAGGTAAAACAAAAAGCACCGTCTGTTCTTGGTGCCTTCGTGCCTTTGTGGCGGGATGTTTGTCTTCCCTGTTGCGTAACAAAAAACCCCGCCTCAGCGGGGTTCCATGGCAAGGGCCTCGTCCATGGCCCTGATGGCCACTTCAAGCTGATCGTCCGAGGGCTCCCGCGTGGTCAGCCGCTGCAGCAGCAGTCCCGGCAGGATAAGCGCCTCGACGACCTTGCTGCCCCGCTTCTTCGCGCTGTACTTGATGAACTCGTAGGACAGTCCCGCGATGAGCGGCATGAGCGCTATCCGTGAGACTGCTTTGGCCCAGAGGGGCCAGCTTCCCGGGATCAGGGAAAAGAGCATGATGGACAGGACCATGACCACCATCAAAAAGCTCGTCCCGCAGCGCGGATGGATGCACGTATGTTTTTTCGCGTTCTCCACGGTGAGCGGTTCGCCCGCTTCGAATGCCCCGATCACCTTGTGTTCGGCGCCGTGATATTCGAAGACCCGCCGGATGTCCTTCATGAACGATATGCCGGACACATAACCCAGGAACAGGCCCACCCGGATTGCGCCGTCGGTCAAGTTGAACAGGACATTGCCCTTGAACGAACTGTACTGGGTACCGAGCAGATGGGTGAGCAGGAGGGGAAGTGCCAGAAAAAGACCGAGCGCGAAGGCCAGGGCCATGACCATCGTGCCCGCCATGGCAAGGGGGCTGATCTCTTCTTTCTTGCCGTCTTCGCTCTCGATCGCCTCGTTCGCGGAAAAATTGAGCGCCCGCATACCGAGCCAGAGGGCCTCGAAAAGTGTCACCGATCCCCGCAGGACCGCTTTCCTGAGCAGAGGGTAGCGTTCGCCGATGGGCCGGATCGTCTCTTTGAGGAGGGCGATCTCCGCCCCCGGTTTGCCGCCTTTGCGCACGGCCACGGTGAAGGCGTGGGGCGACCGCATCATGACGCCTTCCAGGACCGCCTGGCCGCCTATGGACAGTTTTTCCGACAAGATAAGAACCTCGTGGGGGGAAGTTTCAGCGGGAGAGACTTCTGCCGGACTAAGCCTTATTGTACTTCTTGATGAACTTTTCGACGCGGCCTTCGGTGTCGATGAGCTTCTGCTTGCCCGTGAAGAACGGGTGGCAGTTCGAGCAGATGTCGAGTCTCATGTTTTCCCTGGTGGAGCGGGTGACGAACGCCTCGCCGCAGGCACAGTGGACCTTCGAGATCTTGTAGTCGGGATGGATTCCGTCTTTCATGGCACAACCTCCGTAAACTATTGTAACCACGGATGAACATGGTGAAAAACGCCTGAATAGATCAGGCGTTACCTTGTTCGCCGTAGGTTTTGCCCGGCTCGTGCCAGACAAGACCGAAATATTATACCAAACTGGTTAAAAATACAACAAAAAAGTTAACTTCCCTGGGGCCTGGATAAAGCCTACCGGTTCATGGAATCCAGGAAGTCCCGGTTCGTTTTCGAGACCTTGAGCTTGTCCAGGAGGAATTCCATGCTTTCCACTGTGGAAAGGGGGTTCAGGACCTTCCGGAGGACCCACATGCGGTTCAGATCGTCCTTGTCCACAAGAAGCTCTTCCTTCCGCGTGCCCGAGGCGTTGATGTCGATGGCCGGGAACACGCGCTTTTCGACGAGCTTCCGGTCGAGGTGGAGTTCCATGTTGCCGGTGCCCTTGAACTCTTCGAAGATCACGTCGTCCATGCGGCTGCCCGTGTCGACCAGGGCCGTGGCGAGGATGGTCAGGCTTCCGCCGCCCTCGATGCTCCGGGCCGCGCCGAAGAACCGCTTCGGCCGCTGGAGCGCGTTGGCATCCAGGCCGCCGGACAGCACCTTGCCGCTGGCTGGGATGATCGCGTTGTGCGCACGGGCGAGGCGGGTGATGCTGTCGAGCAGGATCACGACGTCCTTCTTGTGCTCCACGAGCCGCTTGGCACGTTCGATCACCATGTCGGCGACCTGCACGTGCCTTTGGGGCGGTTCATCGAAGGTGGAAGCGATGATCTCGGTGTCCACCTGGCGCGCCCAGTCGGTCACTTCCTCGGGCCGCTCGTCGATGAGCAGGACGATGAGCTTGAGGTCCTTGTGATTTTTCAAAACTGCCTTGGCGATGGCCTGGAGCAGCATGGTCTTGCCCGTCCGCGGCGGCGCCACGATCATACCGCGCTGGCCCATGCCGATGGGCGTGACGAGGTCCATGGCGCGGGTGGTATAGTCCGTTGGCGCGTGTTCCAGCTTGATCTTTTTTTCCGGATAGTAGGGTGTAAGGTTGTCGAAAAGTATCTTGGTGCGGGATATCTCGGGGTCTTCGTAGTTGACGGCGTCAACCTTGAGGAGGGCGAAGTAGCGTTCTCCTTCTTTGGGCGGCCGGATCTGGCCGGAGACGGTGTCGCCGGTCCGGATGTTGAACCTCCGTATCTGGGAGGGGGAGACGTAGATGTCGTCGGGGCCGGGGAGATACATATAATCCGGCGCCCGCAGGAAGCCGAACCCGTCGGGAAGAATCTCGAGGACCCCTTCGCCGAAGATCATGCCGTTCTTCTCGGTTTGGGCGTTCAGAATGGCGAAGATCAGGTCCTGCTTGCGCATGCCGCTCGCGCCTTCGACCTTCAGTTCGTCGGCCATGGTGGCAAGTTCGGCGATGTTCTTTCCTTTGAGTTCTACTAAGTTCATGGTTCTACTCCTTGGGCCGCAGTCTGCGGGTCGGCAGATGGGGCAGGGTGAAATGCGGGGAGGGGTTGGAACGACGGTGCGTTCTGCTCCTGGTCCGGTGATGTGAGGCAAGGCGAGAGAATGTCATCTGAGGGTCACAACTCGTGTTTCATCGATGGCTGGTTATGTCTGCGAATAAAACGATGCAAGTACCTTTCTGAATTGGGTCACGCATTCTTAATGGGTTGATGTCGGCTGTCGGCAGTTTGTTATAGAGGTTAGTTGGGTTATTCGCTGGGTTAGTTAGAAGTTGAGAACACTGCATGAAAACTGTATCAAACTATACCCGAGAACATGGCCCTTGTCAACAGGTTATTTCCTTATTCGGAGTCTAAGCGCGCTTTTCCTGATAAATGAATCCGCCGCTGCCCTCACGCATGGCGCGGACGATGAAATTGACAAACCCGAACAAACATGGTATAAACCGCAAAATTAACGGCCGGCGTACACCTGCCGTCCATTACGGAGGAAATCCCATGAAACATGCCATACTTATCCTTCTCGTCGCAGCCGCGGTTGTTTCCGGATGCAAGCAGCAGCAACAGGGCCAGTGGAGCCAGGGTCAGGCCGGCCAGAACCAGATTGTGGTGCCCCCGGCCTCGGTCAAAACCCCCCAGGAGGTCCAGCAGCTTGAGTCGCTGGCCAGGGCGAACCCCAAGAATGCCGAGGCCTGGATCGCACTGGGGAATGCGCAGATGGATGCCCAGCGATTCGCCGAGGCGATCATCTCCTATCAGCGATCGCTGGAGCTTGACCCGAAGAACGTGAACGTTCGCGTCGACATGGGCACGTGCTATCGCGGCGTCGGTCAGCCGGAGAAGGCTGTCGAGGAATATCGGAAGGCGATGAAGATCGATCCCCGGCACACCAATGCCCGCCTGAACGCCGGCGTGGTGCTTGCCTTTGATCTGGGCCGCAGGGTGGAGGCCATCAAGGAATTCGAGAAGTACCTCGAGCTTGCCCCGAATGCGCCCAATGCCGTGGATATCCGGCAGGAGATCCAGAAGCTGAAGGCCGCGAAGTAATTTCGTTCGTGTCGTCAAGAAACGGGTATTGGCGGTCCCGGTGCCCGCTTTTTTCTCCCGAAGGACCTGTATTGCATATTTTAAGGAGGGTCTGATTTGCCGTTGAGCGACAACAATACCGAGCGAAGCGCCTGGATCGGCTGGGCCGTGCTGTTCCTGGTGACGGCGGCGATCATCGCTTCCGGGAGCAGTCGGAGCGTTGTGCCGGCCTACCGCGAAGGCGCCGTCTACTGGATCGCCGGGAAGACCATATTTTCGCACCCCGGTGTGGGAGGATTCGTCTACCTGCCTCAGGCGGCGGTCCTGTTCATCCCCTTTGCGCTGCTCCCCGTGGTTGTCGGCGAGGTGCTCTGGCGGTTCGTCAACATTGGGGTGTTCGCATTCGGGATCTTCCATTTTGCGCGGCTGGTAAGCGGAAACTCGGGAAAATGGTTGTTCCCCCTCATGACGCTGGTAACGCTGCCGCTGGCATGGAGCTGCGCTCGCAACGGGCAGGCCACGCTCATTATCACGGGTCTTATGCTCCTCGCGGTCGTCGACATCGCCCGGACCCGATGGTGGCGGGCGACGCTCTGGCTGTGTCTCGGGGTGGCCGTCAAACCGCTGGTGATCGTGCTGGCCCTGCTGGTCATGGTGATCGACCGCCCCCTGTCCTGGCGCCTGTCGGCGGGAATGCTCGTGACGGCGTTGTTCCCCTTTTTGACGCAGCACCCGGGGTATGTTCTGGAACAGTATGCGGCCTTCTGGAGCAGTCTGACGAAAGCCGTTCATGTGGGGGCCGTCGAGAAGGGCTGGACGACGCCGTTCCATGCGCTGCAGCTCGCCGGTGTTTCCGTGCCTGAAAATGGCCAGACGCTTCTCCGGCTTGCCGGGGCACTCGGAACGCTCGTTCTCAGCTACCTGTCGCGCCGACGGCATGACGCTGTCCGTTCGGCAGTCTTCGTTTTCTCTCTTTCCGTTGTTTACCTGATGCTGTTCAGCCCGCGGACCGAGAACAACACCTACGCAATGCTCGGACCGGCGATCGCCGTCTTCCTTGCCGGCGCGTATCTCGTGGAGCGGCGCCACAGGGAGGGCCTTTTGCTGAGCTGCATGACAGTTGCCATTCTTGGCGGCCGCGTCATCGAACGCCTGCTGACGCCGCATGCCGGGACCAGTTGGGTATCGCCTCTTGTTGCGGTCTGCTTCACCGCATACCTGCTGGTCCGGTTCTTCCGCGACATGCAGGGGGCACGACAACAAGAACAAGGTCTTTGACACGGATAACGTCGGGTAAGACAGTATAAGGCAGCATGCTATTTTGCGGCTCTGTCAGCGCAGTTTGATGCCGCAAACGTGCTTTAGCTCGCCCTTTGATTCTCGCAGATCACTAATGGTCATCTATGAAGATCGTCGTCATCCTTCCAACCTATAATGAACGGGAGAACATCGTCCTGTTGGTCCGCGCGCTGCAGGAGCAGTTCCGGCGGACCACGCACGACATGCACATCCTGGTCGTGGACGATAATTCGCCCGACGGTACGGCGGACGCCGTGCGGTCCGAATCTCCCGCATGGCAGAACCTTCATCTGATAACGGGCTCGAAGCAGGGGCTGGGCGCGGCGTATATCCGGGGCATGAACCACGCGATCAACGAACTGCAGGCCGACGCGGTTATGGAGATGGACGCGGACTTCTCGCACAAGCCCGGGGACGTGCCCCGATTGATCGCGGCGCTGGACGAGGGCGCCGACTTCGTCATCGGCAGCAGGTATGTGCCGGGAGGAAAGATACCGGATGACTGGAGCTTCCTGAGAAGGATGAACTCGAAGTGGGGGAACGTGTTCGCCCGCTACGTGGCCGGGATGTACTCAGTCAAGGACTGCACGGCGGGATTTCGCGCGATACGCGCGCCGCTCATCAATAAGATCGACCCCGACACCCTCAAGGTCAAGGGCTACGCGTTCCAGATATCGCTCCTGCATGAGGCGATCCTGAATCATGCGGTCGTCCGGGAGATACCGGTCGAGTTCGTCGACCGGACACGGGGTGAGACGAAGCTGGGGCTCTCCGACATCGTTGAGTTCATGCTGAACGCCTGGTGGATCCGGTTCGAACGCAGCAAGACATTCCTGAAGTTTGCCGCGGTCGGCGCGGTCGGCGTGGTCGTAAATCTCGCCTCGTTCACGGTGCTCATGAACCTGGGCCTCAGCAAGTACCTTGCTTCGCCCCTCGCGATCGAGGTCTCGATCGTCACGAACTTCCTGCTCAATAACTACTGGACCTTCTCGCAGCGGGACATGAACGACAGGATCCACATCCGGGGCCTTAAATTCAATGTGGTGTCCTTCGTCGCCCTTGCCGTCAGCTATTCCACCTTCCTGCTCCTGAGCGCCCTCGATCCCTCCGGCATCCCGCAGGTCCACCAGGCCGTCGGCATCGTACCCGCCACGCTCATCAATTATTTTCTCAACTCATACTGGACGTTCAAGGAGTAGGGGAGGGGAATTTCCCTCCGACATCCTTTCTGGTGGCCTGATCAGCCCCGCAAAAAGCATTGCTTAAGACGCCAAATCGTGACATAATTATTTCAGTCAACTGCCAAACGGATCATTTGAAGACAACGAGAAGGTTTCGCAATGAATACACTCTTGAACGAAGAACAGAAGAGCATCCTGTCTCAGGCACTCTGGGACTTGAATATGACGCCCGAGGAATTCGCGGGAATCATCCGGGGAAGCATCGTTAAAAACTGGCCCAAACGGGGGTTCTGCGTTGCCCGGCTTCTGGAAAGCGTGAACTGGTTCGACGTGGTGAAAGTATTTTCACCCGCGGAGCTCTGCGCCGGATGGGAAGAGGCCGAGGCATATCTGCGAAGCGACTCGATACGGAAGGGGATGGAGTTTGCCTGTCGAACATTACGATAACGTCCTGTATCCGCTCCAGGACAAAGTCATCGCGCTTTTTCATGGTTCGCCATTTTATCTCACCGGCGGCACGGCCTTGTCTCGGGGATACTACCATCACCGCTATTCCGACGACCTTGATTATTTCGTCAACGACCATCCCGATTTCCCCCGCATAGCCGAGCGCCAGATTGTCAAACTGAATGAAACCCTCGGAAACCTGAACGTCGCGCTGCGGGGTGATAACTTTTTGAGATTGTTCGTTTCACCGGAACGCCTGAAGATAGAAATGATCAACGATGTTCCCGCCCATATCGGCCCTCTCGTCAGCCATCCTGCACTCGGCGTCATCGATTCAAAAGAGAACATTCTTGCCAACAAACTTACGGCGCTCGTGGACCGCGGCCTGCCCAAGGACATCGCCGATATCTACGTGCTCTTGAACGACGGTCTCAGCGTGAAAAAAGCCCTTGTCGACGCGAACAGCAAAGCGGCCGGGATTGCACCGTTGATGGTGGCGAAAATCCTGGCGGAGTTCGACTATTCGCTTCTGGATAGTGAGATCAGATGGATCAGACCTGTTCCCGGGCAGGAGATCGGGCTCTTTTTGATCGGCGTGGCAAGAAGAATAGTAACCGGGGAAGTGTAGAGTATAGCCAACGTAAAAATATCGGCGTTCCGAAAAGTCCCGTTTCTGCTCTTAAGCGCCTTCAATCCTTTCGGCATCCCGCAGGTCCACCAGGCCATCGGCATCGTGCCTGCCACGCTCATCAATTACTTCCTCAACTCCTACTGGACGTTCAAGGAGTAGGAAGCGGGATATTCTCCTGTTCTTTTCTTCATCAAACAATAATGTTGACATGCGTACCATATTTGGTACAATAGGTGTGTCATGGCTGATACCCATTATGTTCTCAACATTGTTTTCTATCGAACCGAGTCTGGCAGCGAGCCGGTAAGGGAATGGCTGAAGGCACTTCCAAGAGAGGAAAAGCGCAGGATCGGAGAAGATATCAAGACCGCGCAATTTGGGTGGCCCCTTGGAATGCCGCTCATTCGAAAGATCCAAAAGGACCTGTGGGAAGTCCGCACGACATTGGAAAGCGGCATTGCGCGGGTCTTCTTTACCGTCGATGGTGAATACATGGTCTTGCTTCACGGTTTTATAAAGAAATCGCAAAAGACGCCGCAGCACGAAATGAAGACAGCACTTGCACGGTTGGCGAATTACCGGAGGGGGTAACGATGAAGAAAGGACGACGTGGTTCCAGCTTTGATGGTTTTCTTGAAGAGGAAGGACTGCGCGCTGAAACTGAAGCCGCGGCCATCAAGAGGGTCATCGCCTACCAGATCGAGATGGAGATGAAGAAGGCTAAGCTTTCCAAATCCGAACTGGCCGAGAAAATGTGCACCAGCCGTTCGGCATTGGATAGACTGCTCGATCCCGGCAATGTTTCCATTACGCTGCAGACGCTCGAGCGGGTGGCGCTCGCATTAGGAAAAAACCTTAAAATTGAATTGGCCTGACAGGTCGATGGATTGAGAACGTTAGTGTCAGTTTCATCTTAACGATACACAGAGACGATGCTTGCCGTCTGGCAAGATGTCTGCAACGCGCGTCAAACGGCTTGAAGCAATTGGCTTCGCGCGGAAGCTAAAAAATAAAGTTTAACGGACTTTGATAGCATGCAAATGGCGATTACAAAATAATCGATGCATTAGAGGAGCCTGAAAAAATGAATGATGCCTATCGCTTTTTACGGTACATAACGCCAGGATTATCGTTTGTTGTGCAGACGATTTTGTTCGTTTGGATACTCGTTCCAGATTTAGCTATAGACATAATAGAAAATTTATCTGATAAAGGCGCCGGTGTTATTCTTACGACCTTTTTTGCTTCTGGTGTTTTTGGATACCTGTTTAGCATTGTTCATCATGCTCTCCATAGACGCTGTGGTCCCGTTGATCATAGAGCTCTTCTTGGCCGAGTGATGAATAGTGGCGTGCTCCGTCTTTTGAATGCTAAAAACAATGAGACGTTGCCCGCTAACGCAACCATCTCAAAATCTGAGGCTTGGGAAATAGTATCGGCGATTTGGCACGAGCGCCGCGAATCAAGTCAGATTATAAAAGGTGCTGATAATCGTGCATCTTCTCTTTCGGATCTTGTTCATTCGATGGGTGCAGCTAGAGTAGCTTCATTTCTTGCGCCACTAATAGCTCTCGTGCTTGTAGCTGAGTATGCAAAATTCTCACTGGCTCCTGGCGATATAGCGCGATTTATCGGAATGATTATGCTTGCTTTAATTATTATCGGCTTGCACCACTGTGCATACAGAGATACAGGTCTAAGTGCGCAGAGAGTGATTGACCAAATGCTGTATGATGCACTGCTAAAAGAAAACATTTCTTGGGGGGCGCCGATCACTGCGCATGTGATGCTGAGTCCAATAAAGGAAGGTTGGTATAGTCGCTTGATACAATGGTTTCGCTGTCTGACTCGATGTGGAACGGAGGATAAAGAGTGATTTGTAACTAGAGCGGTTGCTTCTCTACGTCGTCTCCGCCAGTTCCGCCAGCTGCTGATCGAACGTCTTTGCTTTTTCATCGTGCTCATTGGAAACGGTCTGAAGCTCCGCAAAACGCCCGTCGATCCTCGCCTTGTTCTCGCGGATGGCCTGTGAGAGTTTCTTGATGTTCAAAGCCTCGCCCTTCATCGTTACTTCCAATAATCTTTGCGTATCCTGCTGAACGTCCCACTCGAGCTTCGTGATCTCTTCCTCGAGGGCCGTGATCTTCTTCTTGAGCGTGCTCAGCGCTCTCGACCGGTCGGAGATGATGGCGGTGCGCTGTTTCTTCGCGTCCTTCCGGTTCCCATTCCGGTCGCCGTTCTGCTTCTTGCCTTTCTTTACCTTGACGCCGCCTTCATCGCTCCAGCCGACGCGTTCGAGGAAGTCAAGGTACGTGCCCTCGAAGACCGATACGGTGTCGTTGTCGTAGACGATGAGCTTGGTCGCTACGGCCTCGAGGATCAGTTCGCTGTGAGTGACGATGATGACCGCCCCATCAAAGTAATTGATCGCCTCGATCAGCGAGTCAATGGACTCCATGTCCAGGTGGTTCGTCGGCTCGTCGAGCATGAGCAGGTTTGCCGGAGAAACGAGCAGTTTGCCGAGTAGTACGCGGCTCTTCTCCCCGCCCGAAAGCACGCTCACTTTTTTCAGCGCATTGTCGCCCTCGAACATCATGAGCCCGCAGATGGCGCGGCCCTCACCCTGTCCGCAGTCGGGGTGCGCGTCCATCACCTCCTGGAGCGCGGTCTTCTGCGGCTGCAGGCGGTTGATGTTCGTCTGGCCGAAGTAGGCGATCTTCGTGTTCGGGTGGAGCTTGACGTCTCCGCCCGTCGGCGACATTTCCCGTGCCAGCAGGTTCAGGAGCGTCGTCTTTCCCTTGCCGTTCTTTCCTATGACGGCAATGCGGTCCTTTTTGCCGACGCCGAAGCTCAACCCTTCGATAAGCGCCGGGCCGTCGGGAGAGAAGGAAAAGGTCAGGTCCTCGACGGTCATGAGCCATTTCGCTTCAAAGGGAGCCGACCGGAACTTGAAATCGAGCGACCTGATCTCGTCGAGCTTGTCAAGCTTCTCGTGGCGCGCAAGGGCCTTGACGCGGGACTGCACCGCGCTCGCCTTGGTGGCCTGGGCGCGGAACCGGTTGATGAACTGCTCGACCTCTTTCCGCTTTTTCTCGTCGTTCTGGCGCGTCTTTTCGTAGATCTCTTCTTCCATCAGAATCTGGTCGTAGAGCTTTTGCGTGTTGCCCGCGACCTTGCGCATCTTGTAGCGGTGGATGATCATGGTATGGGTTGTGACGCTGTCCATGAAATCGCGGTCATGGGTGATGATGATCATCTCGTTCCGCCAGGCGCGCAGGAACTGTATGAGCCAGCGGACCGACACGATGTCGAGGTAGTTGGTGGGCTCGTCGAGTAACAAGAGATTTGGTTCTGATACGAGCACCTTGGCGAGGTTCAGACGCACCTGGTATCCGCCGGAAAGGTCCTCCGGCGGCCGCTCGAAATCATCATTCGTGAACCCCAGGCCGTGGAGGATGGCCTCGGCCTTGTAGGTCTCGTCGATGTGGTCTTCGTTCGGCGGCAGGGCGAGGCATGCCTCCCCGAGGACCGTCTCTTCCGTGAAATGGATGTGCTGGGACAGGTGGCCGATGGTGTAGCCCGAGGGCACCGTGATCGTGCCGGCGTCCTGGTGTTCTTCCCTGAGGATCATGCGGAAGAGCGTGGATTTGCCGTGACCGTTCCGTCCGACGAGGCCGACGCGCTCCCGGGGATTGACGGTGAAGCCGACGCCGTCGAACAGCATCTGCTTCCCGTAGGATTTTTCTATGTTGGTGACCTGGAGCATGGTTTGATGCCGCTTTGCGGCGAACGCGTATATTACCTCAAACATGCGGGGGAGGCAAATAAAAAAATTATCGTGCCAGTCTTTTGGCGTCGCTCATCCGAGGCTGCTTCGCAGGTCGGTGACAAGGTCGGTGTGCAAACTTGATTTATGAGTTGTTCTGCGATATGCTTGGTCCAGGGAGGAGTCACACCCATGGCAGATTGCATGATCGTCCCCTCGTCGGGCGGCACCAGGCACCAGGCCAGGTTCGTCGTGCTTGTCGACGCAGACGCCCATCTCCTGTTCACGCTGGCCATGCTGCTCCAGCGGTTCAGCTATCACGTCTGCACGGCCAAGACCGGCGAAGAGGCACTGGAGATGATCACCGTGGCGGTGCCGTCGCTGGTCATCACCGCGCTGGTCCTTCCGGGGATGAGCGGTCTTGATCTTCTTAACCGCCTGCGGCAGGATCCCCGCACGCAGTCCGTCCCCGTCATCGCACTGACGACCGGCGATGGGGCATCCGAGGTCAGGACGCGGTCTGTGCGCGCGGGTTTCGCCGCATGCCTTCAGAGGCCCGTCGCAGCCGAGGAACTGTATCGTGCTGTCCAGCATGCCGTGGAACCCACACCGCGCTCGAACATCCGGCTCTACTCCCAAATCCCGGTGACCGTGAACGGTGTTATTCTGAACTGGGGCGGCGGCGAGTGCGCGTCGGTCCTTTCCGAGCACGGCATGTATATCAGGACCCTTGCGCCTTCGCCGGTGAGCACAGTGCTCGCCCTCGGTTTCACGGTGAATGGCCGCATGATCGCACTGGAGGCCATGGTCCTCTACGGCCACCGGTTAGGCGAAGGGCCCTTTGGAGAGCCGGGGATGGGGCTCAAATTTCTAAGGATCTCTGCCGAGGATGGGGAGCACATCAGGCAGTTCATCCGGGATGCGATCACGAAGGGGATCGAAGCGGCGTGACCCGTCTATCGGTCATTTTACCGGCATCTTCCCCCGTGCCTCTTCTCAGGCCGGGCCGGATATACTGTCGTCTTGCGGGCCGCATTACCTGAAGGTGCCATTCACCGCCGCATTCGTAATGCTTTTAAATACATAAGGGGATATCCACGTACCGGGTATCAAACAGTCGTTCCGCCCTCTGGACGGGAAGCAGCGGGGAAACGTGATCGCAGAGGGAAAGAGGGATGTCGCCAGGGATGGTTGTTGACAGGTCTACCGTGAGGAGAACATGCCGCGGAGCCGGGCGATGAGGTCCCTTTCCGCGGTATGTTGAGCTTCGGTCTTCGAGGGGCCCTGCTGGAGAGATCTAAGAACGGACCGTTGCCGGTTCATGCCCTGCAGGCGCCCGTTTCAGGACGCACGTCTAGTGTTTTCGGTCCCTGCCGAGGGACTCCATGATCGTCAACATGATCGCTTCCGGATCGCGGAGCAGCTGGTGGGCGCGCAGGAGCTCGACCCCGTTGTGAACGAACTGCTCCGCCTCGCGGGAGAGGGAAATGAACTCGATCCCGGCCCGGAAATTGAAGCCTGCCTGCCCGCTCCACATCAACACGCCGCCCCGATGGCCCCCCACGCGGCCCTGGAACCATACAAAGCCGGGGTCGATGCGCTCTTCCGATGCGATTCCCACGCCATCCATGCTGATGTCCTTCAGATAGGCGAGGTGATCCTTCCAGGCCATGTCCTTGAACGTGATGACGCACATCGCGCAGTCCCGCTGGACGGCCAGGGGATACCTGCCGGCCTGCCGCAGTTCGTTCCGTGCATCGATCGCGAATACCCTGTTGCTCGTCATTATTGCGCACCTGACCTCTTGTATTCATTTAGAATGCTTCTATTATACACCAAAAGTGCCAATGCGGAGAAAAAAAGTGGAATGATTATTCCTGCAACGATCTGCGTGCTTGTGATCGCCTGTCACCATAGAGAACCGACAAACGAATCTCGGGGGCGACATGCGCCGATCTCTCCGGGCGTCTTTCGCCGGCGGCAGGATAATAATAAGATGCAGGAGCAGTAAAGAACGCGTGTCGGTTTATCACCATACGCGGGGGGCAGGGAGGTTAGTACCGGGATTTTTTAAGGGACTCGATCATTGTTGAAATTATCTGGCGCGGATCATGGAGCGGAGTATGGGGCTTCAACTGCCTCACCTGTTCCTGGACATATTGCTCTTCATCGCGGGACAACGTCACAAAATTGATGCCAGCGCGATACCGGTCGCCGATAGATTTGCACCACGAGAGTACGCCATACTTGTGGCCGCTCACGCTCTCTTTGAACCAGATGAGCCCGGGCGAGATTTTCTCGCTCGTTTCGATCCCCACCCCGGTAATGCTGAGGTCCACGATTTTGGCGACGTGGTCTTTCCACTCGAGATGGCTCGAGGTGATCACGCCCAGCGAGCACGAGCGCAGCGAGGTAATGTGGTGCCGCAGGATACCTCTGGATATATTGTCATTCTCTTTTATCAAACGATCATCCTTCCGGAAAAAAACGCGTTACATGAATACTTTATACCAGATTACAGACCGGGAGTGAAGAGAAATCGTGTTTTTCCATCTCATGCTGTATGCGGATGCGAACTAAATATTGGGCGCTCCCGGATCGGCATACAGTATCTTGTTCCCCGCTTTATTTTTGTGTTTCGATGTGCTATGCTCCTGATAATCTATTGCACTGCGGCGCATTGCCTGCCGTGATGACAGAATAAGGCTCCTCTCGGACAAAGCTCCTGCGACGGCGTCTATGGCATCTTTCCAAGGCTGGATCATGAAACGCGTCTATTGCGTGGTGTTCGAAAGAGAGGGGCACCGTCGAAGGCCGCCGGCCTGACGCGGATATTTCCAGCGGCCGCCGCGAGATCCGTGCGGATACGTTCACTTTTCCGTGCAGGGCAGTCACGAGAGCATGACGAGCCAATTAAGAGAATGAGATCTTCCCGAACAGCAGGTGGGCACTGAGTGCACCGCCGAGGCGACCGCTTATGGAGAAAACAGGGACCGTTATCGAGGAACTTGCGTTCAAGACCGCTGAACTGGACGCCGCAATGCAGGAGGCGGGGTTCCATTTGGCGTTCTCTGATCCCGAGGCGGTGCGTGATCTCGGATACCGGGCGCGGTACATACGGAACAAAAGCACGATGCACCCCCTGCTGAACGCGAACCTGGAATACTATCAAGCCGTAAAGGCCTTCAGCCTGAAGATCAGCACCACCGATGAGCAGCAGAACAAGACCTATGAGTTCCTCGCGAAGAACTTTGGGGGGAATATCAAGGAGCTGCTCAACAGCTATTTTTCCACCGTGAGAAAAGGGGTCCCGCTGAAGATCGAGGAAAAGAAGCATCATTGGGGTTAGCGAGCGATTAAAAAACTATTACAACCTTGATGGTCGAAGATTCACTGCTGCTTGCCGCAGATTGCTTCAATACTACCTGGCCGGAGAGGCCGCTTGTCAAAGTAGGGGTATGCAAAAGTCATGGGGAATGCTGGTTGCGGTCATTGGTGCTGTCATTCTTGCGGCGACTACCGCCGGGGCGGACGCCAAGACGCCTGCCGACTACGGCAGAGTGGTCATGAACAACTATTCCAAGAAGGCAGGTCTTGTGCCGGTCGTCTTCGACCACTGGCTGCACCGGACGAAGTACACCTGCAGGCTCTGCCACGTGGATATCGGGTTCGGCATGAAGGCAGGCACCACGGATATCAGGGCCGCTGACAACATGAAGGGGGTCTACTGCGGGGTCTGCCATAACGGGAAGATGCAGGCAGGCGGCAAAGCCCTGTTCGCGTCATGCTCGACGGATCGGTCGGACCTGACGCGATGCGAACGTTGCCATTTTCAGAGAACAAGCGTAAAGAAGGACCACGATTTTACGGCCATTGCGGCGAAGTTTCCCCGTGACAAGCATGGCAACGGGATCGACTGGGAAAAACCATGGAGAACGGGTTGATCAAGCCCATCGATCATATAGAAGGTGTGTCCCTGAAAAGATCCACGAGACCGGTCCAGCAGGATTTTGCCATCAAGCCGAAGTCTGCGGGGACGGCGGAGATCCTTTTTTCCCACAAGAAACACGTGTCGTGGAACGGCTGCGAGGTCTGCCATCCGGATATCTTCGCCGGCGGCAAGCGGGGCTCGACGAAGTACACCATGAACGAGATCAACGAGGGAAGGTTCTGCGGCGCCTGCCACGGCACAGTCGCCTTTCCGCAGGCGGACTGCAGCCGATGCCATTCGAAGCCGGTAAAATAAGATCGTTCCTAACGCATCAAAGTCATCTTTTTGGTTCCGGGTGGCGGAGCCAGGTATCATGTGTTGCGGCGCATAGAGGGGCGCGAACGGCGAGGAGAACGGCCTATGGCCCAGATGAAGCTATTTGCGGACTTGCTGCAGGATCTCCGGAGCGGCAAGAAGAACGGCGCCCTCTATATCAGCATCGCTGAAAAGAGCGAGGATATGGCCCGGTTCTATTTCCGCGGCGGCGAGCTGTATCATGTCCGGTACGGGACCGCCATCGGGAACGACTGCCTGGACATTATGGAATTTTATACGCTGAAGAGTGCGTCGTTCTACGAAGGGATAACCGCGCCCGATACGCCTGCCAAGGACCTGCCGGCGACCGCTGATATCATCGCCCGATTCAGAAAGAGCGGCCAGAGCGTCAAGGCGAGATAGGGGCCGCCGGGCAGGCAGATGCCCGGGGATATCTGATCAGCGGCGACCTTGCCGCAGGAATACCAGGAGGAGAACAATGGCCAGCAAAGTATGTCCGACAAAGGGATTCGAAAGACTGCTCGTCGCGACGGACGGGTCCGAGTACAGCAAGGCCGCCGTCCAGGAGGCGATCACCATCGCCAGCGCCTGCTCGAGCATCCTCTCTGTTTTGCTCGTTTTCGAGGTGAGTGCCGAGGTTGAGCTCTGGGATGTGCTGTCAACGGAAAAACTGGAAAAGCAGATGAGAACGTATCTGGAGGGGATCAAGGCAAAGGCCGTTCGCGCCGGCGTGAAGTGCGAGATCATTCTGCACTTGGGTGATGAGCCCTACAAGCTCATTGTTGCCGAGGCAAAAAAAAGGAAGGTTAGCGTCATCATTGTGGGCAGCCACGGCCGCACGGGGCTTACGCGGCTGATGATGGGCAGCACGGTACAGCGGGTCATCGGTCACGCGCCTTGCAAGGTGCTGGTGGTCCCGGCCAAGGCGAAGAAGAAATAACCTTCACGTTCCGGCGTAACGGGTTGCCGCGGGAACGATCTGAACCACGAGACGGAGAAGCGCACGGAGAAGCGCCATGAGCGGACCAGCGTTGGTGAGCGGGCAGATGCGGTACATTCTGGTGGTGGACACGGACTGGAACGAACGCTTCACCCTGAGCATGCTCCTGCAGCGGTTTGGTTACACGATCGCGAACACAAACAGTGCCAGTGAGGGGGTCGAGTTCCTGTGCGTGGCGCCCGCCGTGGCGGTCTTTGCAGAGGCCGGGGATGTTGGCGAGGACCTGGCGGCGCGGCTGAAGGCCGACGTCCGGTTCCGGGACGTGCCGCTCGTCATGGTCGCCGAGGGGCCGGACCGCGGCCTCGAGGAACGCCTGAGACAGGGAGAGCTCGCCGGACTGCTCCGGTCGCCGCTCAATCCTGAAGAGGTCTTTAAGGTAATTCAGAAAGTGATCGAGAAGGGCTCGCGCGAAAATATCCGGATCCCCACCGCCCTGCAGGCGACGCTGCGGGACAAAAACGGCGCGACACAGGGGTTCGTCACGGTCCTGTCGCAGTACGGGGTGTTCTTCCGGACCCTGGAGCCCCGTCCGGCCAAGGCGCGTGCCGGCATCAGTCTTTTTTTCGGGGACCGGTCCGTGGATCTCGAAGCGGAAGTGCTCTACATCGTCTCCTTCGAGGAAGGCCCCTTCTGCGAACCGGGCATGGGGATGAAGTTCGTGAACATTACGCCGGAGGACAGCGGCCTGATCAGGTTCTTCATCTTTGAACAGCTTGGCGCGGGGATCATGCCTTCCGGCCATGCCGTGGGACAGGCGTGAGGATCGCGGGGAGGATTGAACGAGAGTGTATCAGGACCGGCCTTGCGGCTGCTGTGGATAATGTTTTTTGCCAATCTCGCCGAGCAGTTTCTTCGATGATCTCGGAATAAATCAAGATTTCACACGAAGGCACAAAGGCACGAAGCAAGGCGAATTGAAAACAGTCAGCTATGTCTTTGTGGCCTCTGTGGTCTTTATGTGAGAACGACTTATTGCGAAGGCATCTCCTTAGATCAACAATAATCCTTTTTCCCTCAAGGTCTTCCATTCCCTGGACCGCAGAAAAGAGTGAAAAGGAAAAGAAAAGTGCTTCTCATAATCTCGCTTCAATTCTTCCAGTGACAGCAACGCTGTGTTCTGCGCGGAAAACCTCACGAAACCATTCTCCAGCCATTTCCCGATCTCACTATCGGTGATCACGGTGAAACTCTCCGTTTTAGTATTAAAAACAAGCTTGCCGTTCTTTCCCGGAGCCCCTCTCTTCACCGGATCGTCTGTTATGAAACGAGGCTGGTTCTCGATCCAGAGAACTTGGAGGCTCAACCGTTCACCATCAAACGCAGGACCTTTTTTGATCGCCCGCTCCACGAAATCTCTTTTTACCGAAATTGCGGGAACGTGAAAGTCGAACCACTCCCTGATCGCAAGGTCCGTACCGATGCCATGCATGAAGTTGTACACTGCTTTGTTCAGGCCCTGCGTGAAGGTCTGATGGTCGCAGCCTTCTGGATCTTCGTGCACCAGGTCGTTTTTTGCAAATTTTCCCGCAGGACGGGCGGCTATCGTAAAATGATATTTACCCGGATCGCTTCCTACATCGCTGTGAACGGTAGCGGTGAATAAATGCCAAAATGCCGATTGGATGATGCCCTCTTTAAAGAACTGCCGCACGATCTCCAGTGCATCAATGGTTTCCTGCCTGGTTTGCGTTGGAAAGCCATACATCAGATAGGCATGCACCATGATGCCGGCTTCGCTGAAGTTGCGGCAAACCTGGGCAGCCTGGCGAAGGTTCACCCCTTTGTTCATCAATTTCAAAATCCTGTCAGAGGCCGCTTCCAGTCCTCCCGTAGCTGCAATACAACCCGATGCAGCCAAAAGCCGGCAGAGGTCTTCAGTAAAAGCACTCTCAAAGCGGATATTTGTCCACCAGGATATGCTGATCTTTCTTCTCAGCAATTCCAGTGCCAACTCTTTCAGGGCTGCAGGCGGAGCGGCCTCATCAACAAAATGAAATCCGTTCTGTCCTGTCTGGGCCATCACCTGTTCGATCCTGTCGACCAGCAGCGGTGCCGGTGCGCTCTCGTAGCGTTTAATATAATCGAGGGTGGTGTCGCAGAATGAGCATCGATGCCAGTAGCAGCCGTGAGCGACCGTAAGCTTGTTCCAGCGTCCGTCGCTCCAAAGGCGGTGCATGGGATTGGCGATCTCAATGAGAGAAAGATATCTATCCAGCGGGAGATCCGAATAATCGGGACAGCCGGTCTCCGAAGGGGAAAGGTCTTTTCCTTTTTCATCATTGAAGTAGATTACTTCGTCTTCAATCCTTCTAAACGTCCTTTTGAGGGCGCCCGTATTCTTTTCATCGCGGAGGAAGTTCAGAATATTCAAAAAAGGAAGATTGCCCTCGTCCAGGGTAATGAAATCCACATAGTTAAAGATCGCCGGTTCTGAAAGCTCACGGAGTTCCGTATTGACAAACCCGCCGCCCGCGACGATCTTGATGCGGGGAAAGGTATTTTTGACAAATTGACCGCATTTGAGCCCTGCGTAGAGATTTCCAGGAAAGGGAATGGTTATTCCCAGAACATCGGGACAAAACTGATCGATGTGGACCTTCAGCAATTCGATCAACCATGCTTCAATAAGAGTCTCCGGTTGCCGTAAAGCGTCATCGATCGGAGCGAAAGAGTGGGCGGACATACCGAGTTTTTCCGCGTAACGGCTGAAACCAAAATAGGGAGTAACGGCATCTTTGATCAGATCTCCAATATCCTCAATATAGAGTGTTGCCAGGAACCGCGCCCTGTCATTCACCCCGATGTTCCCGAAAGACCATTCCAGGTCGGGCAATTGATCAAAGCGTGAGGCCCGCGGTAAAAAAGTATCAGAACAGAGGCGCTGGGCAAGGGTGTTATCGCGATACTGCAGGAAATCCATTACCTTATCCACCGTCTGCAGATAGTAATGTCCATTGTCGATGATCTGAAGTGAATTCCGGGAAATTTCCTTATTGGTGTTTTTTGCTTGAGCGAAAAGTTTTCGAAAGCCTTCCCGGGAAAAGATCTTGTTTGTCAGTTCAATGCTCAGGTCGGCCTGGAACACCTCATGGCCATGTAATGTCAAAAAGCCTTTCAGATACGGCGATGCCGGGTAAGGGGTGTTGAGTTGGGTAAAGGGCGGAGTGATGAGGAGAATTTTTTTATGCATAGGACCTGTATTCCGGGAGGACCTTCAACAGCAGGGAGCTTCAGACCTCAATGTCAGCGCGACACGCCGATCCGGCGAGATGGTCGTTCATTGCGACCCTTTTACAATCTTACTGAAGTCCATGTCCTTTGGCAAGCAGAACATTTAGAAAGTAACCGTAGCAGGCAGCCGCACCGGGGGGGGCGGCTGACGACAAGAGGCCTTATGAAGGGCGTTTATTGACTCTTTCCGCCGTTTCTTATATACTTATCTTAATAGGGGATAAGTTGCGTCTATCTTCCCGCGCAATCAATATCCTCCGTTGCAGTACCTGATAGATATCCTTCCAATCGACGTTTCCGGCACGGGGGCGAAAAGTACCGAGATGACACAGGGAGCCAGTGAGCCAGTTCCGAGTCCCTTCACCCGCAAGAGCAGGTACATCCTGGTGGTCGAAGGGAATACCAATGACCTGTTCACCACGGCGATGCTTCTCCACCGGTTCTCCTATCCCGTCTGCACCGCACAGAACGCCCGCCAGGCGTTGGACATGATCTCCGTGGCCATGCCGGCCCTCGTGATCACCGACTCCGCCCTCTCGGGCATGAACGGCATCGACCTCCTGCGGGTGCTGGACAGCAATCCTCACACGTCCTCCATCCCCGTCCTTCTTCTCTTGCCTCCCGTCGATACTGGTCACGAACTGGATGATGTCGAGATCGGCGGACACCCCGTACTGCGAAAGCCTGTGCCGGTGGAAGAGCTCTATCGCGCCGTTCAGACGTCCATGGAATCCACGCCCAGGACGAACATCCGCGTCCAGGTCACGCTGCCGGTGACGTTGAACGATGTGCCGCTCGACAGCTCCCGGGGTGAATGCGCTACTCACATCTCGGCCCAGGGACTGTACATTCGCACGTTCAAGTATCACAGCCTTGACGAGCAAATTGCCCTGCAGCTCACCATCGACGGCCGCACTGTCAAAGCCGACGGAAAGATCCTCTATACCCGCAGGCAGGATAGCGCCCCCTTCGCGGAACCGGGCATGGCGGTGCAGTTCACCAGGATCATGGCCGAGGACCGGGAGTTCATCAAGCAGTTCGTTCGTGACGCGGTGACCCGGGGGATCGTGATGGAACTTCTTTGAAACAGGAGTATCAGGTCCTCTCCCCGTGCTTTTCCAAACGCCCCCAACAATTATCCAGGCAAGCCACAACAGGTATGGCATAACAACGGTCTGCTCAGGCCCCCGTTATTTACCCGTCAAAATCCTTGCATTGGAACCCCGTTTATTGTAAGGTCTTCTCGCTTTGAAAATCCTCGCAAGGAGCCATCCATGGATATCTGTCCCTGCGGTTCAACAAGATCTTATGCGGACTGCTGCCGGCCCGTTATTGCCGGCGAACGGCTCGCCGACACGGCGGAGCAGGTCATGCGCTCCCGGTACAGCGCCTATGTCAAAAAGGAGCTCGCCTGGCTCCGCGCTTCCCTGCACCCCGATCACCGGGCCGACTATGATGAATCGAGCAGCCGCGCCTGGGCGGAGCGGGCAGAGTGGCACGGCATCGAGATCATGAAGACCGAGAAGGGTGGGCCCGGCGACCAGGAGGGCCAGGTCGAGTTCGTCGTGTCCTTCACGGGGAACGGCGTCCGGCAGGAGCATCATGAACGGTCGTCGTTCAGGAAGACGGGAGGGACCTGGTATTTCACGACGGGGAAGCCGCTGCCGACCCGGCCGGTGGTGCACGCATCACCCAAGGCCGGCCGCAACGATCCCTGCCCCTGCGGCAGCGGGAAGAAGTTCAAGAAGTGCTGCGGATAGGGCGTAGAGGGACGGGAGTGATCGTGCTAAGTTGGTCGAAGCACGGTTGAAGGACCGCCGCTGCTGTGCCGCGCACCTACGTGTACGAGGGAAGAACAAACCATGGTTGACAATGACGCCTCTATTGTCCTGATCGGCATGCCCGGTGCCGGCAAAAGCACCGTCGGCGTCATGCTGGCAAAACTGACCTGCCGCAGTTTCGTTGACACCGATGTCCTGATTCAGTCGTCGCAGGGCAGGCCGCTCCAGGACATTGTTGACCGCGAAGGGCACCTGGCCTTGCGCGCCATCGAGGAGCAGGTCATTTTGCAGTTCGATTGCCGCAACTGCGTTATCGCAACGGGCGGCAGCGCCGTGTACAGCCCGGCCGCCATGGCCCATCTCAAAGAGCACGGCACGCTGGTCTTCCTTCGCGCGGACCTGCCTGTGTTGGAGGCGAGGGTGCATGATCTCGATACACGGGGTCTTGCAAAGCGTCCGGAGCAGAGCTTTCGCGAGCTCTTCGAGGAACGGGTGCCGCTGTACGAAAGATATGCCGACGTCACGATCACGTGCGGACGCCTTACCCACGAAGAGGTCTGTGCGCGGATCATCGAGGAATTGAAGAAGTGAGCCGGGCAGGGCGCCTGCGCGCAGCGGGTGCTTTCACGGAAGACCGCAGTGCCGTTTTTCCCCAAGTAGCTATTTGCCAGATGAAGAAAGAACAGGAGATCATCGAAGGACTCAAGCCCGTCTGCATCTGCAAAGGGATCAGAACGCGTGTGTTCCAGGATCGGATCACTGCCGGACTGACGACGGTCGAGGAACTGAAAAAAGCGACCGGCGCGGGGTGCGGTTCCTGCAAAGGGGAGCGCTGCACGCCCCGCATCCGTGATATCCTCGAAAAGCACGGTCACTCGGGATATCCTTAAAGCCAGATTCGCTGATATACTTAGTTAGTTACGAATCAAATTCTACTCAAAACGGCAAGAACATTTTGCCACGAAGACACGACCAAAAGTAGGCGCTTCTAAGCGAGACACAAAGTACGGCCTTAATCTAATCATTAAAACAGTACCTTAAGCAGTTCTCGCTGTTCTTCGTGACTTCGAGTCTTCGTGGCAAATTTTGGTTCCGGCTTGTCCGGGTTAGGTGTATAGGGATGAAGGGTTTGGTCCGGTAGTCCGGGAGAAATCATGGGCCTCTTTGATCGAGTCATGAGCGCAGTTAAAAAAAAGCAGGAAGATCCGCCTGCGGTAACACCGGGCAGGAACGATCCCTGCTGGTGCGGCAGCGGCAGAAAGTATAAAAAGTGCCACCTGCCTGACGAAGAGAAGAAGGCTGTGGAAAAGGCCTGCAACCTGAAATGCGGCCCGACGTGAAGCTCTTCCTGAGCTGAGTTTCAGCTCAAGATACCCTGTCAATTCACGGGTTGTAGTCTTTCCCGCGCAACCCGCGCCCTGTTACGAAAGTACCCATATTAGGCGCCTCGGTTTTCATCCAACCGCAAATATCAGCGGAAAAAGGTGAGCTTTTCTTGACATCGCCGCAGTCCTTTTCTATTCTATAACTATAGGTGACACAGCAATTTTGTGGAACGAGTCAGGAACAGGAACCGGAATGGCCGCGACGGGCGGGGGAACCTTCCGGTAAGGCACAATGGCTGATCGACTGCTCATCGTTGAAGACGAGGATACCCTCTGTGCGTCCCTGCAGAGAGTGTTTATCCGCGAAGGCTACGAGGTGGACATGGCCGACAGTGCCGAGACCGCCTTCGCCCTCCTCGACTCAAGGTCCTACGACCTCATCATCACCGACATCATCCTTCCCGGCATCAGCGGCATTGACCTGCTGAAGAAGTACCGCAGGACCAAACCAACGCAAAAAGTGATCGTCATCACGGCGTATGCCTCCCTGACCACGGCGGTGGAATCCATTAAAGCAGGCGCATGCGATTTCATCATTAAACCCCTCATGCATGATGAGATGAAGAGGGCTGTGCGAAAGGCACTTGACAGGGCCAATTAAGTGCTTCCGATCAGGGGCGACCCCGAGCAACATTATGACGACCCGAGACGCGCTCACCTTCCTCAAACAAACACCGCCTTTCAGCTGTCTGAACGATGCGGCCCTCAGCGGCATTGTGAAGAACCTCGCGCAGGAGTTCCATCCCAAGGGTAAGACCATCCTCCGCCAGAACGGCCCCGCCGCGGAGCATCTTGTCATCATCCGGCAAGGGGCGGTCAAGGTGTTCGTCAGCACCAATGAGGATGAAGAGGTGCTGGTGGACTTCCGGACCTCGGGCGAATTCTTCGGCCTGCGCTCCTTTCTGTTCGGCGAGATCTCGCTGGACACGATCGTCGCCTCGGAAGATACCGTGTGCTATCTCGTTGACAAGGAAACGGTCCTCGACCTGCTGAAAACGAACGCGGAATTCTCAGAATTCTGTCTCCGGTCCCTGCTGAAAAGGCTCATGCATATGGCTTACAAGGAGATGCACGACCGGACGCTGCTGTACGGCGGCGGGGACAAGCTTTTGTTCACGAACATCCTGGACGATCTCGCGACCAAGAAGGTGATCACGGCATCGGAGGACCTGTCAATCCGCGAGGCCTCGGAGATCATGGCGAACCACAATATCAGCTCGCTCGTCCTGCTTGACGACCACGGCCTGCCGTCCGGGATGGTAACGGACAAGGACCTGCGGAACAAGGTCCTCTCCAAGGGCAGGGACAGCAGTGAGAAGGTGGGCGATATCATGAGCGTTACCATCATCAAGGCGGAAGCGCGGGACCCCTGCTTCGAGGCCCTCCTCAAGATGATCCGGTACAACATCCACCACCTGCTCGTGGTCAGCCAGGGAGAGCTGCGAGGGATCCTGACCAGTCATGATCTGATGATGCTGCAGGGGACGTCGCCGCTCGCCGTTGCCCGGGAGATCGAGAACCAGGATACGATCGACGGGCTCGTGCCCGTCGCCAGGAAGATCAACAGGATCATAACCCTGCTCATCCGGGACGGGGCAAAGGCGAGCAACATCACCAGGATCATTACCGAGGTCAACGACCGGCTGCTGAAAAGGGTCCTGGAGATCACGGAAGCCAGGATGTGCCCCCCTCCCGCGGGTTATTGCTGGATCATATTCGGCAGTGAAGGCAGAAAAGAGCAGACCTTTAAGACGGACCAGGACAACGCCATTATCTACGAAGACCGGACAGACGGAGATGGCAAGGATGTCGCGGCGTATTTCTCCCAGTTCGCCGTCCAGATGAAAGATGCCCTGGCGCGATGCGGGTTCCCTCCGTGCTCCGCGGACTACATGGCGAGCAATCCGAAATGGTGCCAGCCGCTCAGTACCTGGAAAAAATACTTCTCGAAATGGATACAGAGTCCCACACCGGAGGCGATCCTCCGGTCGCTTATATTTTTCGATTTCAGGCCCGTTCACGGAGACCTGCTGCTTGCGGAACGGCTCCGGGCCTTCCTGGGGCATGAGGTCAAGGACAAGAGCCTCTTTTTTGCCCATATGGCCGGCGTCGTGGTAACGAACAGGCCGCCCCTTGACATCTTCAGACGGTTCTCCTGCGAGAAGAGCGGTGAGCATCGGGGGAAGTTCAACATCAAGCTCAAAGGGCTCAGCCCGATCATCGATGCCGCACGGCTTTTCGCGCTGGAAAAGAAAGTATACCATACCTCCACTGTCGAGCGGCTTTCAGCACTACGGGACAGCTCCTCGTTGGGCGGCGCAATATCCGGCGAGCTTGAACAAGCCTTCGAATTCCTGATGTCCCTGAGGCTCAAACATCAGTATGAGCAGATCCAGGCGGGGAAAGAGCCGGACAATTTTATCGATCCCCACAGCCTCGGGTCGCTCGACAAGACGCTGCTGAAAGAATCGTTCAAGCTGATCATCAAGGTTCAGGATACGGCCATGAGGTCATACAGCCCGTGGTTGATAATGTAGCATCCGGGGCGGGCTGTTACTCCGGACATCCAGCCCGTTGATCTCCGCGTTAGCGTCTGCAACCTTCTTTTAATGAACCAATCATGCGAGAAGATCCCAGGTCCTATCCAGTGGTTTTTCAAGGGCTTCACCTTGGAAGGAATTGTGCTATCCTTAGATACCATCAATAGAGATAAGGAGGGGAGCTCAATGAAACTGATAGACAGTAATTGCACAAGAACAGGCCCGGCGAAGAATCCGCTTGAGCCATCCAGAAAGGAAAAAGCATCGAAGACCGTTGAGCTGTTTCAACTATGTCCCTTCACCCTTGAGCCAATGAAGGGTTGTTCTGCCAGGGCGGGAGCGGCCAGGCATCGCTGCTCCTTTACCCTCGAGCGTTGCTTGAATTAGTATTGATCATTGTTGGTTGGCAATAGTCTGGGTCCCGGGTGCGGAGACATCCGGACCTTCCCTGCTCTCCGTTTTCTACGAACTTCTTCCTAGGAACAATTGCCTCTCACCGTAGGAACTTATCCCGATTTACCTTTTTCCCTCCACGTAGTATCTTTTAATCAACAAGAACAAAAAACCACCCACAAGGAGGGAATGAACATGTTGACCAAAGGCGGACATACGGTAAAGGCAGGGACTTACTGGAACCTGGCGAACGGGAACAGGGTGCAGATGGAGCAGGAAGGCGCGCTTCCGGGCAGCGGAACGACCCGGTACATCAAGGCGCCGGTTGCCGTGATGCTGAGTGCGGCCCCGGTCATCGGTCTGGTCTTCGCGGTATTCCTCCCCTTCATCGGGATCGCGATGACCGTGAGCCTGATCGGCAAGAAGCTCGCCGAAGGCGTTGTCTCGGCGGCGGCGGGCAGCATGTCCTTCGGGTGGCGGCCCATCGAGGCCTACCTGGCGGGCAAAAAGAGAAAGAATCAGTCGAGGGCGAAAAAGTCTGACAAGGTCGGTAAAAGCTGATACCCATGATCCGGTGATCCGGAAAACAAGGAACGGCGGGACAGATTGTACTGTCCCGCCGTTTTTTTTGGAGCGTCATGATGCTGCCCATGAACCCTGACGTTATTCGGATCGACTGCCCGGGATATTGCTGTCGGGCAGCTTTTGTCTTCGCATTTCTGCGATATTCAGATTATTTCCAGGGAGCGAATCGGAAATGGACATTGTATTGTATTAGAGAAGGCAGCTTATTGTTCTGATCCGTTACGCCGCGGTGCAGGACTTCGCCGGGGGCATCGCCGGTGCGGTAATGCACTCGGCGGGATGCCAGTTGAGGTGCGGGGCCGGCCGCTGGATATGATATCCCTGAGCATAGTCGATCTTGACACGCTGGACCTGCTGGAGTATCGGCCCTGATTCAACATATTCTGCGATGGTCTTGATCCCCAGGTCCGCGGAGAGCCGGACTATATTTTCCACAATGGTGTTTTCCATGCTTCCGGACCCGGTCATGCTTCGAATGAACTCGCCGTCGATCTTCAAGTAGTCAACCTTGAACATCTTGATGTACTGGAATGAGGAATACCCGGAACCGAAGTCATCGATGGCGAACCGGAAGCCCTCCTGCTTGAGCGCCCGTACGATCGCCTTGATCACGCTCAGGTTCTTCACCGTTTCCCGTTCGGTGATCTCGAAGACCATCCGTGAGGGGGCGAACGCATATCTGGCCAGGATGGCGCGGATGGTCGGAACGAATTCTTTCAGTACCAGGGCCTTGGGCGAGAGATTGAAGAACAGCGCCCCGAGGTACCCGCTCTGCGCAACGATCCGCATCGACCGCTCGATGAGCAGGTAGTCCATCTTTCTGATGGCGCCCATGCTTTCCGCCGTCTCGATGAACTCCGCGGCGGGAATTACCCGGAATCCGGTATCGATCCTGGTCAGGATCTCGTAGGCCAGGATGGTCAGTCCGTCGGCCGAGACGATAGGCTGGAAATAGGGAACGAAGCGATCTTCCCGGATCGCATCCATGATGAGGAGGTTCTTTGCCCCGGCATTTTTCAGTGCCGTAAGGTCCACGTCGTCGCTCGGTACGCTCAAGCGGTCCTTGCCGGATGATTTGGCATGAGCCATCATGCTGTCCGCGATAAGAAAAAGGTCCCTAGCCTCGTGTGCGTGGTCCGGGTAAACGGCGGCGCCGATGGAAACGGTGGTTCGGACCCGGTTGCCGTCAGGCAGAAGAGAGGAATACTGCCGGATGCCGTCCAGGAGGCGGTCGGCAACGGAATATGCCTCTGCTTCATCGCAGACCGGCAGAATGGCTGCGAAATTATCTCCGCCGTATCGGACAGGGATGTCCACCTTCCGAATGATGCCGCAGAAATGATGGGCGAACGAGGCGAGAAAGGCGTCACCCACCTTATGTCCGTAAAGATCGTTGACCGTCTTGAAATTGTCGAGGTTGATCACGAGAAGGGAGAAGCGGTAACCTCGCCGCTTCGATCGTTCGATCTCATGACCGAGGACCTCCCAGAAGGTCTTCTGATTGAACAGGTTCGTAAGGGAATCGCGGCTGGCGCCGGCTTCCGCTTTCGCTGCGAAGGTGCCGATTTTTTTTATGAAGAGGGTCAAAAGGATAATATAGAAAGGCGCGGCCGCAAGCAGCAGGACAGCAAGGATCCGGGACACGGCCACGTTCACATGAAAGATACCCAGCCGGTTGAGCGCTGCCACTATGATACCCAGGGTAAGGATCGCCAGAACGACCAGAACCGGAGCAGCAGGGATTCCTATGTTTTTCTTGAAAGCAATCAACGATTTCGTCCTATCCCGGGCAGTTACTTGCATCGGTGCTAGT
>CAYPOT010000020.1:0-54225 GCA_964412455.1 uncultured Nitrospiraceae bacterium | reverse complement strand
ATCAGAAGTTGTCTCGTCATTATGTTTCATAATTAACTTGTTGCAATACTAGTGCGACTGGACACAGAAGGAGGAACTGATAAATAACATTTGTTGTTTTTATAAACGTCTAATAATAAAAGGAAATAAATGCAATTCCCCAATTTATTTAGCCTTGCCTTTTCAGGATAATTGTGTTAACGTTTACAAAAATGAACAGCGTCCCACGAACTTCTTGTCATTCAAAGACCCCAGTAAATAAAAGGAGGGCATGCTTATGAATGTGATGGAGGTATCCGAGGAAGCAGTAAGGGTGAAACTCAGGACGGAGAACCCGGAGTTCAAGCAGTTGGAACAGGAGCACAGAAAGCTCGATGATGAGCTCATGAGCTTCGAAACGCATGTATATCTCAGTCCTGAGGAAGAGATCGAGAGAAGAAGGCTTCAAAAGCTTAAACTGGCGGCAAAAGATAAAATGATGGAACTGATCAGGCGCACCAAAACAGGGAACGCCTGAAGAAACAAAGGCAAGGGATGATTCCTTGCCTTTGCTGTTTTGTACGACCGAATGGTGCGAGATCCCTCCTTACGGAGAGCGTAAGGGGGGATTTTTTTTATTGACTCTCCTGCTGTATCTATGTTAAAAATAATAACTATTTTGTCATTGGAGACGCTATTTTGAGAAGCGACAGGATCAAAAAGGGCGTTGAAAGGGCCGGTCACCGGTCTCTTCTGTTCGCCACAGGGATCACCCGGAAAGGGCTCGAAATGCCCATGATCGGTGTCGCCACGAGCTTCACCGACCTCATCCCGGGCCACATCGGCATGCGCGACCTTGAGCGGTACATCGAAAAGGGTGTGCATACCGGGGGCGGCTGGCCGTTGTTCTTCGGCGTTCCCGGCATTTGTGACGGTATCGCCATGGGCCACACCGGCATGCACTACTCGCTGCCGTCGCGCGAACTCATTGCAGATATCGTCGAGTCCGTCGCTACCGCCCATGCCTTCGACGGTCTGGTGCTCCTTACGAACTGCGACAAGATCACGCCGGGAATGATCATGGCGGCCGCGCGCATCAATATCCCGACCATCGTCGTGACCGCCGGACCCATGCATTCCGGCAATTTCCGCGGCCAGCGGGTGAACCTCATCAGTGCCTTTGAGGCAGTGGGCAAGGTGAAGAAGGGTGAGATGTCCAAAGCGGACCTCGCAGAGCTTGAAATGTGCGCCTGCCCGGGCCCGGGATCGTGCCAGGGGATGTTCACGGCAAATACCATGGCCTGCGTGACCGAGGCGATCGGCATGAGCCTGCCGGGATGCGCAACCGCCCTCGCGGTATCCGGTGAAAAGCGCCGGATCGCTTTCGAGAGCGGCAGACGAATCGTAGAACTGGTCAAAGAGGACCTTACACCGCGAAAGATCATGACGAAGAACGCCTTCGAGAATGCCATCAGGATAGACATGGCGCTCGGCGGTTCGACGAACACGTCGCTCCATATCCCGGCCATCGCCTACGAGGCCGGCATCGAACTGCCGATCTCGATATTCGACTCGATCAGCAGGAGGACTCCCCATATTTGCAACATGCTTCCCGGCGGCCAGCATTATCTTGAGGACCTCGACGCTGCGGGCGGCATACCGGCCGTGCTTTCCCGGTTCGCGTCCGTGCTGAAGGATTCTCCTACCGTGAGCGGGAAATCCATCGTGAAGCTCTCGAAATCAGGCCGGGTTCGGAATGCGGACGTCATCCGGCCGCTCGACAAGGCCTATCACCGGGAGGGCGGCATCGCTGTGCTTTCCGGCAGCCTCGCCCCGAACGGTTCGGTCATCAAGCAGACCGCAGTAAGCGAAAAAATGATGCGGTTCGAGGGAACTGCCATCGTCTTTGATTCCGAAGAGGACGCCATGGCGGCCATCATGGGCGGAAAAATAAAGGCCGGCCACGCCATCGTGATCCGCTACGAGGGCCCGAAGGGCGGTCCAGGCATGCGCGAGATGCTCTCTCCGACATCTGCCATCATGGGGATGGGGCTCGGTGAATCTGTTATTCTTATCACCGACGGCAGGTTCTCGGGCGGGACCAAAGGGCCCTGCATCGGTCATGTCTCACCCGAGGCGGCGGAAGGCGGCCCCATTGCGGTCGTGAAGAATGGCGACAAGATCGTTCTCGATATTCCCAACAGGAAGCTGGAGATCAAATGTTCCAAGTCGGAAATGAAGAAGCGGCTCGCGAAGTGGAAGCCGCGGGAGCCCAAGATCAAGAGCGGCTGGCTCGCCCGGTACGCGAAGGTCGTTACATCGGCGAATACGGGCGCGGTCGTGAAAGCATAGAAATCCAGAAGTTGAGAAGGTAGGAAGGTAAGAAGGTAGGAAAGAACAAAAGACCAATCCCAACTTCTCAACTTCTTATCTTCCTACCGTCTGTTTTAAAAAAGGGTGCAACCATGTCAACCAAAGAGATCACCGGCGCGGAAATATTCCTTGAGAGTCTGAAGCGGGAAAAGGTGGATACTGTTTTTGCCTATCCCGGCGGTGTCGTGCTCAAGATCTTCGATGTTCTGTACGATCAGAAGGACATTCGCATCATTCTTCCCCGTCACGAGCAGGGAGGCGTGCATATGGCTGACGGCTATGCACGCTCCACGGGCAAGGTCGGTGTCGCCCTGGCGACATCGGGGCCCGGTGCTACGAACACGGTCACCGGTCTCGCCACCGCATATATGGATTCCATCCCGATCGTGGTCTTCACCGGCCAGGTGCCAACGGCGCTCATCGGGAACGACGCGTTCCAGGAAGCTGACATTGTCGGCATCACGCGGCCCTGCACGAAGTACAATTTTTTGGTGAAGGATGTGAAGGACCTGGCGAAGACCATCAAGGAGGCCTTCTACATTGCCGCGAGCGGAAGGCCGGGCCCGGTGCTCATCGACCTGCCGCGCGACGTGGTGACGGCCAAGGCGGAGTTCATATGGCCGGAGAAGGTGGATATCCGAAGCTACAAGCCGTCGGTCACCGGCAACAAGCGTCAGATCACGCAGGCGGCCGCGGCCATCGCGAAGGCCAAGAAGCCCGTCGCATACATCGGCGGGGGCGTCATCAGTTCGAATGCAGCGGAGCAGATCCGCGAATTCGCCGAGTTGACCAGTATCCCCGTGACCCATACACTGATGGGCATCGGCGGATTCCCCGGGACGCATCCGCTCTCGCTCGGCATGCTGGGCATGCACGGAACGTACTATGCCAACATGGCGATCCACAACTCGGACCTCATTGTCGCCATCGGCGCGCGGTTCGACGACCGGGTGACGGGCAAGGTGGAGGGGTTCGCGCCCGAGGCGAAGATCATTCACATCGACGTGGACCCCACGTCCATCCGGAAGAACGTCCGCGTGGACATCCCGGTCGTCGGCGACGTGAAGCACGTGATGGTAGAGCTCAACAAGGAACTGCGCGCCGTCAAGGAGCCATGGGACGCGATCCGCAAGAGCTGGCTCAAGCAGGTCGACGCCTGGCGTGAGGAACGGCCGCTGACCTATGAACCGTCCGACGAGGTCATCAAGCCGCAGTTCGTGATCGAGAAGCTCTATGAACTTACCGGTGGCGATGCCATCATCGTCACCGACGTGGGGCAGCACCAGATGTGGGCGGCACAGTTCTTCAAGTACGATACACCGAGGAACTGGCTGTCGTCCGGCGGCCTCGGGACCATGGGCTACGGTTTGCCGGCGGCTATCGGCGCGAAGGTCGCCCACCCCGACAAGAACGTGTTCAGCATCTCCGGCGACGGCAGCATTCAGATGAACATACAGGAGATCGCGACCTCGATCGAGAACAATATTCCGGTGAAGGTGGTAATCCTGAACAACCGCTTCCTCGGCATGGTGCGGCAGTGGCAGGAGCTGTTCTACGCAGAGCGCTATTCGTCCGTGGACCTGGGCAGCACGCCGGATTTCGTCAAGTTGGCCGAGGCCTATGGGGCCATCGGCCTCCGGGCCGAGAAACCGTCCGAGGTCGTGGCGGTGCTGAAAGAGGGGCTCAAGGCCAAAAAGACCGTGTTCATGGATTTTGTAACCGCACGTTATGAGAAGGTTTACCCGATGGTGCCTGCCGGTGCGTCCATCAACGAAATGCTGTTTGGTGAAGAGACGAAAAAGGAAGAGAAGAAGCTTAAAGTCGTGAAATAAATATCGAGAACGCAGTTCACCGCGGTCATTCTGGACAGTAAGGATTAAAGAATGAAACACATTATATCAGCGCTGGTTGAGAACAAGTTTGGCGTGCTGTCGCGCGTGTCGGGGCTTTTCAGCGGCAGGGGATTCAACATCGAGACGATCTCCATCGGGCCAACCCTCGATCCGACCGTCTCCCAGATGACGATCGTGACCACCGGTGACGAACGGATCCTGGAGCAGATCCTCAAGCAGCTCAACAAGCTCATCGATGTCATCAAGGTCACCGATTTCGCGGACAGAGAGTTCGTTGAACGCGAGATGTGCCTTATTAAGATCAACACCCCGGTGGAGCACCGGTCAGAGGCGCTCCGGATCGCCGATATCTTCCGCGCCCGCGTCGTGGATTCCACGCAGAAATCGTATACCTTTCAGGTGACGGGCGACGAGAAGAAGATCGAGGCCTTCATCGAGCTTTTGAAGCCCATGGGCATCAAGGAAGTCGTTCGCACCGGCAAGGTAGCAATCACCCGGGACTAAGATCAAAAGGAAGGTTGGACGATGCCGGACACCGCTCTGCGGAAGCCGGCGTCAGGTTTCCGGACATCGGTGCACCGATGTCCTATGTTATTCTATAGAGGTGCTTATGAAACATGCTATGGTACGAGTTTTTCTCAGTGTCGCGATGATGGGTATGCTGTCGGCATGCGCGGAAAAAGGGCCGATGCTTCTCGAAGGCATAACGTATCAGGCGCCTGAGGCGCTGGTCGCCGGTGTCCCGAAGATCGTCGTCGGAATAGCGCCGTTCAAGGATGACCGCGGGAAGACCGTATCGATCCTCGGCAAACGGACGATCAGCAATTATATCGAGAACGACCTGGTGGTGCAGGGCACGACGGCGGACCTGGTCACTGCGGCGTTCAAGGACGCGCTCACATCCCGCGGCATTATGGTGAAGGACGCTCCCGCCTGGGATATGAAGGCCGAAACGGTCAAGGGCGACGGTTTTGATATTCTGGTCGGCGGCGATATCAAGACGCTCTGGGTTGAGGTCGTTTCCCAGCCGCTGAATGTCAAGACCACTGCCGAAGTCCAGCTCCGGGTATCTGCAGCCGATGTTGCGGAGAATAAAATATTCCGCACGCTGGTCCTGGACAGCAAAATGGAGCGTCAGGACATGGCATTCTCATTGGAGTCCGTTGCCGGCGCGTTATCCGAGGCGCTTTCGTCGGCGCTGGACCAGCTGATGAAGGACGATGAGTTCAAGAAGAAGATACAATAATATATTTATCCATAGTTGAAAGGGGAAAAGATGAAGCTCTATTACGACAAAGACGCCGATCTCTCCATTATCCGCGGCAAGAAGGTGGCCATCGTGGGCTATGGCTCCCAGGGCCATGCGCATGCGCTGAACCTGAAGGACAGTGGCGTCAACGTCACGGTGGCGCTGCGTGAGGGATCGCCCTCGGTCAAGAAGGCGCAGAACGCTGGTCTCGCCGTGAAGAACATCGCCGACGCGGTGAAAGAGGCGGACCTTGTAATGGTGTTGGCGCCGGACGAGCACCAGCGCTTTATTTACGCTGAAAACATTGAGCCAAACCTGAAGAAGGGCGTGACGCTCGCCTTCGCCCACGGCTTCAACATCCACTATAACCAGATCGTGCCGCGCGCCGATCTTGACGTGATCATGATCGCCCCCAAGGCCCCGGGCCACACGGTGCGCAGCGAGTTCGTGAAGGGCGGCGGCATTCCCGACCTGATCGCTATTTTTCAGGACGCGTCCGGCAAGGCCAAGGCCACCGCGCTTTCCTATGCCTCCGCCATCGGCGGCGGCCGAACCGGCATCATCGAAACCACCTTTAAGGACGAGACCGAAACCGATCTCTTCGGTGAGCAGGCTGTGCTCTGTGGCGGCTGTGTGGAACTCGTGAAGGCTGGCTTCGAGACGCTGGTGGACGCGGGATACGCACCGGAGATGGCATATTTCGAGTGTCTCCATGAGCTTAAGCTCATCGTCGATCTTATGTACGAAGGCGGCATTGCCAACATGAACTACTCGATCTCGAATAACGCCGAGTATGGCGAGTATGTCACCGGCCCGAAGGTGATCAACGAGTCGAGCCGCGCCGCCATGAAGGAGGCGCTGAATAACATCCAGAGCGGCGACTACGCCAAGCGCTTTATTCTCGAAGGTATGACCAACTATCCTGAAATGACGGGGCGTCGGCGCCAGAATGCCGCGCACCAGGTCGAGGTGGTGGGCGAGAGGCTCCGCAGTATGATGCCGTGGATTACCGCCAACAAGCTCGTGGACAAGAGCAAGAATTAAAACAATAGTCATTGCCACGAAGTCACGAAGTTTACAACAGTAGTTAATGATCTGAATAATGAGTAGCAATTCTTTGTGTCTTAGTGCCTTAGTGGCTGGAGTTTGAAAAATATGATGAAAAACTATGGAATACCGGTAGCTGCCGAAGGCTGGCCGTTTATCCTCCCCTTGGCGGTGGCGACGGCGCTGCTCTTTGCATTCGGCTGGAAGAACACGGGCTACGTGGCCCTTGTGCTCGCGCTGTTCGTTTTGTTCTTCTTCCGCGATCCCGAACGGACCGTGCCGCAAGGCAAGGACCTGGTGGTGTCGCCGGCCGACGGGAGAGTGATCGTCGTGAAGGACATTTATGAGCCTGATTATCTTAAACAGGACGTGAAACAGGTCAGCATCTTCCTTTCCGTGTTTAATGTGCACGTGAATCGGGCTCCGATCGGCGGGACCATCGAGACGGTAAGATACAATCCCGGAAAATTCCACGTGGCGTCGGTGGACAAGGCGTCGCTGGACAACGAACAGACGGGCATGGTCATCTCTGATGGGAAGAACAAGGTCCTGGTCAAGCAGATCGCCGGGCTCATTGCCCGCCGGATCGTCTGCTACGCAAAGCCGGGCGACACGGTCAAACCGGGTGAGCGCTATGGCCTGATCCGGTTCGGTTCACGTGTGGACATATTTCTCCCGAAAAATACCGAGATCTTGGTCAAGGTCGGCGACCGGATCAAGGGGTCGCGGGATGTGATCGGGGTGCTGAAATGAGAAAAGGGATCTACCTCCTGCCGAACCTCATCACGCTGTCCAGCATGTTCGCGGGCTTCTACTCCATCGTGGCCTCGTTCAACTCGGATTACGAGCGGGCGGCGTGGGCCATCTTGATCGCATCGGTATTCGATGTTCTGGACGGTTGGGTAGCACGGATGACGCACACGACCTCGAAGTTCGGGATCGAGATCGATTCACTGTCCGACGCCATCTCCTTCGGTGTAGCCCCGGGGGTGCTGGTGTACAGTTGGTCCCTTCAGTCGTTCGGAAAGATCGGATGGCTGGCAGCCTTCTTCCTCGTCGCCTGCGCGGCTCTCCGGCTGGCGCGGTTCAACGTGCAGATGGGCAGCGAGGAGAAAAAACATTTCACCGGTCTGCCGTCGCCGGCAGCCGCCCTGATGATCGCGACAACGGTCCTGGCATATCAGGAGGTAATCGATATCTTGAAGCAGATGGAGTTTGTGCAGCTCGCGGATATTCTCAGCCTTGATTACTGGGTGCTTACACTCACGTTCGTCGTGGCTGGCCTCATGGTGAGCAATATCACCTATCACGGCCTGAAAGAAGCGAACCTCAAGGAACGCCGGCCTTTTGGTCTGCTGGTGGGGATCGTGGCGCTCCTGGCGGTCGTTGCTTATCATCCCGCCCTCGTGCTGTTCCTTATCTCGCTTGCCTATGTCGTTCTGGGCATTGTCGAGGCCCTTTTCAAACTATTGAAAAGCCGGAAGGCGGCGGTCTAGCAGAGAGCAGTGAGGCGGTAAATTCTGATAGAACCGGTCCTTGTGCATCTCCCTTTTATTTGATTATTCAACATCGGGTAGGTCCCGATGTGGAGGATATATGAACAGGGTCATAAAAATATTCGATACAACCCTTCGCGACGGTGAACAATCACCCGGCGCGAGCATGAATGTTGAAGAAAAGGTCACGCTGGCCAAGCAGCTCGCGCGGCTCGGCGTTGATATCATCGAAGCCGGGTTCGCCATAAGCTCCCCCGGCGATTTCGAGGCCATCAAGCGTATCGGTGGCGAGGTTTCCGGGCCGATCATCTGCAGCCTCGCTCGTGCGAAAAAAGAGGACATCGACCGGTCCTGGGAGGCGCTCAAGGACGCTCCGAAACGGCGTATCCATACATTCCATTCGACGTCCGATATTCATCTCAAACACCAGTATCGCATATCACGCGACGAGGCTCTTAAACGATCCGTCGAAATGGTGAAGCACGCCCGTTCCTACGTCGATGATGTGGAATTTTCGCCCATGGACGCGACGCGGACAGAAGTGTCCTATCTTCTTGAGGTAGTGGAAGCAGTCATCGAAGCCGGAGCCAGCACGGTGAACATCCCCGACACGGTCGGCTATGCAATGCCCGAGGAGTTCGGGGCCTTGATCAGGAGCGTCAAGGAGAAGGTCAGGAACATCCACAAGGCGGTCATTTCCGTGCACTGCCACAACGACCTCGGACTCGCTGTCGCGAATGCCATAGCGGCTATCCGGAACGGAGCCGGTCAGATCGAATGCACGGTGAACGGCATCGGCGAGCGCGCCGGAAACTGCTCGATGGAAGAGGTGGTGATGGCCCTTCGCACACGGAGAGATTTCTTCGGCGCTGACACGAGTATCAATACCGAGGAGATCATCCGCTCAAGCAGGCTCGTGACCAAGATAACCGGCATTCCGGTACAGCCGAATAAGGCCATCGTGGGCGCGAACGCATTCGCCCATGAGTCAGGCATCCACCAGGACGGCTTGCTCAAGGAACGGACGACCTACGAGATCATGCGGCCCGAGTCAGTGGGGCTCGTCAAAACGAACCTTGTGCTCGGCAAGCATTCCGGCAGGCACGCCTTCCGCGACCGGCTCAAGCAGATCGGGTATGAGCTTTCGGATGAGGACCTCAATAAGGCGTTCGAACGATTCAAGCGCCTCGCCGATCAAAAGAAAGAGGTCTTTGACGAGGACCTTGAGGCCATCATCTCAGATGAGGTCCAGCATATCACCGAAGTGTACGTTCTGAAAAGCATCAGGGCCGAGAGCGGGACCGGCATCACGCCGGCCGCCACCGTGGAGATGGAGCTTGACGGCAGGGTCGTGATGCAGACGGGAAGCGGTGATGGCCCCGTCGACGCCGTGTACCGCACGATCGCGGCCATTACCGGGACAAAGAGCAAGTTGGACGCCTATCTGGTGAAAGGCATAACCGGCGGTACGGACGCTCTGGGCGAGGTGACGGTGAAGGTCGAGGAAATGGGAAAGAAGGTGGCCGGCCATGGTGCGGACACCGACATCATCGTCGCGAGCGCGAAGGCCTACGTGAATGCACTGAACAAACTGGAGTACTGGAAAAAGGGAAGAGGGAAGACAACCAATTAGTACAGTTTTACGGCGGGCGTCAAGGTATCGCTATCGCAACGCAGGCGGTAGCCACTACCCTCCACAGTGCATATATATTTCGTTGTAAAAGTTGCATTTACTGATTGATTGTCGCGAGATTGCGCCTCTTTGGGATGGTAGTTTGACCATCCCAAACAATGCTTGCACTTGTAAAAATGCATAGATCCTTGCAGGTTTCATTTTGTTTCATAGTGCTCTGGGACTTCCGGGTTTGATGCCGGTGTTTATACTCTTTTGACCAGAATAGACGCTTGTTCTGACAGTTAGCAATGTCAATAAGCAGGTTGTGCGTACGGCACTGGATTAAATTCCCCGCTGACGACCCTCATGTTTACGCTTATTTATACCCACTCTCTATTTCCCAGGCCTGGTCGCACGCTCCTTGCTAACCTTCGATTATCTTCCTCAACAGCCGCATAAGTTTCGGAGATAGTAAATTTCTCACCTATTAGCTGCCATTTGAAAGGACCCCGTTAAACAGTCTGGATTCCGAGTTGCAACATCTTGGCTATCGCGTGTCCCCTGCTTACAACCTCGAGTTTTCGGTATGTGTTCGCCAGGTGGAACTTAACTGTTCCCTCGCTAATGGTCAAAATTTGAGATATCGCCCAGTTGGTTTTTCCTTCCATAACCCATTTCAGTATTTCATACTCCCTATTTGATAGAGCTGGCAACCCGTTGGCTTTGTCTGTCTTGTAAATTCTGATTATGGTGTGGTGGATGTGGGGCATGAGAATGTTAACAATCCGCAGAGAGCGAGGATGCGGTTTTTCGGTCGGACTCGCGAGACAGAGATATGTTGCTTTTCCCGAAGCGTCAGTAAGGACGCTCGAAAGGTTCTTCACGAGATTGAAATCCTGGCTGAGGGATTTATATCGTTGATTCGACGAGTCTGCGATTGTTTGATCATATTCTTTGTCGTCATGGATATTGTAGAAATGCGGTTCGCCAAGAAGTAAACTTCTTTCGATACAAGGATCCTCCTTATGTATGTTCTGAACTGCATACAGTTGCAAGTAATGGCCCGGGAAATTATGGCTCACCATTATATCCGTTGTGCATGTATGCGCATTCCCGCTAACACATAAAACCTTATCATAGGGAAGGAGAGAGCATAGGTTCTGTAATGCATCTTCGAACTCAGGCACGCTACTGCATTTTACAACTTTGCTGATTATTTCCAGAAGTTTTTGGAGGTCCCTTTTAGGTAAGTCGTCCACCATGGCACTTTTTCTCCGAATAGAAATAGTAACATTTTGATACAGTACCAAAGTTTTGGTGAGAATACAAAGCCGTCTGCCAGTCGTGTATTTGAGAGCTCCGCTTACTTCTTAAGAAGAAATATCATCAAGTAACTTTAATAAATACATATATTTATATGAATACTTTTTTCATGTAGTATACGTTTATGACCGGAAAAGTCAATACCCGTATCAGGGTATATTAAGGGTAATCGGATGCGCGACGCCCGATTCCCACACTTGCGGGATTTTCGGCTTCTTCAGCTTTGTCAGACATACCTGGTTTATCCCGCTTCTTGCTTCTGCTAATCGTCCGAATCGTTGATCGCAGACTATGGTCAAAAATCCTGTGCGAAAAGACCCGATTCGCCCTATTGCCTCCTCCAAATGGAAACTGCTTCACACGGTGCGAAAACCTTCATGATTACTATGCACGGAATGCACGATTTCGCAATAATGTGAACGCCTATCCGAACGGCTAGTTGTCTTCAGCAAAAATTATATATATATTGCTGGCTGCTGATAGGACTCTTTTAGAAAACAAGAGCCGACTATCGACACGAGAAGACTTCAGGACAGCCAGGAATAAAGAGCGCATCGTCGAAATGGAGGAAGGCGTGAACGAAAAAAATTTAGGGGAGTCAATCTGTGTGATCGGGGATAAGTTTAAAGCCTTCAGTGCCTACCCCGGCCTAATTTGCTTTTCGGACCTGCTGGATCAGTTGCGAAACTATCGGCATTGTGGCTCTTTACAACGTATTATCCTCTGTCAGGGAATCAATGAAGAAGCTCTTGATATCATCAAGCGTGAGACAAAACGTTATGGAAATTCGATACAGATCGACGAAAAAATAAGCCATCGAGCTGATTTGTGTTTTGTTCATAAACATAAAGCAAAAAATGTTCAGATTACCACGCCTCAAAAAATAGACCATAATATTTTTTCAGCATCGCTGGTTACAGATGAGAATTGCGAACTACTTGATGATCATGTGTCCGGCATTCATGTTCAAGGTTTTACGCTGATTGAGGCAGCCAGGCAAATGCATATGGCAGTGACGGAACTGTACGATTTGAACGAGTACCAGCGAGGAAAATATAGTTACGCGTTGAATTTGCTGCAAAGCCGATTTACCTCTCTTTTATTTCCAACTGCTGTTGACATTAAGCTGACCTTAAGAAACTCATGGGATGAGAAAAGAGAATCATTAACCATGCATGCCAAAGTAGAATTTTCTCAGATGGGGCAAGTCGGATGCGAAGTCACCTGCGAGGCAACAGGCATGCCATCAGAGAAATTTAAAACGCTGGAAAGAATACGCGCTGTCAGGCTTACTCGCAGTCTTGTTAAAACACTCGCAGAAGGGATAAAAACGCTTGAGCTCCGAGTTTGAAGTGCCGCCCGCTAAGCAGCCAGACAGAAATATTAATGAGGTTTTAAAATGGAAGTCCTGACATTGAAAAATGACGGAAGGTGCAGATGGCTAGAAAACAAGGTGTTAAAAGGAATTTTTCCAGAATTGATTCGGAATTCAATGGATCCTGATGCAAAAAAAATTTACGTCATTCTAAGTTGGATTAGTAACGACAATGGGAAGGTTGGAGTTGATTTGAAGTGGTTTAATGGCCTGGGCATACCCTCAGTCACCAGCTATACGGATTTGCCTGAAGGTAGTGATTATACTGTCCTCAATACTGGCTACGACTCCAATGTTCATGAAGAGAAGGTGTTAAAAGACAGAGGGGTAAAAATTCTCGACCTTCCATGTCCGTATATCCGTAAGGTCCGCACGATATTCGAGAACGCTGATCCGACTTATCAATATGTACTCCTTTGCGAACCAAACCACATTATCATGAGGAATTTCGCCTCATTGTATCCTGATGATCTAATTGTTGTTCAGATGAACAATTACAGTGAACGGATACTCAAGCAGGAAACAGGAAGGCCGCTCAAATTGGTGCCCTATGTAACTTTTTTGCCCGCCCACGTCGAAAAAATTTTTGAATTCCTAAATACACGCTTTCCTGATAGGCCTAATGAAAAGGTGGCATCCTTTTGCATGTGGATCAAGAGCCCTGTCAGCCCTATCATGGAAATAGAAAAACTTGACGAAAGAAGTCTTACAGGCATCACGAATGCGCTGCTCATCACGACCCCGGGGTCAACGAATAAATCGCTTGTGTCAATGATCGAAACTATTTCCGCAAAAGGGTTACAGGTGAAGATTATTTCAAGTCTATGGCAATTTCTGAGATTTAAAGCGTTCAGCAATGATAAGCGAATTTTGCTGGTACGATCGCCGATTCCGAATAAGGCGGAGAAACCCATTCTCGCGTTTTTGAAATCCGGGTATTTGCCGGCGTTATTCGTGTTGATGAAGGAGAGTCGTCTGTATCAGTTTTATATGATCGGTTTTTTCCGAAAAGTGATATACCGCTTCAGAAAAATTCTTATGACAACGGTACGGAGGAACAATGAATTGCAGCGCTGATCGCAGACAGGAACAAAACCAGTCGAACAAAAAAATCCGGATAGGTATAACAGGCGCCACCGGTGGGTTAGGGCGACGCCTGACGGAAATGGCAAGCGAGCAAGGCTATGCGGTTAAATGTCTTGTTCGAACGACCAGCAAAACTGAGAAACTAAACGCGCTTGGTGTGGAGATATTTATCGGAGATGTTTGCAAGGAGAGTACACTGATAGATTTCATCAGGAATGTTGATGTTTGTATTCATCTTGCAGCGCATGTGGGATCGGGAACAAGGCAGCAATACAGAAAAGCAAATATAGAAGGAACTGATAATATCTGCCGGGCTATAACAAAATATAATCCGAGCTGCAGATTGGTTTACTGTTCAACGATTTCGGTTTTGCGATTAAATCCATATTTGAAGTTCTTGAGCACGAATTATGCCGTTAGTAAATTCCACGCTGAAAAAACAGTTGAATCCTATGTCGAAAACCGACAATTAAAAGCGACCATAATTTATCCCGGTCTGATATATGGACCGCATGATGCGAACTTTGTTCCTGCGGTTATCAATTACCTTAAAGAAGGCAAGATGATCTTTGTTTCCGGAGGGGAGAAGGATGCCCCATTGGTTTATATTGATGATCTTTGTGAATTATTTCTGATCGCATCGACAAAAGAGGACTCAATCGGGGGAAAATATATTGGAGTTGGAAATCTAGAAATTGGCATTCATGATTTTGTAAAAATGATTGCCAAAAAAACGGGAAATTCATTCCCCCGTTATACGATTCCGAAGTTTCTTATTTTCCCCTTCGCAGTCCTTTTGGAATCCGTCTACGAACTGCTGCACATTAAAAACACGCCGCTTCTGTCAAAACGTGCGGTTGATGTGATGTCTATAAATTTTACCCGTTACGCGAAGAATATCTCGGGCGAATCCGGATGGGTTCCGAAGGTGACTATAGACCACGGCCTGAATTCCGCTTTGCAGTGGTATGCAAAACATAACGGCGTCTCATAATGAAATGCATAATCAGAAACACTCAAAAATCAGGAACGCTTCGAATAAATACAAAAGTATGGAGGCTGAAAAATGGAAACCGATAAAAAGGACAGATATGTACTCGTTACAGGCGCATCTGCCGGCATTGGTTATGAATTGTGCAAGCAATTTGCGAAGGACTACCATAATCTTATCCTGGTGTCACGCGACGGGGAAAGACTTGCTCGAGTGGCCGAAGAATTGCGTACGCATTATAGAGTCAAAACAAAGGTCATTTCTAAAGATTTGTCCGTGAGCTCCGCAGCAACCGAGATTTACCAGGTTCTCTCACAAGAATCCATTGTTGTAGAGATTCTCGTGAATAACGCGGGCTTTAATGTGTACGGGTCTTTTTCTGAAACCGACCTGTCAAGGGAGTTGGAAATGATTCAATTGAACCTTGTATCGCTGGTTCAATTAACGAAGCTGTTTCTCCCCGAAATGATAAAAAATCGATCCGGGAAGATACTGAATGTCGGATCAACAGGTTCGTACGTGCCGGGGCCATTAAACGCCGTTTATTGCGCAACGAAGGCGTTTGTCCGGAGTTTCTCGGAGGCACTCGGCGAAGAAATGCTAGGGAGCGGAGTGACCGTAACAACTCTCTGCCCGGGCGCTACGGACACTGAATTTGCAAAAAGAGCTCAGATTGAAAACATCAGGTTGTTTCAGGGCAGGAAGATGACCGCGGAAGCAGTTGCAAAAATTGGCTACCAGGCGTTAATGGGTGGTAAGCGAACGGTTATCGCCGGAATAGAGAATAAATTGCAAGTTTTTTCGACCCATTTCGCTTCAAATTCAATGGTGACGCGCATGGTCAAAAAGGCCATGACTCGGGTATCGTAGGCAGGATTTCCAATCAAAAAAGAAAAGAGTGCAAATTATGACAGAAGACATCTACTATTTGGGCATCGATTGCGGTTCGGTCAGTTTAAAAGCAGCAATCATGGATCGCGAAAAAAAAATAATTTGGAAAGACTATCAAAAAACATATGGACGGCCACAGGATGTTCTGAAAAGAACAATGCGGAAATTGTTCAATTCGCTTGATATTCAGGCCCTAGAAGCCGTCGTAACAACCGGAAGTGCCCGTAATGTTATCGCTGAAATCATGAATGGGGAAGCCGTAAACGAAATTACGACACATGGTTTGGCAGGTGCCTTCTTTTATCCCGAAGCAAAAAGCATCATTGAAATTGGCGGGCAAGATTCAAAATTAATTATTCTTGAAAAAAACAGCTTCGGAGAAACCGTCATTGCCGACAGCGCCATGAATGACATCTGTGCAGCCGGTACGGGATCGTTTCTCGAGCAGCAGGCTTTTAGAATGGGGATAAGCATTGAAGAACTTGCGACAAGGGCCTGCGGATCGCAACGTCCGGCTAAAATAGCGGGACGTTGCAGTGTTTTTGCAAAAACAGACATGATACACCTTCAACAGGAGGGAGTGCCGGTCGAAGATCTGTCCGCAGGACTTTGTGAAGCGGTTGTGAGAACCTATATCGAAAATTTAGTGAAAAGCAGGAAGTTGAAAAAGCAGGTTTTATTTCAGGGGGGGGTCGCACTTAATGCCGGGATGAAGAAGGCCTTCGCAAGATTGCTGGCGTTGGATGAGGAAGAGATTATAGTGCCGACCCATGCGGATATCATGGGGGCAATCGGCGCCGGGTTGTACGCATTCAGAAAAGATCTGCACCGCCATCAAGAAAAAAACGAAATTCTGAACGCTCTGAATAAATCGTCATTGTCTCCCAGGAGCAGTGTTTCGTTGCCCGGTTTGAAGGATGCACTCGTCGAGGAAAAACCTACCCAGACATACATGATAGGGAAAGACATCGACCTCAATGGCGTTTATCTCGGGATTGATGTGGGGTCAGTAAGTGCGAAGATTGCCGTTGTGGATGAGGGCAAAAATCTTGTTTACAAATATTACACGGAGACCCATGGCGATCCGCTTACAGCAGTAAAAAAATGCATTACCGGCTTACGGGAACATTGTGGAAATCAGCTCGATATCAAGGGAGTGGGGGTAACGGGGTCAGGGAGAAACTATATCGCTCAATTCATCGGAGCGGACATCGTTAAAGATGAAATAACGGCACAAGCCGCGGCTGCTGCTGCGCTGGTCCCGACCGTGGATACGATCATAGAAATAGGGGGACAGGATTCCAAATATATACGATTAAAAAACGGTTCGATCACAGATTTTGTCATGAATAAGACCTGTGCCGCGGGAACAGGCTCTTTTTTAGCGGAACAGGCTGACAGATTGAAGACCAGAATAGAAGATTTTTCGGATTTGGCCTTGACCGCTGCTAATCCTGTTGATATGGGCACTCGGTGCACGGTCTTCATTGAAAGCGATTTGGTTCATTATCAGCAGAATAATTACCACAAGGAAGACATATTAGCCGGTTTAAGTTATTCAATAGCAAAAAATTATCTTGAAAAAGTAAGCGGAAATCGACCGATGGGGGACACAATAGTCTTCCAGGGGGGCGTTGCTTTTAATAAAAGCGTGGTGAGCGCTTTTAGCCGGATTTTGGATAAGAACATCATTATATCACCGCATCATGAAATTACCGGGGCACTGGGGATCGCTTACCTCGCCTGTGACGAACGGCCAATAATTAAAAAATCGAACTTCATCGGGTTTAACCTTGAAGAAAGAATCGCCGAGAGGAAAAACGAAGATTGTGATGGATGCTCTAATTTGTGTAAACTTACAAAGGTAAAATATAACGATCATCAAGAAGTTGTATACGGAAGTATTTGCGGCAAATTTGAAAAGAATAGCTCGATTGTAACGCAACCTATTCCCGATTATTTCGAAAAGAGAAGAAGCCTTTTACTGTCGTACAATAAAACATCAGGGAAACGAAGAGACGTTATCGGCATTCCTGGAATGCTGCTGTTTCACGAACTTTTCCCCCTGTGGTCCACCTTCTTTCATGAGATCGGGTATGGGATCGAGTTGTCAGAGCCCTATACCCGGCAGATTTATGAAAAAGGGCTTTCTAAAATCCTCGTCGATACATGCTTTCCGATAAAAGCGTATTATGGCGCTGTTGAGAATTTAGCGGCCCGGGGTATAGAAAAAATCTTTATCCCCTACGTGTTGGACATGCAGGATGAGGGGTATAAAACGAAGTACGCCCATAATTGCCAGTACGTTCAGCAAGTGCCAGATTTTATCAGAGCATCTGGCACCAAAGATATTCTGACCTTTACTGTCAGAATGAAGGCAGATACAGGCAATGTTGAAAGTGCTTTCGCGGACTTGGGTGAGCAATTAGGAGTAGGTAGAGAGGATTCCCTCCGTGCCATTCGGAAGGCGGTCACCGTGCAGCAGGCATTTGTTCTAGCATGCAGTGATATGGGCAAACAAGCTCTAACGGAGTTGAAGAGTTTTAAAAAAATATTTGTGCTAATTGGACACCCCTATATCATTCATGACAAGTTTTTTAATTTAAGCCTGGCCAAACGTCTTGCTAAACTGGGTATTCCTACGATCGCCGCGGATATGTTGCCACTGGAGGAATACAATATCCAGGCGAGCAAGGTTGATTTGATATGGAAAACGAACAACCGAGCGGTGAACGCAGTCGAATTTATCCACAGATATAATCAGCAAAGTTCCAACAAGCTGCTTCCGGTGCTTATGACGACTTTCGGCTGCGCAGCTGATTCTATGTTGACGCCGTATCTCAGCGATATCCTGGGAGACAATCCATGGCTGGAGATAGAGGTCGATGAGCATAATTCCATTACCGGCATATTGACAAGGTGTGAAGCTTTCTGGGAAAGCACAAAAGCAAATCGCACGGCAGGGCCTGTTTTCGTCAATGCTCACAAATATGACTCGGCCAAGCGGACCATACAGGATATTATACGAGAAGATAGAACATTGTACATATATCCTGTCAGTGAGGCCTTTGTTGGGATTAAGGACGTATTGGAGAACTACGGCGTTCGCTGCGAGATGATCGCCGAAACGACGCCATATTCAAATATGCTTGGACGTAAGTATTCTAATGAAAAACACTGCCGTACCTACCAGGTGATTCTGGGAGACTATTTGGCAACAACCATGAAGGAGAGCTTTAAGCCAGAAAAATCGGCTTTTTTCACCTTCGAATATGCAGAAGCATGCCGCCTGGCCCTTTTCAAATCGCTACATGAAATTGTTCTGAAGGAAAGAGGAGTCGGAGATTTTTGGATGTTCGGACCGGTCGTTGACAGCTCCGTGGACTGGATAAAGACACTCGGGTTCAATATAGCTCGGGATGCATGGATTGCGCTAATCTGTTACGATTATCTGTCAAGATATAAATATCAAATCAGGCCCTATGAAAAAGTGACAGGCAGTGCCGATAAGGCATATTCTGAAGCATTAAGCGTGATGCGTACCGGTATAAAAAACAAGAAAATCATGGCACATTTTAAGGATGCCATGGCGCTATTGCAAAAAACGGCGATTGTGGAACGGGATCTCGTTTCCATCGGTGTGGTGGGAGACGCATTTACGAGGGTCCATAAATACGGAATGCGGGACCTGTTCGAAGGAATAGAAAAAATGGGCGGATGCGTCATGCTGCCGCCCTCCTGGCATGATTTTGTCAATTATGGATCCGCCAGGTTTTCAAAGACATTGTGGCAAAGGGGGAAATACGGAAGGTCGGCGCTTGAGTTCGGAGGGAGCACCGCCTTAGCCTTTTTTAAGAACAAAGTCGATACGATATCTAAGGAGTATTCGAATATGTTCCCCGATCAGAGCAACGGCTGGCTGACTAAGCACGCGGCAAAATATGTCAATCCGGATGTCGCTCCCGTCATTCCATCGATGTTTATCGGCAAGACAGTTGATTTTGTCGAGAATAAACATGTTGACGGGTTATTGAATGCGTATGGTTTCAATTGCGTGCTGGGCAAGGTGTCATCAGCCTGCTATCATCAACTGCGCATTGACAATAACAACATCCCCATGCTTACCTTCATCGATGACGGGTTGCAACAGACGAACATTTCGACGCGGCTAGAGGCTTTTATGGATCAGGCACGCGCCTTCAAGAGCGGACGAGAAGAGCCGCAAATCATAGTTTAAACGCATAATGCAAATGCAGGTATGCCTATAAATCAGAGGAGGTCAATAATGGATAGTGCGCATGCGTTGAAAAAAACAGACATGTCGATGATCTTTCTCGCTCTGCTGAACTTCACAGCCGGAGCTATGCATGTTATCTTCGAATTTAGGCTTTTCGAGTATGACGGTTATTATCGAAAGTTTATCCTGATAGAAAATATTCTAACTGGAGGTGTGTTTATATATTTTTCTTTTGGTATCTTGTGGATGAATAAAAGCCAAAAACAGGCAATGGTGCTCTTTCAGATTTTTTGGTGGGTACTTTTTACGATTGTCGTCGTTTCCTTCTGGGGCTCAGTAACCACGTTGTCCATGATTAAAGCATGGTTGCCTTTATCCGAATCGCTCATCTTGCTGCTGACGGGGTTACTGGGCATCTTTTTTAGTATCAAAGTATTAAAGTCGATGGAGTAACGTACCAAGATTGGTATGGTTGCAATAAAAAAGAATAGCATGGAAACATTTTAATAGTAAGGGGATCTTATTAAAGGGAGGAAGGCTACTGATGAAAAAACTTGCAATTAGACTGGTGATTTTTTTGGCATTACTGTCGACACTGAACGTCGCCTCTGTAGCAAATGGCGAGGGGAAAACGTTCAACATTCAAACCATTATAGATCCCGGCATGCCGGGGCTCGATACGGTTTGTGCCGACGCCCCCTTTGTGCCGAGCGCGCACTTCGGGGCTCAAGCATGGACATACAAAACACGGAAGTCCGATGGCATGATTGTAGACGATCCGATCCGCAAGCTTGGTATAGTGAGAGACTGCATCCAAATTACCGATTCCGGTTTCTCTCCATTCAGCATACATCCCTTTTATATTCGTTTTGAATTAGGAGATGAAGCATATGCGGGAACCGGCCAGTGTACGATTATATCCAACAATGTGCCGGTTATGGCGTTGATTCTCGCTTCTTGCACCGCTTCCCTGATCGACACAGCTACAGGAGAGGCGGTAGGTAACGCGGTGAGTAACACCACTTACAATCCGTTCGGGCTCACCGGTTATGACACTGGTGCATATTGGACACTTCGCTTGTATTCTGATAAACCAATTACATCAGAGCATTATAGTCTTGAGGAAGATTAGGCAGAAACCACTACTACGGTTGCGGGACATGCCGGCAATCGATAGACCAAATGAAGAGTCCGGTAAAACATAAAAAGGTTCGAAATAATATGAATGACGATATTGCCGTATTTTTCAAAGGCACGAATCCTGTGCAAGCTTAATTCATTCAAGGAGATAACCATGAAAAAAACCGGGGGGTGTAGATCGTTATTGGCATTTCTTCTCCTGACGTGTGCATTAACTGCTGAAACCATGGCTACCGAGTGCAAGCAAATTAACGCGCAAATTATATCTTATCCTGTGATTGTCGGGTGTGCGAGCCCTGTTAATCTGTGCACTTCTGGCATCATAGACGGTAATCAAGGGCTAAACGGGACGACATTCTTTACTGCAGATAGCATAGCACAGGGTCCCTTAACCGCCCCGGATGCCCCGGAGACCATCTCTTTTAGTGGAGTGCTGGAAATCAAAACAGAGCATGGCACCTTGATGACACGCCATTCAGGTGTTTTCAACACGTCGGAGGGGAGAGCCACCAGTGGATTTTTCAGCAGCTTTGACGAGGTGATTGCTGGGGCAGGACGGTATCAGGACGCGACGGGTTTTCTTTATACAGGCGGCAGGAATAATGACGGCCAGTTTAAGACATTCACCGTAACTGGAAATTTGTGTTTGCCCTGAAGCGCTTGACACGTTTTTCCAAACCGATCCCCGGCGACCTCCCCGGGGGTGTTTTTAACGTATTGTTTTTTCTCATAATAGGGCAGATACGCGCACCGGCAGTGCCGACGGTGTGCGACCCTCCTGGGAACGCTTCAACAACCTGCCGGCTGAATTAGAGTCTGTATTTTAATTGCCACTTCGCTAACAGGACGTCATTCCAGCGAAAGTCTGGAATCCAGTCTTTTCAAAATCTTCTGGATGCCGGATCACGTCCGGCATGACGACAAAGGACATTTAAATACAGACTCGAATTAGCTACTGATGGTCGGCTTATCACGGCGTTCCCGGGAGGCAGATTGAAGTGCGGCTGTTGGATCATTCCCCATTTCAGTTTGGTCGGCAATGATCCATCACGGCAATCTCGATTTCAATTAGGGGCTCGAAAATGATGGATCCGATCCTTCAAAATGGTGGTTGCGCTTAAATACGGGGGAGATGATGAGCCAAATTGAGGTTGTTCATTACCAGGTCCTGCGTTATTTCGCTGCCGAGCAGACAGAGAGTCTCCTCTTTATTATCGCCGGCGTCAGCGCCGTCACCGCATCGCTCTTTCTATTTCAAATGCCCGGTACCTATCGGGGTATTACCTATCCCCTTGTGTGCATAGCATTAATTCAACTCATCGTTGGATCAACTGTTTACCTGCGTACCGACAGCCAGGTGGCCGCGCTGACACAGCAGCTCAATTCAGACCCTGCGGCTTTTTGGAATTCCGAGATCAGCCGTATGCAGACTGTTATGGCATGGTTTCGCTGGTATAAAATTATTGAAATCCTGTTCCTGGCTTCGGGTATCCTTCTCACCTTTGTCATGCCCAAGCAAACAGCCCTCTTTGGCTCCGGGATAGGGCTTATAATACAATCATCGCTCGTTTTGATTCTTGATCTATTCGCCGAACGACGTGGTGAGCAATATATAGCTGTTTTACAATCGTTTTTTGACGGTTAGCCGACGCAGGAGTATTACACAGTCCTCTTCCTCAAGGCGGATTCTGATATTTCTCCTCTCTATATTTTTTTCGAAGTAAAACAACGAAAAAATCTTGCAAGCAAGGGTAAGTTACTGTATATTCAGCGTATGCAGATGACTATTACTGAAAAGATTTTGGCCGCTCATTGCGGCAAAAAACAGGTCGTTCCAGGCGAGCTGATCAATGCGAAGCTTGACCTCGTGCTGGCGAATGACATTACCGCGCCCATATCCATCAAGGAGTTCCGTGCGGCAGGGGCGAAAAAGGTGTTCGACCCCGAACGCATCGCGCTGATCCCTGACCACTTTGCCCCGAACAAGGATATTGCTTCTGCGGAGCAGTGCAACATGCTCCGCCAGTTCTCGCGCGAGCACAGCCTCTCCCTCTACTTCGAGGTGGGCAGGATGGGCATCGAACACGCGCTCCTTCCGGAACAGGGGATCGTCGTACCCGGAGATGTCGTGATCGGCGCGGACAGCCACACCTGCACCTATGGCGGTCTCGGAGCCTTCTCCACCGGAGTGGGCAGCACCGATGTCGCCGCGGCCATGATCACGGGCGAGGCCTGGTTCAAAGTGCCCGAGAGCATGAAATTCATCTACAAAGGCAAAATGGGCAAATGGGTTGGCGGCAAGGACATCATTCTCCGCACCATAGGCGATATCGGCGTCGACGGAGCGCTTTACCGGGCCATGGAGTTCACCGGCGAGGCGATCAAGAAACTTCCCATGGCCGGCAGGCTGACCATCTGCAACATGGCGATCGAGGCGGGGGGCAAGAACGGCATCATCGAACCTGACGAGATCACCGAGAAATATGTTGCCAAACGGGCCAAACGCAAATACAAGTTCTACAAGAGCGACAAAAAAGCGGTCTATGTCGATGTACGAGAGTACGCTCTCACCGGGATGGAACCGCAGATCGCCTGCCCGCACCTTCCGGAGAATGTGAAGCCGGTGAGCGCAGTGGCTTCCGTGAACATCGACCAGTCTGTGGTCGGGTCCTGCACCAACGGCAGGATCGAGGACATGCGTGAAGCGGCAAAGGTGATCAAGGGACACAAAGTGCATCCCTACGTCCGCATGATCGTGATCCCGGCAACGCAGGCTATTTACAAACAGTGCATCAAAGAGGGCCTCATAGACGTCTTTATCGACGCCGGAGCTGCTTTCAGCACACCGACCTGCGGGCCTTGTCTCGGCGGCCACATGGGCATCCTCGCGGCAGGCGAGAAGGCCATTGCGACCACGAACCGGAACTTCGTCGGCAGGATGGGCAGTCCCAAGAGCGAAGTGTATCTTTCCAACCCGGCTATCGCGGCAGCGTCGGCGGTGCTCGGCAGGATCGGCAGGCCGGAAGAACTGAAGTAATATATTTCACCACGGAGTCACGGAGATACTAAGAAAGAGACTACCAGTGCAGTTTTCTCTGTGACCGCTGTGTCTCTGTGGCAAATTTTGAGGGTTAGCAATGAAATTCAAAGGCAATGCATGGAAATTCGGAGCGGACGTTGACACGGACGCTATTGTACCGGCTCGGTATCTGAACACCTCCGACCCGAATGAACTGTCGAAACATTGCATGGAAGATTCGACGAATCCCGACTTCATGAAGAAGATGAAAAGCGGCGATATCATTGTCGCTGAGAAGAACTTCGGTTGCGGGTCTTCCCGGGAACATGCACCGATCGCGATCAAGGCTGCCGGGGTTTCCTGCGTTGTGGCGAAGACCTTCGCCCGTATCTTCTATCGAAACTGCTTTAACATGGGGCTGCCGATCTTCGAGAGCGTGGAAGCAGTTGATGGAATAAAGGAAGGCGACCAGGTCGAAGTGGATGCCGATGCCGGCGTGATCCGGAACCTGACGTCGGGAGAGACCTTCACGGTAGCGCCGGTGCCGCCGTTCATGCAGGAACTGATCGCGGCAGGCGGGCTTATGGCATACACGAAGAAGAAGGCAGGCCTGTAATTGACAGCGTGTTTCAAACTGATGAAAGCGCTCCATCCGGGCAACAACAGGAACCACGTTGACCCTCTTTGTGCTCCCTGCGTGTATTACAGCAAGAACCTCGATACGTCATTTTCACCCTCGCCAGAGACATCGACGTGCGCGTGTGGGCTGTGTTTCACGCCCGGGGATGATGCTTGTACCGAGATGCGGACGAACAACTGCAGCGCAAGGAAAAGTTAATTTGTTCGTCATTCCCGCAAAAGTGGGCATCCAGGAGAACCAAATTCTCTGGATTCCGGGTCAAGCCCGGAATGACGGAATATTCTGAAAGGAATCATCATACATGGCAAAGACCTACAAGATCGCATTGCTCCCCGGTGACGGTACCGGACCGGAGGTCGTAAAAGAGGCGGTAAAAGTCGTCAATGCAGCTGCCGCCAAGGGGGGCTTCAAGCTTGAATATACCGAGTTTGACTTCGGCGCTGCACGGTATCTCAAGACCGGCGAGACGCTTCCAGACAGCGCCATCGAAGAGTTTCGGAAGTTCGACTCGATGTTCCTGGGCGCCATCGGTCATCCGGACGTGAAGCCCGGAATCCTTGAGACCGGCATCCTGCTCAAGATCCGTTTTGCCCTCGACCAGTATATCAATCTCCGGCCGGTGAAGCTCTATCCGAACGTTGAGACGCCGCTCAAGGACAAGGGTCCCGAGGATATCGATTTTGTCGTGATACGTGAGAACACGGGCGGCATCTATACGGGACACGGCGGTGCGACGCGCGTGGGAACTTCCGAGGAGATCGCGACGCAGTTGATGGTGTACGACCGCCGAACAGTTGACCGTTGCCTGAAATATGCCTTCGAGTTGAAGAAAAAGCGCAACGCGCAGAGCAAGAAGTACGCTGAAAAGCCGATCACGCTCATTCACAAACGGAACGTGCTGACCCATTGCGGTGACCTCTGGTACCGCGCCTTTGAAGAGATGGGCTCGAAGCAGTATCCCGACCTCAAGCGCGACTATAATCACGTTGATGCGGCGAACATGTGGTTCGTGAAGAACCCTGAGTGGTTCGATGTGGCGGTCACAGAAAACCTGTTCGGCGACATCATCACCGACCTGGGCGCGATGATCCAGGGAGGGCTGGGCGTTGCCTCCGGTGGGAACATCAATCCCGAGGGCGTATCCATGTTCGAGCCCATGGGCGGCAGTGCACCGAAGTATGCCGGACAAAATGTTATCAACCCCATGGCGGCAATCGGCGCAGCGATGATGATGCTCGATTCTCTGGGAGAGACGAAGTCGTCCCAGGCCGTCGAGACTGCGATGATCGCCACTATGAAAAAGATGAAGAGCCAGGCAGCCGGAAAGATGGGCATGTCCACGACGGAAGTAGGGGACATGGTGGCGGGGAGAGTATAAGGGGAACCTTGATGGCCGGTTTCAGCATATTCGTTTCGCTGCTATTAATCCTTAGTGCAACTGTCATGGTTGTAATTGGTTTTGTTGCAGACAGCTGGTCATGGCAAAGTGCTGCTGTTGTCCTCTTGTTATATACGAAAGGTGCCAGAAGTATGGTCATATGGCTTCGGCTCAGATCGTCTTCTCGATCTCAAAAAATATTCACTGCCAGTGATTTAAAGATTATGGCGGGTGCGTACGTATTGACAGCGGTGCTGTTATTTGTTTCGTGGCTGGCAGGGGAAGGGATTCTAGGTTTATTCGCGGCTTACGGGTTAGCCGGTGCAGCATGGATGTTCTGGTTTGTTTCAAGACGCATCGAGGATATTTAGGCATACGTTATACGAATTCTTAATCAGGAGCGAAGAAATGATTCGAGTAGGCTTTATCGGTTGGCGCGGCATGGTGGGCTCGGTGCTCATGGGCCGCATGAACGAAGAAAAGGATTTCGATCATGTCGATCCGGTGTTCTTCACCACGTCGAACGTGGGCGGCAAGGGGCCGAGCGTCGGCAAGGATGTTCCTGCGCTCAAGGATGCGAAGAACATCTCTGATCTGAAGGCGATGGATGCCATCATCTCCTGCCAGGGCGGAGACTATACGACCGAGGTGTATCCCAAGCTGCGCAAGGCCGGCTGGAAGGGCTACTGGATAGACGCGGCGTCATCGCTTCGCATGACGAACGACTCCATCATCATCCTTGACCCGGTCAACATGAAAGTCATCAAGGAAGGCCTTGCCAAGGGCGTCAAGAACTACATCGGCGGGAACTGCACCGTGTCGCTCATGCTCATGGCACTGGGCGGCCTGTACGAACGAGACCTGGTCGAATGGATGAGCGCCATGACCTATCAGGCGGCTTCAGGGGCCGGTGCGAATAATATGCGCGAGCTTCTGAAGCAGATGGGCTCCGCTCATGCGTCGGTCAAGACCTTGCTGGACGATCCTGCAGGAGCCATCTTAGACATTGACAAGAGGGTCTCCGAGCATATTCGCTCCGATGCCTACCCCAAGGAATATTTCGGCGTTCCGCTGGCATGTTCGGTCATCCCCTGGATCGACAAGCAGCTCGAGAACGGCCAAAGCAAGGAAGAATGGAAGGGACAGGCCGAAACAAACAAGATCCTCGGCCGCGAGGGGAATCCCGTGCCCATTGACGGCACCTGCGTGCGTGTCGGCGCCATGCGCTGCCACAGCCAGGCGCTCACGATCAAGCTGAAGAAGGACGTGCCGCTGAATGAGATCACCGATATGATCGCCAAACACAACAAATGGGTGAAGGTGGTCCCGAACGTACGCGAGGTAACGGTGAAAGAACTCACGCCCGCCGCCATTACCGGAACGCTTACGGTGCCGATCGGCAGGCTCCGCAAGATGAACATGGGGCCGACGTTCCTGAACGCGTTTACCTGCGGCGATCAGCTCTTGTGGGGAGCGGCGGAACCGCTTCGGCGCATGCTGCGGATCCTGGTGGAAAAGGAATAATGCTCAGGAAAAAAAACAAATATACCGTTGCCGTGGTCGGCGCGACCGGGGCCGTAGGCAGGGAAATGGTCTCGATCCTGGAGGAACGAAAGTTTCCGGTAGCCGAACTGGTGCTGTTGGCTTCTGAACGTACCGAGGGTGAAAGGATCGAGTTCAATAATAAGAACTGGACGGTCAAGAAACTGGGCAAGGATTCGTTTACAGACGTGGACATCGCATTGTTCTCAGCCGGTAGCGAGCGAAGCATTCAGTTCGCGCCCATTGCCGTTGCCGCCGGAGCCGTTGTGATCGATAATTCCAGTGCGTTCCGCATGGATGTTAAGGTCCCGCTGGTTGTTCCCGAGATCAATGCCCATGCTATGGAAAAGCACTCGGGTATTATCGCAAACCCGAACTGCTCGACCATAGGCCTGCTCATGGCGCTCAAGCCCATCCACGATGCCGCGAAGGTCAAAAGGGTCGTGGTCACTACGTTCCAGTCCGTCTCCGGCACCGGGAAAGAGGCAATTGACGAACTTGCGGGTCAGACTGTTGCGCTTCTGAACTTCAAGGACATAGAAAAAAAGGTCTATCCTCATCAGATAGCGTTCAACTGCCTGCCGCACATCGACGGGTTTCTGGAGAATGGCTACACCAAAGAAGAGATGAAGATGGTGAACGAGACCCGGAAGATCATGGAGGACGAGTCCATCCAACTGACCGCTACTACGGTCCGCGTTCCTGTTTTCCGGTGCCATGCTGAATCGGTAAATATAGAGACCGGGACAAAGATCAGCGCGAACGAAGCCCGTGCTGTTCTTTCTATGATGCCGGGTGTGCTTGTCTATGATGACCCTTCCCGGAGCATCTATCCGCTTCAACTCGACGTGTCCGGGAAGGACGAGATCTACGTGGGAAGGGTCCGTGAGGATGACACCATCAAGAACGGCCTGAACCTCTGGATCGTGGTAGACAATATAAGAAAAGGCGCCGCGCTGAACGCGGTCCAGATAGCTGAGCACCTTCTTTCCTAGTACAGTGTAAATTTAATTCCTGATGGTGTCGCGCCCTTTTTCTCGTCACCCCGGCATGATTTTAGCCGGGGTCCAGAGGTTTAAATCCCTGGATTCCGGCTTAGAACGTGCCGGAATGACGGCGTTGAACCATTAACAACTATGTTTACAGTGTACTAGGGTCCTGTGTTCACTATCATGCTTCATTGATACTTATCCCGTATGATCAAATTCCTCGAAAATCTTTTTGAAAAGCTTGATCGCGGATTAACTCCCCGGGACAAGACCATCCTTGTCTCGATCCTGCTCGTCATCTGTATTATCGGTATCGTTCTCGCGGTCCGGTATTATTCGTATATACAGAAGAATCCTGAGTTCTGCAACAGCTGTCATCTGATGGAGGAGGCGTATACCGCCTGGAAACTTTCAGGTCACCGGTATATCGTCTGCCAGGATTGTCATCAACTCGGGATCATCGAACAGAACAGCCTGCTCGTAAAATTCATATTCACTACCGATCGCAAGACGCCGGAGCCTCACGGTCTGGCGACCCCCTGGACCACGTGCACCACATGCCACTGGGACGAGGCGTCACAGGGCGCCACTCATATTACGAAATCAACGGGTCATGCGAGGCACATCTCAGTAGAAAAGCTGGAGTGCAGGGACTGCCATCAGAGGACAGTGCATTCATTTCGTCCGGATAAGAACGCCTGTCTCCGCTGCCACAAGGACTGGAAGATCCACGGAATGGGGATGGAGGAAGTGTCCTGCATGACGTGTCATCCTTTTGCGGCGAAAAAACCTGGTGGATTCATCCCTGATCGAGAGCGTTGCCTCTCGTGCCATAGATCCTCCACCAGGACGTCATTTCCAGACAAGGTCCCCATGGCCCGGTTGAATTGTTATGAGTGCCATAGGCCTCACACACGATTGAAGCCTGTAGATGAAGACTGTCTCCGCTGTCATACCCGTGAAGTCCTGAACATTAGAAATGTACATCGCGCCGGTGACCGGTGCATTACCTGTCATCTGCCTCACCGCTGGATCGCTAAATAATTTAAAAATACAACCATCGAAACGAAACGGTGATACCTTCATAGAGGACGAAAGGGCTCTTGAATACAAAATGAGGGTGCAAAAAAGCGCAAAAATAATCAATTATATTGCTTTATACTGCAAGTATTTGTGCTAAAATTATAACCAGAATTATAGATAAGCTATTGCTGAAAATATAGTAATGGGGCGTAATTTAAAAGCGAGGTGGTCTATGTATAACATCGAAGTTCTTGAGAAGAAGCGGCTGGAAAAGGGCTTGAGCTATACCGAGATTGCTGACAGGCTCGGTATACATAAAGTGACAGTTTCGCGGACCCTTAAGGGTATCACGATGAAGCCGAGGACCGTGAAGCTTCTCGCTGATTATCTCGGCGTCGAGATGAACAGGATTGTTCAGTAGCACACTATCCCGTAAGAAGCGATTATCCGTAACATCCAGCGTAGTATGATTTTCTGACAAGACAGGGCTTTATAGCCCTGTCTTTTTTATTTTCTCTGTTGCAGTAACGACACTGGTCAGGAAATCGTTGGTACCAGACGTGAATCATGGTACTATCATGATCGATCAATGGGAGGGAAGATGAAGGGGCATCTGGAGGTCGCAAAGGCTGCAGCGGTCAAGGCAGGACGTCTTTTGCGCGACCGACTCTATGAAAGCAGGGATGTCACCTATAAAGGTGAGATCAACCTGGTCACGGAGATGGACCGCGTTTCTGAGCGAACGGTGGTGGAGACCATTCTCGAAGCCTTTCCGGACCATGGGGTCCTGGCGGAAGAAGAGGCACGGATCAAGAACAGCTCAGGGTTTCTCTGGATCATAGATCCCCTTGATGGCACCACGAACTATGCACATGGATATCCCAGTTTCTCGGTTTCCATCGGCCTCGAAAGCACAGATGGCGTTATCGTCGGCGTTGTCTATGATCCCATGAGGGACGAGTTGTTCTCGGCTGCGCGAGGACAGGGGGCTTTCCTTAATGGGAAGTCCATCGAGGTATCGAGGAACGAAGTCCTGATCAGGAGCCTTCTCGCCACGGGATTCCCTTATGACCGGGCGGTTAGCAAGGAAAACAATCTTAACTATTTTAATGCCCTGATCATGGCATCGCAGGAAGTTCGACGCAGCGGCTCGGCATCACTTGATCTATGTGCCGTTGCAGCCGGCCGTCTGGACGGATACTGGGAACTAAAACTCCAGCCCTGGGACGTGGCTGCCGGCAGCCTGATCGTACAGGAGGCGGGCGGAACGGTCTCCGATTTCACCGGCATCCGGTTCGGCATTCGCGATAAAGAGCTCGTTGCCAGCAATGGAAGGATACATGACCTCATGCTTGATATATTGAATGCGGTAAAACGTAAGGCATGACCATCACGATCTTTTATCACCAGCTGAACGGTGTGGGTATCGGGAGCGTTTGAACGTCGACTGATGTATGCATATCCAGGAATTCTGCCCCTCGGGGGCAATAACGGTGGAAAAAGGATGGATGCTCAACCTCACAAGATCATAGGCTGAACCCCTTACCAGGCCCGGGTCCTGGGTCCTAGGTTGGCGTATCAGGGGTTTCCAGTTCTCTGTCCTGCTCGCCAAGCTCTTCCTGAAGGCTATCCCCGCCATTGTAGGTCCTCATTTCCGTTTCGATGTCCTCGATCTCCTTTTCATCGATAACAAAGATGATCTCTTCATCAGGGCCGCTGAGCCGTTCCGGGTCCTCGCCGCGCTCAAACAGCTCGCGGTGGATAAAAGGCCGGATGCCGGGAGGCAGGTGCGGATCCCGGTAGAGCTCCTTAAGGTCTCCGGTCTTGAGATCGATAAGGAATAAAACACTGCGGGCAAGGGGAGTGTGCTCGTTGCGAATGAGGGCGAACTTGATATGATAGCGGAACGTCCAGTTCCTGTTCTCTGCAATGGTCCGGATGGTCCCGGGCGTGGTCATCTTGTGGCTGATGACCTTGTAGAGATGAGCTTCCACGAGATGTGGGTTCTCAAGACACCGTTTGATCACGTCGGGATAACCGTCCTTGATCAGCGAAATCAGGATATCTCCTGCGGCAACCTTGGCCAGGGTCTTCTTTATTCCCAGGGCAAGCGTGGGGATCTTCTCGATGACCATCGCTTCCAGTTTTTTTCTATAGATGACAGGGAGCAGGTGATTGCGCGCGAGATCGGCCAGATCGAAGAGGCGAAGGAACCGTGCTATTGAAAGGGCGGTGAACAGAGGTGTTTTGGGGTTCTTTGCCAGGGCAAGCCGTACGGGGTAGCTTTCGTTCCAACGCGTATCCTTGAATAGAGCCTTCAGAACGTCCGGGGAAAGGTTCTTTCTGTTCGAGACGATCAATGCGTGCTCTTCAGTGAAGTTCCGGTTCCCGAGAAGCGCCAGGATCACCTTGGCGGACGGATCGTGGACAAAGAGCGCGATCTCCTCGTCCGATGCATTCGCAGCCCGTGCTGCCCTTGTTTCCTCGGTATCGAGCATGTCCTATTATAACGTGATTGAACGCTATTGACAATTACAGCCTTTTTCGGTATTTTTATGCATTCATTACTCGTTTTTAGGCATGGTTTCCCCGGCACAACCGGACAGGTGCTGTAGCGAACCTATCAGGTGTTCATGGAGAGCATAATTACCATGGATCGGACACTTCTCCTGAATTCGACGTTCGAACCGCTCAAGATCATTTCGTGGCAGCGGGCCATAACCCTGCTCACGCAGGGGAAAGTGGAGGTCATCGACGTCTACGACCGCGAAGTGCGGGGAGTGACCGTCACCTTTCGGCTTCCATCCATTCTTCGTCTCCTTAAACTGGTAAAGATCAGGCGCGCGAGCCGGGAGGTCAGGTTCTCTCGCGCCAATATCTATCAGCGTGACAGATACACCTGCCAGTACTGCGGCAATCGTTATTCTACCGAAGAGCTCACCTTCGACCACGTTGTTCCGCAGGTCCAGGGTGGAGGGGGTACGTGGGAGAACATCGTGACGGCCTGTCTTTCCTGTAACAACAAGAAAGGAGGCAGGACGCCCCGGGAGGCCAGGATGCGGTTGATCCGGCACCCTGCTAAACCGAAATGGATGCCTGTTGTCACGTTCCGGCTTGGTATCCGGAATGCTCCCCTGAGCTGGCGTGATTATCTGTATTGGAATATTGAGCTCGATAAAGGCGGTTGAACCACAGACGCGGTAAACAGGCTTTGCTGTCCCGTACCCCACACGCTTTTCCAGCCTTCCCTGTATCTCCCCGCCGGTCAGGGTGTGGTCCCTGAGCAACAAGCCATCTTTTATCTTGTCAATCAGGGTTTTACATGGTATAGTTTGTTTCGCAAAAAGCTCATTTTGTCAGTATCATGGAGGAAAAAAGCACATGAATCGCATCATCGCAGCAGCAGTGCTTGTTCTTCTTATCGTCTCTGCACGCAGCGCAGGGGCGGACAGTTTCGAGACCCTGAACCAGAACGAGTTCACGACCGCGGAGAGCATGGACGCGGGCATGACCCAGGCCGGGGTTCACTTTACTCTGGGAGAAAGCTACCGGAGCTACTATCCGTCATTCCGTTTTGGCCTGGGAGCGCTGGCAGAGATCGGCGTCAAAATGGGCGCATCGACCATAGACACCGGACCCGAGGACAAGGTCGGGATCCTGCTCGGAGCCGACTTTAAATACCAGCTTGTTAAACAAACCGAGGGGATACCGGTGGACATGGCGATCGATCTCGGTTTCGATACCCACGTTTTCAGCGGTAAGAATGTAAGCGATGTGTCCTTTTCGACCATCTTCAGCAGGTCGTTCCCCCTCACCGAACGGGGATACAAGGTCACCCCCTACGGCGGAATTGAACTTTCGGCCCTCTACGGTTCCTACCTGAGAAAAAACGAAACCGACTTTTATGCATTCTTGGGCGTCGAATGGAAACTGACCCAGAAGGCCATGCTGTATGCAGAGTTGAAGGCCGGCGAGCATACGCTGGGCGGCATCGGCATCCGCTTTGAGTATTAAGGCCGGTCCCGGTACGCGCTCTGCCTGCCGGCTCTTCAGATGTCCGTACCATCGCATGCGTGAACGCTTCTCTGAGCGAAATTATGGCATTATCACTCTCCGGTAATCTGATCGAGACACCGTTTTCCGACGTCATTGCCGTCCTGCGCCAGCAGAAGGCTACCGGGACCCTTACGTGCGGGACCGGCACTGACGAGAAAGCATTGTGCGTGAAAAACGGCCATATTATCTTCGCCACCTCGAAGGACGAGCGGGACAGGATCGGCGAGATCATGGTGAAGAGCGGTAAGATCACCAGGGGCCAGCTCGAACAGGCGCTGAAAATGCACCAGAACAGCGCGGGCCTCAAGAATATCGGCGCGATTTTTGTTGAGAACGGATTTGCCTCACCCAAGGACCTCTTCAACGGACTGAAAATGCAGGTGCGGGGTATCATCTACAGCCTGTTCCTCCTGACCGAGGGACCATACCATTTTGAAGAACGTTTGCCCGCAAATGTCATCCCGCTCCAGATCAATATGGAAGAGCTGCTGCGGGAGGTTATCCAGCAGATGAAGCAGGGGATGAAGTAACCGCTGATGGTTACAACCATGAAGAAGGCGCTGGAGCATACTTCTTTTCCCGAACTCGCAGAACGGGTCTGCGCCTTGTACAACGAGGAAAAAGACGCGTTGCTCATCGCGATGCTCGGCCAGGAATACGTCATTAACCATACCGGGATAGTCCTGCGGGGCCAGAAAGCGCCCGATATCCACGAAGCGGTCCTTCTCGATTATCTGCTCTCTTCCGGGAAATCCTATTGCTATTGCGCTTCGCCATGGCGAGCGTTTGGTGATTTTTCAAAACTGCCGCCGGCGGATTTTAGAAAGCGGGTAGAGCTTCCTCTTACGCAGTATGTTGAGGAGTTATTGACGCGTGCAGGCACGATGTTGCCGCTCTTCGATGCCGTCCGGACGCCGAGCATGATCGGCAGCGATATGGCGATCACCGTGCGTGCTCTCCCCAAGGTCTCTCTCCACGTGGAACTGTCACAAGAAAACCAGGAATTCCCGGCAGAGGCATGGGTACTTTTTTCGAACAATGCGGGCGACTTCCTGAGCGGTGAGAACCTGCTGCTTCTTGCCGAGCTATTCAAGGACCGGCTCCTGAGCCTTCTCAGGATCTACTAGCTCCCCATGAGATCACCAGCCACACACAGCGCTCCCCTGACCCTGAAAGACCGGATCATCATCGCTCTGGACCTCGACAGCGACCGTGAGGCACTGGCCCTTGTGGATGAACTGATCGGCGAAGTCGGCATGTTCAAGGTGGGCCATCAGCTGTTCACGGCCTATGGTCCCGGCATTGTCCGCAGGATCACGGAAAAGGGCGGACGCGTTTTCCTGGATCTGAAGTACCATGACATCCCCCATACCGTTGCCAGGGCCTCAGCGGAGGCGGTGAAACTTGGCGTCAGTATTTTCAATGTCCATGCTCTCGGCGGTCTTGATATGATGAAAGCCGCGGTATCTGCGACGAAGGAGGAGGCAGACCGGCAGGGCGCTCCTGTTCCTCTCGTCCTCGCGGTCACTATTCTGACGAGCATGGATGATACGGCGCTTAGGCGCGAACTCAAGATCAACCGGTCTTTGCGGAGGGAGGTCTCCCATTTGGCTGAACTTGCGCAGCGGGCAGGCATGGGCGGCGTGGTGGCGTCTCCGCAGGAGATTGCAATGCTCCGGAAGGTCATCAGAGGACGGTTCGTGGTCCTTACCCCGGGGATACGACCGGCGTGGGCGGGTAAGGATGATCAGAAACGGGTCATGAGCCCTGGCGAGGCCATCGCTGCAGGTGCGGATTACCTTGTCGTGGGAAGGCCGGTACTCAAGTCTTCTGACCGGAAAGCGGCCGTTCACAAGATTATTCACGAAATAGAACTGGGACAGAAGTGAACAAGCTTCTTCGGGGGCGGGATATTACAGCGACAGGGAGACACCGTGATGAAACAAGAAGACGTTCTGGATATCTACCAAAAGACCGGCGCGCTGCTTTCCGGCCATTTTCTGCTTTCATCGGGGCTGCACAGCGACCGGTATCTGCAAAGCGCACTGGTGCTTCAGCAACCGGACATTGCGACGAAGCTCTGTGCAGCACTCGCGGACAATTTTAGGGACCAGAAGGTCGAAGCCGTGATTGCCCCGGCGCTGGGCGGTGTTTTCGTCTCCCACGAGACCGCCCGCGCTCTTGGCGTACGAGCGCTGTTCGCGGAAAGGGTGAATGGCGAACTTACGCTCAGGCGGGGGTTTACGATCAGTCCGGGAGAGCGCGTGCTTGTTGTGGAGGACGTAATTACAACAGGGAAGTCCACCCGCGAAACCATCGAGGTTGTGAAGAAGGCTGGCGGATCGGTCATTGCTGCCGCTTCCCTGGTTGACCGCTCCGGCGGCAAAGCTGAACTCGGCGTACCCTATCGATCTCTGGTGACCCTGGATGTACCCACCTATGCTGCCGAAAATTGTCCCCTGTGCCGTACAGGAAGCGCTCCGGTGAAACCGGGCAGCAGGGGTTTGAAGTGAGAGTGTTGTTGTGCCAGAGCCGAGTGTGCGAGAGCCGTTTGAAACGAGGTTGTAGGGAAGTTGGCTAATCTTTGCCTCCCTGGCGACCCTCGGTCCGTCGGAAAGAACAGAAGAGCCAGGCCCGTTACTATCTTCCTGATGCCATCTTCGCTTTTTTCAGCGAACTTCATCGGTATTTCCCGGCAATCACTTATCGCGCAAAATACTGATAAATATATCTGACCGACAGTGAAACGATCAGGGTCCCGAGAATGACCTTGATGTGTTTTTGGGGGACATATTTCTGGAGACGGGCCCCGACATACATGCCGCCGAACCCGCCGATCCCGAACAGGAACCCCAGCGCCCAGTCGGGCGACGTGGATATCCCGCCGGCAGACGGCAGGATGGTGTAGAAGAGCACCCCTACAACTGACGTAAGGAAGGTCCCGAGAAGCGCAGCGCCGGCAACGGTATAGACCGGAAGATGGAATACCGCAACACAGAAAGGCGCGATGATGGCGCCGCCGCCGATACCATACGTGCCTCCGATGATCCCCACGATAAACGAGAGCAGGAACATGGCCGGTACGCTGAACCGGAACCGCTCCCCCCAGAACTCATACTCGATGGTCTTTATCGTGAAGGTGATGGTCTTTACCACCGCTTCCGGAGGCAAACCTGCCGCCGCCCGTGAGCGTTGCTCTTCTTTCATGCTCTTTGTGCGGTCCGCGAATTTCTTGTCTAATTCGCTTAGTCGTTGTTTACCTGTCTGCGCCTTGCCGCTCGATTCATGGATAAGCCATCCGCCGATGCATAAAAGCACGCATCCGACGAAAAGTTTAAATACGGCGGGTTCGGGGAGGTAGAGAACCCTGAGATAGTATCCGATAAAAACACCGGGAAGGGTGCCCGTGACGACCACCCAGGCAAGAGGCCATGCCATGCGGCCTTCCTTGAAATACCGGTACACTCCGCTGGGGATAGCCACAATGTTGAAAACGAAGTTGGTGGAAGTCACCGCGGGACTGGTAAAACCGAGGTAGCTCATTTGAAACGGGAGCAGGATGAAGGCTCCCGAGACCCCCCCCAGAGAGGTGAGGGTGGAAACAACGAAAGCGACGAGGGGCGGTAGAAAAATCGAGGTTGTGACGCCTGATACAGGGAAGAGTGTAGGGAGCGAGTCCATATTGGAGCGATGGTAACAAATCTTCCCTGATATATCAAGGAGTTTCTATTAGGATGAAAACGGTCCATTATATAACAACGTTCCCTGCTGTGGCCGTATTCGCAGTTCCTGGACATCTAAGGCATGTAGTGCATTTATTATTCGAAGCATGCATGAAATATAGTTTGACGTGATTGCTGGTTTTGATATAATTGGTACAGAACATGATGCTCTCGTAAGAACTTGCTCTATTGCACGAAGGAGCGGAGAAAGACACATTGACAAAAAAGAGAAATTATGTTGTGTCTTTTGTTCCTTTGTGTGAGCCCAGGGTTTTGCGAATGTATCAAACAAGAAAGGCATCACTATGAGCAAGGCGACAATAGCAGAAGAAAAAAACAGCAAATCCTATCCAGAAGAAATTCCCGAGGGTTTGATGGATGAAATAGCCGACGACCTTCTTGAGGAAGAAGAGGTTGAAGAGCCGGCTGCTGCAGAAGTGCAGGAGGCGGTTGAGGAGGTTGGTGGCGCAGATCTTGTAGACACCTACCTCAAGTCGGTGGGAAGACATCCAATGCTCAAGATCGAGGAGGAGCAGGAATACGTCCGCACGCTTGAAGACGGAAAGGCAGCGCTTAAAGAGATCGCTTTAAGTTCGCCCCTTGCCATACCTCGCATTCTTACCCTGGGACAGAACATTAAACAGGGGTTGGTCAAGGCGCCGGATGTTCTCCGGTTTCCCGGAGAGTGGCACGAACGGTTCGAGACTGAGTTCATGCGTCTCTACAGCCGGCTCAAAAGGCAACTTGGCCGCGGCGACATGGAGCGGGTCAACGGCACCATTCGCGAAATGAGCCTTTCCTTCCGGGAAGTGGAGAAGATCATCAAACGCATCCAGTTCCTGGGAAAACAGTCTGAACGCGGGAGCACCGCAGAGGCGGTGAAACTCGGTTTTGACCAGCCGGTCCTTAAGGAACTGGTCCTCCGCATCGAGAAAGAAGACGAGAAGGTCAAGGTCGCCAAGGATGAATTGATCAAGGCGAACCTCAGGCTGGTCGTGTCCATTGCGAAAAAGTATGTGAACCGGGGCCTGACGCTCCTCGACCTTATTCAGGAGGGGAACATAGGCCTGATGAAGGCGGCTGACCGGTACGAGTCCGGGAAGGGGACTAAGTTCAGCACCTATTCCACGTGGTGGATCAGGCAGAGGATCACCCGTGCGATCCTCGACCAGGCGCGGACCATTCGGCTGCCTGTACACCTCATTGAGGAGAGTACGCGTATCAGCCGGATCTATGCAAAGTTCATGAGAGAAAAAGGTCGCGAGCCTTCGGCGGAGGAGGTTTCGAAGCTGATGGGGCTTTCCGTGGTTCGCGTGAACGAGATCCTTCGCGCCATTCAGGAGCCGGTTTCCCTGGAGACGCCGATCCTGTCAGAAGAGAAAGAGCTGAAAGACGTAATTATCGACGAAAAAGCTGCGTCGCCGTTCAAGACCCTTGAGAACAACGAGGCTTCCCAGAGAATAGAGCAGGTACTCTCATCACTGACGGAACGGGAAGAGAAGATCATTCGCATGCGGTTCGGGATCGGGGTGAGCAGCGAGCATACCCTGGAGGAAGTTGGAAAATACTTCAATCTGACCCGTGAACGTATCCGTCAGATCGAGATCAAGGCGCTCAAGAAACTTCGTCATCCCGCCAGAAGCAAGCAATTGAAGGAGTACGTATAACGGCATCGTGAAGGCAAAAAAGGGAAGGAGCATTTGCTCCTTCCCTTTTTTGAATATAAGCCAACTTTCCGCATTATAATGCAACATCCCCCTTAAATACCCTGACACCTCAATTAAATACCCTGACACCTCAATAGTTGTTCATTATCAATACGTTATGGTGCTTATTCCCGCACCAAAAAAGAAACCAAATTAATTAGTCTTGACTCAGAATAAGCAGCCTGATACTTTCGTCTTACTATCAGGGTTTTCCGCATCATTCCGCTTGATGTAAGGGAATAATCCGGGTGAATGATCTGGGCGCAAAGGTGTTAACGCACTCAAGAAGAAAAGGCAATGTTGAAATAACTATTGGCTGTAATCGGAGGATGCGAGTGAAGACTCATTGTATCATGGCAAAAATTCTTAAGTCCATAGTGCGCGCTCTCATCGTGTTTACTACGGCCACGATGATTGCGGGGTGCGGCGGCGGCGGAAACGATAATTCCCCTTCTCCTCCCACGAATGTGGGCGGTGGTTACACCCTCATGGTGTCCGGTGGCACGCTGAATCATGGCGCATCGAGCGATGGACTGGTGATCTTGGCCGCGCTCAGGGACAGCGCAGGAAACGGCCCGGGAGCCGCGTCAGGGTGGAAGGTCACCATAACCGGACCCGGGATCGGCGTTCCGCTTATGGAAAGTTATGATGACAGCTCTTCGGCGAGCTACATAACGTGGATGTGGGACGATATCACGCCGGTCTCCGGCTCCTATACGGCCCGGGCCGGGAACGGCATTACCACTCTTACCTATAGTTTCAGCATTGACGCCACGAAACGTCTGCAGGCAATTTCCGTCACCAAGCTGGGAGATACTGTTTCCTGGAACCCAGTCACGGGTACAGGCTCCTATTATTACTCGGTCACCAATGGAACCGGCGGCCTCGTCACGGATGGATACCTTCTTCCCGGTACAACGTTCTTCACGCTTCCCTTCCTTTCCGGTGGAAGCTACCTGGTGGAAGTATATGCCTATACCACGAACCGTATCGACCTGATGAATGATACCTCCGCGTCACCGGTTCTTTCCTCACCGGAAAACATGGCCCGCCGCGCACTTGATTTTCTGGTAGGCGGTTCTTACGGGCTGGATGCCCGTGGCGGCGTCCTGTACGAAGGCGCAACGGGAACAGCGCCGCCAACGGACCATTTCGGGCTGGCGATCTGGACCTCGATCCTGACCGTGCCGACAAGTTCGGTCTCATCTCCCACGCCCCCAGCCGGGGACTGGAACGTGACGGTGACCGGACCGGGACTGCCGCCGGCAAATGACGTCAATGCCGTCAAGTTTAAATATCCGGCAACCTATTCACACTATCTTTACTGGGACTATGGTTTCGTCCCGCAATCAGGATCGTACACGGTGACGGCCGTATCATCATCGGGCACTTCCACGATCAGCCAGATCTTCTCTGTACCGACGACGACGGCAAAACTGCCGATCGCCACAGGTATCACGGTGACCACGAGCAACGGCGGGGGGGCTGCGGCAAGCTGGAGCCCGGTGGCCGGGGCCGCGTCATACTATGTAAATATCTGGAGGATGGTCGGCAGCGTGTATACGGAAATTGCCGCGCGATGGGTGAGCGCGACGTCTGCGATAATTCCCAACGGCACGCTGACAAAAGGCGTGGAATACGACCTGTATGTGACAGCGAGCACGCTTGACATGACCAGTAGTACGGTCGTGCCGCCGCCTTCTCCCGGCAGCCAGGTGAACATGTCCGATACCGTCTTTACCTATAGGACGTTCATTGCCCAGTGATGTCTGCGCCTGTAATGACGCAATATATGCACCCTGTTTGGCGCATCAATCAACTGTTTCAAGGAGGCTGCTAACATGAGATCGCTCTGGACGAAATGGATGGTTTTGGTCTTTGCCCTGTCGATGGTCGCCGCGTGCGGCGGCGGAGGCGGAGGCGGCGGTGACACTCCCGATGGAGGGGGGAGTGATTGGATGACCGTCAATGTATTTAGCCAGTCAACGGGGACGACGACTACGACATATACAGGGAACTATGCCACCACGCCCGCTCTAACGGGCAGTGTTTACACGAGTCTCACCGTTACGCAGACATTCGCTACATTGTCCGGTCCTCCGGTACAGGTGAATCTATGCGCGTCAGGAATAGATTTGGCCTCATATCCTATTATAAATGGAACGTGTTTCAACGGGGGCGCTTCGGTCTCGTATGTGTTGAGAAGCGGTCCGACCATAACAGTGTTCGACGGGACCACCGGAACCGTAACGCTTACACGTGTCGGTAACCAGTGGCAGCCCATTACCGGTTCCTTCGATGCAATAGTAAGCGAGTTCTCAGCTCCCTCCAACACAATGAGGGTGTGGGGCACGTTCAGTGTGACAAATTTTTAATAGCAATAAGTCAAGCGGATTGAAACGATTCGAATTAGAAGGGTTCATCGCGCACTGCGGATCTGTCTCGGCCCATGCGGTGAAAGCATATTACCGTTGTGTTCTCATTTATAAGAGGGAGGAACCCATGTTCAGGCGCAGAAAGGCGAGAATAATTTGTGCTGTTGCGTTTGCGGCGATTACTGCCGTGATCGCGGTCACGGTCATGGGTGTTTCTCCCTTGCCCGTGGTTGTCAAACTGACACCCGCCATGGTGTTGGTGGACACGACCTCGCTTGCGCCCAAACTCGCGAAAGACGCGATGGATGCCGCCTGGCGTCTCTTTGACCGGGATACGGATACGGGATACACTCCTGAGCAGACGGCCAGGATTACCGTGAGCATGCCTGAAGTCAGGACGGTGAGCCGTATCCGGACGTACGGCGCCTCCTCGTACCAGCTTAACGTCTACCGGGACAACGCCGGCGCCTGGGAGCCTGTGCCTTCTCTGTCCGGCGTAAATTTGGCTGCCGTCGGCGTATCATGGAACAGCATTGCCGCTTCTGAATCCTTTTCAACCGCACATCTCCTTTTAGAATTCATCCCCCAGGGTAACGTGACCGCCGGCATCCGTGAGATCGAGCTTTGGGGCCCGGAGGACGCCGCCGGCCAGGAAAGCCCCTCGCATCTCACGCTGGAAGGGCTACGCACTCCTGCGGAAGCGCTGGCGATCCTTGCGAAGAACCCCGCGCACATCCTGGAATTCGCAGCCGCACCCTCGGAGATCCCTGTGCCCGAAGGAGCCACGCCTTCGGTGAGCATGGGGATAATTCAGAACCCGGCCCTGTTCAAGCGCGCTTATATCCTCTATGACGGGTATAACCTTGTTCGATTAGTGAGCATTCAGCGCCGGATCAACGGCCTCTCATTGTCGGGCGGTTTTGCCCTGCCGCAGCCCGAAGGCGCGGCGCCCTCCTGGTCGTCTTATCTTGAGGAGATCAATCCCGCCTGGCTCGTGCAGGGCGAGAACCGGATCGAGTTCAGCTCAGCGAACGGCGCCGCCGCGATCCGGGGACTCAGGCTCATCGTCGAGACTGACAGCGGCTGGAATTCGGTCGCATCGGTGTCCGCTCCCGCCGCGTATGACGGTGATGTCGCCACGGCGTACGACATAGCCGCTTCTGCTGCCAATCCCGCGGTCCAGGTGAATTTCGAACGCGCGGTCCTGCCCGAGCTCATCAGGCTCAATATGGCCGGCCCCGGCAGCGTCACTGCCGGCCTCCAGTACTGGAACGGCGCCGCCTGGCAGGAAGTAAAGCCCGGCTGGCAGGCGGACTTTTCGACGATGCTGGCCGGCTGGAACGAGTTGCCGGTCCCCGCTCCCGTCGCGACCACAGCCCTGCGCCTGGTGTTCTCGACGAGCACGCTCCGGGTGAAACCGGGCGTGCAGGTGGGAGTCATCAACGAGATCAGGGTCTCTGCCGGTCCCTCGGGACCGGTCCCGGACAGCTCCCGCATCATTATCAGCTATCCCCGTGACGGAGAGTATTTCGAACGAACAGCCTATATCCAGGGGTTTGTGACCCCGGCGACCAGCGCGTCCGGCGATGCCGCGAAGGTCACTGTGGAGGCGAAGCCCGGACAGCCGTCCGCTTCCGATGGGTCATTCAGCGTATCTCTCAACAAGGATGAGACCCGCTTCTTTGCCCAGCCCGATGACGAGGCGTGGGACCCTGCGGCCCGGGCCGAGTACGGCGGGCAGGCCGGCGCGACCGTGAAGGTGCTGTTGAACAAGAATTCCGGAGCGGTGGCCGATCCCGCCGCAAAGAAGCAGAGCAGAGGAGATGCGCCCTTTGCCGACAACAGGGAAAAACATACCGATCGGGTATCGCCGGGCCAGGCAAAAAAGATCCAGTACAAGGGCGTGACCCTCGATATTCCCGCCGGCGCTGTTGATAAAGACACGGATATCACCATCATTCCCCTTGCGGACCCGGACCTTGCTCGTCTCAACCCCGGCATGATCAATGTTACCTTCCCCGATGCAGGCTATCGGTTCATGCCTCACGGCCTGAAGTTCAAGAAGCCGATTAAGATTTCCTTCGGATACTCGAAGCAGCTTTTTGCCGCCAGCCAGGTGGACGATGAAGTCAACATGTACTACTACGACGAACCGTTCCTGCGCTGGGTGAAACTGAGCCGCACGAAGGTTGATCCCGCTCTCTCCGTCGTGGAATCTCAGAGCGATCATTTCACGGACATCATCAGCTCCACGCTCGTGGTGCCCGAGCATCCCCAGGCGTTGTCATTCAACCCGAATTCGATCAAGGACATCAAAGCTGCCGATCCTTCCGCCAATATCAATATGATCGAACCGCCGAAGGCCAACAACAAGGGTACGGCCAATCTGAGCTACCCCATTGAAGTGCCGCCCGGCAGGAACAGGCTCCAGCCGAACATCGCGGTCCAATACAATTCCTCCGGAGGCAACGGCTGGATGGGCCTGGGCTGGGACATCCCGATGCAGGCCATATCGATCGATACCCGCTGGGGCGTACCGCGGTACGATACGACGAGCGAAACCGAGACCTACCTGATCGACGGCGAGCAGCTGGCGCCGGTCGCCCATCGCGGGCCCCTCGTCGCGCGCGCATCCGAGAAAGTTTTCCATACACGCGTAGAAGGTCAGTTCCGCAAGATCATCCGGCACGGAGCGGCTCCCGCCAGTTACTGGTGGGAAGTGATCGACAAGAACGGTACTAAATATTTTTATGGCGGCGATCCATCGGTTGATGGACCATCCCCCGATGCGACCTTGTCCGTGCCTGACACAGTCCCGGGCAAACGACACATCTTCAAGTGGGCGCTTCGCCAGGTGCGGGACACGAACGGCAATACCATGAAGTACCATTACGCGTCCATCCAGGATTCAGGCATGGGCGGCGGAGCCGGTGGAGTCGCCGGCTATCAGCTTTATCTGAAAGCCGTTCAGTACACCGGACACGGAGCGAGCGATGGCGCCTATACGGTCCTCTTTACGCGTGACGGGGAACTGGGCGAGGCCCGCAGGTCCGACGTCACCATCAGTGCCCGCGGCGGTTTCAAGGAAGTTACCGCCGACCTGCTTCGCAAGATAGAAATGTTCGTCGGCGGCTCGTACCGTGACGGTGAGGTGACCGGCGGAAAGCTCATCCGCAGATATGAATTCAAATACAATGAAAAACCCTACCACGATGAACGACTGGGCACGGCCTTCTATAAGACAGTGCTCACCTCCGTCGTTCAGTATGGAGCGAACGGTGCGTTCTTCAACAAGCATGAATTCGTCTATTACGACGACGCGCGGACTTCGAGCGGCGACTTTCTGGGCTTCGAGACCGAGCGCGGCTGGGGGAACGTCGGCGGCAACGACGTCGATGCCGGGATCATGAGCTACGGCAACAGCGTGCTCGGTGGATTCAGAAGCACGGGATTCGGCGGCCACATCTACATAGGCGCCGGCCCCGTTGGTCCGACCAATTTGAAGGATTACACCGACGGCGTCAAGCTCGGTTACAATGAATCCGAGGGCGATACCCTCGTGTCGATGGCCGATATGGACGGCGACGGCCTGCCCGACAAGGTGTTCAAAGCCGGCGACGGATATTACTATCGGAAGAATCACTCCGGGCCTCACGGCAGCGCCCGTTTCAGCAATCGGATAAGGCTCGACACCCTTCCGGGCATAGGGCACGAGACGGTGACTTCCACCACCATAGGCCTCGAGGACTATAACGGCCTGCCGAAATTGGGCGACCACAACGAGTCCGAGACCCAGGCGGACACCTACTTCAGCGACGTGAACGGCGACGGGCTGACCGACGTGGTGAGCGGCGGCCGAGTCTATTTCAATCATCTTGTGGACGGCGTCCCCACGTTCACCCAGAACAGCGCGGACACGCCGGCGCCGATCAGCTTAGGGGTGATCGATACCGACGGTCTCCTGGAGGATCCCAGCCTCAGAGAAGCAATACGGGCCGAAAAATTCCCCCTCCTCGACACGATACGCCGATGGGTGGCGCCGTACGATGGAACCATAAGCATCGACGGGCCGGTGCAGCTCATCCAGGACACGAGCGAAAACCGTGCAAAGTATGACGGCGCCGACGGCGTGCGCGTTGCGATCCAGCTTGAAGGGGGCGAACTGTGGTCAGCGACGACCAGCTCGATTGATTACTCGACCCGCCAGCCCGCAGGCGTAGACAACATCACGGTCCACCGGGGCGACCGGCTCTACTTCCGGGTGCAGTCGGTATTCAACGGCGCCTACGACCAGGTGGCCTGGGACCCGGTGATTACGTACAACGGCGTCCCCAGCGTAACCGACGTCAACAGCCTCAATCCATACCGCTACCAGGCCTCGCAGGACTTCACGCTCGCCGGACGGCGCGGTACCGTCACCGCGCCTTTGACCGGCACACTGCGCCTGTCCGGCACACTGATAAAGACCGGCGCCACGAGCGACGACGTGACCCTGTTAATAACCCGGAACGGCGAGGAAGTATTCCGCACTACCATCGGCTTCGCGGAGACGGCGACGATCGATCTCTCGCAGGACCTTGCGATCACACAGTTCGACGAGCTGGCGTGGAGCATCCTGGTCGACTCACCCATCGACGCAACCAAGGTTAAACTCACTCCCACTGCCTGGTACACGTCGGCGGACGGCGTGGATGATGTTAAAGACGACCAGGGCAATTATGTGCTCGTGGTCAACCCTCTTTACGACATGGATCTTTATTCGACCGTTACGCCGACCATCGCTCCGCAAGGGTCCTGGACAGCCACAAAGACAGGGACCCTGACCGTGGTTCCCGCCTTGAGTTTCGACAATGCAGTGACGACGCCCACGCAGGTCGCGTTTACCGTTAAAAAGAGGGGTGTGCTCCTCAGAAAGGGCTTTATTGGCGTTTCAAGGGACGAGGACGGGAACCTGGTGATCAGTTCCCCAACGCTCACGGTCCCTGTCACCAAGGACGACCAGGTCTTCTTCGATTTCAGCACCCGCGATACGGGCCTTGCCGGACACCTGACAGCGAACGGCGTTTTAGTGACCTATGACGCGACCACTTTTCCAGTCAATTATATCGACGTGCCGAGCGCCTTCCACGGCGCCGTGGATGAGGGCCTGTTCCCGCGGCCATATCGCGGATGGGGCGCTGTCGGCTACAACGGCAACAGTCCCCGCGATACTCAACCGATCATCCAATCGCTGCTCGTTCTGAACGGCTCCTATGATAAGAACAACGCGCGCGTCTATCCCTATGCGCAACTGCCCGAGAAAAATCTCTGGGGCGGTGTGGACGCCGGCGCCTGGGTCAAGGCAGGAGAAGCAAGCTCCTCGCGCCTGGGGCTCGATGATATCCGCATGCTGCGTTCCGAACAATTCGCCGGCGCGTCGGCGCCGTCCCGGGTCTCGGAGTCGACCAACGATTCCCTGAGTGTGTGCGTCGGCAAAACAGAGGGTGAAAGTCACAGCAAGGTCGATTTCCAGGACCTGAATGGAGACGGGTTCCCGGACGTGATCGGGCACAAAGGCGTCCAGTACACTCTCGCATCCGGCGCGCTCATGTCTTCCACGAGCGGCGCCACGGGGCTCGGCACCCCGCGCTCGAACGCCAACGAGAGCGTGAACGCGAGCGTCCCCTGCTCGGGCAGCAACGCTGTCGCGACCAGTAATCCCCCCGGTTTCATTGCCCCCAAAGGCCAGGGGGCCGCGCCCTCGGCCTCGCAAGGTTCGGATATGCCCAAGTTCGGACTGACCGGCGGCTACGGCACCTCGAACACGGAGTATGATCTCATCGATGTCAACGGGGACGGCCTGCCTGACAAGGCGCACAAGAACGGCAGCGTCCAGCTGAACCTCGGCTACACCTTCGCGGCTGCCGAGCCCTGGGCCGGAGGCGTCATCAACAGCGGCAGGACCGAGAGCGGAGGGCTGAACCTCGGATTCAACTTCCCCAACGGAAACTACAGCATTGCCGGCGGCCTGAGCCTCGAGATCGGCGACGCAACGAGCACGGGTGAGACCTACGTCGACGTGAACGGCGACGGCCTGCCGGACAAGATCAAAGTGGACCGCGACGGCTCTCTGTCGGTGCGGATCAATACCGGCGCAGGGTTTACCTCGGATCCGGCAGCCTGGCCTGGCGGCTTCGGCAAGACAGCCGAGGACAGGCATATAACCCTCGGCGGCGGGGGGTACATCACGTTCGGTTTCAACATTCCCTTGCCGCCAATCCGCTTCGTTTTTAACCCCGGGATCAGCGGCTCGAACACCATGGGGCGGCCGGAGGTCGCTTTCCGCGACATGGACGGCAAGGGCTGCGTGGACCAGGTGTATTCGCAAAGCGACGGCCAACTGAAGGTTGCACGGAATCAGGTCGGCCGCACCAACCTCCTGAAGACCGTGAAGCGTCCCCTCGGAGGCAGCATTACGCTCGAATACCAGCGGGAAGGCAATACCTACGACATGCCGCAGAGCCAATGGACCATGAGCAAGGTAAAACTCTCAGACGGCATGGGCAACACCTACCGGACGGACTATGCCTACACCGGCGGCTATAAAGACCGCTTTGAGCGCGATTTCTACGGGTTCCGGACCGTTACGGAAACCCATGCTCCTGAGACCGCTGATCTTTCTCCTCCCAGGAATATTGCTCGACAGGTCATCCAGACCTACTATAACGGCGATTACTACCGGAAAGGACTGCTTCAGACATCGGTGACAAAGGCCTGGAACGGTAATGTCTGGTCGAAATCCGAGAACGCGCACGATCTGAAGGCAGTAAAGGACGATGCGGGCAATGCAATGGATCATACGTTCTTCCCTGCCCTCAGTCAGACCACAACCCGTTTATTTGACGGTTCATCCACGAGCGAAGACGGCAGAAAGAGCACGTATCAAACCTTCCTGTATGATGAGTTCGGGAATGTGAAGTGGTTCTTTGATGCGGGAGAGCTGTCTACGGAAGCGGATAATGTGACCGCGACGATAACGTACTACACGGACCTTACCAGATACATCATCAAGCCGCAGTGGATCAAGGTGTACGGACCGGACAACTCCAAGCCGCTTCGGTCGAGAAAGGCTTCCTACGATCCCGCAACAGGCAATTTGACGGGGCTTTCGCTCCACAACACGAAAGGCGCCGCGTCGTCCTGGACCATGGAATATTACGCGAACGGCAATCTCTGGAGGATCACTGATTCCGTGGGGTACCGGCTGGAATACTTCTACGACCCGGTCGCCCAGACGTACGTGATCGAGATCAAGGACAACTTCTCGAACGGTGACGGCGGCCCGTACTATTCAACAGCAGGTTACAGCCTGCTCTTCGGCCAGCCCGACTGGACCCAAGACCTGAACCTGAATTATCAGGTGAACCTCTATGACGAATTCGGCCGCATGGTCGCTGTATGCGGTCCCTATGACACGGCCAGTCCGAGTTGCGCGGGCGTTGCCGCGGGAACACTCGGAAACGCTCCGGTGGCTGCGAGGCCGACGATAGCGTTCGCGTACACAATGCCCGGCCTTTCAGGAGAGGATAACGATATCGAAAGTGCCTCTAAACCCGCACATGCGATCACCTACAACAAGGCGGTTTCCGTCAAGGGAAGCGACCCGATCATCATCAGGACGCTCACCTACGCCGACGGCATGAAGCGGATCATCCAGACCAAGAAGGACGCCGCGGTTGACGACGGCAGCGGAAATCCGCAAAACGGCATGATCGTGTCCGGCAAGGTAAAGTTCGATGAACTGGGCCGCGTAACCCAGCAGGGCCAGCCGAATTATGAATCCAGCAGCGAAGAATACGTGCCGTACAGCGACGGCCTGTATCCGACCTACTTCGCGTACGATACACTGGACCGGACGATCGAGGTGCTGACCCCCGATGCAAAAGGCTCGGTCCTGGACGGTTCGATCCATTATGCGCAAACCACGACAAAATACTCGTTTGGCGAATTCAACGGCAGGCTCTACGCAGCGACCACGGTTGTGGACCCCGAGGGGAACCGGCCATACGGTCCGCACAGCGGGATCAAGACATCTTATAAAGACGTTGACGACAGGATCGTGGCGGTCGTCGAGCGCAACTGGATCAAGGACCCGGCGACAAACGCAACTACGCCGGTGCAAGTTGTGACCACGTACGATTACGATCCCCTGGGCCAGATCACGACAGTCGTCGACAACAAGGGCAATGCCACGACCGTCGACTACGACGACCTCGGTCACCGGATCGCCATCACCAATCCCGACACCGGCAAGACCACCTATAACTACGACGGCAATGGAAACCTGACGAGCAAGTTCACGGCGAAGAACGACAAGATCACCTATCACTACGTCTTCAACCGGCTCATGACCATAGATTACAACTCGAAAACCGGTTCCGTGGCGTACAGCTATGGCGCCATGAACGAAGGCTACAACCGCGCGGGCCGCATCAAGAAGGTCGTCGATGAGTCCGGCGAAGAGGTCCGCTTCTACGGCAGGCTGGGAGAGACGACACGGGAAGAAAAGACCGTGCAGGCCCATACCCCCGCCGTCCGGAAAAAGACGTTCAGCACCGACTACGTCTTCGATTCCTTCGGCAGGATGGTCGATATGACCTATCCCGACGGCGAGAAGCTCCACTACTCCTATGACCGGGGCGGCCTGCTCAATGCGGCCTGGGGCGAGAAGAGCGGGAACCGCTACAACTACATCACCGCTCTGGTGTACGACAAGTTCGGCCAGAGGACCCATATCACCTACGGCAACGGGACAAAATCGGCCTATACGTATAACGAACTCACCCGCAGGCTTGCCACGCTCAACACAAATCTGAAAGACGGCCGGGCGATTCAGAAGCTCGACTACACCTACGACCTCGTGGGGAACGTCAAAGTCCTCGCAAACGGCATCCAGGTCACTACCAACACCGCGCTTCCTGCGGGTCCGGTCAGTCAGGAATTCGATTACGACGACCTGTACCAGCTCGTGGGTGCAAAGGGCACGTATTCCTTCGGCCCGGGCAAGGGGAATAACTACAGCGGCGAGTTCCTGTACGACACCATCGGCAACTTCACCAGGAAGAAACAGGTGCACGAGATCGTACAGCCGTCCACGACCAAGACCTTCCCGAAAGAGACGAACTACGTGCTGAATTACAAGTACCTGACCAACGGCAGCAACAAGCCCCATGCCGTCAGCGAGACCGATGATAAGTTGTACTCCTATGATGCCAACGGCAACATGACCGGCTGGACCAGCAAGGTCAACGGTACGAGAAGGAACATAACCTGGAACGAAGAGAACAGGGTAAAGCAGATCGACGACAACGGCAAGAGCACCTATTTCCTGTATGACGACGCAGGCGAGAGGGTCGTCAAACGCGGCGAACATGGAGAAACGATCTATGTGAACAGGTTCTACTCGATACGAAACGGCGAACTGGGCACCAAGAGCGTGTATGCCGGAGAGACAAGGGTAGTCTCGAAACTCGTCAAGACCCCGAGTACCGTCACGGCCAACACCGGCACCGTCGTCACCGGTACGACATCCACGATACCGGGCATCCAGGGTTTGGACAACGGCCAGGGCAAGAAGCTCGGCATCATCAAGAGACTGACCGACAGTACAACAAGAGGAGGAGTCAATCCGCCTGTCGAGAAAGACGAGTTCTACTACCACGGCGATCACCTCGGCTCCTCCAACATGATCACCGATGTCGATGGGGCCGTGTACCAGCACCTGGAGTACTTCCCCTATGGAGAGACGTGGATAGAGGAGGGCGGTTCCTATGGCGGTAACACGCCGGGGTATAAGTTCACCGGCAAGGAGCTTGACCCGGAGACGGGGCTGTACTATTATGGGGCGAGATACTATGATCCGGTCTTGAGCAGGTGGATTAGCGCGGATCCGATATTTGGACAGTATTTGCCGACAGGTGATAAGAAAAAAGATCAAGATCTACGCGGAATGGGCGGTGTTTATAATCCTATTAATATTGGATTGTACACGTATACGCACCAAAACCCTATTACATTGGTTGATCTTGATGGACTGGAACCAAGCAAAGATAGACTTGGAAACATGAGCACTGTAATTAATCGGCTCTCGTCATATAAAGGCGATACACTTAAAACATTTAGTTGGGCCTCAGAATATAAAACATTCGGTTATGCAAAGGTAAGGTATCTTTACACTAAGGATAGGGATTATATTGATCTAACCCATTTTTTTAGAGCAGCCGAAATGCAATATCAGTATATGGAAGAATACAAGGATACACCAGTCGCAAAATCCATAGTCGGAAGTGGTGCTGTTATCGATGCGGGAGGGATTTGGAACGAGATCAGCCAAACTTTTTCGACGGATGAGAATGTTAGAAAAAGTGCCTGGTCATACGAGGACATCCCGTCAAACAGAGCGGGGATAGATTTTGCGAAAAAATTTGATTCATCTAAACCTTTTTATAAACAAGTGCAAGACTACTTTAAAAAAATAGGTGCGCAGGATGTCAATAGCATAAAAGGAGAAAAACATTATAAAGATTTGCCACAAAAAGAACCTAAGTATAATAGCATCTTCAAAAAAGACAATGAATAAACTCTTATCGCTTATATCAATAGCGTTATTCGCACTAGTGGTCTCTTGTAATGGCGATTTGAAACCGTTATACAGGTTTGAAAACGGAAAAGGACAAATAGCTGTAATTCTATCTTCTAATTTTCACTATTACGTGGCTTTCACTGATGACAAAAAAAATCTTGGCTCAAAATTCAAAGTAGGTGTTGGTGTTATGGATTCGGGTATTTCCTCCGCGATGTGGGATAAAAGTGAAACACGGTTTGCTCTAAAAATTTGCGGCGAAGGTCAATCAGTATATATATATACTTACGATCTAAAAGAGAAAAAAATAAGGAAATACATTAACCCAAAACCTGAACAAATTCCAGATTGGATATCTTTTTCGACAAAGGCTGGTTTTGATTTGCCTGAAGATATAAGCATCGATAAGTTTAAAGTTGCCAACTGATATGGCTGACAGTTGTCAAAGGAACCTTTAGGGTCAAAGGAACCTTTAGGAACCTTTAGGGTCAAGTCTTTTTCGTTGCATTTTGCCTGTTCCTATGCTATGGTTGCTTCATGGCTCGCCCTCTCCGCATAGAATACCCCGGCGCTGTATATCATGTGACCTCACGCGGCAACGAAAAAAAACCCGTCTTCAAAGATGACCATGACCGCGATAATTTTCTGAACGCCCTCCAACACGTCAATAAACGGTATAGTTGGATTTGCCACGCTTATTGCCTTATGACGAACCATTACCACCTTCTTATTGAGACCCCGGAGGGCAACCTTTCCCTCGGCATGCGGCAATTGAACGGAGTCTATACACAACTTTTCAATAGATATCACGGCAGGACCGGGCATCTGTTCCAGGGCCGGTACAAGGCCATTCTCATCCAGAAAGACAGCCATCTGCTTGCAGTTTGCCGATATGTCGCTTTAAATCCGGTTCGGGCAAAGATGGTAGAAGTTCCGGAGGCATGGAAGTGGTCCAGTTACTTGGCCACCACGGGCAAGGAAAAGCCTCATTCGTGCCTGACTACAGACTGGGTGCTGGGACAGTTCAGCGGGAAGCGGGAAAAAGCGGAAAAAGAATATAGGCAGTTCGTTCATTGGGGGATCGGGGAGAAGACGATCTGGACCGAGGTGCGAGGCCAGGCACTTTTGGGCGAGGATGACTTCGTAGATACGTTGGTCGATCATCTCAAAAAGCACAAGGATGTACCTGAGATCCCTCGGAGTCAGCGGTATTCGACGCGTCCCTCGCTTGCGATCTTGCTTCCGGAGTCTCTCTTAAGAAAACGTCCAAAGCTCATGAAAAAAATGATTGAAGCAATTGAAAAATACGGCTATCATCAGAGTGAACTTGCCCGTCATTTGTCGGTTCACTATTCGACGATCAGTCGATGGATTCGTGAGTACGCAACGAAAAAGACTTGACCCTAATGCTAACGAAAAAGACTTGACCCTAAAGTGCTAAAGTGCTTGACCCTAAAGTGCTACAATTTACAGGATAAAAGACAATTAGAAAGGGACTGGATACCTGAAAGAGATCTTCCCGGAATGGGAGGTGTATTCAACCCTGTTACCATAAGCATATTTTCATATGCTGGCAACAATCCTATTAAATATAAAGACCCCGATGGGAAAGATATCGCCTTTGCTGTTGATCCTATGGGTGCTGGAGGTAGGGGCCATACGTCATTGTATTTCCAAGATGTTAAAGGTAATTGGTATAAATATGATCAAGGGGCAGCAGGTGCAACATCTTCAGGAGCAGGGAGTTCTGGAAGTTTTGGCTTCTTATCTGGGTCTGATGCACCTGCTGGTGTTTCAATAGTACCTGCGAAGGGGCCAATTGACGGGGCAGTTACTATAAAAACAACTAAGGAACAGGATGCATTGATTGTGCAAAGTGCTGTTAAAAGCCGAGAGGAACACAACAGTGGAAAAACAAAATATAATCTTTACTGTAATAATTGTACAGATGCTGCGGTAGATGTTGTAAATAATTCAGGTGCGGGTATAGAGGTTCCAAATCCTTGGCATGATGTTAAACCTAACACTTGGTTTAAGGATTTAAAAGAATGGGCTAAACCAACGCCAAATTCCGGTGGACTAGTTTCAGCACCAACACCGGCTTCTGAATTTTAGTTACCATGACTTGAGACTGTTTAACATAGATAAAAGTATGTTATCGAACAGCCTCAAACACTTAAATGATAATGCACTGAAGGAAAGCCGGTGACATGCTTAGCAATGAGAGGAATAACATTTTACAATTTCGAGATAGGAGATAGTGAGACTCCCTGTCCTTGCGGTGGGGAGTCTTTCTGCAGTTTTGAAATAACATGCGGAGTTGCATAATGAAAAAAATCTTTTTAATGCTTATGGTTTTTGTGATTTCTTGTATTTCAGAAGACAATATTCATTTAAATTTACAAGTTGAAAATGGCGGTCTTAAAACAATATGTAAACTAAAAAAGATGAAAATACAGGTTGTAAGTGAAAAGGAAAGAGAAACTTTTAATATAAAAACTGACAAGCGAACAATAATTT
>CAYPOT010000019.1:0-55800 GCA_964412455.1 uncultured Nitrospiraceae bacterium | reverse complement strand
AAAAAGTACACTAAATTCGACTGCGGGGTGTCTCAAAGTCATTGACAAATTCCGGCCGCCCAATCACTGGCAGAGTGAGGGAGAACGGCTCGGCTGAGGGGCGCGGTTTTTGCGACCCTCTCGTGCCGAATGGTTAGAACTTATACTTTTTGCCGTTAAGCCGCATTTAGCCGTCTTGAGATTGTGCGCGCAGCCATAAACCAAACAAAGCTATGAAGAAGCCCACGCATCCGAACGTCATAGCGTCAGCGGGGCCAGCGAGCCCACCGAAAAAGCCTCCAAGAATGGTCCCGAGAAATGCAGGAAATATTGCCTTTCTTACTCCTATTTTCCGGAGAAATAAAATATAGCCAAGTGGTGCCATTATTATCCCAAAGAAACCGCCGTACATGATTCCGAGGCCTATGATACCCCAGTCCCAGGCACCGACATATTCTGAACCTGTTGTGCCGCTACGACCGATCAGCGAGTTGAACGAAAGGATAAGAATTCCACATACAGCGCCGCCAAGGACACCTAATTCAAAAGATAGCGTCAGGTCGGGTGTGTTCCAATATATTGTTTTAATTTTCATCAATTCCCTTGTAACGTATTTCATCTATTATCCTCGGGACTAGTGTTTGATGGGCGCGAAAACCGCCCCTATAATTCCGAAAATCCGGTATTGTCTAGTTTAGCAATGGACATGCCAGATCACTTACGGAATCCGGTCAAATATATGCCTGACGTGATAAAATGTCAACGACAGCGGTAGGGTATTTTCAGGGTATTCCAGAAAAATACAGAATGTAACATGATCTGTTTCAAAGAAAGGCAATGTCACCAGATCTAGGAAGATACTTGTACATCTGACGTACTAACAAAGTAAATCTTCCATCAACTCCTTTACCCCTCCCCCTTCTGCCCCACGAAATTGTCCTTCTTGTCCTTGAACAGGATATTGAACGTCGTTAATGATCCATAGATGCGGGTGATGTACTGCTGCATCTCGACCTTCTCCGTGTCGGTCAGCACCTTGTGGCCGTTGATCTGCGCCTCCATGACCCGTAAACGGTCGCGGACCATCACGATCTTGTGGAAGAAGTTCTCGATCGGGACAGCCTTGGGTGTCTGGGATGCGTCCGCCGGCTTCAGGATCATTTCCCCGCCCTGCCACCGGCTGCCCAGCTCGATGGCGGGCATCTCCTGTTCCCGCATTTCGTAGGCGGCCAGTTTCACCATCTCGTAGGCGGCACTCTCCGCTTCGGACAATGCCTGGAGTTCGTCTTCCATGACAAGGATCTCCTTGTCCAGTTTGGGGAAAAAGACATCGCAATCGCCCTTTGATGCCCCCGCAACGCGGCCGATGCCGAACTTATCGTGCCGTACCAGATCGCCTTTCAGAATATCTGCCATGACATGTCTCCTCTGGAACCATATTTTTTCGACAGGATTACAGGATAACACCGGATAAGATCAAAAGAATCGTTCAACGCTGAAAGGACTATGAAAACAACATATGATCGGCGCTGTTAAGACCAAAGCACTTACATAGTATTTTCATGAGCTTTTTCAGCGAAAATCTGCGTTGAATTCCTGGTTTGGTCCTGCTTTAATCTCTTTCATATCGAGATCATTATAACCCTACCCCGCCCTTCTTCCCGCCCGTGTCCGCCGCTCCGCACCGGCCCGACGCTCCGGACCCGAATAGTTCGGGTCTTTGGCCTTCCTCCGTTCCTGCTTCGTCCTGCGGTCTGACCTCTCCCTGCGCTCCAGCCCGGCCTGGTCGAGCAGGTAGTTGATCATTTCACGCCGTTTTTCCATAAGCTGGGCGTTGCGCGTTGCACCGAGCCCGACCTTGCCTGGCCGCAGCTCTGCGGGAAAATCCGCCACGAGCGAAATGAGGACTTGCCCGATCTTTTGGTACAGCAGGAGACCTTCCCGCCGCTCGTCGGCCGTCAAACGGGCCAGGTCGCCCAGGAGGCCGTCGAGTTCCGCGACAGTGCTCTTTGCGCGGTCGTGAACCGCCTCGTACAACCGCGACAGAGAGTATTGGTCGTCCCGGATCATTTCCGACAACTTCTTGGCTAGCCGGTCGCAGAACTCTTTGGACTTTTCCAGGTCCCTACCGGTCAACTGGCGGTCCCCGGTTGTTGTCAGGAACTCCTTCAGAAACTGATCACGGAGGCCCTCGATAAGTTCGTTCTCTTTCTTTTTGTCCAGGCCGATCTCGACGATCATGACGATGGACTTCCGGCAGAGCGTCTCGATCCGGAGAAGATTCTCCCGGATATAATCCACGATATGACGGATCTCTCCGGTCAGGGCCGCCCAACGGTCGTCGAGCCCGACAAGAATGTTCCTCCGCTCCCCTATCATTTCCGTCAACCGCCCCATCCTGATCATGTCGTCGATCTTGCCCCGCTTCAGTTTTTTCATCGTCTGCTCCGCGCTCGCTATGAACTCGGCGGGGCTCTCGAAATCGGATTCGACAAGGGCGTGGAGATGATACTGAAACAACGCCGCGGCAGACAGGACCTCTTCGTTGATAAAACGCGTATGGCGGAGAACGCCGAACACCATCCGCTCCCGGAGGTCCAGCAGGACCGGCTCCAGCTTCCGCCGCTGCTCGAACACATCGATATCGACCAGCATCATCCGGGCCTTACCGATGCCGTTTACCAACGTTGTCAGGTAACCTTCCTTTTTCATCCCTTCGAGGAAGTCGCTCAGCTTCTCGGGAGTCGGCAAGAGCCCCTGCTTGGAGCTTACGCGGGGAACGAATATGTGCGTGTTGTCCTGTTTCATGGCAAAAGGATGATGGGCCCGGTTATTCGTTTATTGGTCACTGCGATAACAGCGTTCATACCGTTCTCTTCTCACTAGGCGCTTCTTGTACATATGAATATACCCGTTACCATAAAGATGTCAAGAGAACGCGGCGATATGCATTGCCTCGAATGTCACCGAATACCGCGATCCACATGATCCTCCTCCATGCGCTTGCCAGAAATACCACGACGGAAGCTTTTCGGCAAAGAATAATCCGGCCGTCACGGGAACTTAACCGTTCTGTAACACCTCTGTAATATAGCTGTGCCAGTATATGGTCTCACAAGGCAGCAAACAGCACGCTGTCTGCAAACGCCACACCCTTTTACCATACTATGAAATACTTCACCAAGATCGTCGACGTCATGATCAAGTTCATGATCCCCATCGTGATCATCGCCCTGCTGATGGGCCTCGCGCGGGTCGTGCTGGACCTGCGCGCCGTGTTCGGGAGCGAGACCATCGCGGCGGGCTTCGACCGCATGGTGACCAACATCCTGTCGATGTTCATCGTCATCGAGCTGCTGCGCGGCATCATAGAATACTTCACCGTGCACCGGCTCAAAATAACGTTCATCACCGATGCCGCACTGGTATTCGTGCTTCGCGAGATCATGATCGGGCTGTACCAGCACGCCCTTGAGCCCGGCATGATCGTGGCGCTCTCGGCGCTGATCCTCGTGCTCGGCGGCCTCAGGACACTGGCGGTAATATATTCACCGGAAAAGTATCTGGAAAAAGGAGAGGCACACCATGGATAACAGCATGAAGAACAACCGTTGGGAAAAGATCGAAGAGCTCATCCTGATCGTGATCGCGTTCGCGGGACTGCTCTTTATGGTGGTCTATTGGAAATGACGCGGGGAGGTCCGCGAGGACACGTGACGGAGCGAAAAAATATCTTCCCCGACGACTTTCAATGGGGCGTCGCCACGTCGGCGTTCCAGCTTGAGGGTTCCCCGGCAGCTGATTGGGCAACCTGGGACCCGGTCCTCGCCGGGAATCCGGCGATAACGGGTCATTACGGACGCTTCAGAGAGGACCTTAAGCTTCTCAAGGATCTCGGCGTCAATGCCTACCGCTTTTCCATCGAATGGAGCAGGATACAGCCTCGAGAGGACACCTGGGACCACGGGGCCATCAGCCACTACCAGGAGATCATCGACATCCTCCGAGGCTACAACATCGAGCCCATGATCACCCTCCACCACTTTACCAACCCCCGGTGGTTCGCGGAGCGTTACCCCTGGCATCGGTCAAAATCGATCGAGAAGTTCCTCCGTTTCACCGAGATGATGGTCTCGACCCTCAAAGGAGTCCGTTACTGGATCACCTTCAATGAGCCCTACGTCATACTTATCGGCGGATATCTCGAAGGCTGCACGCCTCCCGGTGAACAGGACGTTCCCCACTCTCTCCTTGCCCTCAAAAACATCTTTACCTGCCACGGCAAGGCCTACGACATCATCCACCGGTATGTTCCCGATGCCCAGGTGAGCATCGCGCACAACATGTCCGTCTTCGCTCCCTGGAAAAAATGGAACCCCCTCGACCGGCTCCTGAAGAAATCGGCGAACCACTTTTACAACCACTCCATCATCACCGCCTTCCAGACCGGCATCTTCATCGTCAAGTTCCCCTTTTCCCGGCCTGTGGAGATCGAGGTCCCGATCAAGGACAAACTCGACTTTTTCGGCGTCAATTACTATACGCGCATCCATCTCAGGTTCAATCCGTTCAAAAAGATGGGTGTCGAGCTTAGACATCTGGACATCGACGGACACGGCCTTACGAACATCGGGTGGGAGGTGCATCCACGCGGCCTCGCAAAGGTCCTCCGCTATGCATCACGGCTCAACCTTCCGATCATGATAACCGAGAACGGCATCGCCTCGCATGATTCACAGGAAAAAGTAAAATACATGAAAAAACATATCGATGTCATAGAAAAATGTCTCAGGGACGGGCTCAACATCCGGGGCTATTTCTATTGGACCCTTATCGACAACTATGAGTGGCTCCTCGGATTTGACGCGCGGTTCGGACTTTATCATGTCGACTTCGAAACGCTGAAGCGGTCGCCGACTGCTGCCGCATCCTACTACACCTACCTTATTCAAAGCCGCTCCAGCCTGTAACAGAAACTTAATATTCCCGTAATACTCCTGTAACACGCACCAAGTAGCATTGCGACAATGATGCTGTGCGACTTTCATATCCACACAACCTTCTCAGACGGCTCCCTGGACATACGGACCACTATCGATCTTTTCGGCCAGGCCGGCTTCGACGTGATCGCCATCACGGACCATGTAGTGAACGGCGATAATTCCATCGGCAAATTCGCACGCACGTTCAACCTCTCGGTGCGGGGAGACAACTTCGACGAATACCTCGCGGCCATCCGGCAGGAGGCCGAGCGGGCCTTGGATAAATACGGGATGCTCGTGATCCCGGGCGTGGAGATCAGCAAGAACTACATCTCCCGGGAGCGGTCCGCCCATCTCCTGCTCCTCGACATCAAGGAATTCGTTCCCGCTTGCTTCGAATACGAAGAGATATTCCTCGATGCCAGACGCCAGAACGCGCTGACCGTGGCCTGCCATCCCCACAACACGCCGGACCTCATGAACAAGGAAACGCTCTTCCTCTGGAACAACCGGGACAAGTACGCGAAGTACATCGACGCCTGGGAGATCGCGAACCGCGACGACGTGTTCAACGTCATCAGCCTCAAGAAATACAACTATATCGCCAATAGTGACTTCCACAAGGCCCGTCACCTGTACTCGTGGAAGACGCTCCTGAACTGCGACAAGAACGTGGATGCCGTGAAGAACTGCATCCGGCACAACAAGGGAGTGGCGATCACGCTGTTCCGGAACTAACTGCGCCGGGAGATCGCGAAGAGGAGGATGTGCACCGCGAACGAGAGGAAGAAAAAAATAAAAAACGGAGAGTCGCATGCAAGAACGAAAGAAAATAATTCTGGTCATAGACGATGAACCCGATCATCTGTTCATCGCGCAGGAAATGCTGAGCGCGGAGGGATACGAAGTTCTGACACACCGGAGCACCTTCGGGGTCACCGGACTGATCCAGGCGTCGACGCCGGACCTCGTGTTGATGGATGTCAACATGCCGTCGCTCCCCGGCGATGACCTGGCCGCCTTCCTGAAAGCGGACGAGCGGACACGGAATGTTCAGATCGTACTGTACTCGTCCGCTGACGAGGCCCTTCTCAAGAGCGCCGTGGCGCGGTACCGCCTGCAGGGGTACATCTGCAAAGGCGTCAGCGCCGACCTCAGGATGAAGGTCGGGAATTTCCTGAAGTAACACGAAGCGGACAGTGCCGCCTGCCGACGGCGACTTTATGCGGTCGAATAGTCCGCCGCTTGCACGTATATGGCCGCAGTCGCACGCGGGCCAGACCAACGCAGACCAACGCCCTGCCTGCCGGATCGACTGGTAAGGGCCATATCGCCCAGGGAGGAACCGATGACCATATTCATCATATGCGCTGCCGTTTCGATGGTGGGGATCATACTCACCCTGCTGCAGGCAGGAGCGGTACATACGGCCATCCGCCGGGACCGGAAAAGCGCATCCTCCTCCGAACCGGCCGACGCTGCGGGAACGTGTCCCCCGGTCTCGATCCTGAAACCGCTGCGGGGTCTGGACGACAACCTCTTCGACAATCTCTCGAGTTTCTGCACCCAGGATTATCCCGAGTATGAGGTCCTGTTCTCCCTGCAGGACCGCAATGATCCCGCGTACAAAGTGGCAAAAATGGTTCAGGACAAGTATCCCGGCAGCGACATTACGATCGTCGTGGAGCGGTGCAGCGCGGGCCTCAATCCCAAGGTGAACAACCTCATCCCTGCATACCGGAAGAGCCGCCATCCCTTCATCCTGATCAGCGACAGCAACGTCATGGTCGGCAGGGACTATCTGCGCGAGACCATGCGCCACACCCGGGACCCGTCGGTCGGGCTTGTGAGCAACCTGATCCGCGGCGTCGGAGGCCGCAGCATCGGCGCATTCATGGAAAACCTCCACCTGAACTCGTTCATCATCGGCAGCGTCAGTTTCCTCGATCGGTTCATGGGCATGCCCTGCGTCATCGGCAAGTCCATGCTGATGAAAAAGGACGATCTGGAGGCTTTGGGCGGGTTCGTAGCCTTCAAGGACATCCTGGCCGAGGACTTCATCATCGGCAGAGAGATGAACCGGGCCGGCAAAAAGGTCGTTCTGTCAAACTACCTGATCAATAATGTCAATGAACACTTGGGCATCAGCCGCTTCCTGAACCGCCACACCCGCTGGGGCAAGCTGAGATGGAAGATTGGCGGGTTCAAGTATTTTTCGGAGCTCCTCGTCAACCCCGTTTTCATCTCTTCCCTGCCCATAATCATCAGCGGTCCGTCGCGGACCACGCTGACCTTCGCCGCGCTCGTTTCCCTGATCAAGGTCCTTGGCGATTCGATCATCGGAAGGACCGTCGAAGCGCAGGCCGGCGCCGACGAGATGAAGAGGCTGTCTCCCCTTGCCTACTTCCTTGCGCCGGTCAAGGACCTCATTATCGGCATGGTATGGTTCGTGCCGCTCTTTAGTTCGACGGTGATCTGGCGGGGAAACAGATATTTCATAGGAAAGGATTCGCGGCTGTCGCCCTGTCCGGAGACAGGGTTCTGGTCATGGGGTTACCGGATCACCGATGCAATCCGTACCAGCGTTGCTTAATTAATCAGCACGGACATCATGCGGATAACCGATCTCAGGGGCTCGGTGGAGTACGAACTGGAAGGGATCACGGTTTTTGCGCCGAACACCGGCAAAACCGACGTCCCGCAGCAGGCGGTTATGCCCTTCAGAAAACACAGCATGCATTAGGCGGTCTCAACGGGGCGCGAAAAGGCACAAGGAAGGATTAGACGATGGAACTGACGAAAATCAATAAGAGAGGACCCTACAGCAGCCGACGGGGCGGAGCGGACTGCTCCTCACAGGTGCTTGCGTCAACGGTCGTCTGCGACGTGAATAGCAAGCCGTATCAACCAAGCCTGTTTCAGGTACGCGAATACTGCACCATGGCGCGCCACAGCCGATGCCCCCTGCGGCGAACTATAGTCGAACAGGAAAGGAGGTGAATGCATGAGAGTTTTTGATTTCGTAAACCGCCTCGGAACGGCCGCAGCAGGAATCGCCGCACTGGCGTTCATCGCGGGATGCGCCGGCCCGGGTGCGGTGAAACCGCCCGCAGAGCCATCGGTGGAATATCTCAAGCTGGACGGGGGAAAGCTCGTACCGGGAAAGGTGAAGGCACACGCCTTCTTTGAAGTGCGAGCAGGGGAAAGGATTTATGTTTTCATTTCACCGAAGGCAAAGGACGAGTTTGAGAAGACCGGGAAAATAGGCGGAAAGCCCGTGAGCGGCTTTGGTTTCGGCCCGGACAGCGAGACAGTCGTCTTCGAGTCCGAATGGGCCATGAAAGAATGGGAAACAAGAAAAGCGCAAAATTAACGGCAAGGAAAGGACAAAAGAATGAAAAAGACGGTTGTAGCATTAGCTCTGTTCTGCACGGCAGCACTCCCCGCCTTCGGTCAGGAGTATTCCCTCGGCGAGGAGACGAAGGGAATGAAGGTAAAGATCAGCGACGACACCGAGTTTGCTCTCCGGGTGCGCCTGCAACCCCGGTTCGACACCGGTGACCTCATCGCGAGCAAGGACGGCAAGTCCTATGCGTCCTCATCCGACATGTACTTGCGGAGGATCCGCCTCGAAATCGACGGAAAGCTGGTGAAAAACCTCAAGTACAATCTCACCTTCGAGGCCGACAAGAACGGCATCCGGGGCAAGGACAGCGCCTCGAAGAGCAACGAGACCAAGATCCAGTACGCGTATTTTGACTACCTGTTTTCGGATGAGGCGGGGATCAGGTTCGGCAAGGCCAAGCTTCCCTACTCCCGGGTGTCACTCATTTCATCATCGAAACAGCTCATCATCGAGCGTCCCGCGTCCACGGAGAAGGCAAAGAAGCTTTTTGACGACTACTATCAGCCGAACCTGCTCCTCCACGGCGACATCGCCAAGGGCGTCCTGTCGTACAACGTCGCCATGGCCGACGGCTGGGAGAACGCCAATTTCCTGAACGGCAAGGACGACGTAGACGGCAAGGTCTTCAAGTCCGACCCGCTTTACGTGGCGCGGCTCGAAGTTTCCCCTCCCGGTTGGACGGAGAAGAGCAAGAGCGACGCCCACCTCGGCCAGGGGCGGCACCTCACGTTCGCCGTGAGCTATGCCGCTCAGAGCGGCATTGAATACTCTACCCTTGCCGGCGCGCCAAGCACCGACAGCGAAGACCGCTCCCTCCGAGGCGCCGACATCTCGGCGCACATCGGCGGCTTCACCGCTCAGGCGGAGTACATAGCCTTGAAAGAGGAATACAACAGGACCGTCCCCAAGGCTGCCAAGGAGCCCGAAGGCTGGTACGTCCAGGCGGGATACTTGATTCCGGGGATGAACATAGAGCCCGTGGCCCGGTACGAGATCTACGACCAGAATACCAACGCTGCAGCCGGGTCCGACGACACCGAAGAGAAGAACACCACCCTCGGCCTCAACTGGTACCTGAAAGGCCACAGCTATAAGATAAGCGTGAACTGGGTGCACTCCGAGTTCGGCAGGAACGCCAAGTCCGACGTGGGGGTGAGCGGCGCCGACACCGACAAGCGGGACGTGTACCAGGTCCAGGCGCAGGTGTACTTCTAAACGGGTTTCCCGGGCCGGCTCTGCCGGCGTTATGACCCCTTGAGGAGATCTCCTTACCCCCTCTCGCGGGGCGGGGATCTTCCCCGCCCCGTTTCTTTACGGAATCATCCATATCCGGTGAAGGCGGATGTCTATGAACGAACTGATTATGATCGTAGAAGATGAAAAGGACGTGGCGAAGCTCATCCGCAACAATACTGACGAACTGCCTGAGTTCGTCAAAACGGCGGCCCCTGGGGGATATCCGGGGGCCGTTGTTTCTTAACTTGTGGGAATGGAGGGACTTTTTATGATGAATCAAACACAACCAAACCGGATATTCAACTTGAACGTCGCTTTCGAGAACCCTCTGCAGAACAAACTTTTTTCGATGATGAAGGGACCGATCGAACATGCCCTTGACTTTCCCCGGTTGAACCGGTTCTACGATGACGTCCACAGGATGCATGACAACCGGCCTTTTTCGGACAAGGTTCTGGATGAACTGGGTGTGTCATACGATGTGCCGGAAGCGGACCTTTCCCGGATCATGATTCCCAAAGGCCCGGTGATCGTTGTGGCAAACCATCCCTTCGGGGGCATAGAAACCGTCGTCCTTGCCTCGATCCTCCGCTCGATGCGCTGCGACGTCAAGTTCATGGCCAACTATATGCTGAATGCGATACCGGAAATACGGGACTTGCTGATCACCGTGAATCCTTTTCCGGGAACAACCTCGGTCCGCGACAATATCAGGCCGATCAGAGAATCCATCCGGTGGGTGAAGGACGGCGGTATGCTCGTGGTCTTCCCTGCCGGCGCGGTCTCTCACTTTGATCCGCAGAGAGGCACGATCACTGATCCCGCCTGGGGCCCGAGCATTGCGCGCATCATACGGAAGACCGGGGCGCCCGTGCTTCCCGTGTTCTTTCAGGGGACGAACAGCGCGGCCTTTCATATGGCGGGAATGGTGCATCCGCTCTTGCGCACGGCCATGCTGCCCAAGGAGTTCTTCAACAAGGACCGCAAAGAGATCCAGGTCCGCGTCGGAGACCTCATCCCCTTCGAGAAACTGCGGAGCTTTGAACAGGACCGGGACATGACGGAGTACCTCAGGCTGCGCACTTATATTCTGGAGCTTCGCCGCCCGGGGAAAACAGCCGGGAGCGCCGTCAAAAAGCTCTTTCCGATACGCGAAGAATACCCCGGAGACGCCATCATGCTCCCACGGAATCCAGAGGTGATGGCTGAGGAGATACGGCAACTGCCGCCCAGCCAGGTTCTTGTCGATAATGGCGACCAGATCGTGGTCCAGGCGACCGTTGACCAGGTCCCCGAAATCCTGCTCGAGCTCGGCAGGCTGCGGGAGCTCACGTTCCGCATTGCCGGTGAAGGCACCGGGAAGTCCGTTGACCTGGATCGGTTCGACAACTCCTATGTTCACCTGTTCATCTGGAACCGAGTGAAGAAGGAAATTGTCGGCGCGTACCGTCTCGGCCGGACCGACGAACGGGTGAGGAATCAGGGGTTGCGCGGCATCTATACCAGCACCCTCTTCCGGTTCAAACCGGGGTTCATTGAGCGGATGGGGCCTGCGCTCGAAATGGGCAGGTCCTTCATCCGTCCCGAATATCAAAAATCCTATGCCCCGCTTCTGCTGCTCTGGAAGGGCATCGGACGGTTCATCGTGGACAATCCCCAGTACAAGATCCTCTTCGGCACGGTCAGCATTACCGATGACTATGAGGCGTTATCCAAACACCTGATCGTCCGCTTTCTCAAGATGACCAGATACCGGGAGGACCTTGCCGCGTTCGCGCGCCCCCGAAAGCCGCTCCGGAAGCAATCGCTCAGGGGATGGGACATCGACGCGGCTGTGCGGATGATGAAGGATGACGTCGAAGACATATCGGATATGATCTCAGCCATCGAGAGCGATCACAAGGGGATACCGGTCCTCCTGAAGCAATATCTGAAGCTGGGTGGACAAATCATCGGATTCAATGTCGATCCCGCCTTCGGCAACGTGCTCGACGGCTTGATCATGGTCGACCTCACGCGGACTGAACCGCGGATGCTGGAGCGGTACCTGGGCAAGGATGGCGCCCGCATGTTTCTGGCCCATCATGAAGCACTGGACCGGGACCGGCTTGGCGCCTGTGCGTAAGGTGTCAGCGAGCGGCGGCGGCGGTGCAGTCGAAGCGGCGCGGTCATGTCAGGCGTCATGGATTGATCCGCTCTTCAGAAAACTGTTCTTTCTCATCCCGCTCGGGATCATCGGGAATGTGGTTTTTTCCCTGGCTGCGACCGACGGCGCCATGTTCCGCTCCGCGGTCCATTTTTCTCCGGGATACTTCATCATTGCCATGCTCCTGAGCGTTGCGCCCTGGTTCACCGGCTCGCTCCGGCTGCTGATCTGGAGCAGGTTCCTCGGAAAAAGAGTTCGCTATCGGGACGTGTTCAGAATCGCGCTCGGCGCGGAGCTCGGCGCGGCAATAAGCCCGCCGATGATCGGAGGAAGCGCGGTCAAGGCCGGCATGCTCACGAAGCGGGGCTTCTCCGGAGGCGCCGCTCTATCTCTTACCGTGCTTGAAAGCATGGAGGACGCCCTGTTTTTCATCTTCATGGTCCCCCTGGCGCTCACGCTTTCCTCATCATGGGACCTTCCTGTGATACAAAGTGTGATATCCTGCATCAGGCATCCCTCGCCCTGGATGCTTCTGGGTGGAAGCGGGACCGCTTGCTGCGCTGTCCTTGTCCTGACGCAACAACACTTTCGAAATATGATTACGCGGTTCCGGCCCCTGACCAGCCTCGCGGACAGAATCCGGTCAGTTTACGCTGATTTTATTTTGACCTGGCGGAACATCATCAGGGACGGGAAATCCGTCTTTGTGATGACCTTTGCGTTGACGTCGGTCCAGTGGATCTGCAGATACTCCATTATTTCACTGCTGCTCATGGGCCTCGGTCTCCCGGCACAACCCGTTTTGTTCATGGCCTTGCAGGTGCTCGTCTTCGCGCTCATGTCGTTCATTCCGACGCCGGGAGGGGCGGGCGGCGCGGAGGTGGTATTTTATCTCTTTTACCAGCCCTTTCTCGCCGCAAACACGATCGGCGTGGTGACCATGGGATGGCGTTTTCTGACGTTCTACTTTCTTCTGCTCCTGGCCGCGGTCCTCTTCATGCTGTTCGAGAGGGAGCAACGGGAAGCGCCGCTGGTAATGGCGGAAGATAACGCAACACCGGCACAACCGGTGATGCTCCGGGATAGTGCTCATGGAGAGCGGGGACGCGGCTCTGTTCCCTGCGATGCGAAGGGTCGATAGATGTATCTCATCAAGGCCCAATACGGGAAATGAACAAAGGAGATGATTATGAAAACAGCACAGAATGAAGTTTCATTAACAAAAATGCCGTTACAGGGCATGCCCGCCGCCCTTCCCTCCCCGCATCCGGCGGGGACGGCCGCACATGCCGGCAAGCGGGATGCGGCGCCATTGTCGTGTATAAAATCACCGGCAATCGCCCGGGCGACCCGGGACGCGGGATCAACGATGTACGAGATCCTCGGCATGGCGGAACTTATGCGAGTGGCTTATGAGAAGGGCGAGATGGAAAGCGCACAAAACCGTCTTGCGCTCCTTCTGTCCGGGGCAGCGGGCCTGTCATCCGACCTGAGCAATATTATCGAACTGACGAAGCTCGAGGCGGCGCCGGTAGAGACAAACTACCTGTACTTCGATATCGTAGCGGTCCTCCAGGAGGTTTCACACACGGCGCGCCGGATCATCGGACAAAAGCCGGTCAAAGTGATGGATGTTTCCACACCCAGCCCTGTCATGGTCCTCTCAGACCCCGCGAAGGTCCGGCGGATCATGACGGGGATCATCAGCAATGCGGCAAAATTCACGGACCGGGGCAGGATCGCCCTTGTCCTCGATAAGGACGAGGACAGGATCAGAGTGACCGTCACGGATACGGGTGTGGGTATGAACGCGGAACGGATCCTGGAGGTTTTTATGTCCTCCGCTCATGAGTATGACGGTGAGGTCAATGGCGCCTCAACGTCCGGCCTGGGGATCAGGATCGTCAAGAACCTGATGAAACTGCTGGACGGCGCTATGAGCGTTGATAGCAGGGTCAACGAGGGCACGATCGTTACTATTTCCCTCCCCCTCGGCCCGCGGGAAAAACCATCAGGTTCAGGCGGATGGATGCGGCAAAAAGAGCAGCTGGCTTGCGGCAGGCCATTTTGAATGCCGCTCTTAACAAACAGGTAACACAGTCGTAATATCCCTGTAATAAAGAAGTAGTACCCTGCATACATACGATACGACTCAAAGGATGGTATCTCACCTATGAACGAACAGGTACTCATTGTTGACGATGAAAACGATACCGTAGAGCTCCTCCGCTACAATCTTGAAAAAGCGAACTATCAGCCGGTCATCGCGCGTAACGGCGAGGAAGCGATCAACGCCGTCCAGTGCCATAACCCGGAAGTGGTGCTTCTGGACGTCATGATGCCGGAGTTGAACGGGTGGGAAGTATGCCGCATCCTGAGGGAGAGCTCGAAGGGAAAGTCCATCCCGATCATCATGCTCTCGGCCCTCTCAGGAGAAGACGCGCGCATCAAGGGACTTGCCCTCGGCGCCGATGACTATGTATCAAAACCGTTCTCCGTCAGGGAGCTCCTGCTCAAAATAAGCAGGCTTGTCGACCGGCATCAGGCCGCGAAACTGTTTCGGGCAAGGGAACAGGACCAGGAAACTTCCCTGCGTTATCTGGTCCATGAAATGAAAAATTCCCTGAATGTGATCGGCGGTTTTTCATCACTCGCGCTTAAGAAGGATGATGCCCACAAGCATCTAAGAACGATACATACCGCCGCCGTTCACGCTGAAAGCCTCCTGAACGACACTTCGCTTCTCCTCCGGCTTGAGAAGGAAGGCGGCTCTTTACCGGTTGAACCCCTTGACATCGTCGCAATGGCGAAGGATGTGGCCGACATGGCGCGCGATACGGCGGAAAAAAAACACATTGAGACGGTTGTCATGAAAAGCACGCCGTCCCTCGTAAGGGCTCACAGGACCGCCGTCAGGCAGGTACTGGTAAATCTTCTTTCCAATGCCGTGAAATATAACCGGGAAGGCGGCAGGGTATGGGTCTACTTCGACGAACAGGATGATTTGATAACCGTTTCAGTAAAGGACGAAGGCTGCGGTATAGGTTGCGACGAACTTCCCAATATATTCGGGAAATACTACCGTGCCGCGGGGAGCGAACGGGTCAAAGGAGCGGGACTCGGACTCTACATCGTCAAGCTCTTTACCGAAGCCATGGGAGGGAAAATCACGGTGGTGAGCGATCAAGGGTCCGGGAGTACGTTTACGGTATCGTTCACAAAGGCGAACGCTGCGGCGCTTCGCTCTATTCAGGAAGTGTCGTGATAACACCACAGGAGGGTCCTCTGGACGAACTGGTGAAAAGATGCCGGACCATATGCGGGGATGATACGTCCGGATGCTTTATCGCCAATGCCAAACATCTCGACTGCATTACGGATATTGTGATCAACAAGATATGGGCCGCCAGGGAAATCATCGGGATGGGAAACGGTAAAAACACCTGCAAAGAGATTGCCGGAATTCTGAACAATGCGACGAACGAAATGGATGAGCTGATAGACTGGGTGCGAAATCTCCAGGCCCTTCAAAAACTGCATCTGAACGAGGCAAACAAGGAGGTAGTATGCAGACGGTAACTGTCCAGGAAAACGCGCTTCTCGTAGGGAAGCTCATCACATCGGACGAGCGGGTAACGCCGCAGACCATCGTGAACAACGTGGCCGAGCGGTTCTTCAACACTACCGTGCTGGACGCGATCGCCGTGGTCGACGGGAAGGAGCCCGTGGGCCTCGTTACGCGGACGAAGCTGCTCTTCACTCTGTTCCGAAGGTTCGGCTTCGAGCTCTACGGAAAGCACCCCGTCATCGCCATAACCGACACCACTCCCCTCATCGTGCCCGAGAACGAACGACTCGACGTGGTCATTGACAAGGCCCTGGAGCGGCCGCCGCAGGACATCTACGATGAGATCATCGTGACCTGCCCCAAGGGGCTCTATCGGGGCCTCCTGTCGGTCAAACAGCTCGTTATTCAGCAAAGCAACGCCCTGGCAACCAGCGTGCTTCAGAGGGAAATGGCCAGCGCGCGGGCGCAGGAGCTTGAAAAGATCAATCAGGTAAAATCCCAGTTCCTCGCGAACGTCACCCACGAGCTCAGGTCGCCGGTGAACGCCATCATCGGACTTGCCGAGCTGCTGCGCATGGGGGCGGAAAAGGGTTCGATCGAACAGATAAAAGAACGCCTCTCGTTCATGATATCGAGCGCGACAAACCTCAGGACCGTCATCACCAACATCCTCGATCTGTCGAAGATCGAAGCGGGAAAGATGGAAGTGACGCACCAGCAGGTGAATGCTGTATCACTCATTTCCGAAATTGCGGAAATCACCCGTATCTTTGTCGGGAAAAAACCGGTGATCGTGGAAGTGTCGGCGCCCGTTCTTCCCGTGAACATAACCACGGACCCCATCAAGCTCAGGCAGATACTCATGAACCTGGTGAGCAATGCCGCGAAGTTTACCGAGACCGGCAGGATCGAGATAACGCTCTCCATCCTCGGAAGCAGCCTGGTGATCGGCATAAGCGACACCGGCATCGGGATTAAAGAAGAGGACCTCCATAAGCTCTTTACCGCCTTCGGCCAGGTGGAGGATGCCAAAACCAAGCAGCATGAGGGGACGGGGCTCGGCCTGACCATCAGCAAGAATCTGGCGAAGCTTATCGGCGGGACAATCTCGATAACAAGCGCCTATGGAAAAGGCACGACCTTCGTCGTGTCTCTGCCGTTACGACAACTTCCCTCACCCCTGCCCCTCTCCCCCGGTGGGAGAGGGAATAAGGGAGAGGGGGCTTTATCATACGAAAACAAGAGAGGGCTTTACAATGCGGAATAAGAAAAAGGTACTCGTAGTCGATGATGACGAAATGCATCTCTATACCACGAAGGAACTGCTCCAGAATGAGCGCATTGAGGTCGTTACCCATAAGAACGGATTCGGCGTAACAACTCTCGTGAGAGAACTCCAGCCCGATCTCGTTTTGCTCGACATCAACATGCCGGCGCTTTCCGGCGATAACCTGGCGGCGCTGCTCCGTGCCAACGGCAATACCACCCAGGTCCCGATCGTATTCCATTCATCCAATGACGAAGATAGTTTGAGAGAGCTCGCTAAAACTCACGGCGTGCGGGGATATATCTGCAAGGGCGACGTCGCCGAGTTGCGAAATAAGGTCGATCAGTATCTCCGTCTGCCGGCACATGAGGACACAACAGTAAAGCGCTAACCGTCAAGATCAATACAAAGGGAGTTCATGCGATGCCGTATAAAAAAAGGATATTGGTGATTGATGATGATGAAGTACTTCTCGAGATGACTAGGGAACTGCTCCAGAACGAGCATGTCGACGTCGTGACCCATAAGAATGCCGCAGGAGTAACGAATCGCGTGAGATTGCTCCAGCCCGATCTCATCCTGCTCGATATCAACATGCCGTCGCTCTCGGGCGAGACAGTGTCGTTGCTGCTGAAGTCCGATAAGGGCACCCGTGACGTCCCAATCGTTTTCTATTCGGGCAATGATGAAGACGGTTTGCATAATAGTGCGACGGCTTATGGCGCCAGAGGCTATATTTGCAAAGGCAATATTATCGAACTGCAAATAAAAACGGCATACTATATTGCTGGGCTCGAACGTTGACCGGTTGTACCCGTGGAAACCCGTCGTTTGGATTAACCATACGGTAAATAAGGAGGTGGAATGCGAAAAGATATTTAACGGAACTTAATTAACTTGTAACAATATTGTAACAATTCCATGGTATAAAGTCGCATCTACATCTAACTTTGAAAAGGAGGAATATCATGAAAGTTCTCAAAGCGTTGTATATGTTTGCAGCAGCGGCACTGTTTGCGCTGTCCCTTCCGGCCGTTCCGGCACAGGCCGAAACCATCCTGGTCAAGATCGACGGATCGAGCACCGTGTACCCCATCACCGAGGCCGTGGCCGAGGAGTTCCAGAAAGCCACGAAAGGCGCCGTCAAGGTGACGGTGGGCATTTCCGGCACCGGCGGCGGGTTCAAGAAGTTCTGCCGGGCCGAGACGGACATCTCCGGCGCATCGCGCCCCATCCTGAAAAAGGAAATGGATGCCTGTAAGGAAGCCGGTGTGCAGTACATCGAGCTGCCGGTGGCCTATGACGCGCTGACGGTGGTGATCAACCCCAAGAACGACTGGCTCAAGAGCATCACCGTGGAGGAACTCAAGAAGATGTGGGCGCCGGAAGCCCAGGGTACGGTCATGAAGTGGAGCCAGGTGAACCCCGCATGGCCCGATGAGCAGCTCAAGCTCTTCGGACCGGGCGCCGACTCGGGCACCTTCGACTACTTCACGGAAGCCGTCGTCGGCAAATCGAAGTCCAGCCGCGGCGACTTCACCGCCAGCGAGGACGACAACGTACTCGTCCAGGGTGTGGCCAGGGACAAGTACAGCCTCGGCTACTTCGGGTATGCCTATTATGCCGAGAACATGAATAAACTCAAGGCCGTGCCGATCGTGGAGAAAGCGGGCAAGCCCGCCGTGTCTCCGTCGATGGAGACCGTGAAGAACGGCACGTACCAGCCGCTCGCCCGCCCGATCTTCATCTATGTGAACGCAAAGTCGCTGGACAAGCCGGAGGTCAGGGACTTCGTCGAGTTCTATCTGAAAAACGCGCCTCATCTCACGCAGGAAGTGAAGTACGTGCCGCTCCCGGACAAGGCATACAAGCTTGCCATGGACAATGTGAAGAAGAAAAAGCTCGGCACCGGATTCGGCGGCGTGCCCGAGGTCGGAGTTTCGGTCGAGGAGCTGCTCCAGCGGGAAGGCAAACACTAAACAGAAACCATCCTGATATTCGCGCCATCGTCATGAAGCCGGAGATGGGGCGTCCGTGCCGGGCGCTCCATCTCCTTTATTTTTTAGTGCAATCATATTTTTTTTATAGTATATTCTTTGAATGAAAAAGACGCCGTCGTCCCCCTCTCGCCGAACGTCCCCGGCGTTGACGACGGGGACATCTTACCGGTTCGGAGCTCAGCCCGCATGAACGACAATCAGTCCGTCCTTTCCCGCAAAACCATGCGCCATCTGCGCGAACGCGTGGTCGAAACGATCCTGTTCCTTGCGGCGCTGTCGTCGGTCCTTACCACCTTCGCCATCGCCGGGGTCCTGATCTACGAGTCCATCCCCTTTTTCCAGCAGGTCTCAATCTGGGAATTTCTGACCGACACGCAGTGGACGCCGCTTTTCGATAATGCGCACTACGGCATCATGCCGCTCGTGGCCGGCACCCTGGTGACCACCGGCGTCGCGCTCTGCGTGGCCATTCCCCTGGGGACGATTATCGCCATCTACCTGAGCGAATTTGCGCCGCACAAGCTGCGGGAAATTGTCAAGCCGTTCCTCGAACTGCTCGGGGCCGTACCCACCGTGGTGTTCGGCTACTTCGCCCTTGTCATCGTCACACCGCTCCTTCAGAAAATCATGCCTGACCTGCCCGGCTTCAATATGCTTTCCGCCGGGATGGTCATGGGGATCATGATCGTGCCCTATGTGAGCTCGGTGAGCGAGGACGCCATGCACGCGGTGCCCATGCACATCCGCGAGGGATCCTACGCCATGGGCGCCTCGCGCTTTCAAACCTCGATCAGGGTGGTCGTACCGTCGGCGTTCTCCGGCATCGCCGCGGCGTACATCCTGGGCATCTCCCGGGCTGTGGGCGAGACCATGGTCGTGGCCATCGCCGCGGGCATGCAGCCGAATTTTACGCTCAATCCCCTGGAGCCCGCCGCCACCATCACGTCCTACATCGTCCAGGTGAGCCTGGGCGACCTTCCCCACGGCAGCATCGGCTATCAGACCATTTTCGCCGCGGGCCTCACCCTCATGCTGATCACCCTGGGTTTCAACATCGGCGGGCATATCCTGAAAAAACGCGTACGGGAGGTTTACTGAGATGGCCGATCACCGCGTCGAAGGAATCCGGGGCATCATCTCCCGCCACAAGCGCTGGGATTACATCTTCGCCGTCGTGGGCCTCCTGTCGCTGCTCGTCGGTATCCTGACGCTGCTGGCGCTGTTCATCCAGCTGTTCATCGAGGGAATGCCGCGGTTCCATCCGGACTTTTTCACGTCCTTTCCCTCCCGCAGGGCGGAAAACGCGGGGATTCTCTCCGCCTGGGTGGGGACCGTGCTCGTGATGCTCGTGACGGCCTTCGTGGCAGTGCCGCTCGGGATCGCATCGGCGATTTATCTCGAGGAATACGCGCCCAAGAACTGGCTCACGGCGATCATCGAGATCAACGTGGCCAACCTGGCGGGCGTTCCCTCCATCGTCTATGGACTTCTGGCCCTGGGGCTCTTCGTCTATTCCTTCAAGCTCGGCCAGAGCATCCTTTCGGCCGGTCTCACCCTGGCGCTCCTCATCCTCCCCGTCGTGATCGTGGCCACCCGCGAGGCCATCCTCGCGGTGCCGGGCAGCATCCGGGAGGCCGCCTATGCAGTCGGGGCGACCAAATGGCAGACGGTGAAGGACCACGTGCTGCCCTACTCCACCGGCGGCATCCTGACCGGTGTGATCATCGGTCTTTCCCGGGCCATCGGCGAGACCGCGCCCCTGATCACCATCGGCGCGCTGACGTTCATCGCCTTCCTGCCCCAATCGCCGTTCACCGCGGAGTTCCCGTTTATTTCTTTCAAATGGCTGCTCGACCCCTTCACGGTGATGCCGATTCAGATGTTCAACTGGACGTCCCGTCCTGGAGAGGCGTTCCAGCACAATGCCGCCGCGGCGGGCGTTATCCTGCTGCTCATGACGCTTGCCATGAACGGGCTTGCGATTTATCTCCGCTCCCGCATCCGCAGCCGTCTCAAATGGTAATCAATCGAGGAGTTTTTTCATGACGTCACGTAACGGTAAAACAATCAAGGCCGAAGTCAAGAATCTCAGCTTCTTCTATGGTTCGGTCCAAGCGCTCCAAAACATCAGCCTCGATATTCCGGAGAAGCAGGTGACAGCGTTCATCGGCCCGTCCGGCTGCGGCAAGACCACGTACCTGCGCTGCTTCAACCGGATGCACGACCTGTATCACGGCAATCGCTACGAGGGCGAGATCGTCCTGCACCCGGACAATGTGAACATCATCGGCGCCCAGGTGGACCCCATCGAGGTCCGTATGCGCATCAGCATGGTGTTCCAGAAGCCGAACCCGTTCCCCAAATCCATCTACGAGAACGTGGCTTACGGGCTCCGCGTACGGGGCGTCACGAAGAAAAGCATCCTGGATGAAAAGGTCGAGCAGGCGCTCCGGGGCGCCGCGCTCTGGAGAGAGACGCACGACCGCCTCCACAGTCTGGCCTTCAATCTCTCCGGCGGCCAGCAGCAGCGTCTCTGCATCGCCCGCGCCCTGGCCACGGAACCCGAAATCATTCTCTTCGATGAGCCGACCTCGGCGCTGGATCCCATCGCCACGGGAAAGATCGAGGAACTCGTTGCTGAGCTCAAGGAGCGAGTCACGATCATCATCGTGACCCACAACATGCAGCAGGCGGCCCGGGTCTCGGACATGACGGCGTTCCTGTACATGGGAGAACTCATCGAGTACGGTCCGACGAAGAATATCTTTACGAACCCGGAGAAAAAACAGACCGACGATTACATCACGGGAAGGTTTGGGTAGAATCAGTGCGGAGTGCGGAGTGTGGTTCTGTTATATCTTGAATATTGAATTCTCCGAAGGAGATCACCATGGCACGTAAATTCGAGCATGACCTGTCGGACCTTAAGGACCGGGTCCTCAGGATGGGAAGCCTTGTTGAGGACGCCATCCGCAAATCCATCAAGGCGCTGGTGGAACGCGACCGGGACCTGGCGCTTGCCGTCATCGACGGGGACCACGTGATCAACACCCACGATGTGGAGATCGAGGAGGAGTGCATCCGGCTGCTCGCCATCTGGCAGCCGACGGGCAGCAACCTTCGCTTCATCACCACGGCCATCAAAATCATCACCGACCTCGAACGTATGGGCGACATGGCCGTGGACATCTGCGAGCGTGCCGTGGAGCTCATGGAGGAGCCCCAGCTGAAACCCTACATCGACATCCCGCGCATGGCGGAGGCCTCTCAGAAGATGCTGAAGGACAGCCTCGACGCCTTCGTGGACAAGGACGCGGACCTGGCGCTCAAGGTCTGCGCAGCAGACGATTTCGTGGACAACCTCAACCATCAGATCTTCAACGAACTGCTGGTTTATATGCTCCAGGACCCCAAGAACATCTCCCGCGCCGTGCGCTTGACCTACATCACCAAATATCTCGAACGGATTGCCGACCATGCCACCAATATCGCCGAGATGGTGGTCTACATGGTGAAAGGCAAGGTCATCCGCCACATGGCCTGCGAGACGAGGGAACCTGATGTAAAATGATCTTTTGGCGCTGTCACTAAGGGCTGAAAAACCCTGAAACAACTCTAAACGGGTTGACAATCCTCAGGGACAAGCTCCTGCTCTGGTGTTCTCCGGCTCAGAGGTTGGCAGTAACAACCTCTGAGCTGCTGCAGATATCAGCATGCTGCCTTCAGTGGCAAGTTTTACCGATTCCTCTCGAAACACCTTCATCTTCCGTCCCCGCGGAACCCTCCTCATCCTGACATTTTCGTCAATGTATTTTTTGTACCATTGAAGTACGTATTTCAATCCTGCCTCGGTTCTGGCGATGGTCGACGGCCATTCAGGAAGGCCCGCGGTCCAGCATTGTTCCTAATACGCCTGTACGCAGTTTTATCTGCTGTTTCCACGATTTTTTTTGACAAGAACGCCCGCTTCCTTTATAGTAGTATCACTAAATTGCCTTATTTTCCTTAAAGGAGACTTTTCATGATCCCCACCGTAGAGTGGAAGAACGGCATCGTCATGATGCTCGACCAGACCAAACTCCCCTTCGAGACCGTTTACCAGGAGTGCAAGGATTACCAGACCGTTGCCCGGGGCATCAAGGAGCTCTGGGTCCGCGGCGCGCCGGCCATCGGCGTTTCGGCAGCCATGGGCCTTGCCCTCGGCGCCCGTCAGATCGACGCGGCGTCATTCGACGACTTCTGGCCGAAGTTCGAGGAAATCTGCGCCGAGATGGCCGCCACGCGGCCCACGGCGGTGAACCTGTTCTGGGCGATCGATCGCGTCAAGCAGTTCGTGCAGAAGAACAAGGACTTTTCTATCGACGCCATCCGCGAACTCCTCGTGAAGGAATCGCAGAAGATGATCGACGAGGACATCGCCACCAACAAGAGGATCGGGGCCTTCGGAGCGGAATTTGTCGCCGACGAGGACAACATCATCACGCACTGCAACGCCGGATCGATCGCCACGGCCGGGTACGGGACCGCCGAAGGAGTGATGCGGGCGGCCGTCGAGGCAGGCAAGAAGATCCACGTATATGTTGACGAGACCCGGCCGGTGCTCCAGGGCGCGCGGCTTACGACGTGGGAGCTCATGGAAGAGAATATCCCCTGCACGCTGGTCACGGACAACATGGCCGGCTACCTGCTGTATCATGATATGGTAGACCTCGCCATCGTCGGCGCGGACCGCGTCGCCCGGAACGGCGATGTGGCGAACAAGATCGGGACCTATCCCCTGGCGGTGCTGTGCAAGGAACACGGCATCCCATTCTATGTCGCGGCGCCTTTTTCGACCATCGACTACAACACCGCGACGGGCTTCGATATCACCATCGAGGAACGCGACCCGCGCGAAGTCACCCACGTCCTCGGCAAGACCCAGATCGCCCCGGATGGCGTGACCGTGCTGAACCCGGCATTTGACATCACCCCGGCCCGGTACATTACGGCCATCATCACCGAAAAGGGCGCTTTCAAACCCCAGGACCTCCATCATCTATCTGACCCCAAGCGCGACCCGGAGCGGTTCCGCGTGAAAGAATGATCCCTCAATAGATTTCAAGCCATCTTCCCAGCGTTCTGTTCTCCCTGCTGAAATCACGGCGTTCCCTGATCGGAGAAACCGATGAAACAGACTGCGCTCAACTCAGTTCACTCGAAGCATGCCGCAAAAATGATCGAGTTCCAGGGGTGGCAGCTGCCTGCGGCTTTTTCAGATCCTACCGATGAATACCATGCGGTGAGGGGCGCGGCCGGGCTCTTCGACGTCGGGTTCCTTGGCAGGATCGAGGTCACCGGCGCGGGCTCGGAAACCCTTCTTCAAACGGTATTTACCCGGAATGTCTCCAAACTGACCGAAGGCGCGGCACTCTACGGACTCCTGTGCAACGAATCCGGCTTCATTCTGGACACGGTGCTCGTTTTCAAACTTCCGCCTGAGACCCCGGGAAAGCGGTTCCTCATCACCACCAATGCCGTAAGCACGGACAAGGTGATGGAATGGCTCAACAAGAACGCCGTTAAAAATGCGGCCATCAACGACCTTACCGGAACCATGGCGCAATTCGCCCTTCAGGGTCCCCAGGTCGACGCGGTCATTGAAGCACTGTCCGGCTCTCACCTGAAAAAGATTAAACAGAAAAAGATCAGAAAGATCACGCTGGCGGACATCCCGGTCACGGTTTCCCGGACAGGCTTCACGAGCGAACGGGGTTACGAGCTCTTCTTCCCTTCCGACAAAGCCGTTGTCTTGTGGGATGCCTTGCTAACCGCCGGTAAAATATACGGCCTCCTGCCGTGCGGTATGACCAGCAGGGACATCCTCAGGCTCGAAGCAGGATACGCGATGTACGGCAGCGACATTGACGAAACCCGTACGCCGGTCGAACCGGGCCTGATGTCGCTCGTTGATCTTCATGCAACGTTCATCGGGAAAGACGCAATCGTGAAACATATCGGCGAAGCGGCACGGTCGATGCTTGTAGGATTTGAACTGTACGATAAGGGTATACCCATGTCCGGCGGCACCATTTTTTCCGAGAGCCGCGAGATCGGGTCAACGACCAGCGGCAATTACTCCCCCCACCGCCGCAAGGACATCGGCCTCGGCTACGTAACGACGCGATACGCCCAGCCGGGGCAGGAGATCGAGATCGAGGTCGAGGACAAGGAGATAGCGGCAAAGATCGTTGAGCTGCCGTTCTACAGGCGGAAGTAAAGCTGGAACAGCATATCCCAACCTATTCATCAATACTTACTATTGAAGTCCTCATTTCAGTTGTAGTCCAACGGTATAACAATCAATGCATAGTTGAGGAGATGTCCTCAACTATGCATTTGGAATGTTATCCGACCACATAATTTCAGAGATATCAAGGTGTTGTGTCATTTCAATTCTTTATGCTGCTTGACTCACCATGAAGTTTGCGATAAAGCCGGGAAAAATCACTCAATCATTGGTTGGAATTTTCCAATCGGGTAGCCGGGGGATTTTCTCCCCCAGCCCCCACACCACCCGGCGTGCGGGTCCGCACCGGACGGTTCGCGGAAATTATCGGGCCGTAACCGGATAGTAAACCTTGATCCACAGTGTTCTGATAGAAGTAAGCCCCTGCTTCGTGAGATATGCATTCGACAGGCCGACGTTCATGGCCTCGGTCTTTGCAAGATGCCAATAGCCCTTCCTGCTCATTCCAACCGATACAGCGAGATGCTCGCTGACACCGCGTTTCATCAGCTCCCCGACCCGCTTCTCGTCGTGCCCCACTGTTTCCAGTAACACATCAGAATGCGGCGACGAAGGCGATGATCCAGTTCTACGGCGTCGTTGTATCTCATGCCGATACCAAAGTAGTTCATCCACCCCTGTAAGTAGGTGCGGATTTCCTCGTATCGACGCTCCATGGATATGCCCCAACTGCGTCCGGTCAGTCGCTTCAGTTCAGCTTTGAAGTCTGTAAGCGCCTTCCGGGAGACCGTCGGTCTCTTCAGGTGGAAGGTGAAGCTGAGGAAGGTGCTTGATTCCGCAGTCCCTACCAGGCTTCCTTCAGACGATCGGTCGCCCTCCCGCCCTTGCCGTTGGCTAGTACTTATGCTACTGTGGTTCTCGTACAGCGTACAGGGGACTTGCACCCCATAAGTTCACGCCCGTGCCGGGCGTACACGAACCGTTCCACGCCGACCGCTTCGCGGCGTGTGAACTTGTCATTGAATTCAAGGGGAGGGGAATGTGCGCAGGGTCAAGTTAGAGGACTTTCACAATTCTATGCAGATGGCCTTGAACGCATGGAAATCGCAATAGACCGACGCAACGCCTCGCCGCTACCCTACCAAGATAATGTTCGAATTCCTTTCAGGCTTCATGTGGGAAAGGAACAATATGAGGCAGGGCTTAGGGCTACCGCCAGAATGCCCGTCGTTTGGGTTTCTCCAGATCTAAAATACAATCGCGGCAATAAAGTCAGCCTAGCACGCGTACTTACTGAGAATGGATTTAAAAAGAACCAGAAAGTGCATCTTGAAGTCACCGGGAAGTTTGTAGTACTTCTTCCATTTTAAAGCCGCCCAGCCCCTCTGTTTTTGCGATTGACTAAGTTACCGCGCATCTGTAATATATCGTTATAAATGGTTTTAGTTGTGGTTTTCAGCCTTAATTGCAAAAAGGAGTCTATATGAGATTAACCGTCGAGCAAATTGCAGAAGAAGCTCTTTCACTTCCCAGTGACGCACGCGCCCTTCTTGCTGACAGATTAGTGGAAAGCCTCGATCCCGCTGAAGACGAGGAGATACGTCAACTCTGGATAAAAGAAGCTTGTCGGCGTCGAGACGATATTCGCAGTGGCCGCGTTCAAGCAATTCCCGGTGATGTCGCCTTGGCACAAGTCAGGCAAGCCATCAAAAAATGAGATATGAATTTCATCCCGAGGCTCTGGAAGAATACCAAGATGCGGCCCGATATTATGAGGGCTGCCAACCCGGTCTCGGGCAGCGTTTTATCGACGCTATTGAACACGCTATTCAGTGTATTGTCGAAAAACCTGAACAATGGAAACCACTAGAAAAGGATGTACGTCGGTATCTGACGCGCGTATTTCCTTATGCCATTCTATACTCCATCGAAGCAGATTACATTCTTATCATGGCTGTAATGCACTGCCACCGGGAACCCGGATACTGGAAAAATCGCGTTCGATAGGCCCTTCTTGTCACAAGCCAGTAACACCGCTCAACTGACACGTATTTCAACCAGCGGATCGATTGCGACGCTAAAAAAAGCGTCGCGCCTCATCCGCGCGTTCTTTTTTCTCACAATCAAATCCTGTTTTACTACAGACGCTACCTACCTTTCCCTTCTTTGTCCCAACCTGACTTTGTGGTAATATATCGCCATGGAAACGAAAAAAGCCGTCATCCCGGTCAAAGGCATGACCTGCGTCAACTGCGCCGCGGCGATCCAGAAGGACATCTCGAAGCTGGCCGGCGTGATGAACGTGAACGTGAACTACGCCAACGAGAAGGCCGTCGTTGAGTTCGATCCTACCAGCATCGGTCTGGAACAATTCGTCTCCAGTATCCAGGAGTCCGGCTATCGGGCGGTCACGGAAAGGGTCACGGTCCCGGTCATTGACCTCGATGTTTCCCGGATACGTGAACTTGAAAAGACCGCGACGGCCATCGACGGTGTGCTGAAAGCGGCGGTGAACGCAACGGCGGGCACCGTGGATATTGAGTACGTGCCCGGCCAGATCGGCCTGCGCGATATTCGCAGGGCGATCGAGAAGGCCGGGTTCCGTCTCCCCCAGCAGGCGGAAGGCCGCTCGGCGCTGGACATAGAAAAAGAAGCGCGCGAGCGCGAGCTTTCCGAGCTTCGGAACAAGCTTATCATCAGCGCGATTTTATCCGCCTTTATCTTCATCGGCAGCATGCAGGACATGATACCCGGCCTGACCCTTCTCCCCCGCCGGACCATGTGGTTCATCCTTTTCGCTTTGACCACGCCGGTCCAGTTCTGGGCGGGCAGGCATTTCTACCAGAACGCATGGGCCTCCCTCAAGCACGGCAGCACGAACATGAACACCCTGGTCGTCGTCGGCACAAGCTCTGCGTACGGCTACAGCGCGGTTCTCACTTTTTTCCCCAATCTGCTGGGCGCTCATGCGAGCCACGGCGGCGCATACTATGACACCTCTGCGGTCATCATCACGCTTATTCTCTTCGGCAAGTTCCTCGAAGCGCGCGCGAAGTCGCGGGCCGGAGAGGCCATCAAGAAGCTCATGGGCCTCCAACCGCGCACGGCCCGCGTGGTCCGTGACGGCAAAGAACTGGACATACCGATCGAAGACGTCGAATCGGGTGACCTTATCGTCGTACGGCCTGGTGAAAAAGTCCCCGTTGACGGCATGATCCGCAATGGCTACTCGTCCCTGGACGAAGCGATGCTGACCGGAGAAAGCCTTCCTGTCGAGAAAAAGATGGGCGATACGGTGATCGGCGCAACCATCAACAAGACAGGAACGTTCACCTTCGAAGCGACCAAGGTGGGCAAGGACACCATGCTCTCCCAGATCATCCGTATGGTACAGGAGGCGCAGGGTTCAAAAGCGCCGATCCAGCGGCTTGCCGATTACATCTCGAGCATCTTCGTGCCTACGGTCATTACCCTTGCTTTGATCACCTTCGGGCTCTGGTTCTACCTCGGATCGGCCGAGTCCCGCTTTACCTTCGCGCTGGTGAACTTCATCGCCGTTCTGATCATCGCCTGCCCCTGCGCCATGGGCCTGGCGACACCCACGGCGATCATGGTCGGGACCGGAAAAGGAGCCGAGAAAGGCATCCTGTTCAAGAACGCAGAAAGCCTCGAACGGGCCCAGAAGATCGATACCATTGTCCTCGACAAGACCGGCACGCTGACGCGCGGCGAGCCGAAGGTTACCGATATCATTGCAAGAGATATGAGCGATAAAGATCTGCTTTTCTTTGCCGGTTCCGCGGAAAAAGGGTCCGAGCACCCTCTTGGCGAAGCTATCGTTCGCGGAGCGATTGACGCAGGCGTCTCGCCGGAACAGGCAGACGAGTTCGAGGCGCTTCCGGGACACGGCATCCGGGCCATGCTGAAGGGCAAAGAGGTCGTTCTCGGGAATGAAAAGCTCATGTCTGATCGTAAGATAGACTTTGCCTCCCTGTCCCTTGATGCTGAGCGTTTGTCATTGAGCGGGAAGACCCCTATGTTCGTCGCTGTCGACGGGAAAGCAGCAGGCATCATCGCCGTTGCCGATACACCGAGGGAGCACTCGAAAGAGGCCGTGGCCGGGCTCAAGGCGCTCGGGCTGGAAGTCGTGATGCTGACGGGCGACAACCGCAGGACCGCCGAGGCAATAGCGGCGGAACTGGGCATTACCCGTGTGCTTGCCGAGGTGCTCCCCCAGGATAAGATGGACATGGTGAAAAAGCTGCAAGCCGAGGGGCGGGTCGTCGCCATGGTCGGCGACGGGATCAATGACGCGCCAGCCCTGACCCAGGCCGACGTGGGTATCGCCATCGGTACAGGCACGGACGTCGCCATCGAGGCGTCTGATGTTACGCTCATCAAGGACGATCTGCGCGTCGTTGCAACGGCTATGCGCCTTTCGCGAAGAACGATGCGAACGATCAAGATGAACCTGTTCTGGGCCTTCTTCTACAACGTGATCGGCATCCCGGTCGCTGCAGGCGTCCTCTACCCCTTCCTCGGCACGGCCGGCCTCCTGAATCCCATGTACGCGTCGGCGGCCATGGCCTTCAGCTCGGTAAGCGTGGTGACGAATTCGCTGCGGCTGAAAAGGTTCAGTTAAGCCTACAGTAGACGGGACATAGTATACAGGGCAATGATGAAGATACGAACACCTGCTTAACGCACCCCAGTCTACTGTTTCCTGTCTACTGTCTACTTGTTCCTATGAAGTTCATCGCAGATGCCATGCTGGGGAAACTCGCGAAGCGTATGCGGCTGCTGGGATTCGATGTGCTCTATGATCCCGCATACAATGACAACGAAGTCCTGCGCCTCGCCCTCGACCAGGGCCGCATCATCCTGACCCGGGATACCGGCCTTGCCTCCCGTCCTCTCGCACAAAACCACATCCTGATCAAGAGCGACCATATCGAAGACCAGTTGGGACAGGTGTCAAATGCCTTTTCTCCACCGGACAACAGGCCGCTGACCCGCTGTTCCCTCTGCAACGAACCCCTTTCAGTTCTGGACAAAAAGGATGCGCGGGACCTCGTTCCCGATCATGTGTATGCTGCCGTTATTGGATTTTGGCGCTGCGCCCTATGCGAAAGGGTCTACTGGCAGGGAAGTCACGTTAAGAACATGACGAATAAAAGGACAAAAAAATAGCCGTCACCAGAAGGTGCCGGCTATCGTAATACTTCTTATCCGATTGTTAAATGAAGTGATAGGTTAAACCAAAGTCCATGGTGGTGATCTTGCCGTCCGTATCAACAGAATTGTGCGTGAACGTAACATTGTTCCGCGTAAGTCCGGCATTGAACGACAGCTCAGGGAACAGATAGATATCAATACCGATGCCGAACCTGCCGCCCTTCCCGTCCTCGGAAAATCCGTTCTGCTCTATCGTGTAGTTCCCTGCGCCGACCAGGAGGTAAGGTTCGATATGGCTGCCGGAGAGCGGGAAGTTGATCTTCAAGTCGAGTGTCCCGGCTTTCAGGTCCGCAGAGTCCCCGCCGAACTTCAGATCATGCTTCGTCTTCCAGAGCCCCGCCTCGATGGACAGATACCGGTTCAGCCCGAAGCCTCCACGCAGCCCTAGCCCGTTCCCGGAATCGATATTAACAGAATCAAAATATTCCCCGCTGACATCATTAAACAGCATATTGATCCCGAGGTAGAAACCTTCTTTTGCCACAGCCGGAGTCGCGACGAGCATTACCGCGAGCACTACCAACATCAATGCTTTTTTCATAGAAAATCTCCTTTCTGAATTAATTTCCAAGAATCATACCAGATGATAAGCCATTGTCAAGTCGACCGCCCATGGAATCCGCACTATTCGCGCGGCAGAACAGGCGGCTCCACCTGAGCATCAGGTGGCTGCGGGATGTTGGTCGACGCGGGAGGCTCCGGCGTCGCCTGCACCAGAGGTTGAACTGTTGAAGAAGCCTCGGTCAACGGTTTCGGCTTGCGCGGCCTGGGCGGCTGTTCCGACTCCACCTTCTGAAAAGCGATCCCCTTCGCGGTGACGATCAGGTCCCGCACCACGGCGTTCTTCGGACCGTGCACCGTCAATTCATTCCCGTTCAACAGGACCTTTAACGAGCCGACACTTGCATAGCTCAGCAGAAAACGCTCGTCGGCGCTCCAGGTTATGCTCTCACCTTTTTTCAGGACCGCCTTCTTCTGGGGGCTTGCGTCTGTCCTCACCAGCACCCACCCGTCTTCCTGCGCGATGATCGCGAGGTAGAGTTTTTCGGTTTTTTCAGTGCCCGTCGTTCCCGTATGGAGACTGTCGGTTGCCGTAAGCTGAGAGGACACTGTTCTGTCCAACTCATGAACGGGCCGGCTCACCGGCAATGCGACAAATATGAACAGGACCATGCCGATGAGAATGACCCCGCCCCACAGAAAAGGCTCCAGGCTCAAGCCGCCTGGCTGCTTCAGATCAGCATGCCCCGCGCCCATCTCAGCAAAGCCCTGTCTCTGACCCTCGGTTCCCGGAGAAGCCGACGCAGCAGCCGCTGCCGCGCTCGGTTGGGGTTTGGTGCACTCCTTGTATCGTATCACGACCTCATCTTCAGGAAGACGAAGGAACCGGGCATAGTTCTTAAGGAATCCTTTGACGAAGACCTCACCCGGAAGTTTGGAGAAATCCTCGTCCTCGATGGCCTTCAGATAATTGATGCTGATGCGGGTCTGCTGCGCTGCATCCCTCAGGTCAAGACCCCGGGCCTCACGAGCATTCCGCAAATATGATCCTAATGTGCCCATTCCGTTTCCTCAGGCCTACCTTGTCTTCTTCTTTTTCACCGCATCCTGGTCGAGGGTGACGATGTAGTCTTTGGCGGTCTTTGCAGCTTCACTTTGAGGTGCAAGTTCCACCACCTTTTTAAACTCGGTGATCGCCGCGTATTTGTTCCCGTCCTTGAGAAGCGCGATTCCGAGTGCAAGGCGCATATCGGCATTTTTCGGGGTCAGCGCGACGCCCTCCTGCAGTTCACTGACAGCCTCTTTCGTCTTCCCTGACCGGGCAAGGGTCGTGCCGAGCCTGTAGATGATATAATCCTGATTTGCGTACCTCTTTGCTTCGCGGTAGGCTTCAATGGCCTTTGGATAGTCTTCAAGGTTCAAATAGACATCCCCGATGTTCACATAGGTGATGTTGGGGGTCGCATACATTTTATTCTGCAGAGTCTTCTGGAAGGTCTTCAACGCCTCCTTCCATTTCTTTTGCTTCATATAGATGGTGCCCAGTGAATTGTATGCATCGGAGAACTCGGAATCGATGTCGATCGCCTCTTTGTAGTATTTTTCCGCATCACTGAACTTTCCCATCATGTCATAGACCATACCCGTGGCATAATAGGACATCTTGAACTTTGAATCGGTATTGATCGAGCGCTGAAACTCGACCATGGCTTTTTCATAATCCTTCGACTGAAGATGTGATATCCCGCGGTTATAGTAGCCCTCGGCCATCTTGGATTTGTCGGCTGTGCCGGTGGTCGTACAGCCTGCAAGTGCCAGAAGCAGTATGGCGGCTATCGTTCTCCTCATGAAGTCTCCTTTAATTCCTCCGCAAACGCGCGTAGCTCTATTTTTCAGCGCACACAAGGGTTTCCTATAACTTGCACTGTCCGCTTTAGACGGCGTCCTTTACAGCGGGATCGTGAGGCACCGATCATTTAGAACGACGCAAGCAGACGAGCGAGCGCTTCCTTGTCCCGCGTTACGACGCCCGCGGTGGAACGGACCGCCTTGGACGTCTTCGCTTTCGGCGGTTTCACCACACCTTCCCTGAGCGCCTCTTCAAATACATTGGCCGGCCGGTGCTGCACAGGTTCCATATCCAATTCGATGGGAACCGCGTCCTCGAACGACTCCTCAGGCTCCGGCTCAGGGGCCTTCTGCACCTTTTTCTTCTGCGGTGCCTTGGCCTGCGCTGCAGGCTGCGCTTTTTTCGGCGGCGCGACGGGCTGTTGATAGACCGGTGGATGTTGGGGCGGAGCCATCGGATGTTGAGGCATCATCGGCTGGCCCTGCTGCTGATACTGCTGTGGCTGTCCATAGGGTTGCTGGGGCTGACCGTAGGGCTGTTGATTATACTGTTGGGGCTGACCATAAGGCTGGGGAGGTACATACTGCTGCCCCTGCTGGGGACCCAGCTGCTGGTACGGTGGATAGGGCTGCTGCGGTGGCTGTGCCTGAGGTTGTGGTTGAGCCGGAGGCTGAGGCTGCACCGGTTCAGGATGCGGCACCGGTTCCACCTTCTGCGCCGGGGACGGCTCAACAGGCTTCACAGGGGCGGCCTTTGCCGCCTGCTCCGCTTTTGCCTGTGCCTCGCGAGCCTCTTCCTTTTCGGTCAGGGCGGATTTGACCTTGTCCGCGGTCGTGACGGTGACGAAATCCTCTGCGAGATCAGGCTTCTTGTAGCCGAAGATATACTGTTCCTCGATCCACCTGTTCCGGTCATCGGCCGGCATACCGCTCACGCTGATCTCGTCGAGCAAAAAGCCCATATCCTCCGCAAAGCCCGTGGCTTCAAATTCGACATCCGGCGCGGCCTCGAAAGGAAACGGGTTTGAGGTATATGCATAGAAGATCTTCCGGTCGATCCTGGGCAGATAGAGCCCGATGTACGCGGAAAGGTTCGGTCCTTCACTGAAGAACAGAACATAGCATCGCGCCTCTTCGACGCTCAATTCCGGTGTGGCGACCTGGGGACTGTTCATGGAATAGAGCATCTTATAGATGTTCCGTTCCTTGATCTTGAGGTCCGTTAGGCTGGGAGTGATGGTGAACATTATGTTATATTTTTATCCCGTGTTCATTTCTGTTTTTTCGCCCTGCTTCTATACGTCCTCGAAATGCGTCAGTTTTTTGAACTCGCGGTAGCGCGATTCTATTTCTTTATAATCCAGGCTGCGCAATCTGTCAAGGCTGAATGATTCCACGTTCAGGGACGCCATGACGCTGCCGAAGATCACGGCCTGGCGCATGCCGGCCTCGGAGAAATTCATGGTATTCGCCAGATAGCCCATGAAGCCGCCGGCAAAGGTGTCTCCGGCGCCCGTCGGATCGAACACGGACTCGAGCGGATACGCGGGCGCGCTGAAAACGCTCTGTCCGTGGAACATGACCGCGCCGTAGCTCCCCTGCTTCACAACAAGCGTCTTCGGGCCCATGGCCTGCACGGCCTTCGCCGCTTTGACGAGACTGGACTCGCCGGCAAGCTGACGGATCTCGGCCTCGTTGATGGTCAGGAGGTCCACCTCTTTGAGCGTCCGCTTGAGAGCATCGAGCTTGCTCGATATCCAGTAGTTCATCGTATCGCAGGCCACGAGCTTCGGACGTTTCACCTGGGTGAGGACATCGAGCTGTATCTCGGGATCAATGTTGGCCAGGAACACCACGTCGGATTCCCTGTAGTCTTCGGAGATCCGGGGCTTGAAGGTCGCAAGCACATTGAGGTGCGTCGCAAGCGTGCGAGCCTCGTTCAGATCGTATCCGTATTCTCCCTTCCAACGGAAGGTCTCGCCCTTCTGGACCTCGAGTCCCCGGACATCGATGTTCCTGCTCTTCAGAAACGTGATGTGTTCTTTCGGAAAATCCTCACCGATGACGGCGACAAGCCGAACATCCGTGAAATAGCTGGCTGAGGTGGAAAAATAGGTGGCAGACCCACCCAGCGCGTTGTCCACGTTCCCGAAGGGGGTCTTGACGGAATCAAGGGCAACGGTGCCCACGACAAGCAAACTCACAAACAACCTCCAAAACTGCAGATCTGCCACGAAGGCACAAAGACACTAAGAAAAACTTATGATAACGACCCTGTCTCTTGACCTTCTCCACACCTGTGTGTCTCTGTGGCAAAAACTATTTTGCCTTTAAGTACTTCCCGATGATCGGCGCGAGCTCCTTCTTCACCTTCGCCGGAATGAGCTTCACCGGCGTCATGATCGTGTTCCTGAGCGAATCACCGCAGCCGCAGGCCCGCTCCCCTGAAAGCATCCGGACCGCCTGTCGTATCATGCTTTTGGACGTCTCGATATTGTGTTTCATGACCTCCAGCACCGCTTCCACGGTCACGGCCTCTTCGCTGTGGTGCCAGCAGTCGTAGTCCGTCGCCAATGCGATGGTGCTGTAGCAGATCTCCGCCTCCCGCGCCAGTTTCGCCTCGGTGGCGTTCGTCATGCCGATGACGTCCACGTTCCAGGTCCGGTACGTCATGGACTCAGCGCGCGTGGAGAATTGCGGCCCTTCCATGCAGAGGTAGGTGCCGCCGCGATGCACCGTCGCGCCCACCGTCACACCCGCGTCGATCAAAATGCTGCTGAGTCCGGCACACACAGGCTCCGCCATTCCCACGTGGGCGACCACGCCGTTCCCGAAGAACGTGCTCCGGCGGTGTTTGGTATGGTCGTAGAACTGGTCAGGGATCACGATGTCCCCGGGTTTGATCTCTTCCTTCATGCTGCCGACGGCGCTCACGGATATGATCCGCTCGACGCCCAGGTTCTTCATGCCGTAGATGTTCGCCCGGTAATTAATGTCCGTGGGCATGATGCGGTGGCCCCTGCCGTGGCGCGGGAGGAAAGCCACCTGCCGCCCATGAAGCGTCCCGATGATATATTCATCCGACGGCTTGCCGAAGGGAGTCGCTACCCGTGTGGTCCTGACGTTCGTGAGCCCCTCCATCTCGTAGAGGCCGCTCCCGCCGATGACGCCGATCGTCGCTTTTTTCGATGTTGAAGTTCTTGTTGCCATACAATAAAGGTCCTAAAAATAATTCACCGCAGAGCACACGGGGCGCGGAAGAGGTCTTCACCGATCCCCTCCGCCCCGGTTCGCGTTCTCCGCGGCATATCGCTGTTACGCTTGTGTTGTTCCCTGGGCAGTCTCTGGTTCCTTCCTCTCCATTCCTTCAGGGAGCTCAACCGGTTTCTCGGGAATGATCGTGGAGATGGCATGCTTGTACACAAGCTGCTGGTTCTCCTGTTTCATAAGTATCACGAAGTTGTCGAAGCCCTTGATGGTCCCCGTGATACGCGCCCCATTCACCAGATACATGGTAACCGGGATCTTTTCCTTGCGCATCTGGTTCAGGAAAATGTCCTGGAGATTTACCTGCGACTTGCCCATCAAACCCTCCGTGAAGCGGGAACAATACTCGCAGCCCGCACTGCACAATAATTTTTGCAATCTTATACCAATGTATCAGGAATTTCAATGGTTTTCTTTATCTGCGCGACAATTTCACCGGCTTTTTCCAGCCCGGTGATGTCCACCCATCGGGCATCGGGCTCCCTCCGGAACCAGGTGAACTGGCGCTTCGCGAACCGCTTCGTGTCGCGCTTCAGCAGTTCAATGGTCTGTTCAAAGGACGCCTTGTTGCTGAAGTAATCGAGAAAATGACTGTAACCCAGGGCCTGCATGGATACAAGATCGCGGCTGTACCCTTTGAGCATCAGCATCTTCACCTCATACTCAAGCCCCTGCTCCACCATCTGGTCCACGCGCCGTTCGATGCGGGGATAAAGCTCGGACCTGCTTCGCACCAGGAAAAGAAGCCTGAAATCAAAGGGTTTGTCCTTAAAGGAATGCTCCTTCTGGAGGTCAGACATCTTCCGGTCCCTGAGATAGTACACCTCCAGCGCCCTGACCGTGCGCCTGAGGTCGTTGGGGTGGATCTTTACGGCTGACTCGGGATCGAGACGTGCCAGGTCAGCATAGAGCGTCCCTTCCCCGCTCTCCGCCTCCTTCCGCAACAGCTGCTCCCGGAGGTCCATGTCCGCGGGCGGGCCGTGAAAAAGCCCCTTCATAAGCGCTCTGATGTACAGCCCCGTGCCGCCGACCACGATGGGCGTGCCGCCCGTCTTCAAAATTCCGTCGATCGCGTTCCGCGCGTCCCTGAGGTAGTCCCCCACGCTGTAGGGCTGCGCGGGGTCCGCGGTATCGATCAGGTGATGATAGACGATCTTGCGCTGCTCCGGTGTGGGCTTGGCCGTGCCGATGTCCATGCCCCAGTAGATCTGCATGGAATCCGCGCTGACGATCTCGGCCCCCCACTCCTGCGCGAGCAGGAGGGAGGCGTCCGTCTTGCCCACCGCGGTGGGACCGGCTATGATAAGGATGGGTTTCTGGGAGGTCATGCTGGTAGAAAGACCTGCTACGAATAAGACGAATGAGCGTATTTCACGAACAGGGTGTTGTGATTATCATTCGTGGCATTCGTCTCATTCGTGACATGCGTGTTCATACTTCAGGATCTGCCGATCCTTCTATTGGTTTGTGCAGCTTTACCGGCTGCGCCTTTTTCCGCATCCGGATGTTCAGCATCTCCACCATCGTGGAGAACGCCATGGCGAAGTAGATGTACCCTCGCGGCATATGCCAGTCGAAACCTTCCGCGATGAGCGCGACGCCTATCACGACAAGGAAGCTGAGCGCCAGGACCTTGATCGTCGGATGCCGGTCCACGAACTCGCCGATGGCCTTCGACGCGAACATCATGACGCCGACCGCCGCCATGATCGCGATGATCATCACCGCCACGTCGTTGGCAAGACCGACCGCGGTGATCACCGAATCGAGCGAAAAGATGATATCGATGACCGCGATCTGGGCGATGGTGGCCGCGAATCCCGCCAGGGCCTTCGCGGTCCGCTCCTCCCCGGCCCCTTCGAGACTTTCATGTATCTCCATGGTGCTCTTCCAGAGAAGGAAGAGCCCGCCGCCGATCAGGATCAGGTCCCGTCCCGAGATCTCCGTGCTCATCACCCCGAACAGCGGTTCCGTCAGCCGCATCACCCAGGTGATCGACAGGAGCAACAGAATGCGCGTGAGCATCGCAAATCCGAGGCCGAGCATCCGCCCTTTGTGTCGTTGATGCTCCGGCAGCCTGCCGACCAGGATCGAGATGAATATGATGTTGTCGATGCCCAGCACGATCTCGAGCGCCGTCAGAGTCAGCAACGCGATCCACGCTTCAGGGTTTACTATCCAGTCCATAAGATATCCTTTCTCTCGAGAGAATACGATTGGGTTAGATCACCGTCTCAGACCCAGTGTATCTTGACTTCGCCCGAAACCTGTTTGAATTCAGGATCACCGGTTACCAGGACTGCCTGCTTTTTCTTTGCCAGCGCCGCCGCAAAACAGTCCGCATAGGACATCCTGGCCTTGGATTTGATCGCTGCCGCTGCCTTCGTGAGCGTCCAGTCGGCCTCTACGAAATCGACGCCCAACCGCTGGATGTCCCTGACGGCCTCATCGGCATTTTCCGGTGACGTCTTCCGTGCGACGATGTACCAGACCTCGCCAGCGTTGACCACCGACGTCATCAGCGGTATCTTGTGTTCATGGGCGTTGATGATGATCTCTTCGATGTTCCGGGCGGAGGGTTCGTCTTCCAGGTACGCGATGATCGACCACGAATCGAGGACGATGGCTTTCGATTTCAGCACCATTTAGAGCTCCCTTTCCCGCTTTTTTTCCGCGGCAAGCGCTTTCAAGAGCCCCTTTCCCTTGTACTTGCCCCGCAGGCTGCGGACATATTCCCTCGTTATGGGCTGGAGCACGATGCGCTCGCCTTCATCGAGAATCTCGATCTTCGTACCTGTTTTGATGCCGTATTTTTTTCGTAACTCCGAGGGGATAACAATCTGGCCTTTCACGGTCGCATAGCTTTCCATGAGAACACCTCCTGGATGTAAGTATCCCATAGAACAGTTAGTAAGTCAATATTGTTTTGTAATACTTTTGTGGTTGTGTCTTACATATTGATCATGATACTACACCCTTGTCAGATCCGTTTGAACATCCGCTTGATCTCATCCATCGAGAACCGCACCACGGTCGGCCTTCCGTGAGGGCAGGAATGAGGCATGCGGCAAGAGAAGAGGTCATTGATCAATCCCTCCATCTCCTGGATGCTCAGCCTGCGGTGCACCTTGATCGCCGGATGGCATGCCATGACGGAAAGGACCTCATTGCGGAACGCGTCCATTTTGCCGCTCTTTCCGTGGACCTTGAGCTCGTCAACGATGTCCAGAAGTAGCTGCCTGTAGTCCCCTCCGGTCATGAGCGCGGGCACCGCCTTGATGACGAAGGTCACGCCGCCGAATTCTTCGGCCAGGAAGCCGAGCTTTTGGAGTTCCGGCAGGTATTCTTTCAGCAAGCCCTGCTCTGCGCGGCCGAGCTCCACCTGTATCGGGATAAGCAGGTCCTGGACCGGCATATTCCCGGCCGTTAGTTGGTCCTGGAGCTTCTCGAACAGCACCCGTTCGTGTGCCGCGTGCTGGTCGATGAGCGCCATGCCGTCGTTCGACTGGGCGACAATGAAGGAGTCCTGGACCTGGGCGAGAGGATAGAGCATTGCGGATATCGGAACGTCGCGTTCGGAGGGAGAAGTAATGTAGCCGGTTGCTCCCCGTTTGTCGAAATTCAAAGACTCATTTCGAATCCGGTAATCCTGATCCGAAGGTGTCCGCGGGGTGAAATCTACGACGAGCTCCCTGACACGATCCGTAAATTCCTGCCGGGCTGCGCCTTCGGCCGGACGTCCATGGCTTCCCAATGCTTCGCGTATCACGTCGCGGACGAGATCATGTATCTGGGACTGGTTCCGGAACCGCACCTCGGCCTTTGCGGGATGGACGTTCACATCGACCAGCGCGGGGTCCAGATCGATGAAGATGAAGCCGGCGGGATGCCGGTCGCGCATGACGAGGTCGGCGAACGCAGAGTACAGGGCATGGGAAAGCGAAGCGTTCTTCACATACCTGCCGTTGACGTAGAACTCCTGGTAGGACCGGTCGCCGCGGTCATGGTTCGGTCTGGAGACCATGCCGTAGACGCGGACGCTGTCCCGGCCTCCGGTAAATTCCATAAGACCATCGGACAATTCGCTGCCGTTGATCTGGAACGCCCGCTCCCGGATGCTGCTGGAGCAGGGAAGGTCAAGCACCGTGTTCTTGCCGTGGGTCAGTTTGAAACGGATATCGGGACGGGCCATGGCCTGGCGGGAAACTGCCGCGATGATGTGCGACAGCTCGGTCGAAGGGCTTTTGAGAAATTTGAGCCTTGCCGGTGTATTGTAAAACAGGTGGTTCACCTCGAACGAGGTCCCCTGCGGGGCCGCGGCATCGGCGATGTTCCTGATCGTTCCGCCCTCGATCTCGACGATGGTCCCGGAGCCGGCGCCCTTCTGCGCCGTGACCAGCGTCACCTGCGCCACGGACGCGATGCTGGACAGGGCCTCACCCCGGAATCCCATGGTCCGGATCGTCTCGAGGTCGGCCTCCGACGCGATCTTGCTCGTGGCGTGGCGCTCGAAGGCGGTCCGGGCGTCCTCGCGTGACATGCCGCTGCCATTGTCCGTGACGCGGATCAGCCGCTTGCCGGACTGCTCAACGTGGACGGCGATCTCGGTTGCGCCCGCGTCGATGGCGTTCTCGAGGAGCTCCTTCACAACGGACGCGGGACGTTCCACCACCTCGCCGGCGGCGATCTTGTTGATGAGATTGTCGGGAAGGATCTTGATGGAAGGCATAGGATCAGAGGTAAGACGACAGATGTCAGACGTTCAGACAACAGACAAACAGAAAACACAAAGCTCCGGCTTCAGTCTGCTGTCTGTCGTCTGTGCTCTGTCCTCTGTCAATACTTCAGCTTTATCTTCTCCTGGTTTCCCAGCACCACGATCACCATGCGGTCCGGATCGATATATTTCCTCGCCACCCTGAGGATGTCTTCACGGGTCACCGCATTGATAAGTCCCGGATACTTCCGGGGATAATCGAGCCCGAGATTATAGATCTCGATGGCCGTGAGAATGCCCGCGATCTTCGCGTAGGTATCCATGCGCAGGGGGAAGCTCCCGGTAAGATACGCCTTGGCATCGGCTAGTTCCTTCTCCGATACCGGTTCGGTGCGGATGCGCTTCAGTTCCTTGAGTATCTCATCGATGGATTCGTTGGCTGACTCGCTCTTGGTCTGCATCCAGACCCTGAACGGACCGGGTTCCTTCTGCGCCGAGACCGAGCTGTGCACGTCGTAGGCAAGGCCGCGGTTGTCACGGATATTGTCCATGAGCCGAGAAGAGAACCCTCCGCCGCCCAGGATGTAGTTCATGATCATCACCGCATAGTAATCGGGGTTCTCCCGGCTGATCCCCACGTGGCCCATGGCGATGTTCGCCTGGGTGATGTTCTTGTCCAGTTTCTTGACCGTGACCGCCCCGATCGCCGGAGGCGCTTGCCGGGCGGGGGTCCCCTCGGCCACCGGTTTCCAGCCCTTGAACCGTTCATTCAGGAGGGACACGATCTCCTTCTCGGTCACATCCCCCACCACCGCGATGATGACGTCGTTGGGGCCGTATCGCCGCGAATAGAAATCCACCAGGTCCTGCCGGGTAAGCTTCGGAAGGAACGCCGCCACATCATCACTTGTCGTACCATAGGGATGGCTGCCGAACACCGCCTTGGTGAAGGCCTCGCCGGCAATGACCGACGGCTCTTCCTTTTGCTGCTGGATGGCGGCCAGGGTCTCCTTGACCTTGCGGTCGATCTCCTTCTGGTCGAATACCGGATGCATCAGCACGTCGGACAGGAGATCGAACCCGGTCTTGATGTCCTTTTTGAGAACACGCAGACCCGCGGAAGCATAGTCGTCGCCGCCGGAGACCGAAAGCGAGCCTCCGATAAAATCGATCTCCCGGCTGATCTGGCTCGCCGTGCGCTTCGCCGTTCCCTGGGTGAGGAGCGACGCCGTGAGAGACGCGAGGCCGGGTTTGTCCCCGGGCTCAACAACGCTCCCCGCCTTGATGGCCAAGCTCACGGTCACCATGGGGAGCTCATGTTTTTCAGAAAGAAGGAGCACCATTCCGTTCTTAAGCACAATACGCTTGCCCAGTGATTCGGCAGCCATTGTTGTGATCGGCACGCAAACCAAGGGAATCGCCAACACAAACAGGAGAAACGATTTAAAGATCATTTTTTCATTCCGCATTCCGCACTCCGCACTCCGCATTTATTTTTTCACCGGCACCAGGATGCCGACCGTACGATTATCCTCGGTGAAGTATGCCTTCGCGACCCGCTGAACGTCTTCCTTCTTGACGGCCCGGATGCCGTCGAGATACTGTCCGAAAAGCTTCCAGTTCGCCACGGTCTCATACTGTCCCAGGAGCATGGCCTGGTAGAATACCGAGTCCTGGCTCATGACGAAGCCTGCCTCAGCCTGGTTCTTAGCCTTCTGGAGCTCTTCCTCTGTCACCAGGTCGGTCTTGAGCCTCTCGATCTCGGCATAGATCGCCTTTTCCACTTCCTCCGTGCTCTTGCCCGGCATGACGCCCGCATAGACATAAAAAAGATTCGGGTCAGCGGAAACATCATCATAGTCGCCGCCCGCATACAGCGCGATCTGCTTGTCATAAACGAGACTTTTGTAGAGACGAGAGCTCTTGCCGGAGGAAAGGATGCCCTGCAGGACGTTCAGGGCATAGGCATCGGGATGCTTGAGCGTCGGCACTTTATATCCAGCAAAGATCGCCGGCAGTTCTGCTTCCTGTTTTACGACGATCCGCTTTTCTCCCAGTTGCTTCGGCTCCACGGCGCCGACCTTCGGGACCTCAGGTCCCCGTGGGATGCTCCCGAAATACTTCTGGACCAGCGCCAGCACCTTCTTTGTATCGAAATCGCCGACGACCACGATCGTTGCGTTGTCCGGTGCATAATAGGTCCTATAATGCTCGTAGAGATCGTCACGGGAGATGTTCCCAAGGTCCGCCATCCAGCCGATCACCGGCCACTGGTAGGGATGAGCGGAGAACGCCGTAGCCATCATCTGCTCGACCATCGTGTTGGTCGGGTCGTCCTCGTAGCGCATGCGGCGCTCTTCCTTCACCACGTCGCGCTCGGAAAGGAAGTCCTTGGGGTCGAGGAGGAGGTTCTGCATACGGTCTGACTCCAGGTCCATGGCGACCTCAAGGCGGTCGGCGGCGAAATTCTCGAAATAGGCGGTGTAATCCTTGCTGGTGAACGCATTATCATTGCCGCCGTTGCGCTGGACCGTCCGGGAGAACTGTTTGGGACCGTATTTTTTCGAACCTTTGAACATCATGTGTTCCAGCAGGTGCGACATGCCTGTTTTTCCGAGCCGCTCGTTCCTGGCCCCGACGCGGTACCAGATCTGGAAGGTCACTACCGGCGACTTGTGCTCTTCCTTCAGCAGGACCTTCAGCCCGTTCGGCAGCACCGTCTCCGTGACCTTCAGGTCCAGACCGTGTGCCGCTGACGCGAAGATCGCCAGCATTATCATTACCATCATTGTTTGCAGTTTTTTCATAGCCATTCGCTCCGTTTTTTCAATCCGCACTTATTTTACTCCCGTGTGTCCGAACCCGCCGCCGCCGCGCCTCGTTTCCGGGAGCTCGTCAACCTTCCTGAATTCCGCCTTCGTGAGCTTCGCGAAAACAAGCTGGGCAATACGGTCGCCCCGGTGGACCGGGAACGGCTGATCGCTGAAGTTGAACAGGATGATGCCGATCTCTCCGCGGTAGTCGGCGTCGATGGTCCCCGGGGCGTTCAGCATGCCGATGCCGTGTTTCAACGACAGCCCGCTTCGCGGCCGGACCTGGCCCTCGTATCCCTCGGGGATCGCCACGGCAATGCCCGTCGGCACGAGCTTCCACTGGCCCGGTCCGATGACCAGGTCTCCGTCCACAGCGGCATAGAGATCAACGCCGGCGGAATGCTCGGTCTGGTAATGGGGGACCGGTATCCCGGAGGAATTCCCAAGCGGCAGTATTTCGACTATCACATGATCGGACATACCAACAACCTATCTCACCGCAGAGAACGCAGAGTCCGCGGAGGAATTCTATGGTGATATACGTTCTTCTCTGCGATCTCAGCGATCTCTGCGGTAAATCGCACTTAGATTTCCAGAACCGCATCCGGCACATCGGCCTTGTCAAACGGGCCCAGAATGCCGAGGGAGAGGCTCTCCCGCGTGAACAGCTGCTGCGCGATCCGCCTGATCTGATCCGCCGTCACCTTATCGACAGCCTTGATGATGTCGTCGACGGACAGGTATTTTCCGAAATAGATCTCCTGCCGCGCGATCCTGCTCATGTGGCTGTTGCTGCTCTCCAGGGACAGGACAAGGTTCCCCTTGATCTGGTTCTTCACCCGCGTTTCCTCGGCGGGCGTGATCCCCTCGTCCCGTATCTTTCTCAGTTCCTTGACGATGAGCTGGATGGCCTGAAGCGTGTTCGCGGGGTCCGTGCCTGCATAGACCGTCAGAAGCCCCGTATCCCGGTATGCCGTGACATAGGAATAGATGGAATAGGCCAGCGCGTTCTGCTCACGCACCTCCTGGAAAAGACGCGAGCTCATGCTGTTCCCCAGGATCGTGTTCAGCGCCATGAAGCCGAACCGGTCGTCATGGGTGTAGTTCATACCCTTGCAGCCGAGACAGACCTGGACCTGCTCGAGCTGTTTTTTTCTGACCGTCACCGCACGATTGAATACGGGGGTGGTCTCCTGCTTCGAAATGCCGGACCGCGATAGTTTTCCAAAGGCTTTATCAAGGAGATCTATGAGCCGGTCGTGCTCAAAGTTCCCCGCCACGGAGATCACGATCTCCCGGGGGCTGTAATAGTTTTCTATGTAGGTGAGAATATCCGTATGCTTGAGGGACTTGATCGTGTCCCGGGTTCCCAGGATGGGACGGCCCAGGGAATTGTCCGCCCAGACCGTGCCGGTGAACAGCTCATGGATATGGTCGTCGGGCGTGTCCTCGACACCCTTGATCTCTTCCAGGATGACCTTGCGTTCTTTCTCCATCTCGAAAGGATCGAACTTTGAACCCAGGAGAATGTCGGAAAGGATGTCGATCGCGGTCGCCAGATGTTCGTCGAGGACCTTGATGTAATAGGTCGTGTTCTCCTGCGAGGTAAAGGCGTTCATCTCGCCGCCCAGCGAATCGATCTCGGTGGCGATGTCCCGAGCCTTGCGTTTCTCGGTCCCTTTGAAGAACATGTGCTCGATGAAATGAGAAACGCCGCCGATCTCCTTCGGTTCATGCCGGGAGCCGACCTTGACCCAGACACCGATCGAGAGCGCCCGTGATTTCGGCATGGTCTCTGACACGACCCGAATCCCGTTCGAAAGTGTATCTTTTCTATACATAATTGATCGTTCTACTTTCTTGTGGGCGGTTGTGAAAAAACAGCCACAAAGAATGTGCAGCGCATCTTTGTGGCGTGAAGTGTTCTCCTGCGGAGCGGGATTATTTCTCTTTGCCGTGTCCGTGCCCCTGCTGCTTCGCCGCGTGCTCCTGGACGATCTTCTGGGACAGGTGGCTCGGCACGTCCTCGTAGCCGTAGAATTCCATGGTGTACATGGCCCTGCCGCTCGTGAGCGAGTTGAGCGTCGGCGCGTAGGTCAGCATTTCGGCCATAGGCACATGCGCCTTGATGTTCTGGCCGCTTGCCTGGGGAATGACCCCCTGGACCTTGCCGCGCCGCGAGTTGAGGTCGCCGATGACCGCGCCCAGCGTATCGTCGGGCGCAACGATCTCTACGCTCATGATGGGTTCGAGCAGCACCGGCTTTGCCGCTTCCAGCGCCTTTTTAAAGCCCATGCTTGCCGCGATCTTGAACGACATTTCCGATGAGTCCACGGCATGATAGGACCCGTCGAACACGGTGGCACGGATATCCACGAGAGGATACCCGGCGAGGAACCCGTCGTGCAGGGCCTCGACAAGCCCTTTTTCCACGGCCGGGATATACTGCCGCGGGATCACTCCGCCGACGATCTTGTCCACGAACTCGAAGCCGGACCCGCGCGTCAAAGGCTCGATCTCGATCCAGGCGTCTCCGTACTGTCCATGTCCTCCGGTCTGTTTCTTGTACTTTCCCTGGGCCTTCGCCCGGGCGCGGATGGTTTCCTTGTAGGGGACCTTCGGGGTCTTCATGGTGACGTCAACCCCGAACTTCCGTTTGAGCTTCTCGATGGTCACCTCGAGATGGACCTGGCCCATGCCGGACAACACCATCTCCTTGGTCTGCTCGTCGAAGGCAAACTTAAGCGTCCGATCTTCATCGAGTATCTTATGAACTCCGATGCTCACCTTGTCCTCATCGCCGCGTGTTTTCGGCTCAATGGCATAGGACATCACCGGATCGGCGAACTTCGCAAACTCGATCACGATGGGATGCGCCTCAGCGCACAGCGTATCGCCGGTATGGGTGTCCTTGAGCTTCGCGGCAGCGCCGATCTGTCCTGCAGCGAGTTCTTTTGTCGCAACCTGCTTTTTCCCCTGGATGTGAAACAGCGACCCGATCTTCTCTTTGATCTGACGCGAGGAATTATAGATCGTCGAATCCGATTTCAAGGTCCCCGAGAGGACCCGGACCAACGATAATTTCCCTGCAAAAGGATCAATGATGGTCTTGAACACCAGAGCGGAAAGCGGCTCGTCAGCGGCCGGTTTTCGCTCCGTCTCCTTCCCGGTCTTGGGATCCGTGCCCTTGATCTGGACGCTCCTCGCGTGCTCGGCAGGCGAAGGAAGGCAGGCAAGGACCATGTCGAGAAGCGGCTGCAGGCCCATGTTCCTGACCGGCGACCCGCACAGCACCGGCAGCAGTCCGCCTCCGATCGTACCGTGCTTGAGCCCCGTGATGATGTCCTCCTGAGGAAGATCACCCTTGTCGAGATACTTTTCGAGCAGGTTGTCGTCGGTCTCGGCGATCTGCTCCACAAGCTTCTTGCGATAGGCCGCGGACTGCTCCTTCATGTCCGCGGGGATGTCCTTTTCCTCGATCTTGCCGCTCCCATCCTGTGCGAACATCAGCGCCTTCATCCTGATGAGATCGACGACGCCGGAGAACTTGTCCTCGAGCCCCAGGGGAAGCTGAAGGACCACGGCGTTCTTGCAAAAATACTTTTCCATGTCGCCCACCGCGCGGAAGAAGTCAGCCCGCTCCTTGTCGAGCTTGCTGACAAAAGCGATGCGCGGGATCTCGTAATCGCAGGCGAACTTGTAGATCTTTTCGGTCTCGGCCTTCACGCCCGATATGGCCGAGATGATGAGGATCGCGCCGTCCACGGCGCGGAGGGTTCCCTTGGTCTCTTCGAGGAAGTTGATGTAACCGGGCGTGTCGATCAGGTTTATGCGGACGCCTTTCCAGTCGGCGAATCCCACCGCTGCCGTGATCGTGATCTTCCGGGCGATCTCCTCCGGCTCGTGCATGAACACGGAATTCCCCGCATCCACGCTGGCCGGCAGTTCAATGGCCCCCGCAGCATACAGAATGGCATCGGCAAGGGATGTCTTACCGGCCGCACCGTGAGACAGGATGGCTATATTGCGTACTTCCTTCACATCAGAGCTCGACATAAGCGACTCCTTAGGCTTGGGTTGTATGCATTTTAGTTAAGTCTGTAACCAAATCTCAGCTTAGCAGTATGTTGAAAAAGTCAGACTGCACATGTTACTATATTATAAGGATAAATTTCAGCAGATAAAACTGATCAAAATCTGTAGCCGATGGAAATCCCGAGGGTTGAATAAGGGTTCTCGATAAGATGATACCGTGCATTCAATCCGATCAGCACATTGTCAAATATGGGAATTTCTGCGCCCACCCCAGGTATGAGGCCTAATCTCCGCTCTGAATACGTGGAATGCTGTCCGGGGCTCAGGATGCCGTAGAGTGGTCCGGTGTAGGATGATTCCCATTTATCAAAACTCAATTCAAGACCACCCTCGCCGTAAATTTGCATTGATCCCGATTTCCAGCAAATACGCAACCCTCCGAATACCGGTAATCTTTCAAACGACCATTCAAGATAGCGGTCGCTATTGCTCCATTTGTAATAATTGATATCAACGCGTGCCGCTATTAAAACGCCTTCCGACATATCATTAAGATATTTGCTGACTCCGATGCCGTATCCAGTTGCTGACCCAAAGCCGGATGATGATCCGGAATAAGGGTCGCTTGCGCGCGTGACAGTGCCGTCTATGGTAAGTCCGAAGGCATTGGTGGAAATCAAACCACATACTCCGAGGAACCCAATTACAACGCATGCTGTAAATATGACGCGTTCTCTCATGCTGTCCCCAATCCGTTTCCTCTTTTGCTATTGCGGCTGCATGATCGCATCTCGGCGCAACGTAATCGAACCGCAGATGTCACGACCCGCTTCAGACACATTGAATGGCTCAACTACGGTTGTTTGATACCCAGCTTTAAGAAAGCTTACCCGATCTCCTTCAATAGCGCCCATTGTTTCAAGAGGAGCTCTATATACACCCTGATTATCTGTCAAACCGATACTCATATATGCACCGGAAAAATCTCTATAATACAATCTCACCTCAACACCCGATAAAGGGACTAGCAAATTGTCCGTTACCACACCGTAGAATGAATAGGTTCTGATGCAATCACAACCCAGAACTACAAGAATCAGGAAAACAAGCGAAATAATAAGGGCAAGACGTCGCACATCTACTCCTTTTGTTCTTATTGCAAACAAACTAATCCAGCGGGCAGCATGCAGAAATATGATCGCATACATCTTGCTACTGCGGATGCATGATTGCATCGCGCCGCACGGTTATCGAACCGCAAACATTAGGACCTCCTTCGGATATATTATAAGGCTCAGCCACTACCGTGTTGTATCCGGCTTTGACAAATTCGATCTGATCACCATGCAATGTAGATCGCGTTGAATACGAATAACTGTAGTTGCCCTGCGGGTCTGTTGTTGTAATAACAATGATGGGTTCTTTCGGATCAACGTAATACCACCTTATTTCCACACCATATAACGGCGCCAAAGAGGGATCCGCAACGGTTCCCACAAGTGTATATTTTTTATAGCAGTCACCAAGACAACTCCAACTACCTGCTATACCAATTAACAGAATCAATAAAATCACATTTCGTCGCATCATCATATCCCTCATTGTTTTATGGTGTGCATTGGGGCGGTCTGCAATTATGATCAGGGTGGTTTTGATCACAATATTCACACACTGGGGCACCAAAGTACTCTGAAGCTTCTACATCCGCACCCCATTCAAACCAATTATATCCCCCTGCATTCTGATATCCTCGTCTTATATACTGCCTGCCGCCCATTTCACGATATTGCAGTATATGCCCGTATTCATGTCGCAGCAAATCACGCTCTTCATCCGGCGTACGGTCCTTTATCACCCCGATAAAAGCTACTGTTCCTGGTGTAAAGCCACTATCCTGTTTAGCAAAAAAGCTGTCTCGCACGAAATAAGCGTCTTCAAACTTCGTAACCTCCGGCAGCTTTCCCGTGACTCCCAAGTTGACTACCAATCCCACTGGCGTGAAATTTGCCGCGACCATAACATTGCTTATCGTCCATGCAGGGTCGATGAAAATGGTGGCTGGGGCAAAGCTGATCAGCACTCCAAGCGATACGGTGGAAATAGCCGCGCCGACGGTATACCTGAAAACAGAGCCTACGAAGTTGTTGCCTATGTATTTATACCCCACCCTGTTTACATACATTATAGCGCCCGCCACCCCCTTCTGTGCTACGCGCTCGGCAAAATCCCCGAGATCGCTGATGGCATGGCCAACGGTCGATACTGCACTGGAAACCACGTTGCTGACATTGCTGACAATATTCCCTATGCTCCCCCATCCGTAGCCCATGGGATCAATAAACATCACAGGGTTGTTCAGGACATAGGCGTATTGATGCAACGTCGCGGGAGTGATCATGCCGCCCCGGTGAAAATCAGGAGTCAGGAACCTGCCGGTGCGGTAATCGTAGAACCTGCTTCCCGCGTAGTATTTCCCGATCTTCTCCTCGAAGGACATGCCGGTAAACCCGAACCTGCCGTAGGGTGAGAAATCTCCTGCCACCGGAGCACCGAAGGCGAGATAGCGGTTCTTGATGATGTTCTCGCCGAGGTGGTCGGTGATGTCCACGATGCCGCCCAGGGCGTCGGTATGGTAAAAGAGCTCATTTCCGCGGTGACGAATGTTCCCGACGGCGCCGGGGTCTTTTCTGCCCTTGAAGCCCCACATGCGCTTAGAGATAAGTTCGCCATTCGCGTACGTGTATTCATTCATCGGGTTGTCCTGCCCGGTGAATTCCATCAGCACGTTCTGTCCGGCAAGGGCGGCGAGCTGCGATGCCCCGGTCATACGGGGCTGGTAGGGGTTTATCATCCCCATCCCGCCGAGGGATTCCGGCAGGTAGCCCATGCCGCTGTAGAGGGTCTTTGTTTCGTCGATAAACAGCTGGTTTTTGTTTTGCCAATAGGTCTCATCAGTATGAGTTCGCCTTCCAAAGGCATCGTAGAGGTTTTTGATCCCGCACCCATCCGGGAGAACGACCTCGGTAAGCCTACCCGATGCGTCGTAGGAGTATGTAATCACACCGTCTGGCCCGTTTTCCTTAATCAGATTACCGTTGTCGTCATATTCAAAAGTAGTAGGATTCCCCCGCCCGCTCGCCCCGCTCGCGTTGGTCAATCTGTTCGCCTTGTCGTAAGTGTAACGCACAACAGCAGCATCGCGCTCCAGGGTGAGCCGGTTGCCTACCGCGTCATAGGTAAACCGCTCCGTGCGCACGGGGTCTTCGAGCACAGGGAATATGGACTTGTCCACCCCACCCGAGCCCCAGGCATTGCCTTTGGGACACGGCGGGACAAGACAAGTATTTCTGATATTCATGAGGCTGTCATAGTCATATGCAACCTTAACGAGTCTGTTTAATGCATCGTAATCGTAGGTTGTGGCTGCGCCGTCGGCCTCTATTGCCGTCGTCCTGTTCCCGTTACTGTCGTAAATATATGAGTAGCTGTTCACCTGACCGAACCGCTGCGACTGGGTGACGAGAGTTGAGAGCCGGCTGGCCTGGTCCCACTTATAGATTGTGGTCACGTCGTTGGCATACTGCTTTCGGACAAGCCGGCCCCCGGCGTCATAGTCTAAGGCCGCCTTATTCCCCTGGGCGTCCACAAGCCCGGCCAAATTTCCGAGTTCGTCATACGTATACTGGATCGTATTTCCCAGAGGGTCGGTGAGGTGGGTCAGGTTTCCTACGGCGTCGTATTTGTACCGCGTCGTTTTGTCCCACGTCACCACCTGCCGCTTAATAAGTCTGCCGAGAGGATCATACTTGAACTTCTCCCTGAAATACGGCGTCTGAGCTACTGTTATGTTTCCGAGTTCGTCGTGGGTGAATTGCAGATTGTTTCCATGGGGAAGTTTCTTCGTGATCAGGTTTCCGGCGGCGTCATAAACGTATTCGATTGCATCGCCTCTTGGTGTTGCGACCTTTGAAAGCCTGCCTATGCCGTCATACTCATAGAGGGTCTTCTGGCCAAGGGCGTTGAGTTCCTGGACAAGCCTGCCCATGGGATCGTGGGCATATTCGGTCGGATTCCCGTTGGCGTCCGTGATCTTTATGAGATTACCGGCTGCGTCATACTCGTAGTTTGTCTTTCCGCCTACGGCGTCGATAACAGCCGTGAGCCTGCCCCCTGGGTCGTATTCATAATGGGTTTTGTTCCCATTGGGATCCGTGACCTCTCTGGTTGTGCCTACAGCGTTATACGAAATCGTTGTCGCATTCCCCAGCGCGTCTTTTTTGACCGTTATGCGGTTCATGGCGTCATAGACATACGTAGTAGAATTACCGTTGGGATCGGTCATCTTTGTCAGGTTCCCGACGTCGTCGTAGGTGAGGATCGTTTCTCCTCCCCTGGCATTTATGAGCTTGACGCGCCTGTTCGCCGCGTCATAGACGGATTTGGTGGAATACCCACTGGCGTCCTTGACCTCGCTGCGGTTTCCGACCGCGTCGTACGTAAAGCTTGTGCTCTGATTCATCGCGTCAGTGACGCTCAAGAGCCTGTTCAGCTTGTCGTAGCCGTAGGACGTCTTGTTCCCTTTCGGGTCGGTTACTGAAGCGGGGTTGCCGACGGCATTATAAGCCGTTCTCACGGAATGACCGAGGCTGTTTATCACCTCGATAATGCGGTTTAGTTCATCATACTTATATGTCGCCTTCTCACCAAGCGCGTTCGTCACTTGAGTAATGTTACCGAGCTGATCAAGCGAATATTGTGTAACATTCCCCAGAGGGTCTTTTGAGACCGTCCGGCGGCCGACGGCGTCGTACTCATGCGTCGTCTGATACCCCCGGGGATCTGTTATCGAAACCAGGTTTCCGCCCGCGTCGTATGCGTACGAGGTGGCGTTGCCCAGCGCGTCTTTCCTCGACACTACTTTATACGTCGCGTCATAGGTGTAAGTCGTTACCGCATTGTCGGTGAGGGTTGAGGACAAGAGGTTCCCCATCTTGTCGTATTGATACTTCGTCTCCTGACCCAGGGGATCCTTGATCGACGACACCCTCTTAATCGTTCCGCAGTAGTAATACGTCATGGTCCGGGTCCTGCCATTGGCATCGGTCATCGTCGCGACGTCGCCCTTGTCGTTATACGTATACGACGTGGAGTGGCCAAGAGGATCGTTCGCCTTTACAAGCTGGTGCTTTTCATTGTAGGAATAGGCCGTTACTCCGCCACGGGGATCTTTCGAGGACGTGAGGTTGCCCTTGCCGTCGTAGGTGAATTCCCATATGCTGTTTGCGGCATCGATCACCTTTGTGAGACGGCCTTTTTTGTCAACCTTGAGCTTGTCCGTTGGAATGGGGCCGAACATCGACTGCGGCACTTGAAGGTCAACAAAGGCTTCGTCATGGATATAGGAGAGTTTGATAACGCCGTTGTCCGGCTTTTGAATTTTTGTGATGTTTCCATAGGCATCGTATTCATACTGGGTCTTTGCGCCGGAGGCGTCTTCCATGGAGGTCACATTGTTGCCGGCGTCATACGTCATTTTTGTGGCATGCCCTCTTGCATTAGTGACTGCCGTAACGTTGCCGCTTTGGTCATAGGTCAGCGAAGTCGGGTTCTGGAGGGGATCGATGATCGAGGTCGGTTTGCCGTTGTCATTGTTGATCAAATATGTTGTATACCCGCGCGCATCCTGGATTGCGACCGCAAAGTTCCGGCTGTCGTACGCGTATTTCACGGCATTGCCGAGGGCGTCTTTTACCACGACGAGGTTGCCGCTTCCATCATACGAGAATTCGGTCTTGTTACCGTTCAAATCATAGGCCGCAGTCACCCTGCCCGCGTCGTCGTAGTCGTATTTTTCGCTCGCACCGCACTCGTACGTGACGGAAATAGGGTTCCCCTGGGCATCGTAGGTGACAGTCCTGCTGCTTCCATCCGACCTCGCTTCGTTGGTCACCCGCGCGTACTGGTCGTATGTGTATGTCGTTATTACATTGTCCGTGCCTGTGTATGTCTTTACCCGTTGGCTTTCGTCATAGGTGATCGTAACGGTCCCGTCCGGCCCCTCGTAACTCACGAGTTGTCCATATTCGTTGTAAACATAGACAGTTACCCCATTGGCAGCCGTTTTCCTTACCAGCTCGCCATATGCATTATACGCATATGTTTCCGTTCTACCGTCGAAGTACGTGACCAACGTCACCAGGTTGAGAACAGGATCGTATACGTAGGTCATAGTTCTGCCGAGCGTATCCACGTCCTTTGTGACGTTTCCGTTGGCGTCGTAATATTTGTAAGATGTGGTTCCGTCAGGGTTGGTCGTGGAGGTACGATTGAAGTTACCGTCGTAGGTATGGTGTGTTTTCGTTCCATCAGGGTGCTCGATCTGGGTTACCAGGCCAAATTCGTTGTAGGTATAGACCGTAAGCCTTCCGCCGATGTCCGTTCTGGTCGTCCGGCGGGTGGTGGGAGCGTAACTAAAGGTGTTTCGGTCCGACGTCGATATCTCTTTCACCACCCTACCCGAATCGTCATACTGGTATTGGCTCGTATTTGAGGCCGTGATGATCTTTATGAGCCGCGAGGTGTCAGCGTCGTACTCGTATTGGACGGTCTTCCCGAAGGTGTCCGTTTTATTGATCAGGCGGTTTTGTGAATCATAGGTGTAAGAAACCGAAAATCCCGTCGGGGCCAGAATGGATATGAGGAGGCCGTTTTGATAGGTGAAGATCGTTTTCCGGCCGAGGGTGTCCGTTATCACAGTGATACGTTTGGATGTGTCGTACGAGAGGGAGAGGCTTAATCCTCGTAAATTCCCGATGGAAAGAAGGTAACCGCCGGATGAAAACGTGAAAAAGAGATTTTCCTTTGTCAGGATCCGGAATCCGGAGTTTTCCTTCGTAAGCACCGCATATATTCCGGGCGGCGCTATGTAGGCCCCGCTCGCTGTCTTCGTGAAAACGTAAATTCCGCCCTCGCTGTCAAGCAGCGTCACGTTTCCGTCGCCTGCCTCAAAGACACGCATCCAGAACGAGAGGATCCAGCCTTTTCCGAGGGGATTATTCGTGTGAAAATCCTGGACCGCGGCTGGTCCGGGATAGATTTTACTATTATAACTCCTATCGATGATGAGGGGGATGGCCGGTGAGTCCACGAGGAGATCGGTTTCAGTAAAGAACAATCTCCCGGCGGGAATGTGCGTATTGCCGACGAACGTGTCCATATCCGCCCGTCCGGTATTTTCGAGCGGTGACGGCGATGGCGCGCTCTGTGCAAGGGCGTCCTCGCCGACCGATGCAAAACAAAGCGCGGCAATGAGCGTAGCGCGTAAATATCTTCCGATGCATCTCATGCGATCCCTCCCCCGAAAAACCGCCCAATATCATTATCCACCGGTATTCGTACGAGCTACTTAAACTCGAGGTCGTCCACCCATACCCTGTCCGCGCCGCTTGATATCGAGCCGTCTTTGGTATAACACCACTTATACGTGTGCGTTCCCGGGCTTGTCCCGAAGATGACCCGCGTCCAGGGGGTGTTCCCCGACCACGTAGAACTCTGTATGACGCCGTCGATGTAAAGCTTGAGTTGATCGACCCATTGTTCCGAGTCCGTCTTCAGGCTGAAAAGGACGATCTCCGTATTCCCGGAGGGAGCGTATTCGAAGCAACTCGTCTGGTTGTCGGTTATCGCGCCGGAACGAATGCTGTATGTTCCTGTGGCCGCATTTGCGTTATCGATCGTCCAGAATGCGTTGCCGGACGATATGAAGGAGGAAGGAAGAGAGCCGTATTCAAAGTTGACGCACGCGACGCTGCCGCAGCCCGCGGCGGGATTGAGAAAAGTTATGGTTACGGTGAAAGTGCTTTGCTTGTTGTCCCAGCTGCTCACCTGAAGATAATATTTTTTGTTTGCCTCCAGTGTTGCCGAGCAGATTTCGTTAACTGCTGTGAATTGCTTGTCACAAGCTGCCACGAAAAAGGAGGAATAATCGGACGCCGCGTAGAGGTACCACCCGAGATCCGCCTGGACGCCGGTGAGCGCAATGCCGTAGGAGCCGCTTGATGAACCGGTGGTGAATGAATAGTAGTTCGAGCTTACGCCGTTGATCGATGACGTGACAGGCGTTCCAATAGTGACCACCGAGGGGTTTGATTCCGTTCCAGTGTTTGTGTCCGGCGGCGGGGTGGGCGGGGTCTGCTGGGTATTATCGCCGCCCCCGCCTCCCCCGCATGAGAGGGATAGCAATAATACCAAAATGATAAATATATGTTTAGATCGAAACATCTTCGAATGCATTGCGCCCTCCTGAAGATATGACAGTGCGCTCTAATTCCGATTAAAATAATCACATAATTTTAGGCTTTTGAAAGTGAGTTGACACAATATGTCAGATATGCGCGATGATGTCAAGTTTATTGAATTCCGCGAATTGACTCACAATAAATGTTACCCAAGCGCATTTTGAAAAGTATCGTTGACTCATAATGCATGTTACCGGAACTATACCCCCAAAAGGAGGGTTAGTTCTTATGAGTCCACAATCAAAACGGGAGGTTCTTGCTGCAATCGTGAAAC
>CAYPOT010000018.1:0-56819 GCA_964412455.1 uncultured Nitrospiraceae bacterium | reverse complement strand
ACCTGAATATGTTCCGAATTTAACCAGGTTTCTTTTACTTAATCTGCTTTTATTTAAAGATTTGCATTTCTCTGCGACCTCTGCGATCTCTGCGGTAAAATATCCTTCGTTTTTTCATAGAATTTTGACACTATCTGGAATGTGCATCAGTATAGCATAAAATCGCCGGCGTGGTCATCTCCCCGTTCACTGGTTATCGGATAATTGTCATCCAGTATATTCCCTTGACAATATCGCGTGGTTTGTTATAGTTCAAGCATGCAGCTTACCCGGGAAGGCGATTACGGCATTCGCAGTGTTCTCTATCTTGCGCGGCAGCCCTATAAAAAGATCAGTTTTGTCACCGAGATATCGGAACAATATAAGATCCCCCGCAGTTTTCTCGCCAAGATACTTCAAAAACTGGTAAAGGCGAAGATCGTCCGTTCCTATCGAGGTGTGAAGGGGGGATTTTCCCTTGCCCGCCTGGCAAAGGATATTACCGTTTTTGATGTCCTTGAGGCCATTGAAGGCAAGCTTGCCATGAACCTGTGTCTGTCCGATAAAAAGAAGTGTGATTTCTCCAGGAATTGCCCGATCAGTTCTGTCTGGGCCAACGTTCAGTCCAAGGTCGTTGAAGTGCTTAAAAAGTCGAACTTCGAGGACCTTTCCCGTCATAAGAATTAATAAAGACGCATAACGTATTATTACGCTGTCTTTGCGAGTGACCGAGGGGAGCGCGGCAATCTCGTTGTAAAGTATAAGATAGCTTTGTCGCCACGCTCCTCGCGATGCACAATAGTACGTGCGCTTGTAATAAACCCCATCTGACGCTCTCTCAATCTCACCGTAGCGAGGAACCAGCATATGGCAAACGAGATCAGGTATGAGTACGACGCTGTCAAAGGCTTCGCTGTGTCATCGCTCTTCTGGGCGATCGTAGGACTGCTCGTCGGGGTCCTCATCTCGATCCAGCTGGTCTATCCGCAGTTCAATTTCACCTCCTGGCTGACCTACGGAAGGCTGCGTCCGATCCATACGAACGCGTTGATCTACGGTTTCACGGTTCCCGCGGCCTTCAGCCTCTTTTTCTTTCTCGTGCAGCGCCTGGGGCGGGTCCCGCTGGCCTATCCCGGACTGGCCAGATTCACACTCTACTTCTTCAACATCGCCATCGTCCTGGCGGCCCTATCCCTGTTCGCCGGCATGAGCCAGAGCAAGGAATATTCGGAGCTTGAATGGCCGCTGGACATCGGCGTCGTGGTCCTCTGGGTCCTGTTCTCGATCAACATCATCGCCACGATCCTGAAACGGAAGGAAGAGCAGATGTATGTGTCGCTCTGGTATATCCTCGCGACTGTGGTCGGCGTGGCGATCGTCTATATCGGCAACAATCTTTCGGTCCCGGTCTCCCTGTTCAAGTCCTATTCGGCATACGCCGGCGCCAACGACGCCAATGTGCAGTGGTGGTTCGGCCACAATGCCGTTGCGTTCGTGTTCACCACGATCCCGCTCGCGGTCTTCTACTATGTTCTTCCCAAGACCACCGGCGCGCCGCTCTACAGCCACCGCCTCTCCATCGTCGGCTTCTGGTCGCTGGTATTCGCGTATCTCTGGACCGGCGCCCACCATCTCATCTATACACCGCTGCCGGACTGGATCCAGACCGTGGCGATCGCCTTCAGCTTCTTTCTGATCGCGCCGTCGTGGGCCTCGGTGATCAACGGGTATGGGACCATGGGCGGGCAATGGCAGCAGATGCGGAGCAACTATCTTGTCAAGTTCGTCGTCCTGGGCATCACCTTCTACGGCCTCCAGACCATCCAGGGGCCCAGCCAGGCGATTCGTTCATTCAGCGCTCTTATCCATTTTACTGATTGGGTCCCGGGCCATGTGCACATGGGCACCATGGGCTGGGTGACCATGACCCTGTCGGCCGGATTCTATTACATGCTGCCGCGTATCTATAACACCGAGATCTACAGCGTGAAGCTCGCGAACGCGCACTTCTGGCTCGTCCTGGTCGGTCAGCTCATCTACTCGGTTACCATGTGGATCACCGGCATCCGGCAGGGCGCCATGTGGCAGGCCATGAACGCCGACGGGAGCCTCACGTACCCGAACTTCATCCAGACGCTGACGCCCAATTATCCCTTCTGGAACATGCGAACGATGGGAGGCGTCATCTTTCTCGCCGGGTTCCTGGTGTTCGTGTTCAACATCTATAAGACCATCAAGCATGCTCCCGCTCCTCAAAAGGCGTAAGGCCGCGCAGGGAAAGAATCAAGGAGACAGACATGAACGTCGATAAGAAACCCGTAACCTTCATGATCCTGGCAATGCTCGCCATCCTGGTGGGTACGCTGATCACCACCTTCATTCCGCTCTTTGTCGGCACGGTCAATCCTTCCACGGAGAAAGTGATACCCTATTCCCCCCTGGAGTTGGAGGGGAGGGACATCTACATCCGGGAGGGATGCAATAACTGCCATACCCAGACCGTCCGGCCGCTCCCGTTCGAGACCAAGCGCTACGGGAGCTATTCCCAGCTCGAGGATTCGGCCATTGACCGGCCACACCTGTGGGGGTCCAAGAGGACGGGACCGGACCTTGCCCGGGTCGGACGGAAGTATCCCGCGGCATGGCACTACATGCACATGAAAAGCCCGCAGGGCATGTACCCGCGATCGAACATGCCGGCATATGCCTGGCTCTCGGACAGCAAGCTGGACAACCGCTACACGGAAAGGAAAATGAAGGTCCTTGGATATCCCTATACTGCAGAGGACATGAAGGCCCTTGATGCCAAGACGGAGATGGACGCCCTGGTTGCTTACCTGCTGCGCCTGGGCAAGGAGCTGCGGCCGTGATGTCATTGAAGGCGTGGATCTATTTTGGATTTACAGCGCTGTTGACCGCGGTGCTGGCGGGGATCATCGTCTACCTGTTCCGGAGCAAGCGGAAAGACAAGGTAGAGGCGCCGAAATACCGCATGCTGGACGACGACTAAATAAAAACCGGCTCTTTCGCAGTTTAGTTGCAAAAAACTGTGTAAACCAGAAACGAGAAAGGCTAAGATTCGTCCGCAGATTCCAAAAGTAGGCGCTTCTAAGCGACGCAGATTAAACGGATTAAAAAGTTTCCACAGAGTAAAAAAGACCGTACTGAATCGTGCTTTAAAGATTTAATCTGCGTAATCTGCGAAATCTGTGGATAAGTATTTCCTCGCCTTTTCAACTTTATGCGAATGAACCAAAACATCTGCTACCGCATCAACAGGAGATGAGCCATGGGAGAATTCGACGGGATCAAGGAACGGGAAGAAGGGAAAAAGAAAATGCCCCTCGGCATGATGGTCCTGTTCTTGGGCCTGATCATCTGCGGGCTTGTCTATATGTATCTGTTCCTTCCCCAAACCACCGGCTGGACGCAGTCCGGCCGGTATGAGGCCAAGGTGAAAGCACAGGAAGCAGCCATTACCGGACAGTCACAAGCGGACGTCCATCCGGAGACGGAGCACCAGCAGATGGTCTCGGCGGAACGGGGAAAAGAGATCTATGCAACCGAATGCGCGGTCTGCCACGGAGAAAAGCTCGAAGGGGGCATCGGGCCGGCCCTCAAGGGCCCGAAGTTCAAGTATGGCTCTACGGTGAACGACCATGTCCGCGTTATCGCCAAAGGAACCGGGGAAGGCATGCCGGGTTTCGAGCAGCTGGGCGCCAATAAGATCCAGAGCGTTGCGGCCTTTATCCATACCAGTCATCAACATTAAACTGCTGATGACCATTATCGGATCGCGGGAGATCGGGTCAGGCATAGAGATGCCTGACCCGTTTTGTTGAGAGGCGAAGACCGGCATGACCTTCACGACATACAGGGCGAAGCGTTGGATGGCCTTCTGGCTGCAGGCGGCAGTCATGATCGTCCTTCCGTTCCTCAGAGTGCGTGGCGAGAGCGCGCTTCGCTTCGACATTCCCACGCTCAAACTGTACTTCTTCGGTTCCGTCGTCTGGATCAGCGAGGCCTACTTTTTCCTCCTCGTCTTCCTGCTGTTCGCCGTCGGGGTCATGCTGTTCACCGTGCTCTATGGCCGTATCTGGTGCGGCTGGATGTGTCCCCAGACCGTTCTCTCCGATTTTTCACGTTCCATCGAAAAGATATCAGCATGGTTCAGCGGCCACCGTTTCCTCCGGGCGGCGATCTCCCATGCACTGCTTGTATCGTTTTCCGCGCTTGTCGCGGCGGACCTCATTGCGTATTTCGTCTCTCCCTATGACCTCATGGGCGACGTCCTTTCCCGGTCGGTCGGCCCCTGGACCTTCTGGTCATGGGTATTTTTCTCGTCGCTTGTCTACCTGAATCTGGCATTCGTGCGTCAGCGGTTTTGCGCTTCGGTCTGTCCCTATGGGCGATTCCAGAGCGCTTTTTTTGACGAACGCTCGCTTACCATCGCCTTCGACTCATCGTGTTCCGACGAGTGCCTGGGCTGTGAGGCCTGCGTGAGGACCTGCCCCGCGGAGATCGATATCCGGGACGGCCTTCAAGTTGAGTGCATCAACTGCGCCGAGTGCATCGATTCATGCTCCCTCCAGAGAGAGCGGTATGGGAAGGACACCCTGGTGGACTATACGAAGGGAAAAGGGGACCATGATGAGCAGACGAGGATCCGGCCGCGCGTGCTGTTGCTTTCGCTCCTGTTCTCCGCCTTTGCGGTCCTGTTCCTGTATCAAGTCTCGATCCGTGTGCCCGTGGACTTCTGGGTGTTCAGGGACCTGGACCAAGGCTATCACCAGATCGGGATACAGGACAAACTGCTGAACGCCTACAGCCTGCAGATCGAGAACCGGAGCCTGTCGCCGGGCATCTATCAACTCAGCGTATCAGGCATCAAGGACGCCGAACTGGTTTTTTCCCCTAATCCTTTTCGCATTCGACCGAACAGCTCCGCTACCCTGCGGGTCTATGTCTTCGTCAAGAGACAGAACCTTATCTTGCGCACGACCCGGGTGCGCTTCACCCTTACCAATGCCGTGTCGAAAGAGATCAGAATAGGCCAGGAGGCCCCATTCATCTATCCAGAACGTTCGGAAAAGGGAGTAGAGATCTGATATGGCGACATCGGCTGCTCATTCGGTGCGCTGTGACCATTGCCTGCTGCCGGTCTCCGGGCAGGATGCCCTGTATGAGGACTATCCCGCGGGCCGCAAGACCTTCTGCTGCCATGCCTGCCGCGCAATCTATCGGATGATCCAGGACGAGGGCCTCAGCGAGTTCTACCGGAAACGGGACTGGCAGGTCACGGGTATACCCAAATCCCTCAGCGCAAGTGGTGATACAGACACGGACTCGAGCAGTGATGTGGATGAAGCCCTTGCGACCTTCATCAGGGGGGAGGGCGTGGTAAAAGAGGCGGACCTCATGATCGACGGCATCCGGTGCGCGTCCTGCATCTGGCTGAACGAAAAGGTCCTCGAGCGAACGCCGGGTATCCTCTCGGCACGGGTGAACTTTGCCACCCACCGCGCGCAGGTCCGGTGGGACAGTTCGCGGATCACCCTGGGAAAGATACTGTCTCGTATCCGTTCTATCGGGTATCTCGCCAGGACCTACACGCCGGCCGCTCAGGAGGCCTTGCTCAAAGAGCAGAACCGCGACCTGCTGATCCGTTTCGGGACCGCAGCGTTCTTTTCCATGCAGCTCATGCTGTTTTCCTTCGGGCTCTACGCGGGTTTTTTCCAGGGCATCGATCGGGTTTACAAGCAGTGGCTGGAATTGGGCGCCCTGCTGGTCTGTACGCCGGTCCTGTTCTATTCCGGCTGGCCATTCCTGAAAAGCGCCCTGCGCGGCCTCCGGAACAGGACCCTGAACATGGATGTCCTGATCGCCCTGGGCGCGTTCTCTGCGTATATTTTGAGCATCCGTCAGATGTTCATAGGTGGCGAGGTCTATTTCGACACCTCGGCGATGATCATCACCCTGGTGCTGCTCGGCAGGCTGCTCGAGAACTCGGCAAAGCACAGGGCCTCCGAAGCTGTCACGCGCCTCCTGGCGCTCCAGCCGCAGGACGCCCGGATGGTACAGGGAAGCGTCCGCGTGATCGTACCTGCCGCGAAGGTAAAAAAAGGGGACCTCATCGAGATCCTGCCGGGCGAGAAGGTACCGCTCGACGGTATCGTGCGACAGGGGACCTCTGAGACTGATGCATCGCTTGTCACGGGCGAATCGAGACCGGTGGAAGCATCGATCGGCACCGAGGTGATCGGCGGTTCGTTGAACGGACTTGGCTCCCTGATCGTCGAGGTCACCCGTATCGGCCAGGAGACCGTCATCGCCCAGATCTCCCGGCTCGTGGAGCAGGCCCAGGCGGCGACAGCGCCGATCCAGAGGTTCGCCGACAGGATATCGGCATATTTCATCCCCTTTGTGATCGCGGCCTCGGGATTCACCTTCTGGTTCTGGTACCGGTATTTCTATGCCGACCAGTCCCTGCTCAATGCAGTTTCGGTCCTGGTCATCGCCTGTCCCTGCGCGCTCGGCCTCGCAACGCCTGTTGCGATCCTTGCCGGGACCGGGTCCGCCGCCCGAAAGGGCATCCTCATCAAAGGCGGGGACATACTTGAACGGATGCATAAGGTCGATACGGTCGTGCTTGATAAGACCGGTACGATCACAACGGGAAAGATGAGCGTTGTGGAAGTGCGGAATGCGGAGTGCGGAGTGGGGAGTGAACAACTAAAGACTAAAAACTCAAAACTCGAGACTGTTCAATTCGCCGCGTCAGCAGAGCAGGGATCGGAACATCTTATGGGTTCGGCCATCGTACGGTACGCTCATGAAAAAGGATTTCAACTCTTTCCGTTCGACGCATTCAGGGCGGTTCCCGGGCAAGGGATAGAGGCGTCGGTACAGGGATCGCGCGTACTTGTCGGGAAAAGAGTTTTATTAGAATCGAATGGCATCGTGCTCGATCCCGCGACGTTACGAAAGGCCGCTGAAATCGAACAGACCGGCAAGACCGTTGTCTGGGTGGCTCGCGGTGATGAATTCCTCGGACTGCTGGCCTTAATGGATGTTCCCAAAGAGGATTCACAGGAGGCGATCAGGCAGTTGAAAAGAATGAAGATTGATGTTACGATGATCACCGGAGATAATAGCGGGACAGCGCAGGCGATCGCAGGTCAGACGGGCATTACCTCGGTCATCGCCGGTGTGCTGCCGCAGGGGAAGTCGGAAGAGATCAACAGGCTGAGGGCACAGGGAAAGGTGGTCGCCATGGTCGGCGACGGGATCAACGATGCGCCCGCGCTCGCCGCCGCGGATATCGGCATCGCCATGGCATCGGGCTCTGATATCGCCATGGAATCAGCTGATGTGGTGCTTATGCGGTCAGACCTGAACAGCGTGGTCCAGGCCCTCGAGCTTTCCCGAAGAACGTTCCGGATCATCAAGCAGAACCTTTTCTGGGCCTTTTTCTACAATGTCGCGGCAATACCGCTTGCCATGGCAGGGCTCTTGAATCCCATTGTGGCCGCGGCGGCAATGGCGATAAGTTCCGTGACCGTGGTGATGAATTCACTTCGTTTAAGATGACATTTTTGCCACGGATGACACGGATCAACACGGATAAGTTCATTCTTTTCTGAGGAAAAAAGGTCCGTTTGGAATGTGGCAATTGGATATTGGAAATTATTTGTAATTTGTTTATTGATATTTGAGATTTAACCTTATGCTCTGGACGATCATCGCACTCATCATTCTCATGTTCTTCGTCGGCCTCGCCGGATGGTTCATCTTCCTCTGGGCGGTGAAGTCCGGTCAATTCGACGACATCGAGCGGCCCAAACACCGTATGATGGACGATGACAGCTAAACTTACTTAACTTCCTGATCGCGTTATCATAACCTCGTAAGAAAACAGCTTGACACATGTAACCGTCAGGGTTACACTACGAATAGATGATCAAGACCTTCATCCATAAGGGACTTGAAGACTTCTTTTACGACGGTACGAAGAAGGGAATTCAGGCTGTTCACGCGCAAAAGCTCGAGGACATTCTGGACAGACTCGAGGCCTCGCACGTAGTGGAGGACATGAGATATCCAGGCTCGGACCTGCATCAGCTGAAAGGCCCACTTAAGGGCTTTTGGGCGGTAAAGGTTTCCGGCAATTGGCGGGTTGTCTTCACCTTCAAAGAGGGCAACGCCTACCAGGTGAACTATGTCGATTATCATTAGAGAGGTGAAAACATGAGAACGCGAAAGAGAATACCCACTCATCCGGGCGGCATTATGAAAAGGCAGTACATGGAGCCTTTGTCCCTGACGGTTTCCGAACTGGCCGGGACCCTCGGCGTGTCGCGAAAGACCCTATCGAAGATCGTGAACGAACGCGGCGACGTGACCCCTGACATGGCGCTTCGTCTCTCCAAGGCATTTAAAACGACCCCGGAACTGTGGCTTAACCTCCAGCGTAATTACGATCTTTGGGAAGCAGCGCATAAATCGAACGACTGGAAGCTGGTCGAGGCGATAGCGGTTTAGAATAAAGGATTGCCTGAATATTCATTTCGAAGTTTACTGCTCAAAAACATTGGGAATCAAGCCGCAAGACTTGACCCTCCCACTGGTTGCAGTTCGAGTCAGACAAGCGGCTCAACATTCAAAAATCAAAAGATAATATTCTGACCCGAGGAGGCCTGGCATGGCTGAGTTCAATCCTGTCGAAAAGCACTACATGGACCGGGCCTTTCAGTCGAACTTCGCACTATGGAGCGCGCTTCTCACCATTAATGGTGTGATGCTGTCCGCCTTTTCCCTTCTCCGCTTAATTGTGCCAAATGTCAATGCAACCATCGTAGTGTTCCTCGTAGGACTCTGTGCTATGTCTATACTTCTCATCGTCTTCAACTTACTGGTGACTAAGCAGCACTACCAAAGAACTGGACGTACACTTGTGGAGAACGAGGACCTCAGCGAGGAACAACGGCAGAAGGAAATTCAGGTCGCTATCCGGAAGCATCGAAACGCTGAACTCCGCGAATCAGCAGTCTTGTATCTTCTTATTGGGGAGATATGTCTTGTCATCGCCCTTCTGGCGCAGGCAGGTTAAATAATCAAACTTGTTTGCTGTATGATACTCAATCGATGATGAGACAAGGAGCGAGACATGTATACTCTGCGACTATGGATTGGTTCTGCGATATTTGCTTTCGGAGTTGCTTTTTGGATTTGGTTTTTTAGAAATTTATTCCGGCCCAGGCATAATAGAGCGCGTTTGTTTGTAGAAAACCCGATAATCGTCCCGATAATTTGGAATTCAGTTTGGGTCATTTTAGGACTCTGGATTTATCCCGTGCCGCATACAATTCCTCTTCTTGCTCTTATTATAGGATTGATAACCGGCTTTCAAATTTCTAAATAAGGAGGTTCTGAATGTTTAGCTGGCTCCTTTTACTTGGCTTTATTGTTCTTGCTATCAGCAAGCCATGGTGGTGGCTTGGTGTTATATTGATCGGACTCTATAAAATCTCGCGATGGTATTACTATGAAGGGCGTCCATGGCGAAGAATTCACTACCCAATGATGCGTGTGTATGCACACACTGCTGGGCTTGAGACTGGCATGGCAAATCGAGACGGTCGCGAGTTTGACATTCGGAATGCTCTCCGTGCATTGCTGAAAAGTGAAAAATCTGAATGGAGCGATGAACACATCAACTCAATAATAGAGCGTGAATTTATCAATTGCGAATTGTTTAGAGACGGTGACCTCATTCGTGCGTACATCAAGAAAAAGAACAAGGATATTTCTGATGAAAAACTAAATGCAATGATGACCACTGCCAAAGCGCAATTCACTACGAATGATAAAGGATTGATGGTCCGGCTGATCGTAGCTGCCGTTATCGAGGAACAATATAGCCAAGCAGATCGTGGTGAATATCTATACGAGGTCCTGGCCGGGTCCGCGAAGTAAGGGCGCACACCTGTGCATCCTTCTGTGCCAATAAATATTGAATCTACCTCGCGTGCCTGACCTGCCAACCAGCGGCTCGAAACCAATGGGGCTTCGCCCCGTGGCTCAGCCGCGTGTGAACCGAATACAGCTACCTAAATGGAGACCGAATGGGCGCAATTCCAACCTCAAATATGCCCGGCCACGCGAAACTGCATGAAAGAGTTTATAGCGCACTGGATCGCTGCCAAGAATCAAAAGGCGTCGACTTTAAGGCGTCGGCTTCGTGGGATGATTTGAAATGGCAGTTAATTCGAACCATCATTGCGATGGGTAATCTCCGCGATGGCGGCATTATTGTTATCGGAGCATCTGAGCAGGGAGATTCATGGGAACTAACAGGCGTAGCTAGCGCTCACCTAACTACATATGATGTTGATGATATTATTGATATTGTTAACAAGTATGCCTCACCTCCCGTAAAAATCGAAGTGGTCTTGGTCAAATATAGAAACAGCAAAGAATTTTTTGCCATCCAAGTACACGAATTTGATGACACCCCTTATGTTTGTAAAAAAAATGGACCGGATAATGACAAGAAGCTGTGTACAGGCGAGTTTTATGTGAGGCCAGAGGGAAAACCAAGAACTACAAAAGTGGTGTCCGCAGAAGATATGCACGACTTACTTGAGCTTGCTGCAGAAAAACGTGCTCGTAGAATTCTTGAAGTTGCTCATCGAATCGGACTTAAGCCTACCGAAACTGCTATTCAACGATTTGATGAAGAACTGGGGGGATTATGAAAGAAAATATTAATCTCCCTGTTTCAGTTCTTCAGTTCCCGCATTGGCGCGTTATATTTCGCCCAACAGAATATAATGAACAATTAATTCCGTCTCTTGGAAAATGTTATGACGTTATAGAAAAAAACAAATTAAGCCTACGTGGTTGGGACTATCCGCACCTGAGCACTCGTGATACAGAACGAGGACAAGGGAATAACTGGGTGGCTTCTTGGTCAGACTTCATGAGCCACTATGAATATTGGCGATTCTATCAAAGTGGTCAGTTTATACACCTATTCGGTGTTAGAGAAGCAACGGCTGCCGACTGGCGAAAAAAGCTTGAATCTGAAATAAGGTCACATCTTTCACATATGCCTAATGTAGATTGGCAAAAAGTGCCTGGTTTTATATCTATAATCAACTTTATTTACAGCGTAACTGAAATTCATGAGTTTGCTGCTCGCCTTTGCCAAGCTCAAATATATTCAGGTACTATAAACATAATCATTGAACTCAAAGGAATCAAAGGATATGTTCTCACTGCACCGTGGGAACGCGCATGGCATAATTATTATGCTGCGAGCGAAGATGTTCTTAAAAACTCGAACTCTTACGAAAGCGACAAACTCGTAGCTACAAGTAAAGAGACCGCTATGAATACAATAATTTGGTTTTTTGAAAGATTTGGCTGGCTTAATCCTCCTGCAAGCATGATCTCGCAGGATCAAGATAAATTCTTAAAGGGCCGTTACTAGATTATTAACAAATTGTTCCACGCCGACCGCTGCGCGGCGTGTGGGCTCGTCGTTAAAAATCCTATAATCAGTGCCAATCTACTTCGAAATCTTCCTAATCGGTCTTCTCGGCAGTACGCACTGCATCGGCATGTGCGGCGGGTTTGTGGCGATGTATTCGCTCAGGAAGCCTGCCGCGGCGCCGTCGCTTCCGTACCATATACTCTACAACCTCGGCAGAATAACCACCTATTCGCTCATCGGCGGTACTCTGGGATATATCGGCTCCTTTGCGGCCTCACTGGGAAAGCATCGCGGCCTCCCGGGGGCGGTCCTTCTGTTCTCGGGAGTTGTCATGGTCCTGATGGGACTCAACATTGCCGGGATACTGGGAAAGAGGGGACTCTTCGAGGATACCGGGATAACCGAAAGGACCTTCTTTCGTAAGTCCCTCCATCAGATACTTGCGCTGGAATCGGCCTGGGGCGCGCTTCTGCTCGGGCTCCTGCTGGGATTCCTGCCCTGCGGGCTTCTGTATCCGCTTTTCATGAATGCAGCGGCGAGCGGAGGCTTCATCAGCGGCATGTTTACCATGCTTGTCTTCGGCCTCGGCACCGTGCCCGCCATGCTTTCCTTCGGCTACCTGGTCAGCCGTATCCAGCCTCATATGAAGGTCCTCATGTATCGAATTTCCGCTGTCCTGATCGTGCTGCTCGGCATCCGTTCTTTGCTGCGCGGCATGGCCTTCAATGGATGGATACCCCTCGGTAAATACTGGTAATTCCCTCCGTTCCCGTCCTGGAAAAAGCGCTTGACAATAGAAGGTCGAAAAGGTAATGTATCCACTCAAATTAATTAACCGACCGGTTAAAACGATATGACCACGATCAAACAAAAAGCAGCAAAACCCGCAGTCGGCAGGCGGCCGAAATCCACAAAACCCGACCAAGACTCCCGTGCCGCGATCCTGAAGGCGGCACGCACGGTGTTTGCGCGCAGGGGGTTCGAAGGCGCGTCGACGCGTGAGGTCGCCGAGATCGCGCGGGTGAATAACGCGATGATCTATTATCATTTCAAGGACAAGGTCGAGCTCTACCGGGCGGTCCTTGGTGATTCATTTGCCACGTTCGGCCGCATCTGGGAACATAAGATATTCAGCTCTTCGGCGACGACTCGAGCAAAGATAAAAAAATATATTGAAGAGTTCATACGCTTCCAGCAGGGGAATGAAGAACTGCGAAGGATCATGTCCATGGAGTTCGCCGCCTGTTCGAAGAACACGAAGTGGCTGGCGGACAATTATTTCGTCAGTAGTTATGGAAAACTGGCGTCTCTCCTGAAGGAAGGGATGAAGCGGGGTGAATTGAGAAAGATCGATCCGGCGATGGCGATACCAAGCCTGGTCGGCATGATCATACACAGTTTCATCATGAGGCCTATCGCCGAGCACGTCACCAGGAAGAAACTGGACCTGACCGCGGAACGGTTCGGGAGCTTCGTCACATGCATGTTTTTCGATGGTCTCTGCCTGGATATGGATAAGAAGTAATATCTGGTTCTTTCGTAATAAAGTTGAAAAGGCAGGGTATGACCACAGAAACAAAGGCTCGGAATAAGAACTTATCCGCAGATTTCGCAGATTACGCGGATTTAGTCTTTAAAATACAGGTCAGGACGGTCTTTTTTAATCTGCGTCGCTTAGAAGCGCCTACTTTTGGAATCTGCGGACGAATCTTGGCCTTTCTCGGTTTTTTGTTTGAACAGCTTTTATCAACTAAAATACAAAAGAGCCTAATATCTGGTTACCGAGGGTATTCTTAATGAAAGAACGACTGGGTAGTATTGTCATTCTCCTTGCTATGAGCGTCAGCGCGATGGCCGCTGAACAGCCCGTGTATACGCTCCAGGACTCCTATGACGCCGCGCTGAGTTCCTATGAGGGTGTCAAAATATCCGAGGAAAATGTCGTCCAAGCGGACAGCAGGGTGGATCAGGCATGGACCTATATCTATCCGCGCCTGACAGCCTATGGAGGCTATACGCGCTATAACGACGTGCTGCCGCCCGGGGGCGGAGCATTCATCTTCCAGCCGGAGGAGCAGGTGAATGCCTCCCTTATCCTGACCCAGCCGCTTTATACCGGCGGCAGGACCCTGGCGGCGCTACGGGCAGCGAAGACCATGCGGGAATCGAGCAGGAGCGGTCTTACGGCGGTAAAGCAGGACATCATGCTGGGCGTCGCTGATGCATACTATGCCGTGATCAAGGCGCAGAAGATCGTCGAAGTAAGCAGGGGCTCCCTGGAGCGGATGGAACGCCACAAGAAGGTCACGGAGCGTGAGGCCTCTACACGCAGGACCAAGGCGAACGCATCTTCACTCCTGAGGGCGAATGCCCTGGTGGAGCAGGCGCGGATCGCTCTGATCCGTGCCGAGGATGGCCTCAAGATAGCCCGCCGGAAGCTGGGTCTGCTCACCCGGTTGCCGGAGAACAGCATCTTTGCAGAACCATCCCCTTTGACCCTGCCGCAGGGGACGGTGGAATCACTTCTGGAAACAGCGTATAAATACCGAGATGATTATGCGAGCTCAAGATTGAACACCCAGGTGGCGAAAGAGTTCGTGACCATCACCGAAGGCGGCCATTACCCCCAGGTCTACGCTGAGGCCGGTGTCCGCTACCAGGACTCCGATCCAAAGACCGGCATGGACGACACGACCTATTACGGCGGGGTTCGCCTGCAGATCCCGCTATTTGAAGGCGGCCTGATGAAGGCCGAGGTCTCCGAGGCCCGTTCCAAGCAGCGCCAGGCGGAACTGTCCACGGTGCTGTTCAAGCGGAACATCGAGAACGAGGTCCAGGAGGCCTATATCAACTGCCAGACGCTCGATGCGGTCCTGGAAACGGCCAGGCGGCAGTTTGAGTACGCAAAGGGCAACTTCGATGCGGTGGAAAGCCTTTTCGCGGAGGGGTTGGCCCCCAGCCTGTCGGTGATCGACGCCGAGCAGGGCCTCTTCCTTGCGGAACGGGAACTGACCGCGGCCGCCTTTGATCAGCAGCTTGCCATTCTGCGGCTGCAAAAGAGGCTGGGAGTGCTCGGGAAGAAGCTATAAGTTCCCGAGGCTGACTGATCATAAGTTGCTGTATTCTATGTGTAAATAACGTTACTTCAATGAGCGAGGGTATTCATGCGGCTTCCTGAGATCTCCATTAAACGACCGGTATTCATGACCATGGTAGGCCTTGCGCTGGTCATCTTCGGCATTGTGGCATATCCGCGCATGGCACTGGATCTGTTTCCCGAGATCAATTTTCCCGTGGTGAACATCACCACCAAACTCGTCGGCGGAACTCCGGAGATCATGGAGGTCGACGTTACCGACGTGATCGAAGAGGCGGTGAACACGATCGGCGGCGTCAAGACCATCACCTCGCGAAGCATGGAAGAGTTCTCCATAGTGACCGTGGAGTTCTATCTCGAGCGGAACCTTGAACAGGCGGCCCAGGATGTGCGCGATAAGGTGGCAGCCGTCCGGAACCGCCTTCCCGAGGACACTGAACCGCCGGTGATCGAGAAGATCAGCCCCTCGGACCAGCCCATTATCTGGATCGCACTCTGGGGCGAACGGTCGGTCCGGGACATGACCCACTATGCCGACAAGGTGCTGAAGCGGGAAATTGAGAAGATATCGGGTGTGGGTTCGGTGACCATCAGCGGGGGCAGGGAGCGCCAGGTCCGCTTCTGGCTGGACCAGAGGAAAATGGAGGCTGCCGCGCTTACCGCGGAGGACGTGAAGCGTGCCCTGGGCGCCGAGCACAAGGAAGCGCCGGGCGGCAGGATAGAGAACACCCGCAGGGAGTATATCGTCAAGACCAAGGGCGAATATGCAACGCCTGAGGCTTTCAACGAGATGGTGATCTCCTATCGTCACGGACGGCTCATCAAGCTGAAGGACATCGGCTACGCTGAAGACGGCCTTGAGGACGAGCGGTCCATTACGCGGTACAACGGCAAGACCGCGGTCGGCCTTGAAGTAAAGCGGCAGTCCGGCGAGAACACGGTCGCCGTCGCCGAACGGGTCAAAGCTGCGGTAGCTGCGGTGAAGGCGCCGCAGGGAATGAACCTCAACATTACGTTCGATCAGTCCATTTACATCCGGAGGTCCATCGAGGACGTTGAGGTGGCGCTCTGGCTGGGCGGTATCCTTGCCGTGGTGATCATCTTCGTGTTCCTCAGAAGCGTCCGGAGCACTCTGATCAGCGCCGTGGCCCTGCCGACATCGGTCATCGCAACGTTCGCCTTCATCCAGGCCTTCGGCTTTACGTTGAACATGATGACCATGCTTGCCCTGTCGCTCTCCATCGGCATCCTGATCGACGACGCCATTGTGGTGCTCGAGAACATCTATCGCCGGATGGAAGAAGGGGAGCCGCCGGCCCAGGCCGCCCGGGAAGGCGCCTCGGAGATCGGTCTCGCCGTCATGGCCACGACCTTCGCGATCGTTGCCGTCTTCGTGCCCGTGGCGTTCATGAAGGGCATTGTGGGCAAGTTCTTCTTCGAGTTCGGCATCACGGTCAGCGTGGCGGTGCTCATCTCGCTCTTTGTTTCGCTGACGCTCACGCCCATGCTCTCGTCGCGGTTCCTCTCCTATCGACCGAAGCACGGAAAGCTCTATATGTTCCTGGAAAAGGGCTACGAAAAGCTCTACGATCTGTACCGCCCGCTCCTGGCCTGGGCCCTGCGCCACCGTCCTACGGTCATCATGATCGCCTTTGGAAGCTTTGCGGCCGGACTGGCGCTGTTCATGGTCCTGGGAAAGGAGTTTCTTCCCGCCGAAGATCAAGGTCGATTCATGGTCCGGCTCAAGACGCCCATAGAATACTCTCTGCCGCGGGCAGATGAAGCGATGAAGCAGATCGATGAGCGGTTAAGAGTCAGGCCGGAAGTAGCAAGTACATTTTATGTGACGGGATCAGACTTTGCGCAGGACATCAACAAGAGCAGGATATTTGTCAATATGAAAGAACGGGACGATCGGACGATTGACCAGACCGATTCTATGCGGCAGGTGCGACAAGATATCAAAGGCTATCAGGGCATTACATCGTCGGTGGAACAGATAGCGATGGTGGGCGGAGGCATGCGGGCCGTGCCGATACAGGTTATGATCCAGGGGCGGAAACTTGAGGACGTGCAAAAGCGCGCGGTCGTCATCAGCGCTGAATACGCTAAGGTTCCAGGCATCGTGGACGTGGACATGGATATCGAACCGGGTAAGCCTGAGGTGCGTATTCAAATAGATCGCGAGATGGCCGGGAACTATGGAGTGAGCGCCGCCTCCATCGGCAGCACGGTCAACACGATGATCGGCGGTGAGATAATCGGGAAATACAAGGATGTGCAGGAAGGGGAGCGCTACGATATCAAAGCCAGGCTGATTGAGTCTGAACGAAACAAGCCGGGCGACATCGCTCACGTTCGGATTCGTTCCGCATCCGGCGAGATCCTGTCGCTTGACCAGGTTGCAAAGACCAGCATCGGAGAGGGGCCGACGGTCATCACCCGATTGAACCGTCAGCCCGCCGCGGCGATTTTTTCCAACATCGAGAAGGAAAAACCGATGGGTCAGGCCATCGAGGACCTCAATAAGATCATCGAGAAGAACATTACACCGGAACAGTCTTTCCGCCATCTGGGAATGGGGGATGCCATGGTTGAATCCTTCCAGAGCATCGCCTTCGCCCTGGTTATTGCCGTGATCATGGTCTACATGATCCTGGCGTCGCAGTTCGAAAGCTTCGTGCACCCCTTCACGATCATGTTCTCCCTGCCCGTGAGCCTCATCGGCGCAATGGGGATGCTCATGCTCACCGGCGAGCGGGTCAACATCTTCAGCCTCATCGGCATCATCATGCTCATGGGACTGGTAACGAAGAACGCCATCCTGCTCGTTGACTACACCATCACGCTTCGTAATCAGGGCATGGAGCGGAATGAGGCGCTCCTGAAGGCCGGGCCCGTCAGGCTTCGACCGATCCTGATGACGACGGCAGCGATGGTCTTCGGCATGCTGCCCACGGCGCTGAAGCTCGGCGAGGGAGCGGAACTCCGCGCTCCCATGGCGATAGCGGTCATAGGCGGACTTATAACATCGACGCTGCTTACCCTGGTTGTTGTTCCCGTAGTGTATACGCTGATAGACGATCTAGAGAATAAGTTTAAAAAGAAAGACGTAACTACATGAATAATAACGCATTATAAGATGCTATAAAACATCTAGTGTTACTGTAAATGTAATGGGCGTATTATATAGCAGAGGTAAGATACATTATGCTCAGACTTGGTCATATCGTCTATTCAAACTGCTTTCCGGTCCATGCCGGAATCCTGACGAAGAAGGTGGAATTCCCCTTCAAGATCGTCGAAGGCATCCCCACGGAGCTGAACCGCTGTCTCGTCGAAGGCAAGATCGACGTCTCGCCGTCCTCATCCATCGAATACGCCATGAACCCGGGAAAATACCGCCTCCTGCCGGGCTTCTCCATCACTTCGAGGACCAGTGCAATGAGCATTATCCTGGAAAGCAAGGTACCGCTTGCGGACTTGGACAGGAAGACCGTCGCCCTGACTACGGCTTCGGCCACGTCCATCGTTCTGCTCAGGATCATCCTTGAGCTCTTTGAGGGAGTCAGCCCCGATTTCATGCAGTATGAGCAGGGGGTCGAGGAACCTTACGATACGGCTGACGCTGTGCTTACCATCGGAGACCTCGCGCTCAAGCGCGCCGCGGCGCCCCGGTTTCCCCATACCTACGACCTCGGCGAGCTCTGGTACAACAAGACAGGCCTTCCCTTTGTCTTTGCGATCTGGCAGGTGAACTACAGGAAGAACATGGAGCAGGACCTCGCCCTGCTCTACAATGCTCTTCTGGAGTCGAAACAGTACGGCATGTCCCGTTTGGCCGAACTCGCTGAGCGGCATGCCGGGGACTTCGGCTTGCCTGCGGAGACCCTGGCCAGGTACTGGACCAGCTTCAGTTATGATCTGGGGCCCGAGGAGCAGAAGGGGCTTCTGACCTATTATGGATACGCGATGGAGCTGGGTGTCATTGATTCCGTGCCGGACCTCCGTTTCTGGACGCCCGAGGCGGTCCGGTAGGCGTACTTCGCTGGGACGATAATAGCTCATTGGATTTTGCTATCAAAAGAAATGCATCTCTTGTAGCATACTTCGTCATCCCCGTGAAAACGGGGATCCAGTTACAGCCTGAAAAGCCTGGATTCCCGCCGGAGCCTGCCCCAGCCAGACGTAAGCAGGGGCAGGAACGACGAATAAAAGACGCGAAAAAAACTTTCAACAAGTTTGTAGATAGGTCTCAGATTTTGAGCTTTAATTCATTTTGGAGAAATTTTCCATGACCGCACCGAAAAGACAGACAGAGCACCATGATCACGACCATGAGCATGCCCACGGCCATGGTCACGATCACGCCTCAGCGGGCGGCAGAAAAGGCCTTCTCATAGCCCTCACGATCACGCTGTTCATGATGATCGCCGAGATCATCGGCGGTGTCCTGTCGAACAGCCTGGCCCTCCTGTCGGACGCCGGACACATGTTCACGGACACCCTGGCGCTCGCGCTCTCGTTCTTTGCCATGAAATTCGCGAGCATGCCGGCGACGGATAAGAAGACCTTCGGGTTCTACCGTCTCGAGATCCTCGCGGCGCTTCTGAACGGCGTCACCCTCGTGCTCATCTCCCTGTACATCATGTACGAGGCCTATGAGCGCATCCTGAACCCCCAGCCGGTGGCCGGCATGCTGATGCTGGTCGTCGCGGTCATCGGCCTGATCGTGAACATCATCGGCGCGTTGTTCCTGATGAAGCACCATAAGACGAACCTGAACATCAGGGGCGCTTTCCTGCATATCATCGGAGACGCGGTCTCGTCAGTTGGTGTTATCATCGGCGGGATCGTCATTCTCTATACCGGCTGGTATCTCATCGATCCGATCCTGAGCATTCTCATCGCCCTGGGCATCATCGCCGGAGCCATAGCCCTGGTTTCCGAATCGGTGAGCATCCTGCTTGAATCAGCGCCTTCACACATCAACATCGCCGCCGTGGCGGAGGAGATCGCCAAGGAAGATGGCGTTCGCGAAGCATACCATGTCCATGTCTGGACCATAACCTCCGGCGTCTATGCCCTCAGCGCCCATGTCGTCATTGACGACATGCCGGTCAGCGGGAGCAGGGTACTGCTTGATGCTATCAGACAGCGGTTGACCGACCGGTTCAAGATCATGCACAGTACGATCCAGTTGGAGTGCGAACGGTGCGAAGAGAGCGGTTCCTGTCCGCTCCCTGCCGATATTCAGAATCACCGCTAAGTCCTCATAATTCTTGACAGAATACACCGCTTTCGCTACACTGACTCGACCTCAAAACATTCCTTAAACTATTATGAAACTTACTGTTACCGGCCCGGTACTGGTAACCGGCGGCACCGGTTTTGTGGGCAGCCATCTCGTGGAACTTCTGGTCAGCAGAGGTCATGAGGTGACCTGCCTGGTGCGGGACCCGGGGAATCTTCGATGGCTCAAGGGCCAGCGGGTGCATCTCGTTCAGGGTGATTGTGATGACCGGGAATCCCTGACAGCCGCCGTTCGGAATGCCGCGACCGTCTATCATGTTGCGGGACTTACCAAGGCTGCACGGCGGCGCGACTACTACCAGGTCAATCAGCTCGGCACCCGGAACCTTCTTGAGGCTTGTGCCCGCCATGGTCAGAACGTTCAGAAGTTCGTTCTGGTCTCCAGTCTTGCCGCCGCCGGTCCGGCACAGGCTGACCGGCCGGTAAAAGCCACTGACACGCCGCATCCGGTGTCTGATTACGGCAGGAGCAAACTCCTCGCGGAGGAAGAGACGCTCAAGTTCAAGGACCGCTTTTCCGTCGTCATCCTCCGTCCTTCCGCCGTGTACGGCCCGAGGGATGCCGACGTGTTCGAACTGTTCCGCTGGGCGGCTAAGGGATTTATTTTGGACGTAAGCGGCAGCGAGCGCTTTCTGAACTGGTGCTACGTGAAAGACCTTGCGGAAGCGCTTCTGATGGCAGGCGAACGACCCGTGCCGAGCGGCAGCGTCTATTTTGTCGCCGAGGACCGGGTCCACTCCATGACCGGTTTCCAGCAGGCCCTCCAGGAGTCAGGCGGCGTCACGGCCAGGATCATCAAGGTGCCGGTATGGGCCGGTTACCTCATCGGCCTTGCATCTGAAGCAGCAGGTCTCCTGACCGGCAGGGCGACCATCATAAACCGCCAGAAGGTGCGTGAGGCTGCACAGCACTACTGGACATGCGACCTGGACACGATCCGGACAGACCTCGGTTTCCGTGCAGCCATGCCCCTGGAGCAGGGACTGGCAGCGACCTGGAAATGGTACCGCGAGAACGGCTGGATCGGCTGATATTGCCTGACCCGGACAGGCCCCGTTAGAGGCGGATGCCTCTAAAGCGGGGCAAGCCGAAACCAAAAGGCAGCGGTAACGGTGACGACGCCCGTTTCGTCCAGCGGTTACGTCATTCGGTCTTTTTACACTACGGTTACCCGAAAGACGTTTGACGATACGGGCTTCGTAACCATTAAGACGTTACCAACAATTTCGCCATTTTGGCAAGAATTCATTTAGTGCTGACGACATCACGAACAAGAAGTGAGGGAGGCAGAGCAGTGGACCTTTTTGAAAAATGCGGGAAGTACACGGCTGCAAAGGAAGTGATGGCCGCCGGGTTCTATCCCTATTTCCGTGTGGTGGAATCGGAACAGAGCCCCGAGGTGACCGTGCAGGGCAGGAAGATGATCATGCTCGGTTCAAACAACTACCTCGGCCTCACCAGTCATCCGAAGGTCAAGGAAGCGGCGATCGCCGCGGTGAAGAAGTACGGCAGCGGATGCGCGGGTTCCCGTTTTCTGAACGGCACACTCGATATCCATGTGCAGCTCGAGGAGAAGCTGGCGAAGTTCTTCCGGAAGGAGAACGCCCTGACCTTTTCCACGGGCTACCAGACAAACCTCGGCATTATCTCTTCCCTTGCCGGCAAGGACGACGTCGTTATCATCGACAAGCTCGACCATGCGAGCATCATCGACGCCTGCCGCCTTTCCTTCGCGGAGACCAGAAAATTCAAGCACAGCGATATGAACAGCCTTGAGTTCGTCCTCAAGGGGTGCGGTGACAAGGGCAAGCTCGTGGTCGTTGACGGCGTCTACAGCATGGAAGGGGACATAGCGCCGCTTCCGGACATCGTGAAGGTGTGCAAAAAGTTCGGCGCCCGGCTCATGGTGGACGACGCGCACGGCGTCGGTGTGCTGGGCAGGACGGGCCGCGGCACGGCGGAGCACTTCGGGCTCGAGAAGGACGTGGACGTCATCATGGGGACCTACAGCAAGTCCATGGCGTCCATCGGCGGGTTCGTGGCCGCCAGCGATGACGTGATCCATTACATCAAGCACATGTCGAGACCGTTGATCTTCTCGGCCAGCCCTCCACCGGCCTCTGTCGCATCGGTCATCGCGGCGCTTGATGTCATTGATCAGGAGCCGGAGCTCAGGGAGCGTCTCTGGCACAATACGAACAAGATGATGAAGGCCTGCAAACAGATGGGCTACGACACCGGAACATCGGAAACACCCATCATCCCGCTTCTCATGGGCGAGATGGATCGTGCCTTCATGATGTGGAAGACCCTGAGCGACGAAGGGGTCTTCGTGAATCCGGTCGTCCCGCCGGCGACCCAGCAGGGCCGCAGCCTCATCCGCACGAGCTACATGGCGACCCATACCGACGAGATGCTCGACCGGGTGCTGGTGATCCTGGAAAAGGCGGGGAAGAAGCTGGGCATCATCCCATAGTCAAAGAAAGAGCATTTGGACACTGAAGAAGCGGATCAACTGCTGATCAAGGCGGATAGAAACAGGTTCATTCTTTCGCAAGATCTTCACTCAATTGATGGCGGTCTCTACGACAAGAAATCCCATTTTATCCAACTCTTATCCGCATTAACCGTGCCAAAGGTTGTGTCTGAGATATCATACCTATGCATATAGAGATCGTTTCCGACAAGAAAGGTCTGTCGCAGTTCATCCGCTTCCCCTGGGCGGTGTATGAGGGGAATCCGAACTGGGTGCCGCCGCTCATCAGCGATATGGAGTTCATCCTGGGCGAGAAGAACCCCTTCTTCCATCACGCCGAGGCCGCCTGCTTCCTCGCTAAGGAGGGGGAGAACGTTGTCGGCAGGATAACGGCGATCATCGACCGCAATCACATCAACACCCACAAGGAACAGGCGGGATTCTTCGGTTTCTTTGAATGCCTGCCTGATCCGACCATCGCAGCAAAGCTCCTTGAAACGGCATCCGCCTGGCTGAATGAACGGGACATCGAGATCATGCGCGGCCCCATGAACCTCTCCACGAACGATGAATGCGGTTTCCTGCTTGAGGGATTCGATTCACCGCCGATGATCATGATGACCTATACCCCGCCGTACTATCTCGACTATATAGAGCGGTGCGGCCTGGTCAAGGCCAAGGACCTCTATGCCTACCTGTCGATCATCAAGGACGTATCGGCAGGTGGGAGGCTTGAACGGCTTGCCAAGGGAGTGCGGGCGAAGGTCCCCGGGCTCACCGTGCGTCCGGCGAACATGAAAAACTTTCAACGCGAGCTGGAGATCGTGAAGGACATTTATAACTCCGCGTGGAGCCACAACTGGGGATTCGTCCCCATGACCGACGAAGAGATCTCGTCCATGGCGAAAAGGCTCAAACCGCTTATCGTGCCGGAACTGCTCATCATGGCGGAGGTGAACGGAGATCCCGCCGCGTTCTACATGGCGGTGCCGGATTACAACCAGGTCCTCCGCCGGGTCAACGGCAGGCTCGGCCCGATCGGGCTCATGAAGTTCCTGTGGTATTCCCGGAAGATCAGCGCCGTCCGCGTTCTGACCATGGGGGTGAAGGAGGAATACCGGAGAAGGGGCATCGAAGGCATTCTCTATCTCGAGGGATTAAATGCCATAAGCAAAGGGGGCTATGAGCGGGCGGAGTTGTCCTGGATCCTCGAGGACAATCTCCTGATGCGAAGGAGTTGCGAACACATGGGCGGGAAACTGTACAAGAAATACCGGATCTACGAGAAGAAGATATAGATCATGAAACATCTCGGACGCAAGCTCTATCATCTCCTTGGCGGCCTCGGACTGCTGTCGCTCTATTACCTGTTGGGACGGCAGAACGCGCTGATCTGCTATGCTATCCTCGTCGTGGTCGTTCTTGCCATGGACATCACACGCCTCAAGGTTCCCGCTTTCAACCAGTTCATTCAGACCCGGTTCAGCAGCTTCATCCGGAAGAATGAGGAAAACAAACTGACCGGTACGGCACCCTACGTGCTGGGCATCGGGCTGACGCTCTTTCTTTACCGGACCGATATTGCGACGGCGGCGATCTGCTTTCTCGCGTTCGGCGATGTCGCGGCGACAGCGGTGGGGGAGCGGTATGGAAGAACGAAGATATCGGGAGTGAAGAGTCTTGAGGGTACGCTTGCATTTGTGGCGGTTGCCGCGACCGTGGGTTTCCTGCTTCCTTTAACCGGCGTCCACATTATGTACGGCATTGTTCTGGCCGGCGCCATTGCCGCCGCAGGTATCGAACTGGTCCCTCTGCCCGTGAACGACAATCTTGTCATCCCCCTGGTCTCAGGAGGGGTGATGGAGTTGATCGCGCGTCTTGCCGGCAACGCGTAGGAACCAGGCGGAGAGCGGCGGGGCCAGGGATATGGTCAACGCCGTGAGCGCGATGCCGGCAATGACATCAATGACATAGTGGTAACGGAGATAGACCGTGGAAACGATGAGGCCGGCGACCGCGGGTACGAGCAGGGCGACAAGGGCCCGTTCCCGGAACTTCCAGGCGTAGTAGAGCGTCATCAGGGCGACCGCGGTGTGACCGCTGGGGAAGGCGTCGGTCTTGGTGTTCTCCAGCGTGTTCAGCGTCTCCTGAATGGCGACCACGAGCGGGCTGGCCGCGAGGTCCTGGGTCTGCAGGTGCGCGAGCGTGAACCGGGGGCCGACCGCCGGGAAGAACAGATACCCAAGGTAGGACAAATAGAAACAAAGGGTGATGCCAAAGATCGCTACGCCGAAATCGGTCTTGTCCTTTTTCGTGAAAAGTACGGCGCCCAATACCACTGCCATGGGATAATAGCCGATATAGGCGAACTGCATAATGGTCGTGAGCCAGGGATGGATGAACTGTTCGAGCAGGACCGTCGGGTGATGACCGCCGAAGAGGCTGAAGTCCATGGTGATAAGCAGATCGTCAAAATAGGACGACCATATCCAGGGGATGAGGTCTCCCATGCTGTCGAACAGGACGGGAATAAGGAAGACAGGCAGAAAGGCATGGAGCGTGCGTGTCCATTTCGCCGAATCGTGCCGCCCGGCAGAGCGGCTGATGAAGACCAGTGCAGCCATGAGAACGACATAGCGGGCGATCAGCCATCCGCCGTGGGGAAGACGGGGCATCGCGAAGAGCGTGACCGCGGCCATGAACGAGATGAAAACGATCGAGAGCAGGTCGACAGGCTTGAAGTTCCCGTGCATGTTTTCTTATACAATACCTGTTCGCTAATTGCAAGGACATCTATGTTATACTCAAACTGCGCATGCAACGATCGAAAGGCCGGGAACGTCACGACGATGCGCGATCCCTCATGCAGGTAAGGGGGATCGGAGAGGAACGGTACCATGCCGAAAGTAGAATCCATATTCAAGGTCAACCTGCCGGTGAGGGCTGTCTGGTCCTTCATGTCCGACCGGAACGAAGTGGGTTGTCTCTTCCCGGGATGTAAAGGGATAAAAATTATCGACGAGCTGGATGCGATCTGGAACGTGCGGGTGACCTTCGGACCTTTTGCCAGGAACGTAGAGTTGAAGACGCATACCACGGTGTACAAAGAGTTCGAACAGCTCTCGTGGATCGGGAGCGGAGGCGATATTCACATGTCGGGTGACGTCATCCTGAAAAAGATCTCCGATGACGTGACCGAGGTCACCTACAGCTTGGAAGGGCATGTGACCGGGCCGTTCGCCATGCTGCAGGACATTGTGGTGGCTGAAAAGCTGCGTGAAGTTAAGAAGAAGTTCATTAAGAACATCAAAGAAGAACTGGAATGGCAGATCGACGAAGAACAGGGGTCAAGAACGTGATCTCGTTCAAGAACAAGAAGATCCTCTGGGCGGTTGCCGCTGTCGCGGTCATCGTCCTTATCATACTGCTGACCGGCAAGAAACCGATACCGGTGAAGGTCCTTGAGCTCAAACCGGGAGAACTTCGCGTTATCGTGAACGCAACGACCACGTCGACCATCAAATCGGAATACGAGGTCGTGCTTTCCGCGCAGCGTACCGGCAAGGTCGTCGAGCTGCCGGTCAGGGAGGGGGACCGGGTCCAACAGGGACAACTTATCGCGAGGCTTGACCTTACGGAAGAATCGGTCCAATCCGAGAGCCTCCTGGCCCAGAGCAAGGCCACCTATGAGGAAGCGGAGAAGAACCTGAAACGGTCAGAGGACCTTTTCTCCAAGGGGATGATCTCCCAGCAGGACCACGAAAGCGCGCGCAGGTCCTATGAGGTTGCGCGGTCCCAGTACGAGGCCTCCCGGGACGATGTCAGGGTAAAGAAGAATTATTCCTTCATCAAGGCCCCTTTTCGCGGCGTCGTATCGAAGAAATACACGGAAGTAGGGGAGCTTCTGCTGCCGGGCAAACAGATCGTGACCATCGTGGACCCCAACCGGATCTACGTACTGGCCACGATCGATGAGGTTGACGTGGGCAGGCTTCGGCTGAAGCTTCCGGTGAACATTACGATCGACGCTTTTGCCGGTGAGAAGTTCGATGGCTCTATCCGCAGGATCTCGCCCATCGTCAGCGGCGGCAAGCTCGAAACAAGGACCGCGGATGTATGGATCTATTTCAGTTCGAAGGACGCCAGGATCAAGCCGGGGATGTCCGCCGACGTAGAGATCCTCATCACGACGCTCAAGGACGTTCTCTCCGCGCCATCCCAGGCCATCATTGAGCGGGAAGGGAAGAAGCAGGTCTATGTCGCCGAAGACAAGGGTCTTGCTGCCGGCGCCGTCACCCGCGTGCGTTTGCGTCCCGTGGAGGCAGGGGAAAGCAACTGGATCAACACCGAGATAAAACAGGGACTTTCTGCAGGAGAATATATCGTCACCACGCCCGAGGCCGAGGGGTTGAAGGACGGCGTGAAGGTGGGGATCGAGTGAGACCGAGTAAAACATTGCAAGTTGCAAATTGGAAATTGCAAAGTTCAAATTTAGAATAAGATAATGCAAAAGAAATGGCCATTGGCCATACCGCAAATTTGCAGTTTGATATTTACCATTTGAAATTCTGTCGCCATTTTCATGATCCATCTCTCCAACATATCCAAGAACTACCGCATGGGCGAGATGGAGATCTGCGCGCTTTGCGGCGTATCACTTACGGTGAACGCGGGCGAACTCATAGCCATCATGGGGCCGTCGGGCTCGGGAAAGTCCACGCTCATGAACGTTCTGGGCTGTCTCGACCGGCCGACGAGCGGGACCTATACCTTTGAAACCCGCGAGATCAGCGCCATGAACGATGATGAGCTCGCCCACGTCCGGAACGCGAAGATCGGTTTCGTGTTCCAGTCGTTCAATCTTCTTCCTCGCTTCAGCGCCCTCAAGAACGTGGAAATGCCGCTCGTTTACAGCGGCATTCCCGCGAAAGGCAGGACCGAACGGGCAGTGCCGGTCCTGGAAAAGGTCGGGCTCGGGGACCGCATGGAACACAAACCCACGGAACTTTCCGGCGGCCAGCAGCAGCGCGTGGCCATTGCCCGGGCGCTCGTGAACAACCCGCCGCTCCTGCTCGCGGATGAGCCGACAGGCAACCTGGACAGCCGTTCCGGTGAAGAGATACTGAACATCCTGGTGGACCTGAACAACCAGGGCGTCACCATCATGATCGTGACCCATGACCATGATGTCGCCGCACGATGCAAGCGGATCATCAACCTCAAGGACGGAAAGGTCGTCGGGGACCAGGTGGCAACATGAACTTCCTTGAAACTTTCAGGGTAGCGCTCGAGGCGATCCTCTCGAACAAGATGCGGTCCGGCCTCACCATGCTCGGGGTGATCATCGGCGTACTCGCCGTCATATTGCTGGTTTCCATCGGCGAGGGGGCACGCGTCTACATCACCAAGGAGCTGACCGGCCTGGGTACGAACCTGCTTATCATCACCCCGGGCAAGACCACGACCAGCGGCGGATTCCACCCGCCGTCTGCTGGGACGGTCAGAAAACTGACCTATGACGACGCCCAGGCGCTCCGCCGGCGCGCCTGGCTGCTGACCGACGCCGTCCCCATCGTGCTCGGCACGGGCAGGATCAAGTTCAGGGACCTCGGCCGCGATACGATGGTGATCGGCACGACGCCGGAATTCCAGCGGGTGAGAAACCTCTTCATCGGGATCGGCAGCTATGTGTCTCAGAACGATGTCGATACCAAGGCAAAGGTCGCTGTGCTGGGCACCAAGGTAAAGGAGCAGCTGTTCGGCAATCAGAACGCTCTCGGGCAGGTGGTCATGCTATCCGATGCGCGTTATCGCGTCGTCGGGGTGATGCAGAAGAAGGGAACGAGCCTGGGTTGGGACGTCGATGATGTTATTTTCATACCCGTAACCAGCGGCCAGGAGCTTTTCGACACCGATTCGCTGTTCGAGATCCTCGCTTCGACGCCGCGGGCGGAGGATGTCGAGCGAGCCATCGCCCAGATCAAGAATATCCTGATCAGGCGCCATGCGCACAAGGAGGATTTCACCATCCAGACCCAGGGCGCCATGCTCTCGACCATGGACACGATCCTCGGCGTGCTGACGGCGGTGCTTGGCGGGATCGCCGGGATATCGCTGCTCGTAGGAGGCATCGGCATCATGAACATCATGCTGGTCTCCGTGCGGGAACGGACCCGCGAGATCGGCATCCGAAAGGCCATCGGCGCCCGGAACAGCGACATCATGGCGCAGTTCCTGATCGAGGCCATTACGCTTTCCGGGGTCGGGGGCATTATCGGCATTCTGCTGGGCGTCGGCATCGCGCTCCTGATACCGATGTTCGTTACCGTGCTTCCCACGAGCGTTTCGCTCTGGTCCATCGTCATGGCCTTCACGTTCTCCATGGCAGTGGGAGTGTTCTTCGGCGTGTACCCGGCCCGCAAGGCCTCGCTCCAGGACCCGATAACGGCGCTGCGCTACGAATGAAATAAATGCGGCAACGGGAAGCCTGATGTGATTCTTTTGCTATACTAGACATCAGAGCAGGGGCGAGCACATCAGGGACCGGAGGATATTTCTCATGGAGAAGCGTTCGGGGATATTTATGGTCAAGACGAACTGGTGGTACCTTGAACGGCTGGTCTGGCTCATCGCCGGGACCGACGTTCTTGTCAGTTCGCTCCTGGTTGCAACCCACCATCCGAACTGGGCGTTCTCGATCCTGTTCGTCGGCCTGTGTTCCATCTGTGTCGCGCTGACAGGTTTCTGCATCGTCGGCAATGTCCTGTACTGGTGCGGCATACAGCCGCTGGTACCGGATAAAAAGACGCTGGAGAACGGCAAATGGGGCAGCGTGTATTTCATGCAGACCGATGAGTGGTTCCTGGAGCGGTATATCTATATCTTTGTCGGCGTGAACCTTTCGATCTCCTCGATGCTTGCGCGCTTCGTGCATCCTGGCTGGCTTTATTTTACCGGATTCGTCGGTTCAGCCACCATCGTCTTTGCCTTCACCGGATTCTGCATCATGGCAAATCTTCTCTATCGCCTCGGCGCTGAACCGAAGATGTGCCGCTATATTTAGACCTCGCGAGTCATCAGAATTTATCCACATGACCTTCCAGAGTTGCAAGGGGAATGAGATAGATTCCCTTTTCCATGCTGCCGCTTACCCGGATCGGATAGCACCCCCCCAGGCCCTTCTCCAGTTTGTACACCGAGAAACTCATATCGCAGGCACGGCATACGACGTACCCGTCCTTTTCCTGATACCCGCGTTTTTTCGGATAACAGGTCACGCAAGCATCGAGGAAAGAGAGGACCTTGTCCTGGACCTTCAGGACGAAAAAGTTCACGTTCCGGTCCCGATGACGGTAGGTGAAGAACTGCGGGACCTCGGGCGCAAGCGCAGAAACATCAATGACCACATTGGACCCGGACAGCGGCGGGGCCGGGTAGAGGGGTTGCCGGGAGCATGCGCTGATGAAACCGAACGCGATGAGTGCAGCGGCTGCCAGTGCTATCCGTGCTCGTCGCAGCGAAGGAGAAAGGGCGCGATGCATGGGTCATGATACATCAGCGGGACCGGCTTGGCAAGCCCGGTCCCGCTGACAAATAAACTTTAGTTGTTGTTTGCGCCTTCGGCTATCCATTGCCTGACCGCTTTGTAATCAGCATCCACGGCGGACCAGAATGTGCCGCCTGCATGGGTCGCGGTCCCGGCAGTCTGGAGCATGGCCTTGGAAAGGACCGGGCTCGTATCCGGGTCCGGTATGTTGACGAAATTCCTGATGCCCTGCTTGGTCACTGTCGTCGAGCCGCTCGTGTAGATTGAACCAGCGTAGGACGTGAAATCCTGGCCGCTGCTGTAATCAATGGACGTTATCGCCGCGTTCGTGAGAGGAACGTTCGTGGTATTGGTGGTTTGTGTGTATATGTCGCTCATCGTAACGAGCCGAGTCGCTTTTGAGCCGGGAACATGGCAGGGAGCGCACTTGCTGACGAATATGGGCAGAATATGCTTCCGGAAGCTGAGCGACGACGATGGATAGAATGTCAGTGAGCTTTTCCGCGATGCCCAGGCGGCTCCGGTACTGCCGAAGGGCGAGTGGTGCATGTTGCAGCTCATCCGCGGCACGACCCCGGTTGATCCGCCTACAGGGGCGATCGTTACCATCTGGCGGACCGCGCCGTCAGGGTTCCTGACCCAGGCCTTGTACAGCCATGTGCGGGAATCCGACGGATCAGCGGGAATCACCGTACCGTCGGAGTTGACCGTAAAGAGTAAATGGGTGGTTCCGCTGTGGCTCGCAACAGTGTAAGGATTACTCGCCATTTCCTTGTAGGTCCAGAAGTTGCCGGCTTCATTTGTCATCATGCTGAATATGTTTCCCGCGTAATCCTGGAGGATCACTTCAGCGCCTTTGAGCGGCCTCCGGGCGGCCCGGTCCTCGTAGATCGTGCCGCCGACGGTGAACACGTAGTTGCCGGCCTTGCCGTTCGTGGTGTGGCAAATAGCGCAGTCCTCGCCGGAGTTGTGCAGGCCCTGGCCGGGTCCGTTGTCCTTGCCCACAGTGTGACCTGCCGGCGCGGGCTGGAGTTTCCGGGCGTCGGCGTTAAAGTTCGTTGAATCATAGGTAAGCGTTTGCGCGTAGAGCATGCCGAAAACGGCGACGACGAGCAAACCGGTAATTGCCGTAGCGATCAGCTTTCGTTTCATGGTAATTGATTCCTCCTTGGGTTCCTGTCTCGATCAGTGGCAGTCGCCGGTGCCGCCGGTCGCGCCGCCGCTGCTGCCGCCGGGGACCGCCTGGCCTGTCGCGGGATCGACCATCATCACGCCGCCGGTATCCATATTCGACCGGGGAGCTCCGATCAGAAGCATTCCGCTCGCGCTTTTTGCAAGCGACGTACCGAACTGCTGGTTCTTAACCACTCCTTCAAATTCCGTCGAATGAGCGAGGGTCGTTGCAGAGGTGATGTCTTTTCCCTTGTAAAGATACACCTTGCCGCTCAGGATGTATTGTCCTGACAATGTGGTTACGTCCGCCATGGGCGCTCCGACCGCGAAGTCCGGCTTCCCGTCTTCATCCACATCTCCCATTGCAGCGATGGATGCTCCGAAACGGTTGAACAGACCGGCTCCGTTAATGCGCACCAGAAGGGCCGCCTGTGGTACAGCGTCAAGGCTTACCGTACCTGTTGCCGATCCCTTGACGATGAATACGCTGCCCGTATCCCGGAGGTTGTTAATCACCGCGTTCGGAGCGCCGACAACGATCTCGCCTGTGCCGTCTGCGTCAAGATCGCCGATCACGGCGATGGCTTTGCCGAAACCGGCTGCTGCGCTCGTCAGGGTGATGTCCGGAGAATTGATAACCGGCGCAAAGGTTGCTCCGCCATAGTACACGAGAACTTTGCCGCTGGCGGAAATCAGCAGATCAGCGATGTTGTCGTTGTTTACATAGCCTGCTGCTACGCCAAGGCCGAGAGCCTTGTTTGTCGCGAACGCGTTGAGCGCAACGCGCGTCGTAAAATCAGGCGCGAAATAGACATACACAGCGCCGCTCTGGTAGAGGGCAGGATCATTGGTGTTGAAGGGCGCGCTGACGATGAGATCCGGCTTTAAGTCACCGTTGACATCACCCGCGGCGAGAGCATAGCCGAACTTGTCCATGGGGCCGTCGCCGCCGATTGTTTTGATGATCTGGCCGTTGCCGCCGCCCTTATAGATCGTGACCGTGCCGGAAAGGGATGTACCGCCTGCCTCGTCACTCCCGTGGATCGCGCTGATCGCGAAATCCGCCTTCCCGTCGCCGTCAACGTCTCCCAGGTTTATAAAGGAATACCCGAAATTGTCACCTCCGGCAAGCAGGTCCGTGTTGGTCGAGCTGTATCCTGACGCGGATCCCGCGTACACGAGGACCACGCCGGTCCCTGATGTGGTGGCCGCATACGGAGCGCCCACGATCTTGTCCTCGATGCCGTCGCCGTCGAAGTCGGCGAATCCGACGGACTGCCCCTGTTTGCTGCCCACGAGACTGACGGTTGCCGTAGGCGTACTGCCGCTGTCGCCGCCGCCGCAGCTGAGCACCGCCACGGCGATCACCGCGGACGCAAGTATGAAGAATGAGAAACGTTTGATCATCTGTTCTGAGCTCCTTTCAAGAGGAATTCAAGAGGAATTTCCCGATCAAAAACGATATGTCAATCCCGATAGGAGCCGGTAGCTTGAGACGAGCTGAATACCGTTCACCTTTTCCCAGACCGGGACCTGAATCTTCACATCGACGACCAGCTGGCGGAAGGGAAACACCTGTATCCCCGGAGACACCCAGAGGCTGTCTCCTCCGGTGTTCGCGGGATCGTCCATGAGGCTTGTAAGATCGCTGTAGCGGCCATCGCGGTCATTGGCCCTTCCGGTGTGGAGGTAGGTGATCCCCATGCCGGGATCGAACAGCCGCATTGCCGTGTATTTCGCCGAGACGGTGATGGACGTGGAATCGCCGAATTCGTATCCCTGCCGGTTCCTCGTGGTGAACTGGCGGGTGACATCCCCCTGGAGATCGATCGCGCTCAGCATCCTGGTGTAGAGCAGCGACAGCAGGGGGTCCCAGGAACCCGTGCCGGGCTGCATATGGGCATGCAGGTATCCGCCGCCGGCGGTCGTCTCCGTGGAGGACCCGGTCGGTGTCTTCACGCCCAGCCCGAGGGTGAGGGCCGCGGTGGGTTGCAGGTCCTGATCGGCATAGATGCGGTACAATCCCATGGCCGTGGCGTCTCCCGGCTTTGAGACGGGTTCCATGGTCATCTCCATCCAGCCCAGTCCAACGCCCCCGCTCATCGTCATGGCCATGGTGTTCCGCAGGTAGGGAAGGGAGACGAAAGCCTTGAAGCGGGAGGAAAAACCGTACCCGGCGGTAACGGTATATTTGATCATGTCCATGCTGATGGGCAGGGAGGTGTAGCTCGTCGAGGCGCTCGCCTCATCGAGTGACTTCGAGGAAGTCCCTTGCTTCAGTTTGTCCATGCGGGTGAAACTGTAGGTGAATTGAACGGATATTTCCTCGGAAGCAGGGGCCGCGACGCCCGAGAGGCTCTCTTGCACGCCGCTCGAAAGCTGGCAGCAGAGCCCGGCGGCAAATGACGATGAAGCAAGCAGTAGAGTTATGAGGACGGTGAAAAGGCTAATCGATATTTTCCGATATCTGCGTTCCATGTATCTCCCCTGGATCAACACGGGCGGGGCCGGTGCCCCGCCCGTCTCAAATTCAATTACTTCTTTGCAGTCGGCGCGGTCGGGATCTTCGTGGGGTGACATTCGGTGCAGTTCTGTTGAGCTGGAATGCCGACGGTTGCACCCGCCTTCCATGTTGATTTTGGGACAAACTTACCATCTTTCCATGCATTGAGATCGACAACGAGCTTGTGGGCGACGCTTGCCGCGACGCGGGCGCAGCGGTCTTTCCGCTCAGCGCTGCCAAGGGCAAATCCGGACTTGTCCATCCATTTGCCGACCGATACGTGGCAGAGAGGCGACTCGCTCTTGGTCTGAATGATCACGGACTTTTGCTTCGGTTCCTTCGGCGTGAACGTCGGAAGCGCCGTGTTGGAATACCAATCCATCATATCCGAACCGATCGTATGACCGTGTTCGCAGTCCGGACCGGCGATCCGGGGGCCGATGATGACATTGCTGACGATATTGGCGCCCGCATTGGAACCGCAGACCGTGCCCCAGCCTGCCATGCCGCCTTCAAGAAAGACGAAGGAATCGACGGGAAAGGACTTATAAGGTTCTCCCACTTTTTCCCGAAGCTGGCTGAAAACACTGTTGATGACCGCCGCGCCGCAAAAGACACGGTACCATTCATTGTAGGCCAGTTCCGCGGTCTTGTCCGGATCGAGTTTCACATAGGGCCAGGGCCACTTTTCCGTGGAACCGCCGACCGCGATCGCTGACTTTGATGACAGGAACCCTCCCGGAAGCATAGCCGCGGCGGCTGTGGCGCCGAGCGCGAGTTTGCCTGCATTGATGATCAGGTCTCTTCTTGAGATCGGGGCGACTGACTTATCTTCAACATTCATGATCGTTACCTCCCGGTGGAACGAGTACACCTGATCAACAGGTGTGATGCTGACGAGATGATTAAAGATACGTTGTGGAGTTAAAAAATGGCTCCACTTCGAAAATAGCTCCATGAAAACAGGGACGTTGGATACTTCCGAAGCGGAGCCGAGCGTAAAGGGAAGACACGTCCAATGAGTTTACGCACCGGCTTGCAGGACGATGCGCGAACATACCAAGGACGGTGATGCATCGCGTCAACGTTTTCGGAAAGACAGGTATGGTGAGGCTATGCCTTGGGGGGTTGCTCGTTCGGAGCGGTGAAGACAACTTCGGTGAACAGGGGATGGAGCGGATCTGAGGTCGTTATGGAAAGGTAAAGCGGTAGTTGAGAAGGGTTGATGCTTACGCAGGGCATTTCGCCGTTCGAAGACAGGGCCGGGGCAGCAGAGTTGCACACGTCCAGGTTTCCCAGGAGCGGCTGTTCCTGCCGGTCAATGATGAGCGACAACGGAGAAATGGGCGCCAGAACAGTGAATGCGAGCACAACGAGAAGAATGATCGTTACCCATTTCATGGAAGCACTATAGTAACTCCTCTGGTTTCTGTCAACGTAAAATTATAATTTTACATCACGGTGCGTTTTATTTTACGTAGTGAAAAGTAACGTGCCGGCTGTGATCAGCGCGTCCTGACCGGTGTACGTTGGCCCCTCCGCGACGGGGGAACCGCGCCACTTCCTTATTGACACCTCAGGGTAAATACTGTAATTATAGTCATGAATGGCATCATTCTCGCGGGCGGTGAAAACCGGCGGATGGGCGCTGACAAGGCCTTTCTGGATATCGACGGAAGACCCATGATCGAGCATATCCTTGCCCTCTTTGCCGGCCTGTTCAAGAAGACCATCATCGTGACAAACACGCCGGAGCGATACCGGTCCTACGAAGCGGAGCTTGTGGGTGATGCCCTTGCGATCCGCGGTCCCTTGACCGGCATCTATTCGGGGCTCCTGCGGTCAGGCGAAGAGTATAACTTCATTGTCGCTTGTGACATGCCTTTTCTTAATCTCCAGCTTATTTCCTACATGGGGGAGATCGCAGCGGGGCAGGATGCCGTGGTTCCGCAGTTCGATGGATTTTTGGAGCCGCTTCATGCGATCTACCGCAGGGGGCTCCTCCCGGTCATGGAGGCTCAGATCCTGAAGCAGGACCGCCGGATCCGGGGGCTCTTTGATCATATCCACGTCAGGTATGTAACAGAAGAAGAGATCGTCCGGTTCGATCCTTTGAAGCGGTCGTTCAGGAACATAAATACACCCGAGGAGTATAAGGAGGCGGTATGTTCGGATTAGGTATGCCGGAGCTGTTGGTCGTTCTCGTCATCGTGGTGATCATCTTTGGCGCAAGCCGCCTCCCGCAGCTCGGCGAAGGGCTCGGCAAGGCGATCAAGGGGTTTAAAAAGGGGATCGAGGAAGCCAAAGACGAGGACAAGGACTCGTCCAAGCCCGATCACAAGTCCTGACCACGAGAACAGGCGGCATCAATGAAGTGGGTACTCGCAGAACATGATGCGGAGTCCGTTTCGAGGCTTTCGGACCAGGCCGGCATCCACCCGCTCATCGCGCGTCTGATGATGGCACGGGGCATCGCCGACGCTGCCGCTGCGCTCGCATTTCTCCACAGCGATCTTACCTCTCTATCCAATCCTCATATTTTCCGCGGCATGGACACGGCGGTCGGACGTATCCGTGACGCGCTTTCCTTGCGCCAGAAGATCGTGGTCTTTGGCGATTACGATGTTGACGGCGTTACCGGCGCTGCTGTCCTGTACCTGACGCTTCGGGAACTGGGCGCCAACGTGGATTCCTATATTCCGGACCGAATGACCGAAGGGTACGGCCTGAATTCCGACGCCCTCCTGAAGATAAAGGAAACCGGAGCGCGCCTGGTCATTACCGTGGACTGCGGGATCAGTGCCGTCAAAGAGGCGGAATACGCCAGGTCCCTGGGACTGGACCTCATCATCACCGACCACCATGAATCCGCGGCGGTCCAGGGAAACGGTTCGGTCCCTGCCGGGGAAGGACTTCCTGACGCGCTTGCGGTCATTCATCCGCGGGTCCTCCAGCCGGACACCCCCGACGGCATACGGGTGAGCGTTGGAGGCCTTACGGGTGTCGGAGTCGCATTCAAACTGGCGCAGGCCCTGGTCGATGCACCGGCCGATGATGAACGTCTGAAGAAGTATCTCGATCTGGTCACCCTCGGAACGGTGGCAGACATGGGGCGGATCACCGGTGAGAACCGGGTCCTGGTGAAGTACGGATTGGATATCCTTTCGTCCGATCCCGAGTTTCTTCGTCCCGGCATCGCTGCCCTGAAACAGGTTGCCGGCCTGAGCGGCAAACGGGTGAACGTGGGGAATGTGGGTTTCAACCTTGCGCCGAGGATCAACGCGAGCGGCAGGCTCGAAAGGGCGGACACGTCATTCCGGCTCATGACCACCGATTCCCCCGACGAAGCGGCCCGCCTTGCTGATCAACTGGATACGGTCAACCGGGAGCGGCAGGCCGTCGAAGAAGGTATCTGGGGAGCCGCGCGCGAGCTTTGCCTCCAGGCGGACCTGGCGAGCACCGGCGCGTTCATCCTGTCGTCCGAGGGCTGGCACCCCGGCGTCATCGGCATCGTAGCGTCGCGGATCGTCGATGAGTTCTACCGGCCCGCGGCCCTCATTTCCGTGAAGGATGGCGTGGGAAAAGGATCTGCGCGGAGCATCCCCGGGTTCGATCTCTATCAGGGGCTTACGGCGTGTTCGGACCTGCTTATGGGCTTCGGCGGCCACAAGTATGCTGCCGGTCTTTCCATTGCGGCGGACCAGATCCCCCGTCTCCGTGAACGGCTGAGTTCGGTGGTCCTTGAGCAGGTGGGCGCGCGTGGTTTTGTGAGGACCATTACGATCGACTCGCCGGTCACCTTTGATGAACTGTCGTTCGAGCTGATGCAGGACATCGAGCGGATGGCGCCATTCGGCCAGGGAAATCCCGAGCCGCGGTTCGGCGCCAGGGGTCTCGAGGTCCTGTCTCTCCGTCCGGTGGGGAACAACAAACACCTGAAACTCCGGCTTCGGCAGCAGAACGGCCAGTCCTTCGATGCGATCGCCTATAACAAGGGGACATCGCTCGGAAGCTGGCTCAGGAGCGGCGCCAGGGTCGCCGCGGTATTCACGCCCCGTATCAATACGTGGTCCGGTAGGACGAATATAGAATTGGATATCAAGGATATTAAAGTAGATAGATGAAAATACAAATAACAAATATCAAATAATTTTCAAGCGCCAATATCCAGACACTGACCGCTTGGTCATGGAACGTTGATGTTTGGAGTTTGAATTTTAAGATTTGGAATGTATTTGTATTTTGTCATTTGTGATTTGGTGCTTTGTTAGGATACTATGTCAAACGTCCGTCTTGAAGACATTGTAGAGCGGCTCCAGAGCAACAACGCGGAGGCCGATGTGGACCTGGTGAGGCGCGCCTATATATTCTCCGCCCAGGCGCACCAGGGACAGACGCGCCTTTCCGGAGAAGCCTACCTGATCCATCCGCTCGATGTCGCGCAGATCCTGGCAGAGCTCAAGCTGGATGCCGCTACCGTGGCGGCCGGCATCCTCCACGACACCATCGAGGACACGACCTCGACCACCGAGGAGATACAGTCCCTTTTCGGCGATGAAGTTGCCAAGCTTGTGGACGGCATGACCAAGCTGTCGCGCATCGAGCTCCAGAGCCGCGAGGAGCGCGAGGCCCAGAACTTTCGCAAGATGATCGTTGCCATGTCCAACGACATTCGAGTGATCCTGATCAAGCTCGCCGACCGGCTGCACAACATGCGCACGCTGAAGTTCCTCACGCCGGAAAAGCAGAAGCGCACCGCCCAGGAGACCCTCGATATCTACGCGCCCCTTGCCAATCGCCTGGGGATCGCCCGGATCAAGACCGAGCTCGAAGACCTTTCGTTCCTGTACCTTAATCCTGAAGCCTACCGGGAGATCGCCCACAAGGTAACTCAGAAGCGCCTGGAGCGCCAGGCCTACATCGATGAACTTATCGAGATCGTGAAACGCCAGCTCGCGGAACACGGCTACAAGGGCGAGGTGAAGGGTCGGCCCAAGCATCTCTACGGCATCTGGCAGAAGATGCAGAAGCAGGGGATATCTTTTGACGACGTCTATGATCTCATCGCGGTGAGGATCATTACGGACACGAAGGTCAACTGCTACGCCATCCTTGGACTGATCCATTCGCTCTGGACGCCGGTCCCGGGCAGGTTCAAGGACTTCATCGGCGTTCCCAAGTCCAATCTCTATCAGTCGCTCCATACGACGGTCATCGGACCCAAAGGCGAGCGCGTGGAGTTCCAGCTTCGCACCGACGAGATGCACCGGCTGGCCGAGGAGGGCATCGCCGCCCACTGGCGATACAAGGAAAAGTCGGCCATGAGCCAGCGCGAGGAACAGCAGTTTGCGTGGCTCCGGCAGCTTCTGGAGTGGCAATCCGACCTGACCGATGCCAAGGAGTTCATGGATACGGTCAAAGGAGACCTGTTTCCGGACGTCGTGTACGTATTCACGCCGAGAGGGGACGTGCGTGAGCTTCCCCAGGGGTCCACGCCCATTGACTTCGCCTATGCGGTGCATACCGACATCGGTCATCAGTGCGTGGGCGCCAAGATCAACGGCAAGATCGTTCCGATCAAACATATTCTCCGCAACGGCGACCGTATCGAGATCATCACGCAGACCGGCCATACCCCGAGCCGCGACTGGCTCAAGTTCGTCAAGACATCGAAAGCGCGCACCAGGATCAAGGCATGGGTCAATACGGAAGAGCGGCGGAGGAGCATTCTTCTCGGGAAAGAACTGCTTGATAAGGACCTGCGGAAGCACGAACTCAGTTCGGCAAAGGTGTTCAAATCGAACGACATTCACCGCGTCGCCCATGAACTGTCGCACAATACGGTGGACGACATGCTCGCGGCCATCGGCTACGGCAAGGTATCGGCGCACATGGTGGCGAACAAACTGGCGCCGGACCGGCCCCATGTCGAGCCGATTCCGAAAAAGCCCTTAAAGAAGCCCGCAGCGGAAAAGAAGGGCGCCGGCAGCGGCATGAAGATCGGCGGTATGGACGAGATGCTCTTTCACCTGTCCAAGTGCTGCAGTCCGGTGCCCGGCGACAAGGTCATCGGGTTCATCACGCGGGGCCGCGGTATCTCGATCCACACGATGGACTGTCCGAACGTGGCGGACATGACTGTCGACAAGGAACGCATGGTGGAAGTGACGTGGGGTGAGTTCAAGTCCGGCGCCCATGCGGTCAAGATCGCGGTCCTCACTCAAGACAAGCCCGGCATTTTGGCAAGTGTATCGTCCTCGATCAGCGCCGCCGAGGCGAACATTTCCCACGCCGAGGTCACTACCGGCGCGGACAAGCAGGCCTCCTTGAACTTCACCATCGAGATCCACGATGTGGAGCACCTGAACCGCATCATCAAGAGCATTGCATCCGTGGACGGCGTGATGGACGTGAGGCGGGTGAAAGCGGGGTAACGATGAAGAAGGAAAGTACGAGGGTACGAGGGTAAGAAGGTAAGCAACTGCCCTGCTGTTTCCTTCCCTCATACGTTCTTACCTTCTTTCCTTCATCAGCATTGCAAGGGAGAGTTCAATGCCAGCTAAAATAGTCATTAAAACCGACAATGCGCCAAAAGCCATCGGGCCGTACTCCCAGGCAGTGGAAGCGAACGGGTTCGTGTTCGTTTCAGGCCAGATACCGCTCGACCCGAAGACCGGGGATGTCGTCGCGGGCGACATCAGGGAACAGACAAGGAGAGTGATGGAGAACGCGAAGGCCATCCTTGCGGCAGCCGGCTGCTCCCTGTCCGATGTGGTCAAGTCAACGATCTATCTTAAGAATATAGGCGACTTTGCAGGCGTGAACGAGATCTATGGCGGCTACTTTCCCGCGGACCCGCCGGCCCGGGCAACAGTAGAGGTTTCCCGTCTGCCGAAAGACGTTGCCATAGAGATCGATTTTATTGCATGGACAGAGAGATAGATAGACAGAAGGCCAAAGCTTGTTATGCTCAGCTTGAGATTGCTGCAAAGGTGTTGTCCGTGGATGAATTCAATAAGAAACACGAGATGAAAGAACAGTAATGCAACCAAAGGGGAAATACGATACGTCTGAGCTGGTAGAGTCTCAATATGAACCGGGCTCACGCGGCAGGGTCCTTAGAAATCTGAGGAACATAACGAGCAAGCGTGAAATTGACCGAGTCGAGGCAGAGGAACAGTTTCGAGCCCTGAAAGAGTTGATCACCGTTTATGGAAAGAGCCACCGCTTCACCGCCGCCGACATCTGTGCCATTCATAAAAGATGGCTTGGAACGGTTTACGAGTGGGCGGGCAATTATCGGCACGTAAATATCAGCAAGGGAGGGTTCCTTTTTGCCGCGTCAAATCAGATTCCTCTTCTCATGGCGGGGTTCGAGCGCGGCCCTCTTCGCAAATACACGCCCTGCGGGTTTGCTTCTATCGAGGAAATCACACCGGCTATTGCCGTCGTACATGCAGAGCTGGTCCTGATCCATCCGTTTCGTGAAGGAAATGGCCGTATCGCGCGCATGGCGGCTGTCTTGATGGCGCTCCAGGCGGGGCTGCCCCTGCTGGACTTCAATGGCATTCGTGGTAAAAAGAAGGTGGAGTATTTTGCGGCGGTTCAGGCGGGAATGGACCGGAACTATGTTCCGATGACGGCGGTTTTCAACGACGTGATCCGTAAGACGCTACGGACTCATGAACGGTAGCAGGCCTCACCTTTTTCCTGGAGGGTTTGCGCATGTTCAGGCCGGCAATCCGCACGCCTTCAATGGCGGTGGAGCTTTCTACCGTAATCGAGAGAGCCTCCTCGCGTTGATCGGTATCTTTCAAATAGGGATTGGTCTTTATTAATGCGTCCTTAATCATGGTGTTATTATACAATAAACAGTCAACAAAAGCAGTATTTATACACCAGAGGGAAGCAACAATCGCTGGAAAGGAACCCATAGGGTCGCGTCTTGTATTTTGCTGTTGGGTTGAAGGCTGCGGCAGAATGAAAGCGGGCTTGCAGAATCATATATAATCCGTCCATTTCAGATTTAACGAGGTATGATTTGTTAAGATGCGCGAATCCACCGGATACCGTCTTCCAGGCCATCCTTCGTGATAGCCTCGACAATTAATAGGGCAAGGTCTACTTTCTTGTCATTTGTCCCTGTAGGCCGCGCCTTGAGTCTCGCACGTAGTAGGAATGTTTCTTCGCCTTGACTTGATAGGGCAGTGATTGTAATATAAACCTCAAGAGAGCCTGTTGCACGAATGCCCGTTCACCCTTCGACAAGCTCAGGGCGAACGGTATGCCCATTGATATTGTGAGCTTTTTCCGTTCGTGCTGAGCCTGTCGAAGCACAAAAATGGGTTTGTGCAACAGGCTCAAGATATGATATTGGAGGTGGGTTCATTATGAATAATTCAGCTAAAAAAATATCCATACACCCGTATGTTACAAGGAAAAAAGGCGTATGCGGCGGAAGAAGCATCGTGCGCGGCACCAGAATACCGGTATGGTCTCTGATCCAATGGTACAAACAGGGGATGACCATTGAGGATGTCATGAGAGAATTTCCCCAGCTAAGGCCCGCACAGGTGCATGATGCTTTTTCCTATTACTACGACAACCGGAAAGAAATAGAAAAAGATATGACCGAGAACGAGATGGAGCCGCACGCTGTTGCGAGCTGATGACGCATGTAAGATTATATTTTGATGAGAATGTTCCCGAAGCGATTGCGACGTCAGTCCGCTTGCGGGGCTACGATGTCACCACCGTAAGGGATGCTGAGAGAAAAGCCGCTTCTGATCTCGACCAGCTCCGCTATGCATCATTGCAGAAGCGGGTTTTGTTTACCTTCAATGTTGCTGATTTCGTCAAACTACACGATGAGTTCGTGTCCGCCGGTCGTCATCATAGCGGCATTCTCCTTTCCAAACAACTGCCTGTCGGAATCGTCGTAAAACGATTGTTGAAACTTCTGTCCCGCTTCCCTGTGGACGAAATAGAGAACAACATTATCTGGCTGAACGACTAACGAAACACGTTCGCTTTACATCCAGGGGCCTGAAAAGCTATTGATTTCCTGACGCCGGCGGAGGTGATGCTCAACATGCCGCCCGAGGTTAAACAATCGTTCAATCCCGAGGCATTCGCCATATCACAAGGCATGATGCCGCATCCGGAGGAACTGGAGTTGAAACTTGACCGGATCGAGGAACCAAGTCTGTATAAAATATCCGCGTCTGAATATTTCGGGCCGGCGTCGAAAGTATATCCCGACCATGATTATTATGAAGCGAACCATCCGGATGGATGAACTACGATTGATTTCGCGAGGGCTTTCGAGTAAGATTGTTATAACGAGTCATCAGAGTATCGGCCTGAAGGAGGATTTACCATGCCAGTAGCAGAAAAGAAAACGAATCATCCCTATATCTCCATCGATCCCAAACTGTCTGGAGGCCAGCCTGTTGTTCGCGGCACCCGTATCAAGGTCATGGATGTCGCCGTCAGGTATGAGCTCATGGGGATGAGCGCTGACAAGATCGTTGACGAGTATCCTCATCTCAAGCTTGAGCAGATCCATGACGCGCTCTCCTATTACTATGAACATAAAGCAGCGCTTGACAGGAAATATAAAGACGAGCAGACGTTCCTCGCCCAACTTAAAAAACGGTATCCTTCAAAACTGCGGGCCAAGCTTGCATGAAGATTTACGCGGATGAAAACATCGAGTATGCCATTATTGAAGGCTTGCGGCGGCGTAAAATAAACGTAGTGGCAGCCGTGGAGCTTGGTTATCGCGGCAAGTCGGACGAGTTCCATCTTGAGAAGGCCGGCGAGCTTGAAGCTGTCATCCTGACGCACGATGTTGATTTTCTCATGATGGCGAACATGCCGGGCACAAAGCATCGCGGCATCATATTTGCTCATGCGAAGAACGTGTCGGCAGGCGAGTGTATCAGAGGCGTTGATCTCATCGTGAGCGTGCTGACAGATCGAGACATGGCCAACCACATTGAGTTCTTGTGAAAAAACGTTAACAAAATGTTCAGAAACTGTGCCGATCCTGTATATGTCACATCCCATCTCTTAAATTCCCGGACTGAAGCCGAAAGGTCAAATCCTCTGCCGTTTCATTGACCTCTTCCGGAACGCACGGTTTTCCCCGCATTTTACTGTATTCTTTTGTCCCCGCCATGAAAATGTCGCCCTCGATCTCATCCTGTGTCATAATTGCATCAGGGAGGTGACCGGCCCATGTTCAAGCTCAGCCAGCCCGCGATCGCTGTTCTCATCAGTCTGATCCTTTCCCTGATGGCATCCTCCGGCATTTTTGGTGAAGAAAAGGAATATTTCCAGGCACGCCACCAGATGGTCGAGCAGGATATCCGGGGAAGGGGTATCCGCGAAAGGTCTGTCCTCGATGCAATGAGGAAGATTCCCCGGCATCTGCTTGTCGAACCGCACATGCGGGACCAGGCATACGCCGATCATCCGCTGCCTATCGGCGAAGGCCAGACCATCTCCCAGCCCTATGTGGTCGCCCTGATGACCGAGATGCTCAAGCTCAAGCCAGGTGACCGGGTACTCGAGATCGGGACCGGTTCGGGATACCAGGCGGCTGTTCTGGCGGAGATCGTGAAGGAGGTCTATTCCATCGAGATCCGGAAGAAGCTCGCGCAGAGGGCCGAGATCGCTTTGCGGGGGCTCGGCTACAGGAACGTGAAGGTGAAGCATGCCGACGGATATTTCGGATGGGAAGAGCACGCGCCCTTCGACGCGATCATCATCACGGCATCGGCGAACCACATCCCCCCGCCGCTCATCAGGCAGCTCAGGGAAGGTGGCAGGCTCATTATTCCTCTCGGCAGGACGGTCTACTATCAGGTGCTTACGCTCGGCACGAAACGGAAAAGCGAACTGGACCTGGAGCAGTGGGGCGACGTCGCGTTCGTGCCCATGGTCGGCGAAGCGCAGAAATAGCGAAGTCAATCCCGCTCGGTTCGGGTAAGGGAGTTCCGCGCCTGCCTGATGCAGAGATACCCGGCGACATATAAACCGGCCCCCATGAGGATGACCAGCGAATATCCCACGGCAAGAGCAAGCATGACGGCGAGGATCGGGGAAAGGACCGAAAAACAGCCGTTCACCGCCCATGCCCAGGGGACCAGCTCCGGGTCGCTCTTGTGCAGGAGCGCGATCCCGAGAGGCAGGGGAATGCCCATGAAGAATCCCAGGAACAGGAAGAGCAGAAAGACCGTGAAGATCCTTATCGGCAGCGATACAACAACAAGTAACGGGTCGAGGACAGGCAACGCCACTGAGGTGAGCGCGCAAAGTCCTCCCGTGATCAACAGCGTACGGGGTCTGCGCAGCCATTCCAAGCGCTGGCTCGCATAGCTCCCGGCCCCTGATCCCGCCAGGACGGAGGCAATGACCGTGCCTGCCGCGTAGGCCGGATGCTCCAGTACCAGCACCATCTTCTGGATGATCACGATCTCCACGAACAGGAATGCGAGGCCGATCGCGGCAAAATAGGAAAGGGCCCGCAGCGTTCCCTGCCCGGCATTGGGCGGAACAGGACGTCTTCCCGCGAACAGCGGTAAAACGATGAGGATGACGCTGATCACGAGCACCTGGCCGAAGAGGACCGGCAGGAGATAACCCTCCTCGAAAAAATACTGCCATTTCCCGCCCATCACCCTGTAGATGTCCCCGATGTTCCCGATCTTGAGATAGTAATGGAAAAAGGGGCCGTCGTCATGGACGGGCCTCACATCGAACAGTGAATTCTCCAGGAACTGCTGCCGCGCCGCCGGAAGGATCAGCCGCTGAAAGGCCTCGAAATACTCGTTTCCCCGCATTTTGACGAAAATATTGCTCTCCGAGCTCGTGATGCCGGGAAAATAGACCGTATCGAACCTGCGCTCCCTGCAGAACCTCCTTATCAGGTCCAGGTCCCCGTCCGTCAAGTCCCCGTTCTTGTACAGGACCGTCAGCGTGTCCCAGCTCCGTATCGCCGCGATGCGGGAGGGAACATCAGGGAACCCCGATCGTTCCGCGGCCTCCGCGAGCGTCGCGAGAAGGCGGAGTTCGGTCCTCGGCGGCGGAACGATGTAGAGGTTCAGCGAAAGGAAGCCGCCCGGCTTCAGATGGTCCAGGTATATTCTGAATGCCTCCACGGTGAAACGGTAGTCCTCGGCGAAACCGAAGGATGCGCCGGGCAGAGACCCCATGAACGACAGGTCGATGACGTCGAACATCCTGGCCGAGGCAGAAAGCCAGGTCCGGCCCAGTCCGGCATGGTACAGCGCCTCATCGGGCGCCGCAGGCCTGTTTCCGCGAAGCTCCCGCACCACGCGCATCACCAGGGGATGGGATTCCACACCTTGGACCCGTTTCGCTCCGTGATAGGTTGCCGAGAGCGCTGCGAGCCCCCCTTTGGGCTCCAGGATGAGCACGTCGTCCTTCTCCGCAAGGAGATAGGGGAGGCTTGAGGGAAGGTTTCGCAGGAAGGAGAGCTTTGCCGGGTCTGCTTCCTCCGTGACCGCCTGGATATCGCCGCCGTCCACGGCAATGCCTGTCTGTTCCGGCAGGGGTTCGAGGTACCGGAGGCTGAGGCCGGGCGCATACCGTACCGCGGGGCTTTTGAATACATCGACGCGGCCATAGGGGCTGTCGTAGGCCCTGAGATGCTCCGCTCCCGGGAAACGGAGCGCGACCTCGAGAGGTTTGTAGGGAGACATCCTTGGCTGGCTGATCAAGGGATGCAGGGCGAACATCAGGACATTCAGCGCAATAACAAGACCGGCGACAGGCCGCATCCACCCCCGGACGGAGAGCAGGAGCCCTGCTGCAGCGAGCGAGGAAAGGATGAACACGGCCTGATCCGGCCCGACCAGGAAGAGAAGACAGAAGACCAGCAGTGAACCGGTCCCCGCGCCGAGAAGGTCCGAGGCATAGACCAGGCCAGGATATTCCTTGAGGGCGGAAAAGGCGGTTGAGACGATCAGACCGAAAGCGAGAAAGGGCACCCCGAAAACCAGGTAATATACCCCGATGTACAGGACCTGGAGCCGGTCCCACGAAAGCCGGACAGGGTCGAAGGGGACCAGGTTGGCAAGGAGATAGGAGACGGGGATCCCGATCGCCAGGGCCAGGCCGTACGCGGGGATGCGCCGAAGGTCCTTGAGCGCGGGGAAAACCGAAAGCAGCGTCCCGCTCGCCCCGATGCCCAGCATGGCAATGCTGATGACCATGAAGGCGAAGTGGTACCACAGCGTGATCGAGAATATCCTGATCAGGGCGATCTCGTAGGCGAGCGAGGAGAGGGAAGAGATGAAAATGAGCGGAAAGATACGGCGCGGAGTGTCCGGAAACCTGTTCATGTACTGATTGTAGCACAGGCGGCGTTCAGTAGCGTCCTGCGAATGCCCGTTCGCCAAGCTCTTTCCGGTGCAAGTCCAGCCTTGACAACTTGTATGTTCAGCATTAAACTCTTTAACAGCTGATGCATCCGTAGAAATCCTCATCCGTTAACCTGAACGAAGCGTATGGTTTTTTGTAACTACTCAGGTGGTTTTCACTTAAAGTCGTCATTCCCGAACGCTTATAAAGCCTGCCCCGGTGCGCTTAAAGCCGGGGGAAATCGAGAGGTTCATAAAAGACACTGGGTCCCCGATAGAGGCACTCGGGGACGACGAATTGGGGGACCTGAGCAGTCACAAATCGCCGGAGATCCTTTAACAGCTTTGACAGGGCATCTGGTAATTTCTATCGCTGTTTCAGGAGTTCTGTAATCTCTTGCGTCCATAATACCGTTATGCTATAAAAATCCAATCGTGCCCATCTTTGAAGAGCGCTTCGTCGGCACAGGCACGAAGTCAGATCAATAATAATGAAGTTCTGAAAAAATATTTCTCAGGGGAGGCTGCTTTGACGGACAAAACGAAAAAGAAAGGGCATCAGCGAGCGCAGTTGTCGAAAAGTCCCACCGGGATTCAAGGGCTCGATGAAGTTACGGGCGGCGGGCTGCCGAAAGGAAGGCCGACGCTGGTGGCGGGCGGCGCGGGATGCGGCAAGACGCTCTTCGGCATGGAATTTCTGGTGCAGGGGGCATAAATCACGGTTTTATGAATGGGGAGATTAGATGTTAATCCAGGAAGACTATTTCAAAAACATTTTTAATACAGTTCGTGAAGGCATTCTCATCCTGGATGAAAACATGAGAGTTCTGTCGGCCAATCGTAGTTTCTTAAATATTTTCAAAGTAGATACCGCGAATACTGTCGGCTCTCTTTTATATGATCTTGGAAACGGACAATGGAACATCCCGGAACTACGCGTGCTGCTTGAGGATATTATTCCGATGAACGACCCCGTTAGAGAAGAGATAAATTCAATAACGAACAGCGTATTTATAGGCAAACCGATAAATACGCGCACCTTTGCGAAAGAAATTAGTGAATTTATCAGGTGAGTTTTCTCATATGTTGAAAAGTCAAATTCAGGCGGGATAAATGATGAAAGAAAAACAAGTAATATTAGTTGTCGATGACCAGCCCCAAAACATTGCACTTCTCGAAGCACGTCTTATTCCGCAGGGATATGAAATTATCAAAGCGAAAAGCGGTGAAGAAGCGCTGGAAAAACTTTCCGGCAATCAAGTTGATCTGGTTCTGCTGGACGTACTGATGCCCAGGATGTCCGGCATTGAAGTGCTGGAGAAATTACGGGCCGATAAAAGGACACGGCGTATCCCGGTAGTTATGATCACGGTGCTTAAAGAGACCGAAGACAGGGTAAAAGCCATTGAGGCAGGATGCGATGATTTTATCTCCAAGCCTTTTGATAAACATGAGCTTTTATCCAAGGTAAAGTCGCTTCTCAGAATAAAGTTTCTGAATGACGAAGTAGATGAAGCCCGCGAATACGCTGAGAGCATCATCAACACCGTGCGTGAACCCTTAATCGCGCTGGATCAGGATTTAAGGGTAGTCACCGCCAGCCGCTCCTTCTATGAAGTCTTTAATGTAACCCCCAAAGAGACCGTGGGACAGCTTATCTATGACCTGGGCAATAAACAGTGGGATATCCCCAAGCTGCGTGAACTGCTGGAAACCATCCTTCCCCAAAAGACAACATTTGACAACTATGAGGTTGAACACGATTTTGCCACCATTGGCAGGCGCATAATGCTTCTGAATGCCCGGCAGATCCAACGAGGGAGGGGCAAGGAACGTATCATCCTCCTGGCCATTGAGGACATTACCGAGCGCAAGCGACTGGAAGACTTGTTAACAGAGTCTGAAGAGCGCTACAGGCGTATTTTTGAGACCGCGAGCGACGGGATAGTGCTTCTCGAAAAACGCGAAGGAAATATAGCCCATGTTAATCCGGCCGCCGAGAAAATGTTGGGTTATCCCAAAGAGGAGTGCATTGGGAAAAACCTTCAGGATATCGGTGTATCGCTCGATATGAATGATTTTCCAACGATAATGCAAACCTTGAACAAGAGCGGCATTATTAATTACGATGATGTTCAGGTAAAAACCAAGTCCGGGCAATATATCGACACGGAAATATATATGGTCGACAGGGCAAGGCTGGTACAATGTAATATTCGCGATGTCACTGAACGCAAAAAGCTTGAAAAACAACTTCTCGAGGCCCATAAGATGGAAGCGGAACAGCTTCAAGCCGAGAACCGCTACCTCCTGGGAGAGGTCAAGCTGTTGCACACTCATGAGAACATCGTGGGAAACAGCGAGGCGATTCGCGGCGTGCTGAAACAGGTGGAGCAGGTGGCCGGTACGGAATCCACGGTCCTGATCCAGGGTGAGACAGGCACGGGGAAAGAGCTGCTGGCCGATGCGATCCATAACCTGAGCCCGCGCAAGGGGCGTCTCCTGGTGAAAGTAAACTGCGCCGCGCTGCCCCCGACCCTCATCGAGAGCGAGCTCTTCGGCCGCGAGAAGGGCGCCTTCACCGGCTCCCATGCCCGGCAGATGGGCCGCTTCGAACTGGCTGACGGCGGCACTTTATTCCTCGACGAAATCAGCGAGATGCCGCTGGAGCTGCAGACCAAGCTGCTCCGGGTGCTCCAGGACGGTGAGTTCGAGAGGCTCGGGAGCCCCAAAACCATCAAGGTAAGCGTCCGGGTCATTACTGCCACGAACCGCGATCTGGACCAATATGTTCGCGAAGGCAGGTTCCGTGAAGACCTGTTTTACCGACTCAATATCTTTCCGCTCTTCGTGCCGCCTCTGCGTGAGCGCAAGGAAGACATCCTTCCGCTGGTGTGGTCCTTTATTCAGGAGTTCGGGACGAGAATGGGGAAACGGATCGAATCCATACCCCAGAAAGGCATCGAAACCCTGCAGAACTACGGGTGGCCTGGAAATGTTCGGGAGCTGCGCAACGTTATCGAGCGGGCGATGATCATGACCACCGGCCCGGTTCTCCGCATCGAGATACCGAAGTCAGGTGAGGCAAAGAACGGTCGCCCCGGAACGCTCGAAGAGATCGAGAGCCGGCATATCATCGACGTCTTGAACTCCACGGGCTGGCGCGTGAGCGGAAAAGGCGGAGCAGCAGAGGTCCTCGGTCTCAATCCGAAGACGCTTGAGTCGAGGATGAAAAAGCTGGGCATTCAAAGGAAAAAATGAATTCCTGACATGTCAGGAGATTTCTGGAATATCAGGAATAGATATTTTCCTATCATAACCTTCGTTGTAGTCCTCTCTAATATATTTCAATATTATCAGCACGATACGTCAATCCCTCTCCCCGGCACAAATCCTGCATTAGATCTATCTTCATGAGGATGCGAATCATCACTGTCCGCATGATAATACACGGACAGCGTGAGCAGCTTCCCCTTTGCCAGCCGTCCAAAACAGGCCAGTATCTAAAAATTTATAAATTATTATCCGCATGAGGAAGCTATGACCGACATGATAATCGTAACCCTGAGAATGACTGCGCGACCAGGCAGGCGTAATGATCTCGCAAAGACGATCCGGGGAATGCTCGAGCCCACGCGGGTTGAACGGGGCTGCATCAGTTACTGTTTGTATGAGGACATTGAGAACAAAAACAGCTTTGCCCTCGTGGAGGAGTGGAAAACACGGGACGATCTCGAGAAACACTTTCGTACGGACAATTATCGGAGGCTCCTCGCCTTGATGGACCTTCTCAGCGAGCCTCCTGAGTTGCAGTTCAACACCGTGTCGCAAACGGCGGGGATGGAACTCTTATCAACGGTCCCTTTTTAAAACCTGACGAAAACCGGAATAGCGCGGATCCGCGAGATTTAGCTGCAAAAAGAGATATGAATAAAACCACCACCCCATCGGACAATTTCGCTTCCCTTCGCCGGAAGGCCGAAGAAAAGCTGCGCACCCAGCTTGAGGGGCTGCAAAAGCTCTCTGCCCAGGACATTCAGGAACTTGTCCACGAGATGGGGACGCACCAGCTCGAGCTGGAGCTGCAGGAGGAAACGCTTCGCAACGCCTTTGTTGAGATCAGGAAGCTCGAGGAACAGCTTCAAGCCGAGAACCGCTACCTCCTGGAAGAGGTCAAGCTGCTGCACACGCATGAGAACATCGTGGGCAACAGCGAGGCGATTCGCGGCGTGCTGAAACAGGTGGAGCAGGTGGCCGGTACGGAATCCACGGTCCTGATCCAGGGTGAGACAGGCACGGGGAAAGAGCTGCTGGCCGATGCGATCCATAACCTGAGCCCGCGCAAGGGGCGTCTCCTGGTGAAAGTAAACTGCGCCGCGCTGCCCCCGACCCTCATCGAGAGCGAGCTCTTCGGCCGCGAGAAGGGCGCCTTCACCGGCTCCCATGCCCGGCAGATAGGCCGCTTCGAACTGGCTGACGGCGGCACCCTGTTCCTCGACGAAATCAGCGAGATGCCGCTGGAGCTGCAGACCAAGCTGCTCAGGGTGCTCCAGGACGGCGAGTTCGAGAGGCTCGGGAGCCCCAAAACCATCAAGGTAAGCGTGCGGCTCATTACCGCCACGAACCGCGATCTGAACCAATATGTTCGAGAAGGCAGGTTCCGTGAAGACCTGTTTTACCGGCTCAACATCTTTCCGCTCTTCGTGCCGCCTCTGCGTGAGCGCAAGGAAGACATCCTTCCGCTGGTGTGGTCCTTTATTCAGGAGTTCGGGACGAGAATGGGGAAACGGATCGAATCCATACCCCAGAAAGGCATCGAAACCCTGCAGAACTACGGGTGGCCTGGAAATGTTCGGGAGCTGCGCAACGTTATCGAGCGGGCGATGATCATGACCACCGGCCCGGTTCTCCGCATCGAGATACCGAAGTCAGGTGAGGCAAAGAACGGTCGCCCCGGAACGCTCGAAGAGATCGAGAGCCGGCATATCATCGACGTCTTGAACTCCACGGGCTGGCGCGTGAGCGGAAAAGGCGGAGCAGCAGAGGTCCTCGGTCTCAATCCGAAGACGCTTGAGTCGAGGATGAAAAAGCTGGGCATTCAAAGGAAAAAAGAATTCCCGACATGGAAGCCATGACCGACATGATAATCGTAACACTGAGAATGACTGTGCGACCAGGCAGGCGTAATGAGCTCGCGGAGACGATCCGGGGAATGCTCGAGCCCACGCGGGTTGAACGGGGTTGCATTAGTTACTGTTTGTATGAGAACATTGAGAACAAAAACACCTTTGCCCTCGTGGAGGAGTGGAAAACACGGGACGATCTCGAGAAGCACGCTCGTACGGACAATTATCGGAGACTCCTCGCCTTGATGGACCTTCTCAGTGAGCCTCCGCAGTTGAAGTTCAACACCGTGTCACAAACGGCAGGGATGGAGCTCTTATCAACGGTTCCTTTTAAAACCTGACGAAAATAGTTGCAAAAAGAGATATGAAAAAAACCACCACTCAATCAGACGGTCTCGTCTCGCTTCGCCAAAAGGCGGAAGACAAGCTGCGCACACAGCTTGAGAGGCTGCAAAAGCTCTCTGACCGGGACATCCAGGAACTGGTCCACGAGCTGGGGACGCACCAGATCGAGCTGGAGATGCAGAATGAAGAACTGCGCATGGCCCGGGATGAACTGGAGTCATCGAGGAATCAGTACAGTGAATTATATGACTTCGCGCCTGTCGGCTATTTTACCCTTGATGCGCACGGACTGATAGAAGGGGTAAATCTTACCGGCGCGCAATTGCTCGGAATCGAGAGGGGATCGCTGCTCAAGAGGCCCTTTATCAGTTTCATCGCGGACGCGGCGGAGAGGGAGCTTTTCTCGAAACACCGCAAAGAGGTATTTCAAAAACAGGGCAACAAGACCTGTGAACTCAGGCTTAAGGGAAAAGACGGCGCGGTGTTCTATGCGCGGTTCCAAAGCATAGCCAGGGAAAATATCGACGGCAAGGCAGGCAGTATCTGCATGACGATCGCAGACATTGACGATCGCAGGAAGATTGACGATGCGATCAAATTCCAAGTCGACGTTCTGTCGCAGGTGAGCGACGCCGTTGTCGGGATTGATAACGACCGCCGGATAATGTATTGGAACAAGGCCGCAGAGCGGCTGTACAACCTCAAACCCGCCGACGTGATCGGTAGCCTCCTGAATGAAGCTTATAGTTATAAATGGATCAATGCCGATGACGAGCGTGCTGCCGAGGAATCGCTGAAGTCGACCGGAACGTGGAGCGGTGAGAACGTTCATGTAAAAAAGAACGGAGAAGCGATATACGTGCTGTCCTCGGTGTCCGTGCTCAAGGAAAAATCCGGCGGGACCATTGGAATGCTTGCCGTCATGCGGGATATAACCCAGCGCAGGCGGCTGGAGGATGAGCTTAAAAAGGCATATGACGAACTGGAATTGAAGGTAAAGGAAAGGACCGGAGAACTGTCCAGAGCAAACGAGCGGCTCGAGCATGAAATAGAAGAGCGCAAGGGGACGGAATCGTCGCTTCGGAGCGCCTATGCGGAGAACAAACAATTAAAGGACCGGTTCCAGGCTGAGAACATCTACCTTCACAAAGTGATCGACAAGGAGTTCAACTTAGGCGAGATCATCGGGCGAAGCAATGCTCTCGAGTATGTGTTCTTCAAGGTCGAACAGGTGGCGCCCCAGGACACGACCGTTCTCCTGCTTGGCGAGACCGGCACGGGGAAGGGAATAATAGCGCGCACCATTCACAGCAGGAGCAGCCGCAAGGACCGGCCCATGATAACGGTCAACTGCTCGGCGTTGCCGGCGAATCTCATCGAAAGCGAGCTCTTCGGGCGGGAAAAGGGCGCGTTCACCGGCTCCAGTGACCGGATGATGGGGCGCTTCGAACTAGCCGACAACAGCACCCTGTTCCTCGACGAGATCGGCGAGATGCCGATGGAACTCCAGACCAAGATGCTCAGGGTCATCCAGGACGGCGAGTTCGAGCGGCTGGGCGGCCCGAAGACCATCAAGGTCAATGTGCGGATCATCGCGTCCACCAACCGGAAGCTGGAGGAAGAGATCCGAAAGGGCAGGTTCCGGGAGGACCTTTTCTACCGGCTGAATGTGTTCCCCATCACGATCCCGCCGCTCCGGCAGCGCAAGGAGGACATCCCGCTTCTGGTCGATTATTTTGTCGCCAAATTCAACAAGAAAACAGGAAAGAAGATCGAGACCGTGTCGAAAGACACCCTGGACGTCCTCCAGGCATACGACTGGCCGGGCAACGTGCGCGAACTGGAGAGTATCGTCGAGCGGGCGGTGATCACGAGCCAGGGGACCGCGTTGCAGATACTGGACCGGTTCGAGAATTCCCTGACAGCCGGTGAACAGGACGCACGGGACGGGAAGTCCCTTGTCGATATCGAACGCGACCATATCCAACAGGCGCTCGAAAAATGCGGGTGGAAGATAGAAGGGAAAAAAGGCGCGGCGGCGATGCTCGGTCTCAACCCCAGCACGCTACGCGGCCGGATGCGGAAAGACGGCATCCGACGTACATAAAAAAGGGTTCATACGGAAACAATCCCCCCATTCTGCGCAGCTTGTTATTCTTCAGCAGTAACTACTCGGGTCCGATGAAAACGCTCATACCTAACCCGGACAAGCCCCGTTAGAGGCGGATGCCTCTAAAGCGGGGCAAGCCGGAACCAAAATTATCCACGAAGATTCGAAGGCACGAAGAATTACAAAAACCGTTCAAGATACTGTCTTATTGTTTAGATTATGGCCGTACTTCGGTCTCGTTTAGAAGCGCCTACTTTTGGTTGTGCCTTTGTGGCGAAATATTCTTGCCACTTTGAATAGAATTTGATTCTTTAGCTACTATATGGCCGCGAAAAGTCACAAATAAAGCTTCTTCCCTCTCCATTCTTGTGCTTTCTGCGCCTTATGAGGCCGTCATGTCGTAAATTGATGTATGCTGTAAGGCCATATCCGCACAAATCAGGTTAACACCATGCGAGCAGTTACCTTATCGTAAATTAATTGCGCTCGCAGTAAGTGATAGCTATCGCTGACGATGAGAAATTCCGATTGAAATAACATGGATCTTTTCCGTTGTTTCCCTGTCCAACAGCTGTTTTCACGATCAACGCATCAGGGGAAGAAAACAACACGGAGAATAAAGGGCTTTCGGGGAGCGTAACGTGGTATAGTTATTTCAGTTTATAAAAGAGTAAGCGCCGAAGGTGAGTGGTTGGTCATAAAAAGGGGTGGGTGAATGCTCGTGCAAAAGATCCTGTTATTATCGACACATAAGACCAAAGCTATACGACCGGCCCGGGAAATATGAAAAAATCCCCTTCACCGGACAAACAGGCTGACAGTCTTGTCTCCCTTCGCCGGAAGGCCGAAGAAAAGCTGCGCACACCGCTTGAGAGGCTGCAAAAGATCTCTGCCCGGGACATAAAGGAACTTGTCCACGAACTGGGGACGCACCAGATCGAGCTGGAAATGCAGAATGAGGAACTGCGCACGGCCCGGGATGAACTGGAGTCAAAGAGGAATCAGTACGTTGAATTATATGACTTTGCGCCTGTCGGCTACTTTACCATTGATGCACAGGGACTGATAGAGGGGGTAAATCTTACCGGCGCGCATTTGCTGGGAATCGAGAGGGGCTTGCTGCTCAAGAGGCCCTTTATCGGTTTTATCGCGGAAGCGGCGGACAGGGAGCTCTTTGCGAAACACCGCAAAGAGGTTTTTCAAAAACAAGGCAACCAGGCCTGTAAGATCAGGCTTAAGAGAAAAAACGGCGCGGTATTCCATGCGCAGCTCCAAAGCATGGCAAGGGAAAATATCGACGGCAAAGCCGGCAGTATCCGCACGACGATCGTAGACATCACTGAACACAAAAAGGCGGAGGAAATAATCGAGCAAACCGGGGCTTTGCAGAGCGCGATCTTCAACAGCGCCAACTTCTCGAGCATCGCCACCGACGCGAAGGGCGTCATCCGGAACTTCAGCGTCGGCGCCGGGCGGATGCTGAGCTACATGGCTGCTGAAGTGATGAACAAGCTCTTCTTATGCACGGCACTTAATGCGACAGAGTCCTTCCGATCTACAAGAGAGGACAAAAAATGAAAGTTGCAGCCAAAGGACAAGCATCGGGGGAATTTGACCCCAAACTGTTATTGAGCGTCTTGACGGCGGTTAAAAAAGGGGACTTTTCGGCGCGCATGCCGCTGGACTGGACCGGCATCGACGGCAAGATCGCCGACACGCTCAACGACATCATTGCGCTGAACGACAAAACATCCCTCGGCATCGACCGCATCAGCAAGGTGGTGGGCAAGGAAGGGAAGCTGGCGACGCGCATTCCGTTGGGATCCGTCGGCGGCGCATGGGCGCGCCAGATCGAGTCGGTCAATGCGCTGATTTCGGATCTCGTCTGGCCCAGCACGGAAATGGCGCGCGTGATCGGCGCGGTGGCCAAAGGGGATATGATCCAGAAGATGGACGTGGAAGTCGACGGCAAGCCGATTCAGGGCGAATTTATGCGCACCGCCAAAATCGTCAACACCATGGTGGACCAGCTCGGCGCGTTCGCCGGGGAGGTGACGCGGGTGGCGCGCGAGGTGGGCACCGAGGGCAAGCTCGGCGGCCAGGCGCAGGTAGTGGGCGTGGCCGGTATTTGGAATGACCTTACCGTCAACGTCAACCTGATGGCCGCCAACCTAACTAACCAGGTGCGCAACATTGCGGTGATCTCGACCGCGGTCGTTAGCGGCGATCTGTCGAAGAAGATCACGGTGGATGCGAGGGGCGA
>CAYPOT010000017.1:8157-59644 GCA_964412455.1 uncultured Nitrospiraceae bacterium | reverse complement strand
GGGCTGGGGTGGGGGTGAAATAGGCGGCTAATTTCACCCGCCCCTAACCCCTCCCATCGAGGGAGGGGAACAACTATTTCCATTTACTATGCAAAGCCCAATAATTTGTTCTTTTTTCTTTTAATTTCAATTGGCGTACTGTTTTTTCGTTGGCCAAAAAAAATTCCATTGGGATGTCTCGCGCCCGCGCCGCTCTTTGAAATAGAGTTTCATCACAGGTCACTCAACTATTACTCATAAAAATAACACAATACGGGACCGTTAAGGAATGCCCATTAATTAAGCATTCGAGCATGGGGGCCTGTTGCATTGTTTATGTTGTTCTCATTAATTCCTTTGTTTCGTGAATGTCTGCCGGAGTGATGGCAGGCCGGTCTTTTCCTCCTTCGGTGCCTGCTGCTTCTCCTGCCGGTTCCCCTGCCCCTTCTTCATCGTCAGCGCTATCCTCTTCCGTTTCACATCGACTTCCCGCACGGTGACCGTCACTTTTTGATGGACCTTCACGACCTCGTTCGGGTTCTTGACGTACCGGTCGGCAAGCTCGCTGATATGGACCAGGCCGTCCTGATGCACGCCGATGTCCACGAATACGCCGAACGCGACGATGTTGGTCACAACGCCGGGAAGCGTCATGCCCGGCACGACGTCCTCGATCTTCCCGATCCCCTCGGCAAAGGAGAACGCTTCGAACCGCTCCCGCGGGTCCCTGCCCGGTTTTGCAAGTTCTTTCACGATGTCCTGAAGCGTGGGAAGCCCGACGGCTTCGTTCACATAGCGGGCGAGGTCGATCCTGCCGCGTAGGCCTTCATCCTTCATCAGGTCGCGGACCGTGCAGTGCAGGTCCCCGGCCATGGCATCTACAATGGGATATCTTTCCGGATGGACGGCGCTCGCGTCGAGCGGGTTCGACGCGTCCCGGATGCGCAGGAACCCCGCAGCCTGTTCGAAGGTCTTCGGCCCGAGCTTCGGGACCTTCCGGAGTTCTTCGCGCGAACCGAAGGGCCCCTTCTCGTTCCGGTACTCCACGATGCCCGAGGCGAGCTGCGGCCCCAGGCCGGACACGTACATGAGCAGCTGCTTGCTTGCGGTGTTCACCTCGACGCCCACGGAGTTCACGCAGGACTCGACCACGTCGTCCAGGCTCCTTTTCAGGGCCGGCTGGTCCACGTCATGCTGGTACTGCCCCACGCCGATGGACTTGGGATCGATCTTGACGAGCTCCGCCAGCGGATCCATGAGCCGCCTGCCGATGGAAATGGCGCCGCGCACGGTCACGTCGTGGCCGGGAAACTCCTCGCGCGCTGCGTCCGACGCGGAATAGACCGAGGCACCGCTCTCGCTCACCATGACGACCGGGACGGATGCCGGCAGGCCGAGACCGCGGACAAAGGCCTCGGTTTCCCTCCCGGCCGTGCCGTTCCCGACGGCGACCGCCTCGACCTGATAGGTCTCGCACAGCCGTACTATGGTTTCCCCCGCTTCCCTGGACCCCTTCTCATTGAACAGCGGAAAGACCGTGTCAGTGTGCAGGAGTTTTCCCTGCCGGTCGATGCAGACCACCTTGCACCCGGTGCGGAACCCGGGATCGATGGCAAGAACGTTCTTCCTGCCCAGGGGGGAGGCAAGCAGGAGCTGACGCATGTTCCCGACGAAGACGCGGATTGCCTCTTCGTCGGCGCGCTTCCTGGTCGCGAGCCGCATCTCTGTTTCCATGGAAACCGACAGGAGCCGCTTGTAGCCGTCGTGGACCGCCTGCCGCACCTGCTCCGTTGCCGGACCCGTTCCTTTCAGGAACAGGGACTCCAGCATCGTCAGGGCGTCCGCTTCGGGCGCGATGATCCGCATGAACAGAAAGCCCTCATTCTCCCCCCGGCGCATGGCGAGGATGCGGTGCGAAGGCGCCGAAGCGACGGGTTCCTCCCAGGCATGGTAGTCCTTGTACTTGATACCCTCCTCTTCCTTGCCGGCGATGACCTTTGACCGGAACGCGCCCTTTGAGGCGAACAGCTCCCGCGCGCGTCCGCGGGCTACCGTATCCTCGCTGACCCATTCGGCGACGATGTCGCGCGCTCCCGCGAGCGCGTCATCGGCGCACGCCACGTCCTTATCCGCACTTACGTACGCGGCAGCCTCCGCGAGCGGATCCAGGGCGCTGTCCTGGGAAAAGATCCTCCGCGCCAGCAGTTCCAGACCCTTTTCCTTCGCGATCGTCGCGCGGGTTCGCCGCTTGGGGCGGTAGGGAAGATAGATATCCTCCAGGACGATCAGCGTCTCCGCGGCGAGGACCGCCGCCTCGAGCCCTTCCGTGAGCTTTCCCGACTCCTCCATCGATCGCAGCACGGCTTCGCGCCGCTTGTCCAGTTCCCGAAGCTGGCCGATCCTGTCGCGTATCTCGGCAATGGCAACTTCATCAAGAGATCCGGTCGCTTCCTTCCGGTAGCGTGCGATGAATGGCACGGTGGCACCTTCATCTAGAAGCGTTACGCCCGCCAGCACCTGCTTCGGAGCCAGTTGGAGCTCCCGGGAGATCATCGAAATATGTTCTGCGGTCATAAGAGATCCTCGGTCGCGCAAGGGTGATATAAACGGGGCGTCATAGCATGAGGTCCGTGATGCGTAAAGGGGAACGAAAAAAGAAAGGCGGCCTTCCGGCCGCGCGGCGGTTATCTTATGCGGTTAGCGCGACGCCATCCCGTTGTTGACGGCAGGGGGCCGTTACTTCCCGAACACCTTCTTCAACAGGTCAGTCACGCGGGCCACCGGGTCCTTCCTGATCTTCTTCTCCTCCTGCCCCAGCAGGTAGAACAGCCCATCCAGCGCCTTGCTCGTCACGTGGTGGTCGATGTCCAGGGATTCGTCCTTGATGATCCTGGTCTTCTTCCCCTTGTCCACCAGGCCCTGGTACGCCCGGGTGACGCCGACCTCCTGCACGGCCTTGGCTACCGTCGGCTTGAAGGCCCCGTAGAGCTTGTCGTAGGTCTTGGACCGCATGTAATCCGTAGCCGCGGTGTCCCCTCCTTTCAGGATGTTGATGGCGTCCAGGATGGTCATCTCCTTCACGGCCCCCACGAAGATGTCCTTCGCCACCGGCGCGGCCTTCTCGGCGGCCCGGTTCATGGTCAGAATGAACTCGTCGACCTGCTTGGAGAGGCCGAACTTCCGAAGCGGTTTCTCAACCTTCTGGATCTTCTCCGGCAGCGGGATCTTGATGGCCGGATTCTTGAAATACCCGTCCGGCTGTGAGCCTGCCTTCACGGCGTTCTGCGAACCGATCGAGAGGGCCTCCTTGAGGCCCGCAGCCACCGTGTCCTTGTCCAGCGCGGCATCGGCCTGCCCGCCGCCCGGTTTGGACTTGTCCTTGTTCAACAGCGATTTCGCCTTGTCCATAAGGTCGGCATGGGCCGAAGTGCCGCAGAACAGAAGGGCAACAATGATCATGATGTAGGGCAACCTGTGTCGCATGGAACACCTCCGTGAGAACCGTGTTTGATGTATCATCATGCAGCGCAATATTATTGAGTATTGCGAAATAAATAATGGAAAGCTGCATTGCACCGATAAACCCTCCCCCTTGACGGGGAAATAATCCCATTTAACATGCAAGTCTCAATAAGAACGGCGGCCTCATCGGCCGCCGTCCCGTTCATTCTGTGGTCTTTCTGCTGGAAACTGCGTTCCTCGCTACTTCTTCTTCTCCGAACCCTTTCCGTAGAGATAATCGAATTCGGCAGGATGATGGTGCTTGAACTGTTCGATCGGCATCTTGCCGGTCAGCCACAGCCAGTTCATGGGGAAGTACTCCGACCGCAGGTGTTCATTGTAGAAGTGGATGATGAGAATGAACACGATGGCCAGAAGCGCCTCATCACTGTGCATGATGAACAGCACGTCCCAGGCCCAGGGCAGGGACCAGGTCGGGAACAACGCCGACACGGTCACCGGGAAAGCGAGGAAAAAGCCCGAGGTCCCGATGATGAACATGCCCCAATACACTGCCCAGTAATCGAACTTCTGGAGGTACGTGAACTTGCCGAAGTAGGGCCGCTCCTTCCGGAGGCCGAAGTAGTACAGGAATTGGTGGACCATGTCCACCAGATCCTTCGGCATCGGGATTATCGTGAGGCGGAGGTCCTTCTTCCGCGCCAGGTTGAGCAGGTAGAACTGGTGGTAGATGAAGTCCAGGAGCATGGTGATGCCGGCGATGCGGTGGATGATGCCGGCGATCCTGGGGCCGCCCCAGATGCTGATCCAGGCGCTGGAAGGCTCGACGTAGGCGTACTTGAGCCCCCAACCCGTGAAGGACAGGATCAGGAACGTCGTGAACATGATGATATGCTGAATGCGCGCGGAAAGGTCGAACCGCTGTATCTCCTGCGGAATGTTCTTATTCATGGTGGTCGCCTCCCTTCCTGAACAGACGGTCGCGAATGTCCGCGAATATGTCGAGGAGCACATGGATGATGATGAACATGAACACACCCACGGTGAGAATGATCAGGGCTATCTCGGTGAAGTGAGCGATCGGGTGGAGCGGCTGGTGCGTGATGGACGCGACGAACTTGTCCGTTGCTCCCGCGTGGCACTTGCCGCAGGTCTTTTTCTTGTTAACGACGCTGCTCACGGGCGAGGACGGGTCCTTGGTGCTTTTGATGTCATGGGCGCCGTGGCAGGTGGCGCAGGACGGCGCGCCTGTATGGCCGAGCTTCAGCTTGCGTCCATGAAAGCTCTCCTTGTAGCGCTCCATGACCAGCGGAGAGAACTGGTACTTCTCGGTGATGTGCTTCTCTTCGTGACATTTGCCGCAGCTCTCGACCACATTGTAGAGGTAGACCTTGGACGCCATGCTCGGCCGCTTTTCGATATAGTGGGGTATCCCGTGGCAACTGATGCAGACGGGACCGTCCGAGGACTTCTTGACGATCACGTTCTGTCCGTGGATGCTGCCCCGGTACTCCTCGACCTTATCGGGATGGCAGCCCACGCAGGCGGCCGCGGCAAGAGGGTCCTTGAGGCCCTTCGGCGCGATCGCGGCGGCGAACTCCTTGACCGCCTTGTCCGGCGCGGCTCCGCTCAATCCCGCATGCTGGCCGCCTTTCGGGGCCATATGGCACGTAACGCAATCGAAGGAACCATGGACGGACTTTTCGTACTTATCCTTATTGACGTTGACAGCCCCTTCCATCGACTCGTGACAGCTCAGGCACGTTGCCGCGTCGGTCGCCGCGCCCGCTGTCGTGGCCAGAAGGAAGGTGAACAGCAGCAAAGAAAATACATTCAGCTGAAACCTCATACTCGCTCCTTTCAAACGATATTTTTTATTATGATGCGGAACAGCCGCATAGGGACAACGCGGCCGACTTCAAGTTAAAATGACCTTATAATGACCGCCGTACACCAAGTTGCAAGTTGCAACACTATCACAACAGGGAAACTTAGGCAAGTAGATTTTATAAAACTGGGGTTTTATAAGCAAACCTAATAACGGTATTTGACACTGATCAAATCGGATAAGAATAGGATAACGGCGGATTTTCCCTGGTAACTCTTTGCTTTAGAATTGGTCCGCTTCTATCCAGTGTTAATCAGCTTCTTCTATATCTAAATGCTTTTTTGAGGATACAAGGAACCTTGCAATCGGGCTGGCCTGCCTGCGGGGATAAACAACCGAAACGAGAGAGAGGCCGCAGGCCGGGGCTGTCCTGCCGGCCGTGGTTCGATCCCGGGACCTGAGCATCGTTTTCACCTCATCGGGAGAGAACCTGCCGAGCCCCACTTCAACGAGCGTACCGACGATATTCCTGGCCATGTGCATCAGAAAGGCGTTTGCTTCGAGGATGAACTCGATCTGGTCGCCCTTCTTCCGTATCGTCAGTGTCTTGAGCTTCCTGACCGGTACCCGTGCGTTGCATGCCGAACTCCGGAACGCCGAGAAGTCATGCTTCCCGACCAGGTGGTTGGCCGCTCGCCGCATGTTCGCAAGGTTCAGTTTCCGGTCTACATGCCAGGCGTGGTTCCGCAGGAGCGCCGAGGGGGCGCGACGGGCAAGGACGACATACCGGTACTGCTTGCCTCTGGCGCTGAACCGCGCGTGAAAGTCAGGCTTCACCTCTTCCGAGGCGATGACCCGGATGTCCCTGGGCAGCAGCCGGTTCAGGGCAGGCGCCCAGGCCTCGGCGGGGATGGGGCTCTCCGTCGGGAAATTCGCAGCGTGGCCCAGGGCGTGGACGCCCGCGTCGGTCCTGCCGGACGACGTTGTCCTTATGTCCTCCTTCGTGAGCGCCTTGAGCGCCGTCTCGAGGGCATCCTGGATGGTCGGCGTGCCGCTCCCCTGCTGGGACTGCCAGCCATGGTAGTTCGTGCCATCGTATTCGAGGATGAGTTTGATGTTGCGAGTCATGAGGACCTTTTTACTCTAAGGCAAAATACTTTACCACGAATGTCACGAATAACTGCCGAATGACACGAATGAAAGAAATGACCAGCCATTTCATTGCCTCAGTCTGTCGTCTGACCTCTGTCATCTGTCTTCTGTTTCTTATTCTCCCAGATATGCCTTCTTGATCCCGGGGTCGTCGGCAAGCTCTGCTGCCGGGCCCTGCATCACGATCTTTCCGCTCTCCATCACGTAGGCCCGCGTGGCGAGGCGCAGCGCAGCCTTGGCGTTCTGCTCCACGAGCAGGATGGTCGTCCCCTGGCTGTTGATCTCCTCGATGATCTTGAAGATCCTGCTCACGATGATCGGCGCTAATCCCAACGAGGGCTCGTCCAGGAGGAGGAGCTTCGGCCGGGACATGAGCGCCCTGCCGATGGCCAGCATCTGCTGCTCTCCACCCGAAAGCGTCCCGCCGAGTTGCCTGCTCCGGTCGGCGAGCGCCGGGAACATCCCGAATACGCGGTCCATGTCCGGCACGAGCTCACTCTTGTCCCTCAGGAATGCGCCCATCTCCAGGTTCTCCCGCACCGTCATGCGGGGCAGGATGCGCCTGCCCTCGGGGACCTGGGATATGCCGAGAGCAACGATCTCGTGGGGAGGCATCCCGGAGATGAGCCGGTCATTGTACCGGACCGACCCGGCGGTTAGTCCCGCGACGCCGGAAATGGACATGAGCGTCGTGGACTTGCCCGCGCCGTTCGCTCCGATGAGCGCCACGATCTCGCCCTGCCGCACTTCGAGGCTGACGCCCTTGAGCGCCGCGATCATGCCGTAGGAGACGAATATGTCGTTCAAATGTAGCATAGTCGTGGAATGAATTCCAAATCCCAAACAGCAAATCACAAATAAATTCCAAGTTCCAGCCGTCAAATTCAAAACGTTTTGGAAATTGGTCCTTGGGTATTGGTGCTTATTTGTAATTAGTCATTTGGAACTTGTTGCTTGCCTTTCAGGTATGCTGATGGTCCTTCCCCAGATACGCCTCGATCACCGCGGGGTCCTGCTGGATGTCCTTCGGCGAGCCCTCGGCGATCTTCACGCCGTGGTCAAGCACCACCACGCGGTCCGAAATACCCATGACCACTTTCATATCGTGCTCGATCAGGATGATCGCCACGCCGTTGTCCCTGATCCTGCGAACAAGGTTCATGAGTTCCCGCGTCTCCTGCGGGTTCATACCCGCCGCGGGCTCGTCCAGGAGAAGGAGATGCGGCTCGGTCCCCAGGGCCCGGGCGATCTCGAGCCTGCGCTGGTCGCCGTAGGAAAGGTTCGCCGCGACCGTATCGTGCCTCGCCTCAAGCCCGGCGAATTTCAGGATGTCCATTGCGCGGTAGCTCATGTCGCGCTCTTCCTTCTTCACCTTCGGTGGACGGATGATGGCACCGAAGAATCCCGCCTTCGTGCGGCAATGGGCTGCCACCATGACGTTCTCGAGGCAGGACATGCCGCTGAACAACCGTATGTTCTGGAAGGTGCGCGCCACGCCCAGGGCCGTGATGTCGTGGGGGGCCATGGCCGTCACGTCCCGGTCGGTGAAGGCCACCGTCCCCTGCGTGGGCCGGTAGATGCCGGTAATGCAGTTAAAGAGCGTGGTCTTCCCGGCGCCGTTCGGTCCGATGATGCTCACGATGCGCTCGCGCTCGACCCGGATGTCGATGGCTTCGATTGCCTTGAGCCCGCCGAAGTGCTTGGTAAGGTTTTTGGTTTCAAGAAGAAGCATAATCAAAAACAGAATTCTGCCACAGAGTCACAGAGATCACAGAGAATTTCAAAGACTCAAAACGATTATAAAGCTTTATTCCAATGGCATCTTAATGAAGACTCTCATCTTTCCCTGTTTATACACCCTGCACTTACCTCTGTGTCCTCTGTGTCTCCGTGGCAAAGATTGTATTTATTTCCCCTTCGCCGTTCCCAGCAGCCCCTGGGGACGGAAGGTCATCATCAGCACCAGCGCGACGCCGAAACCGAGCATGCGGAAATCGGCAAAATCGCGGAAGACCTCGGGCAGCGTGACCAGGAGGAACGCCCCGAGGATGATGCCGGGGATGCTCCCCATCCCGCCCAGGACCACCATGCACAGGATCAGTACGGACTCGAAGAAAGTGAAGCTCTCGGGAGAAACAAAGGCCATTTTCGCCGCGAAGAAGACGCCCACCAACCCCGCCCAGGCCGACGCGACCACGAAGGCCAGGAGCTTCAGCCGGAAGGTGTTGATGCCCATGGCCTCGGCGGCGATCTCGTCCTCGCGGATCGCGACCCATGCCCTGCCGATGCGCGACGCCATGAGCCGGTTCATGGCGAAGACGGTGATGATGGCGATGATGAGGATAAGATAATAGAAGTGCAGCGGCGTGGAAAGGACCATGCCTCCGATGGACGGCCTGCCGATGCGGGCTATGCCGTTCGGACCGCCGGTGATGCTGTCCGAATTGTTCAGCACGATGCGCGTGATCTCACCCAGGCCCAGCGTAACGATGGCGAAATAGTCGCCGCGCAGCCTCAGGGTGGACAACCCGACCAGGAGCGCCATGAAGGCCGACGTCGCGGCGCCGACTGCCAGTCCCGGCCAGAAGCTCAGCCCGAACCGCGTTGAGAGGATTGCATAAGTGTACGCGCCGATGGCGTAGAACGCAGCGTATCCGAGGTTCAGGAGCCCCGTCTGCCCCACCATGAGGTTGAGGCCGAGCGCCAGAACGGCGTACATACCCGTCGTCAGCACGTCACGGTAATAATTATTCTGAAAGAACGGAATAATGAACAGGAGAACGACAAAAACGGAAAGGAAGAGCGGCGAACGGGTCCGGGAGAGAAGGCTATTTGCGCCTGCACGAAGTCCCGAGGCCTTGTAGGTAAGCGCCTTGACGGTCCGGGAAAGGTTTTCGGTTTTCAGCAGACGCCAGAAAGCGACGCCGGCCAGGATGACCAGGAAGATCTGGACCGCCCGCCACGGCCCGGCAAAGGGGAAGGCAAGGATTCCCGCCCACAGGGGGACCGCAATAAAGGACAGGTACCGCGTTAAAGTGTTTCGGGATTCGCTCATCGTGGAGCGAAATTATCGCATAACCATGGGGGGAATTCAAGGAGTAGTTGGAAGGGCAAACTATGCGTACTATTGGAATATCAGCAGTCTTGTATCTCATACATCACAGCACTCGACAATGATCTGGGGTACATTCCGATAGTGGCTGTCCGTGGTAACCAGTTTGAGCCCATATTGCATCGTCGTGGCTGAGATCCACAGGTCATTTGTCGGCAGGGGCGTTCCCTTCGCCCAAAGATAGGCGATGATCGCAGCGTACCGTTCCGACGTTTCTTCATCGATGACGGCAACCTGCACACGCGGTGAGGCAAGAAATTCCCTGAGTATTTCCCTGTTCCTCTTCTCCTTGCTGCCGTGGGCAAACCCGGCGTACAACTCCCCAAGCACCACCGGATTCAGGTAAATCTCGTCAGACTCCCGGATAGCACGTTTAACATCCTCGTTTCCCCTCAAGTATGCCGAATACGCAGAGGTATCGAGCATTACTTTGATCTTTTCCATAACTCCGCGTCCACCTTTCTCCGGGCTTTCAGGGTCTTGTCAAATGACGCAGCTTCCTCTCGCGACCAGAGCCCCGCGAGATGGTCAAGGTCGTGGTACAAGACCCGCTTCTTCTTTTCCGTGACCTTTGTCCCCACCGATCGCTCAAGGAGGGCAATGATCGCTTTGTTCAGGCTCACGCCTTTGCGATCGGCCTCTTTCCTCGCCGTCTTTTTTACTTCGTCGGGAATGCCCCGCAAGGTGATCTGTTTCATGATGTACGCCCCCTGTGACTCACCTGTGATTCACTTTGACTCATTATTGCAGCACTACTGCATAAAGTCAAGATGAATGTATGTTGGCCGAATGAACACTCCAGAACGTTGCGGCAGGAGACCAGTTCATTACGAGGAAGGTTTCACGTCTGATCGCCTCCCGCTAGCGGTCAACGCGATGACAGAGCAGCCTCCACCGCCTTTATGGCGTCGGCAGCCGAACTCGTTATCCCGCCGGTATAGCCGGAGCCTTCGCCTATGGGGTACAGGTTCCTGACGTTCACGGATTCGAATTTATCACTGCGCGTAATCTTGAGCGGCGCCGACGTTCTTGTTTCAGCGCCCAGCAGCAGGGCATGAGCGGAAACAAATGACGGATAGGTCTTTTTCCAGGTCGTGAAGGCGGCCACGAGCGCATCGTTTACAAAGGCGGGGAATATCTCCTTCATATCCGCAGCGACCGTTCCCGTGGCGCAGGAATTCTCATTTAATCTGCCCGAGGCCTTCCCGCTCAAATAATCCGGCAGATTCTGAGCAGGGACCGCCCATGTCCCTCCTCCTGCATGAAAAGCCTTTCGCTCGATGTCCTTTTGGAAATCGATCCCGGCCAGGGGATCCGCTGACCGGTAATCGTCGGTCTTGCAGGTTACGACGATGGCAGCATTGGAGAATGCCGATGCCCTGCGGGAGTAGCTCATGCCGTTCACGACCAGCATGCCCTGTTCCGATGAAGCGTTCATCACCTCGCCGCCCGGACACATGCAGAAGGTGCACACGCCCCTTCCTATTTTTCGATCGGTGTAGTTGAGAGAATACGCAGCGGCCCCGATACGGTCGAAGTCCTTATATTTATCGCCATAGCGCATGAGGTTGATGATCTCCACCGGGTGTTCCACTCTCACCCCGACAGAGATCGGCTTCTGTTCAAGAATGATGCCCTTGCTGCGGAGCATCTCAAAGGTGTCGCGCGCGGAATGTCCCACGGCGAGAAAGAGGCTTGAACAGGAATATTCCTTTTCCCCGTTAATGACAACGCCGACGACCGCATTGTCCGACAGAAGGATATCCGTCATCCTTGAGCGGTAATGTATCTCACCGCCCTGCTCGAGGACATAGTTCCGTATATTGCGGACGACCTTGCACAGCACATCCGTTCCCAGATGGGGCTTGCTCACATACCCTATTTCCTCAGGCGCGCCGAATTTAATGAACGTGTCCAGCACCTTGTTGATGTATTCCGTGTTGATCTTCCGGGAGAACAGTTTCCCGTCAGAATACGAACCTGCGCCGCCTTCGCCGAACTGGATATTCGATTCAGGGTCGAGCACCTTATCGTTCATGAACTTTTGAACATCGATGTGGCGCTCTTCCAGCTTCTTGCCCCGTTCGAATATGATAGGTCTAAGCCCATATTCGATCAGCTCAAGAGCGGCGAACATGCCCGCGGGACCAAATCCTATAACAACCGGCTTCTCTGCGTTGTCTTGCACTATTCGTTCTTTCGCTATTGATTCGGTATATACAGGAAGGTTATCCTGGTTGGCAAAACTGTCGGAAATATTGACCACGAGCGATAGGTCGTAGTAGAACTGCTCTGCATTGCCGGCATCAAGCGACTTGCTCAGCACTTTGACGATGTGTAAGGCTGTCTCACTAACGTTCAGCTTGTGCGAAGCCGCTTTTCTATATGCATCCATCCCGTCTTTCTCAACAGGTATGCGTAAATTGTTCAGGAGTAAATTCAATTATCCTCGTTTCTTTTATTCCCAAGACTGCCCCTCTTCAAATGAGAGATCCTATCCTAACCCGGACAAGCCGGAACCAAGATTTACCACGAAGACTCTAAGTCACGAAGAACAGAGAGAACTGCTTAAGGTGCTGTTTTTAATGATTAGATTAAGGCCGTACTTTGTGTCTCGCTTAGAAGCGCCTACTTTTGGTCGTGCCTTCGTGGCAAAATATTCTTGCCGTTTTGAGTAGAATTTGATTCGTAACTGATCAAATGAGATGTTTTTCTTTTTTTTAGGCTCTGGTTTCTCAGCGACTCCGCGGGTCGTTTTTTTATTATGTCATGTGGTATAATTGCACATCAGGAGGTAGCCATGCACTTAATCGCCGAACAGCCCTGGGCCATGTACATTTTCCTCTGCCTGACGCTGGGACTCGCGCCCTTCACGCCGCCCCACCTCTGGGAAAAGCTCGTGATGCTTAAGAACGGCACTCTGAAGCGGCCCATCGACTGGTTCGACCTATTCATGCACGCAACGCCATGGGTCATGCTGTTCCTGAAATGGACCACGACGTGGACCGCCTCGTAGTTGGATCCTGACTCCTTACATCTGTTTCCTTATCCTATAATACCGCTCCATTTCTTCGGTGAACCGCGCCCTGTCCAGAGCGGGCACCTCGATCCCCTCTCCTGAACTTCCCTCATCCGTGAAGAACCGTTCCGGCAGGAGATCGTCCTTCTCGCCGAAGCCGTTCAGCCTGTTGTAGTGCCGCTCCAGCGCAATGATCTCCTCGCCGGTCTTCTGGAGCCCCTGCCCTGTGTAGGCCGTTCCCGTCGCGCCTGCCAGAAGTTGAGCGTATTCCTCGATGGACGCGCCGAGGAAGGCGAACTTGCAGACCGAGAGCGAGTCAACGACTGCGTTCGTGTCCTCGGATATCTTGATGAGACGCGCCTTGCCGTCGAAGCTGAACCGGTCCGTGGCAACGGGCTTGCGGAGGATCTCCTGGCTGATGGGATAAGCGCGGAGATGGCAGGCGCCGCGATTGGAGGTGCCGTAGGCCAGGGCCATGCCGTAGGAACCCCGCGGATCGTAGGCGGGCATTTCGAGGCCCTTCACGCTCATGGAGAGTCCGGGTTTGCCGATGGACTCGCAGTACCGCTTCGAGCCTTCGGCCAGTTGGTCCCCATCGCCTTCGCGGTAGGCGATCTGTCTGACCATGTCGAGGATGTCGTCGGAGATCAGGAACTCCCCGCGCGCCTCACCGTAGGCGGCTATGGTCGCAGCCGTCGATATCGTGTCGAGGCCCATGTTGTTGCACAGGATGTTGGCCCGGATGATGGATTCCGCATCCGGATTCGCGTTCAGCGCGCCGAAATGGGACAGGGTCTCGTATTCGGGGATCGGCCTGCCGCAGTTCGTGATCTTCTTGCACTGGATGGGACAGATCGCGCATCCTTCTTTTTTGAAGCCGAAGGCCTTCTTGAGGGCCGGTCCCGAATAGAGATGGGCCTGGGGGTACCAGGTCTTCCGGAAGTTCTCAGTCGGAGCCATGCGGCGCTGGTCCACGATGTCCACGAGCGCCGAGGTGCCGAACTCCGCAAGCCCCAGTTCGCCCATGACCACGGGCGAGGCGCGCAGCAGCCGCATAACATCATCGTAGGCCTTCTGGAAGAGCGCCTGGTCCGCCACCGTCGGCCGCTTCGATCCATCCACGACGATGGCCTTGAGGTTCTTCGCGCCCATGAGCGCGCCCATGCCGCCCCTGCCCACCGAGTTCGCGCCCCCGATCATGATGTTCGCCATCCTGACCCGGCGCTCGCCGGCAGGGCCGATGCTTGCGACCTCACCGGCATCCGCGAGGAGTTTGTTCACCTCGATGCAGCCCTTTCCCCACAGCCACGACGCGTCCTTTAACACAGCGCGGTACTCATCTATCTCAAGGTAGACCGGGTCCTGTGCTTTGCCGGTGATCATGATCGCATCATAGCCGGCCTGTTTGAGCTTCAGGGGGAACGTTCCGCCCACGGATGAATCGAAGATCGTGCCGGTGAGCGGCGAGCGGGAGACGACGGACATGCGGGACGAAGTGGGCGCGGCGGTCCCGCAGAGCGGACCGACGGAAAAGAAGAGCGGCATCCGCTCGTCGAAAGGTTCGAGGGAGACAAAGTCCTTCATTAGATGCACGCCCAGTCCCCTGCCGCCGAGCCAGGTCCTGAGCGTTTCCTCTTCGATCGGCTCACTGCGAGTTCTGCCGGCAGAAAGATCGACGACGAGCATGTTCCCGTGCCATGCGTGCATTTGGAGATGATACCCTGTTTGGGAAAGTAAGGTCAACCTGATTCGGTTGTGAATTGGACCGAAGAACCGGCATCACGACTGATCTTTGACACAGAAGAAGCGGATCGGTAAGTCGATAAAGGCGGATACGTCTTTAGACACTGAGGACACGGTGAAAGACGGTTTTGACCGATCATAGTCATTAACAGCGTTTTCAGTATGAAAGTAAGAATTAAAGCCTTTTGCCTGGTTTTGCACACTCTGCAGTTATCATAGATGATAATCCGCGAAAATCAGTGTCAAAGATTTTGATCCCCGTCTTAAACCGTGTTCCCGCGTACGCTCGGGACCGTGGTTAACTTGTCTGACGCTGATCATTCCTACTTCGTCACCACCACCACGCCTGACTCGGTGATAAGGCAGCCCCGCTCCCGGTCCGCCTCCGCATCGAACCCGATCTCCATGCCCTCGGGGATGAAGATGTTCTCATCGATGATGGCCTTCCGGATCTTCGCGTTCCTGCCGACCTGCACGTTGTCGAACAGGATCGAGTCCTCCACAACGGCATAGCTGTTCACGCGGCACGAGGGGCCAAGGATGGACCGCCGCACGATTCCGCCGCTGGTGACGCAGCCGCCGCAGACGAGGGAGTCAACGTTCTGGCCGCGCCGCTCATCGAGGTCAAAGACCGTCTTGGCAGGCGGGAGGTTCCCCTGGTTGGTAAGAATGGGCCACTTGTAGTTATAGAGGTTCAACTGGGGAGTGACGCTGATGAGGTCCATGTTCGCCTCGTAGTAGGTGTCGATGGCGCCCACGTCCCGCCAGTATCCCCGCTCGTGGGGCTCCATGGCCGGGATGGTGTTATCAAAGAAGCTGTAGGCATAGACCTTGTCACCGGCCTCGAGCATCATGGGGATGATATGCTTGCCGAAGTCGAGGTCCTCGAACTTCTTCTTCCCCTTCTTCAGAAGTTCCAGCAGTTTGCTCTTCGAGAAAATATAGTTCCCCATGGACGCGAAGCAGGTCTTCCTGCCGGGCACGGTGACGGGCTGTTCGGGCTTCTCGATGAAGGTGTTCACGCGGAAGTCCTCATCCACGCGAAGGACGCCGAACTGCTTCGCGTCCCCGGGCGTGACCTCGAGCGCGGCGATGGACAGGTCCGCCTTGTTCATGCGGTGGTACTCGACCATCTGCGAGATGTCCATCTTGTAGACGTGATCGCCGCCGAAGATGGCGATGAAATCGGCGTCCGAGGATTCGATGAACCGCAGGTTCTGGTGGATGGCGTCGGCCGTACCCTTGAACCAGTGTTCGCTCATGGTGCTGGTCTCGGGCGAGATGGTGTCGTAGAACTCGCCGAGGCCGGTCCATTTTCCCCAGGATTCCTTGATGTGCTTGTTCAGCGAGTAGGCCTGGTACTGCGTCAGGATGTAGGCCTTCCGGATGCCGGAGTTGAAGAGATTGCTCAGGGCGAAATCGATGATCTTGTACTTCCCGCCGAAGGGCACGGCGGGCTTGGGACGCCGGATCGTGATGGGGCTCAGCCGCTCGCCCTTGCCTCCGGCCAGGACCATGGCCAGCGTGTTCTTCGTGATATTGCCTGCTGTATACATATGGCATGCCCGCCTTCCGGTAAAGTGTACGCTGTCACAGGTAACGTAACATAAAAACAGGATGCTGTCAAAAAGCGCGGAAAGACAATTCTTTTGACACCTACCGGCAATCCCTCTATAATCCTTGTCTATGGCTGAGAAGATAAGTGTTATTGGCGCCGGCGCATGGGGCACCGCGTTGGCGCTGCTGCTGGCGGACAATGGCCACGACGTGGCTCTGTGGATGTATGAGCAGGACCTGGCGGAGGAGACCCAGCGCGACCGCGAGAACCGCGTGTATCTGCCCGGTTTCGCCCTGCCCGAGAATATCACGGTAACTCCATCGCTGGAGGCCTCGGTCCGGGACCGGCCATACGTCCTGTCCGTGGTCCCATCCCACACGGTCCGGGCGGTCTCGAAGCAGTTCGCTTCCTATCTGGCGGACAATGCCGTCATCGTGAGCGCCTCGAAAGGCATTGAGATCGAAAGCCTCATGCCCCTGTCGGACGTGTTCCGGGAGACTTTGCCACCGAAGTTCCACAACAGGCTCTGTTTCCTCTCGGGGCCCAGCTTCGCCAGGGAAGTGGCCCAGAAGATGCCCACGGCCGTCGCCCTCGCTTCCTACGACCCCGATGCCGGCAACCTGACCCAGAAGCTCATGAGCACGTCTTATTTCCGGGTGTACACCAATGCCGACGTCATTGGCGTGGAACTGGGCGGCTCCATCAAGAACGTGATCGCCATCGCCGCCGGCGTGCTGGAGGGCCTCGGCTTCGGTTATAATACCATGGCGGCGCTCCTGACGCGGGGCCTCGCCGAGATGACCCGCCTCGGCGTGGCACTGGGCGCCGATCCCCGAACCTTGTCCGGCCTTGCCGGAATGGGCGATCTGGTGCTCACCTGCACCGGCGGCCTCTCACGGAACAGGACCCTGGGCGTCCGTCTCGGAAAAGGCGAGAAACTCGACAATATCCTGAAAGGCGCGAAGACCGTGGCCGAGGGCGTAAAGACCGCGAAGGCGGCGCGGGAACTGGCGAGAAAGAACGGCATCGAGATGCCTATAGTTGAAGAGATGTATCGCGTCCTGTACGAAGGCAAGGACCCCCGGCAGGCCGCGAAGGACCTTATGGGCAGGGAGCTCAGGGGGGAGTAGATCAGGGGTCAGGGGTCTCGTTATTTACTATGTCGCTTAGAAGCGCCTACTTTTGGTCATTCGTTGCAGCATTAGTCAGTTATAAATGAAATTCTTGCCGAAATGGCGGAATTGTTGGTAACGTCTTATGGTTACGAAGCCCGTATCGTCAAACGTCTTTCGGGAACGGTAATGCAAAAAGACCGAAGGACGTAACCGCTGGACGAAACGGGCGTCGTCACCGTTACCGTAACTTTTTGGTTCCGGCTTGTCCGGGTTAGGATTTTTCCCCCATGAACCCCACCGACATCACAAAGTTACTCGAATCAGTCCGCTCCGGCAAGACCGGCGTGAAGGCGGCGCTCGACCGGCTGAAGCACCTCCCCTTCGAGGACGTGGCCTATGCCCACATCGACCACCATCGGAGCCTGCGCCACGGCATGCCCGAGGTGATCTACTGCGAGGGAAAGACGGTCGAGCAGATCACCGGCATTATCAAGCGCATGCTGAAGGCGGGCAGCGATATCCTTGCCACACGTGCCTCCGCTGCCGTTTTCAAAGCGGTAAAAAAGCTGGACCGCCGCGCGGTCTACCATAAGGCGTCACGGGCGATCGTTATTGAACATAAAAAGAAGGACCTGACCAAAGGTATCGTCCTTGTTCTCACCGCCGGGACGTCCGATATTCCCATTGCCGAAGAGGCCGCCGTGACAGCCGGGACGCTCGGCAGTACGGTCCAGACCGTCTATGACGTGGGCGTGGCGGGCATCCACCGCATCCTGAGCAAGAAGGACATGCTGGATTCCGCACGCGTCATCGTCGTGGTCGCGGGCATGGACGGCGCACTACCTTCGGTCGTGGGCGGCCTCGTGAATAAGCCGGTCATTGCCGTGCCGACGAGCGTTGGCTACGGTGCCGGGTTCCAGGGGCTCGCCCCGCTGCTCACCATGCTGAACTCCTGCGCCTCGGGAATAGCGGTCATGAACATCGACAACGGCTTTGGCGCCGGCGTGCTGGCGCATAGGATAAATCTGATAGGAGAAAAAGGCAGCTCATAGCTGATAGCTCATAGCAGACAGCCTTTGACTTTGAGCTAAGGACCATGAGCTACGAGCGCCTCTGCTTTTATGACCATCGCCTACTTCGACTGCTTTTCCGGAATATCCGGCGACATGACCCTCGGCGCCCTGGTGGACGCGGGCCTGCCCATCGAGGTCCTGCGCTCGGAGCTCGCCAAGCTGAACCTGCCCGGCTATGAGATCACCTCGGAAAAAGTGAAACGCTCCGGCCTCGCAGCCACCAAAGTCCATGTCATCCTGGACGAAAAGGAACAACCTGCCCGCCATCTCTCGGAGATCCAGGGAATCATCAACGGATCGTCCCTCTCCCCTGTCGTGAAGAAGAAGAGCCTGAGCATCTTCCAGCGCCTGGCCGATGTCGAAGCGAAAGTCCACGGCACCACTCCGGACAAGATCCACTTCCACGAGGTCGGGGCGGTGGACGCGCTGGTGGACATCGTAGGTTCGGTCATCGGCCTTGAACTTCTTGGCGTCACTGAGATCCTGTGCTCCCCGGTGAACGTGGGTTCCGGCACGGTCCACACGGCACACGGAAAGCTGCCCGTACCCGCGCCAGCCACGGCGGAGCTTCTTAAGAACATTCCTCTCTATTCATCTTCCATCGCTTTCGAACTCACGACACCTACCGGCGCGGCCATCATCACCACGCTTGCGTCCTTCTTCGGCCCCCTTCCCCAAATGACAATAGACCGGATCGCCTATGGCGCCGGGAATAAGGATCTCCCTGGCCAGCCCAATGTTCTCCGGCTCATGATCGGCGAGTCCGTGTCGGCGTACGAAGAGGATACGTCGATCATCATAGAATCCAACATCGACGACATGAATCCCCAACTCTACGGCCATCTTATCGAGACGCTCATGGCAAAGGGCGCCCATGACGCCTACCTCACGCCAATTATCATGAAAAAAGGCAGGCCTGCTGTCCTTCTGTCAATTCTTACGGACAAGGAACATAGCGATAACCTTCTGGATATCATCTTCCGCGAGACCACGAGCATCGGTGTCCGCATCAAGGAAGTGGGACGGAAGAAGCTTAGCCGGGAGGTCCGGGAGATCGAAACCGGCTACGGGAAGGTCCGGGTCAAGATCAGCAAAAAGGGTGACGAGATCATGACTGTCACGCCGGAGTATGAGGACTGCAAGAAGCTCGCGGAGGAGAAGAATATCCCGCTGAAGACGGTTATGGACGAGGCGAAAGCATCGTTTGTCTCTCGCAGGGGAACAGAATAGAACCCGAAAGCAATATAAACACGGCTTGTTTCTCGCAAAGCCGCAAAGGCCGCAAAGAGGGCAACATTCATGATGAACGAGAACGACATAGCCAAGATCGTTGTCGATCTTTGCATTAAGATACACACAATCCTCGGCCCTGGACTCCTTGAATCGGTCTACGAGGAAGTACTTGTGTACGAGCTTAAAAAGCTCGGCCTTATTGTTGTGCGACAGACAGGCATTTCCGTTGTCTACGAGACAGTCAAGTTGGATATTGGTTTCAAAGCCGATGTCATCATTGAAAACAAGGTCATCCTTGAGCTGAAATCCGTTGAGACCATCCTGCCTGTTCACAAGAAGCAGCTTCTGACCTATTTGAAGTTGACAAAAATGAAACTCGGCTTGCTAATTAACTTTAACGAGAACTTGATCAAGAATGGCATTACTCGCATCGCGAATGGGCTGTAGACTTTCCCCCCTTGCAGGGTCTACAATTGCTCTGGTCTCCGTTTTCTTTGCGGCCTTTGCGTCTTTGCGAGACAAAGATGTTGAGCTGTTGCTTTTTCTGTTATCTTTTTGAGGCATCCTATGAGAACACTTCGCATTGCCATGGCCCAGATCAACCCCACCGTCGGCGACCTCGCCGGCAACCGGGACAAGATCATCGAGACCATCGGCCTCGCCCGAAAGACCGGGGCCGACATCGTGGCCTTCCCCGAGCTTGCGGTGACCGGCTACCCGCCCGAGGACCTTCTGCTCAAACCGCAGTTCGCGCGTGACAACCTCAGGACGCTCAAGGACATCCAGCGGGCGACCAGGGGCATCACCGCTGTCATCGGATTTGTCGACAGAAAGGACCTGCTGTACAACGCGGCGGCGATCATGCACAACGGTAAGCTCGCGTACGTATACCACAAGATCCTGCTGCCGAACTACGGCGTCTTCGACGAGTACCGTTATTTCCGGCCCGGGAACCGGTATCCCCTCATCACGCTCAAGGGTGTGACGCTCGGCGTGAACATCTGCGAGGACATCTGGTTCAGCGAAGGCCCCACGCGCTCCCAGGCGCTGGCGGGCGCCGAGGTGATCGTCAACATCAATGCATCACCGTACCACAAAGGCAAGGGCAAAGAACGCCTGGCGATGCTTGCGCGCCGCGCCCGGGAGAACAACGTCATCGTGTCCTACACCAACGCGGTCGGCGGGCAGGACGAACTGGTCTTCGATGGACAGAGCATGGTCATCGACGGGAACGGCAGGCTCATCGCTTCGGGTAAGCAGTTCGAGGAAGACCTGCTCGTCGTGGACATCAGGGTCCCGGACAGGAAACCGCTTGCCCTCAAGGCAGCGGAACGGCACTTCGAAGCCATTGACCAGGTCGTAATTTCGGCGAAGGCGGGGCCGAAGAAGAAACCGATTCACGCCCGAAAGGCCGTCAAGACGCTCCCGCTCTGCGAAGAGGTCTACCGGGCCCTGGTGCTCGGAACGCGGGACTATATGCAGAAGAACGGCTTCAGTACCGCCGTGATCGGCCTGTCGGGAGGCATCGATTCGTCCCTTGTCGCGGCAGTGGCCGCAGATGCACTGGGCAGGGAGAACGTGGTCGGCGTGTTCATGCCGTCCCAGTACAGTTCGAACGAGAGCAGGGTGGACGCCTGCGAGCTGGCCCGGAATCTTGGTATCAGGATCCTGGAGTTCCCCATCCAGCAGACCTTCGATGCCTACCTCAACACCCTGCGCTGCGAATTCAGCCGGACGCGTCAGGATGTGACCGAGGAAAACCTCCAGGCGCGCATCCGGGGAAACCTTCTGATGGCGCTTTCGAACAAGTTCGGGTGGCTCGTACTGACCACCGGGAACAAGAGCGAGATGTCCGTGGGCTATGCCACGCTCTACGGCGACATGGCAGGCGGTTTCGCCGTGATCAAGGACGTGCCCAAGACCCTGGTGTACGACCTCTGCCGCTGCATCAACAAGCTTGCGGGCAGGACCATCATCCCGAAGCGGGTCATGACCAAGGCGCCGACCGCCGAGCTGCGGCCGAACCAGAAGGACAGCGATTCCCTGCCGGAGTACTCTGTTCTCGATCCGATCCTGAAGGCCTATGTAGAGGAAGACAAGGGGTTCCGGGAGATACTGCAAATGGGTTTCGACCGGAAGACCGTGGAAAAGGTGATCCGCCTCGTCGATTCCAGCGAATACAAGCGAAGACAGGCGCCCCCGGGCGTCAAGATCACACCGCGCGGGTTGGGCAAAGATCGTCGATTCCCCATTACAAATCGATATAAAAGCTACTGAAGGGTAAAATTCCAAATTACAAGCAGCAAATCTCAAATAATGTTCAATATCCAAAAGAGGAAATTCCAAACAATTTGACCATTCGTATTTGAAATTTGGATATTATTTGTATTTTAGGATTTGCTATTTGGTGTTTATACCTGAATCTTGCACGTAATTGATAGCTTGCGGGCTTTTACCCGCTGTTTATCGGGATTTCTCGTGCAAGAAATTTCTTGCACGAATCACTTATCAGGTTAGGCGAAAAAAACGGTCAAAATGTCAAAACCTGCATTGAAGAAGGCTGAAAACGCTCACATCACGAAAAGAGTGCAGGATTCAGGTTATATGTCAATTGGTATTCTCTATATCGTCGCAACTCCCATCGGCAACCTCGAGGACATCACCCTCCGGGCCATCCGCATCCTTAAGGAAGTGGATGCCATCGCCGCCGAGGACACGCGCCATTCACGGAAGCTGCTCATTAAGTTTGACATCCACACGCCGCTCACGAGCTATCACGACCATAACAAGGAAGAAAAAGCCCCTGTCCTCGTTGCCCGCCTGCTCGAAGGAAAGAGCGTGGCCCTCGTCTCCGACGCGGGAACGCCCGGCATCTCCGATCCGGGGTACTTCCTCATCAACCTCGCCATCGACCAGAAGATCCCCGTGGTCCCCATCCCCGGGCCGACCGCGGCCATTGCCGCCCTGTCGGTCTCAGGCCTGCCCACGGACCGCTTTGTGTTCGAGGGTTTCCTCCCGAGCAAGCACACCGCGCGGCTGAAAAGACTAGAAGAACTAACCAAGGAAGAGCGGACGCTGATCTTCTATGAAGCACCCCACCGCATTCTGCAAACCCTGGACGATATGCAAATGGTCCTGGGCGACCGCAAGGCGGTCCTCACGCGGGAGCTTACCAAGGTCCACGAGCAGGTCATCAGGGGAACGCTCAAGAAGGTAAAAAAGCAACTGGAAGCCGGCAGCATGAAGGGCGAGTATACGATCATCGTCCAGGCCGCGATCGAAGAGCCCATGGGACCTGTGGACACGCTGGAATACCTCAAGAACCTGATGCTGCACCGGGGATTAAGCAAGAAAGAGGCGGTCGCCGCAGCTGCAGCAGAGCTGGGGTTGCCGAAGAAAGAAGTGTATGCGGAAGGCCTCAAACTGTAGATGACCGATAGTAATGTACCGTGGTCAGGCAGAAATTATTGGATAGAATTGTGTCAATAGTGATAACCCGCTTTAGAGATAATGGCCAGCGTAATTTGAATAGCATATATGATCCCGACAAAGGGGATACCGAAAAACCATCTTCAGCAATGCTAGCGCTCTGCAGGCGCAGTGAAAGCGAACGATCAACAACGCACCTCATGACGACAGGATGGAGAATAAAATGATCCGCTATATTCTTGCTATAATGCTTATTATCACATCGCAAGCCGGTGCCGCGACCATCGAGGCACTCGATGGCTCCACATTGAATCCCGACGGGTCACCGGCAGCATGGAGGCTCAAAGTGAAGTCCGGGACCCCGCAGGTGTTCAAGGCCAGCGACGGGGGCACACCGGCGGTTTGCCTCAACAGCGTGGACGCCTCTTTTTCCATCCAACGCGATATCGACCTCGATATCAGCAAGTATCCATTTATCACCTGGCGATGGCGCGCCAATGTGCTCCCCCCCAAAGGTGATTTGCGGAATTCTTCGACCGATGATCAAGCCGCGCAAATAGTCGTTGCCTTCGGTGGCCGATACGCGATCGATTATATTTGGGACACCAATGCTCCCCTCGATACCGAGGGCGATTTTTTCGTCCCTTTCATCGTCACCGCCAGGATCCTCGTTGTCGCGAACAAGCACAACAAGCTGCAGGAATGGATGGAGATCACGCGGGATCTCCGGAAGGATTACCGCCGTTTGTTCGGGAAGGATCCCGGCAACATCAGCGGCGTGCGTTTTCAGGTGAACTCGCAGCACACGGCTTCACGCGCCGAGGGCTGCATATCGCGGATCACTTTCCACGATTAGCGGGAACCATCAGGGGCAGGTTTGCCGGTCGGGCAAAGCGGAGCGAGATCCGAAATAATGTTCGAACCAGGGGAGCGAGTCCTTCGCGAAAGACCGGTGGCTCACCCGCGTTCTCCCCTCGGTACCCCGAGGGAAACTTCCTGACATCACGAGGTCGCCATGTCCAAGGTCTATTTCTCCACCGCACGCACGCTTCGCTGGAACTATCAGCACAGCGTTCCGGGAAAACTTGAGGCCCTGCTGACGCGTCTCGAACTCGGGAAGCGGTTCACCAGGGACGACTGGGTCGCGGTCAAGACCCACTGGGGGTCCCCGGGCGCGTTTCGCATCATCCCTGCGGTGATGCTCCGGAAGGTCGTCGAAGAAGTGACACGGACGGGCGCAAAACCCTTTGTGACCGATACGGTGCGCATCAAGGGGCTGGACTATCTGGAGGTGGCGAACCAGAACGGGCTGAACCACCTCTCCTGCGGAGCTCCCCTTGTGCTGGCCGACGGGTTGTACGGCAAGGACAGCATCCTGGTCAATGCGGGACCGCTCCTCGGCCAGATAGCCGTTGCCTCGGTGATCCATGACGCGCCTGCCATGGTGGTCTGCTCGCACACCAAGGGTCACATAAATTCCGGCTATGCCGGCGCCATAAAGAACCTTGCCATGGGCTGCGTGAGCGGACGGCACCGGGAGCAGGGATGGCAGAAGGGCCGCGGCGGGATGCACTGCCACGGCGAGAAAGGTCTCCAGTGGGACAAGGACCGCTGCACGCTCTGCCAGCAGTGCGCCGAGATCTGCCCGCTGGACTCCATCGATTTCAAGGACGGCGAGTTCACTTATGATGGGGAGACCTGCTGGCACTGCGGCAGGTGCGCCCGCGTCTGCCAGGAGGGCGCGCTGACGTTGCCTCAGGACGACGAGACCTTCATGAAGAGCATGGCCGAAGCGGCTGCAGCGGTACTGTCCACCTTTGAGAAGGGCAAGGTCGTGTACGTGAACTTCCTGCTCCAGGTCCAGCCGGAGTGCGACTGCATGCCCGTCGCCGATGTTCCGGTGATCCAGGACCAGGGCATCATGGTCTCCGACGACCTGGTCGCCATCGAACAGGCGTCGGTCGACATGCTCCGAAAAGCGCCTCCCCTGCCGCAGTCAGCCGCCGAGGACGCGAAGCTAAAGGCGGGCTTTGACATCCTCGGGACGCTCAATCCCCGGCCCCTTCAACTCCAGATCGACGAGTGCGAGCGGCTGGGACTGGGAACGAGAAAATATGAACTGATCGCGGTAGAACCGTGAAGAACAGCATACAGAAGGCAGTAGACGGTTAACAGGGGGAGGTATCAGTGAAACGAACCAAGATCATCGCCACCATTGGCCCGGCGTCCAGTTCACCCGCAGTCATCGCGAAGCTCATCAAGGCGGGCATGGACGCGGCGCGTCTCAACTTTTCCCACGGTGAGCGGAAGGACCATTTAAACCGCATCCGTCTCATCAAGCAGGCGTCGCTGCGGGCGGAAAAACCCATCGCGATCATCCAGGACCTCCAGGGACCGAAGCTCCGCGTCGGCAAGATGCTGAACGACGGCGTAACGCTGAAGCGCGGAGACCTTGTCACGATCACGACAAAGAAGGTCCTGGGCACCGGCAGCATGATATCCATCACCTATCCCCGTCTCACGAAAGATCTTACGGCAGGCGACACCGTCCTGTTCGACGATGGAAGACTTGAGGCCCGCGTCGTTCGAAGGAGCGGGAGTGACCTTCAATGCAAGGTCGTCCGAGGGGGAATTCTTAAAAGCCATAAGGGGGTCAATCTCCCCGGCGCGCGCCTGACCCTCCCCTCCCTGTCGCGGAAGGACCGTGAGGACCTCCTGTTCGGCATCGAGCAGGGCGTGGATTATATCGCCCTTTCCTTTGTCCGCACCGCGTCCGACATCACGGCGACCCGGGCCTTTCTCCGTAAGGCGGGCGCGAACATCCCGATCATCGCGAAGATCGAGAAACCGGAGGCGATCGATAATCTCGCGGAGATCATTCGCGCGGCCGACGGCATCATGGTGGCACGGGGGGACCTCGGCGTGGAAATGTCGCCCGAGCGGGTGCCCTTGCTCCAGAAGCTGATCATCCGCGCCTGCAACGAAGCGGAAAAACCGGTCATCACGGCCACCCAGATGCTCGAAAGCATGATCGAGAACTCCCAGCCAACGCGGGCGGAAGCCTCGGATGTTGCAAACGCTATCCTGGACGGGACCGACTGCGTCATGCTCTCCGGCGAGACTGCGGTCGGAAAGCATCCCGTGCTGGCAATCGCGGTCATGGCGCGCATCGCCGAGCAGGCCGAAACATCGCTGGCCCCGCTGCCGCCGGACAAGCACATCGGCGGCATGGACGAGAGCGTTGCCCATGCGGCCTGCCGGGCCGCGGCGGAGCAGCACGCGCGCGCCATCGTCACCTTCACCCAGTCCGGCAGCACCGCGCTCCTCGTGTCGAAGCACCGGCCGGCCGCGGACATCATCGCGCCGACACCCTTCGAGCGGGTGGCGCGCAAGGTTTCGCTTTTCTGGGGCGTGATCCCGGTCATCCTGAAGGCGATGAAGACGACCGACGCCATGATCCGGGGCGTGGAGGCGATCATGCTGGAGAAGGACCTGGCGAGAAAGCGGGACCTGATCGTGATCACCGCCGGCGTGCCGATCGGGGTGGCCGGCAGCACGAACATGATGAAGCTGCACCGCGTAGGGGAGTTGAAAGGCCTCGAAGCTGACCGTCTGCGAAAAGAGTCCGTCAGGCGCTATCGGATCGAGAAAGGGCTTCCGTGAGCTCGACAAAGCTGAAGAACGCGCTGTTCCTGGCGCTCAAGATATCCGTCAGCGGGCTCCTGCTGTCGTTCGTTCTCCGGAAGGTCGGCCTTCAGAACATCCTTTCCCATCTCGGGAAAATGGACCTCCGGTTCTTTTTCCTGTCTTCGCTGATCTACATCCTGACGATCGCCCTCGCTTCCCTGCGATGGGGAATTCTGCTTAAGGGCTCTCAGCCCGGGAAAAAGCTCTTCTCACTCTGCCTCATCGGCAGTTTCTTCAACCATTTCATGCCGGGCGCGGTCGGCGGAGACGCCGTGAAAGCCTACTACCTCTACAAGGAAACCGGCCACGGCGGCAGCAGCCTCGGTTCGGTGTTCTTGGACCGGTATGTCGGATATTCTGCACTCCTGTCCATCGGGCTCATCTCCGGCATCGCCGGCTATGGCGAACTGAAGGCCCTTGGGCTGCACTGGCTCACGCCTTCCCTGTTCCTCCTGTTCCTGTCGGGAAGCCTGCTGTTCTTCGGACTGCGCATCGGCAGGCGATTCACGGCCATCGCCGACTTCTATGATTATTTCCACGATACGCTCAGGGACCGGCAGGCCCTCGGAAAGGCCTTTCTGCTGTCACTGCTGATCCAGGTCCTCACCATCCTTGAGGTCTATCTCATCTCCCTCGGGCTTGGTCAGCATCCCTCTTTCACCGCGCTGTTCGTATTCGTCCCCCTCATCATCACCGTCATGGCGGTCCCCATCTCGATCTCCGGCCTTGGTCTGCGGGAGGGCGCCTTCGTCGTTCTCTTCGGCCTCACCGGAATATCCGCCGAGGCCAGCACGGCTATTTCGTTCCTGTGGTTCCTGTCGGTCATGGTCGGATCGCTCGCGGGACTTGCGGAATACATGAGGCACAGCAGCGACGCATTGGCGCGGTAAGGCCTCAGCAGTTAACGGAAAGCCTATCAGGGGCGCAGGGTAGAGGCGAACGGGAGAGGCTTAGTGGACACTATCAGGGATGCGATAATTCCAGGTCGTGGAGCAGCTTCTTGATGTCCTCGGGCATGGTGCCCTTCATCGTCTTGGCGAGGTAGGAACTGGTGGCGATGATATGAATGACCTTGATCATGAACTCCCGCTTCTTCGGGGTCATCGTGTCAAGGGTATGCATCTTGTGGGTGAAAAACTCGCGTGAGGCCTTGCCTAGCCAGTCATGCACTTCCTGGAGGGTCATGGTCTTCGTCTTCATGACCGGCTCGACGAGATTGTACCTGCTGTAGTCCTTCACCTCGATGTGCTCCTTGAGGCTCGGGTAGATCTCGGAATAGGGCCACGGGGCGATGGCCAGGAAGAACGCCATGTCGGGATTATAGTACATCGCCAGTTCAAGGGTCTTCGCCATGCTCTCGGGCGTGTCATCGGGCATGCCCAGCACGAACGAGGTCTCGGTCACGATGTCCTGGGCGTTGATCAGGTCCAGGGCGCGCTTTGAGTCCTCAACTTTGATGTTCTTGTTGAATGCGTCGAGCGCGGCCTGCGTCGTGGCCTCCACGCCCACATAAATGTGGTCCACCTGGGCAAGACGGTACTTGTCCATAATATGCTCATCCCGGATGATATCGTCCACCCGGGTCTCCATCAGGATCTTCACGCCCACCTTCCGTTCGATCAGCAGGTCCAGCATCCGCTCCCACCGTTTCCCGTCCAGCGTCGGCGTCTCATCGGCGAACATGACCACGTTCACGCCATAGGTGTCCCGCAGGTGTTCCAGCTCCTCGACCACGTTCTCGGCGCTCCTGCCCCGCCATTTGCGCTTCCAGAAGAGCTGCTGCGAACAGAAACTGCACTTCTGACTGCAACCCCGCGAGGTGCTGACGATGGCGAGCACCGAATCCTTCATGGGTTTGTAGGTATAAAGTTTCCAGTCCACGAGGTCCCAGGCCAGCGGCAGGCTGTCCAGGTCGCTGATAAAGGGCCGCGATGGAGTGACCGTGACCATTCCATCCCGCGAGAAGGCGATCGAACTGACTTTGCCCGGATCTCCCCCGGACGAAAGGCAGTCCATGAGCTCCACAACGGTCTCTTCGCCCTCCCCCATGACGATATAATCCACGGGATTGTCCGCCGCAGTCAGGATCTCGTCGTAGCAGTAGGTGGGGTGGACGTTCCCGATGATGGTGGTGATGCGGGGATCGACCTCCTTGGCAAGCTTCAGGACCTTGAGGGCGTCCACGATCTCGGCGGTAAAGGCAGTCGTGCCGACAACATCGGGTTTCTCCGTCTCGATCCGCTTCCGGATGTCGTCGTAGGTGTGCCACGCGCTCATGGCGTCGTAGATCACCGGTTCGTGGCCCGCCTGCCGGAGGCTGCCCGCGAGATAAACGAAGGCAACGTTCATCCAGACACCGGCGGATTCGACGACTCCCGCATGGTAGGGCGGGGTTATAAGGAGGACCTTTTTGGGTTTGTTCATCACAATTTGGACATATTAAACAATAAGCCTTGGAATGTCAAAAGAATTTTGAAGTTATGCGGTCGCTCACTACCGGGGAAAAGCCATGAAATACTGCCACCACGTCCCTATGCCGAAGACCGAGAACAACACGATATGCTCGACGATCAGTTTATGTCGGAGACCAAAAGGTTATGTCTTCCAGCGTTCCGAAATCCTGGCCACTGGAAGCAATGTGCTTGATTCCCTTCCTCTGCATGAAAAATCTTAAGACTTTTCGGCATATAATCGCTCTTACTCCCGCAGCGACAGTCTGCCCTTAACAACCCCCGTGAAGCAGTCTGTATGGCTCTTGCTGAGCGGTGAAATTAGTATCCCTTCGTCGGTGACTCTGACCTCAACCTTGTCTCCGGGACCGATGTGGGCCTTTTCCCTCGCCTCTTTCGGGATGACGATCCGACCCTTTTCCAACATTCTGGCGATGATCATGAAAAACTCCACTCCGGTTTATCGTTACGCATCCCCTCAATCAGGCGAGTTGAACGCCGTTCTCCCACGCCGCAAGCATGACTTCACCTGTCTCCCGGAATTCGGGATGATCGCTGATATACGCTTGAACCTCTTTACGGGTTTCAGCAATAGCATCAGCACTCCGTTCAATGGCCTGCCGGATGGCACCGGGGGTCAGAGAGAGATGAGCTACCCCAAATTGCTCTAAGATCTTCCGGGACCACCATTTCTTTGTGCCGGCAAGTGAGAGCGCCGGCACATCATTTCGGATATAAGCTGTCGTGGTCACCACGTCATAGAGCGGCGCCAGCCTCACGGACCCCGGCGCTCCATATAATACTCCGAAATTTTTCAAATGAGCGTCGCCGTTGCGCACCATGAGGGACAACACCAGCATTTCGAAAAACTGCTGCCGCGCCTGCGCCTGGTAGCTGCCGGAAACAAAATCCCTGATGCTTCGCGCGATCCGTTCGTAACTGCTGCTGTACTTCTGGGACGTTCCAACCCCTTGCAGGCTGCACATATCCTCAAATCCCAGAAACACGCCACCCGGCCCAAGATCAAAACGCTTCATCACAAAGAGACCGCCGTTCTCAGCAAGATGGAACTCCGGCACCGGCAGACCAGCCCGCTTCGCGGCAGTCATGCAGAAATACTCATTGGCTGCCAACTGCGGATAGTCATGTCCCCAGGATTTTACGATGTAACCCGCCGTGGTCAGGGCAACCCGGTCCTTTGCATCGAGCATGACCTTCGGTTGTACACCGGAAATACCCGACCGCAGAGCATAGCGACCCATAAGCTCCTGAAACAGCTCTGCGGTATCGGGATAGGTCAGAAGTTTTTCGAGGGATTCCGGAGATTCAGGCAGACCCGGCGACTCATCACCAACAAGGGAAAATCGGTTGCGTCCGATCTGGTTTCCGCCGGTGATCCTTAATAACGTGAGATCATCACTTCCTGCCACCTTGGCAACAGCACGTCGTATTGCTTCCAGCAGTACCCCCTCCGGCAAGTTCATCTGGAACACAGGATGAAGATCCCGGCTGACCCAGCTTTCCAGTCGAACCGGCATGGTAAGCGACACTTGGGTAGTTTCCGGCGTTGAAGGATCGTAGGCAAAAACATGGCGTAAGCCGCCCTCACGACGAAGCAATCCGGCCCGGTCCCCTGCCGCCCAGACAGCGAGGGTTTCAGAACCTGTCGTCACTTCTGCTCCTCCTGCAGTTCCTCAAGTGTTGGCGGAGAAGCGGCGGGACGGATCCGAAGTTCCAGTCCAAGGGAATCCAGGATGCGGATCAGTTTCCTGGCCCCGATCTCTTGTACGGTACCAGACTCTATCTGGCTGATAGTCGAACGGCTCATGCCCAGCCCCTTCGCAAGATCCGTCTGGGATAACTTTCGAAGTTTACGGGCTTTCCGTATTTCTCTTCCTATGTCAATCAACATGCATGCATTATATACAATACAATATTGAATATCAACATATTTTTGTATTGTATATTATGCATATTAATTAAAGGACATTCCATATTGCCACCAGGTCCCTAAACCAAATACGGTGAACAGCACGATGTGCTTGATAATCAACATCTTCCGGCGCAGCTGCTCTGACGGTTCACCGTAGACGCTGCCGATGTAGGCATAGGTAAAGGTCCGCCCCATGCCGGCCAGCAGGACGATGGCGGTGCACCCCACCCCCGCCCAGAAGAACTGCCGTTCAAGCAGATCAAACGTGATCTTGAGCTCAGGACGCTGCATCGCAATACGGTCCACCCAGTACACAGCCAGGACCGTGGCCGCCCAACAGCCCGCGGCGAAGTCGTGCAGAAAACCGATGAAGATGGTGAATGCTTTGTTCATAATTGACGGTCACCTAACTCGGCCAAGCCGACATAAGGATAAAATAATCTGATTTACTATGGAGTTCATATTATAGTTAACATTGTTTGCCACCGAGAACACAAAGGTCTCAGAGAAAGGCCTGCAGAAATGCGTATTTTAATCTACTCTCGGTGTCCTCGGTCACCTCTGCGACATTGTATTTACTGGTCCAGTTAGCAATATGAACTTGAACGCGAATCAATAGCCTGCGAAGAAACCACCTTCAACAATTCGGTCATCGTTGCAATTTATAAGATGACCTTTTAATTTACAAGGTATAATTTGCACCAACGGCCTGACCGGGTCCTATCGCGCGGGTCTTGCACCGCCTTTGGCGCGCCTAAAGGTACCCACAGGTTGGAATCATCATGATTTAGGCGTGCTGCAACGTCAAGACACGCACTTCTTTCGCAAGACGTTCATCCAATTTGTCTTTTTCCACCTCAAGATCATAGCGCGACTGAAGATTGAGCCAGAATCGTTCTGAAAGTCCGAAATAGCGAGAGAGTCTTAGCGCGGTATTTGCGGAAATTGAACGTTTGCCCTGAACAATTTCATTGATACGGCGAGGCGGTACGCTGATGTCCTTGGAAAGCCTGTACTGGCTTATTCCCATAGGCTCAAGAAAGTCTTCCAGCAGAATTTCTCCCGGATGGATGGGGGGTACTTTTTTCGCTCTCATAATTCGCTCCTAGTGATAATCGGTTATCTCAACATCGTAGGCATCTCCTTGATGCCATCGAAAGCATATTCTCCATTGATCGTTGATCCGTATGCTATGTTGCGAATGGCGGCTACCGGATAGATTCTCCAGCCGATTGCCTGGAGGGACCCTCAAATCTTCAAGGCGGTCCGCAGCATCCAGATACATCAGTTTATTCAAGGCGACGCGGCGTATTTCTGACGGAAATTTCGATGCAAACTGCCGGTTGAACAGCTTTTCGTTATCTTTACCATGAAAGCTTTTAACCATAGCCAATAGTAACGCAATGCGTTAATAGTGTCAAGTGATATTGTTGCCAGGGTGCGGGTAAAAAGAAAGAAATGCGGAAGTCTATTTTCCTCACCCCTCTTGATCGTTCAGGTAACGCCCTGCTCTAGTAGCGGGTTTGGAGGAGAAGTCCTTTCAGGAGCTTCTCTGGCGGCACCGAAGGGCGTCCGATTCGAGAATACATCTTGTCGAACTCTGGGGAAAGCTCCTCAAGCGCCTGATCCACCATCTTGCGGATGGGTCGCAATGGATGCTCCTGAGGGATCATCGATTCCGGTGATATATTGATATATAGTAGAACATTGCTTCAGGTTTGGTGTCGTCTCCGCGCATGCATCGCTCCAGTAGTGAAAAATGATAATTGCGCGATGTATATAACATCGCTTTACGAGCTATGCCAGTAAATTCAGATGAAGAAGTGACTTTTTCAACAACCTGCTAAAGAAACGAAACAGTCACTTCGCAAACTTAAAAAGAACCTTTAAAGCCTGAAACTAAAACCAATACCCATATCTTCACATACTTTCCGATAACATTTCATTCTTAAGCAACGGGCACCATGATAGAATCAGCTGTTCCTCTGTTTTTTCTCCTTGATCAAATCCAAGAGCCGTTTCAATGACGTCTTTTTCTTCTTTGCCTCATTCGTGGCTGCGATAATATCGCCGACGATCGCCGAACAGGCGCAGACCTTGTCGGCTTCCCCAATCAACTTATCCGTTATCTCTTCGGGCTTTTTCCTTTTCATAGCGTCTACCGCTCCTTCGCGACCTTACTGTAGACCTTCCCTATCTTTTTCAGATTTCTTTTCAGTAGAAATTCCACCATTTGCGTAATGAACTTCCCGCCGTGGCTGCCCCGTATCTCTTCGCAGTCCATCTTCCCCTGCTGCTTTTTCCATCTGCCGACGATCTCAAATCCCTGCTCCTTTTCAAAGCCGAGATTGTCCGTCTGAACCGCAATGACCATACTCCTGTTCACCAGATCGTAGTGCTGCAAAAGCCCCGTCTCCCCCCGCGGGAGCCTTTCGAACGTATCGATGCTCACCACCCCGGTCCGGGTCCATGGAGGAATCACTTTGAATCGATCGCCTTTCCTGCCCTTGAAGTGGTCATCAAGAACATTATCGAAGAAATTGGTGCTGATCTCTCCCATGCCGAGCACATTGATGCAATAATGAGCTTCGACCCCGAGGATCAGCCTGCACTTCTCATAGAGCTCATCCCTTGTGCATTCCCCGAATTGACCGAGATAGCCTCCACCGTCGCAGACCCTCGAACCGGAAGGAAGGCGGAAGCTGAGCCCTTCCTTTTCGCAGGCCTTCAGGAAATAGACAAACCCAACCGTCGAACCGATGATCGCGACTGGTTCTCCAGTCCGTTCCGCGTCGACAAGGGACTTCAGGAGTAATTCCAGATCCAAGCCGAGTGGTGAAATAAGGTATGCGCTTTCCGGCGTCCCGAATTCCTTTCGCACGCGGTCAAGCCCTATGGCGATACCGATGCCCGGCGCCATCCTGGGTGAAGGCACCATGAGCAGGATCTTCATTCTCTCGAAGTCGGGAAAAACATACTTTCTGGTCAACAGCCCGTTGGCTGCATTGATGAGGTCTACGGCGCCCTTGTCCCGCAGGATCGACCCCTTTCGCGCGGGGTCCGTCGTGCCGCTTGTAAAGTAAGCGTGTTCCGCCTTTTCAACGGGAAAAGACGCCATGATGAACTTTTTGAACGCCGCAGACGGAGCAGCGGGTATCTGCTGCCACTGCTTTACGGACTCCGGCACCGATCCCTTTTTCTTGCAGTATTCCCGGTACGGTTCGATGGTGTGATACTGCAGTTCGAACTCCCTGAGGGCCAGCTCGTTGAATCGATCCTCGTCCTTGTATTCCATTCCCATCAGAACGAAGTCCAGGATGTCTTTATCGAGCTGTTTTACAAAATCTGATTCAAGAGAGTAATCCATTCGAGAAATCCTTTATTACGCCACCGTGCCAACACGGCGTTACCTTTATTTGACCGAAGAATCGATCAGGCCTGTTTTCGAGAACTTCCAGGCGAGGAATGCATCCATTATAGAGGACACCACTTTCCCGCCGGGATGGCGTGGCAAGAGATCTATCTCGGGATTTTTCATATCCCGGTTCCATTTTCCAACGACCTCAAAACCGCTCTCTGTCTCATACCCCATAATGCCGGTCTGAACAGAGATCGCCATTGCGCGGTTGGTAAGATCGTAAAGCCTGAGCAGTCCGGGCTTCCCTTTGGGCAGTCGCTTAAAGTCTCTCGGATCGACGGCCATGGTCCTGGTCCAAGGAGGAGCCACCTTACATCGCTCCCCTGAGATACCGCCGAGATGATTCCCGAGAACATTGTCGAAATACACGGTACTGCTCTCGCACAACCACAGAGCATTGATACATGAGATTTCCGGGAGCCCGAGAATGTCGCGGCACTTACTGAAAAAATCCTCTTTGGTGCACTTCGTGTATCTTCCCACATATCCGCCGCTTTCGACGATCCTGCTGCCTTCGGGCAGATTGAATACGATCCCCGCTCTTTTACAGGAGTCCAGGAAATAATCAAACCCCCACGTGGCGCCGAGCAAAACCAGGGGGTGATCAGCCTTCTCGGCATGCCGAAGCGATGATATCAGCCCCCGTAAATCGAGCCCCTTGAAGGAGATGAGGAATCGGCTGTCCTCTGTTCCGAACCGTTGCCTGATCCTTTCAAGACCGCTCGCCATGACCATTCCAGGCGCCATGACAGGGGTCGGAACCATGAAGAGCATTTTTATGGTATCGACGTCGGGAAAAACGAACGCCTTTTCCAGTAATTTGTTGGCACCCTCCGTAAGCGAGCGGACCGCCCTGACCGGGAAAAAAGGCCCTCTCTTTCTCCGAAGCTCCGCGATCCCGCTTCTGAAATAGAACTCTTCGGCCTTCCGCTCGGGAAACGCCGAGGCAAGCGTCTTCTTAAAGGGAAACGAAGCAACAGCGGGGATTTCGTGCCAATGGCTTATTGACTCAGGAGAAATACTTGTTTTCGTGCAATATTTCCTGTATGCCTCGTCCGTACTATATTGTAGTTCAAAAGCCCTGAGCGCCAACTCATTGAATCGTCCTTCGTCATCAACTCCGATTCCCCGGTTGATGAATTCTATAACATCTTTATCGTAGCACTTCAGGATAGACATGTCTTGATACGTCATTCCAACCTCGGCAATATCAGCAAACCGAGCGCCATCAAGTATTTTTTCCTTTGTTAAGAGAAATAGCGGTCCCGTGCTTAATTGACCTGAGCAGGGCATTACCTAATTTCTCACACTACCAAAAGCATGGAGATACGCGAAGTATGTGCCGCCGATGAACAGGAACGTGAACAGAACATGTTTCACGATCAGCAGTTCCTTCTTGATCTCCTCGTCATCACCCGTACGCCCGTTCCGGTAATAAAGCAATCTCACCCGCCCGGAGGCAGAGATTACAATGATGGAAATCACCCCGATCCAGAAAAAAGTCCTCATCACATCATGTAAGGTCGGAATGAGGGGCGATCCCTCAACGGAGCGCGCCTTCCTGTCGAGGAGATAGATAACGAGGATGGAACTTGCCCAGAGGCCGGTGAAAAGATCGTGAATGAAATTATTGACAATGATCAAGGCCTTCATGAGAACCGAACGTTTTCCCAAGACCCGATCCCCATGTGGCCGCTCCTGAGCCCTCGTTTCACCGCGGGAAAACCATCCCGGAATATCTTCGAAGAATAAACGATGATAGCGAAGGACCATTCCCGGCAGGATCGTCACGAGGTGATACCCGAGAAAATCGCGGTCGGTGATGTCCCAGCCCAGGAGATAGCGGCCGACGGCATAGACAATCCACATGCTTACGCCCACCGCGATAAGCATCGTTCCCGCTGTTTTTACCCGGTCCTTGCCTTTCGCGTCAGCCATTACGAGCCTTCCATTTTTCAAAGGCAATTTTCATCCCATGCCGGACAGGAAGCTGGGACATCAATGATATCATATGCGAAGCGGGGAACACCGAAAGGGGGATATCGGTCAGATGTTTGAATAACCTGCTCAACTTCAACAGCTCCAGGGAGACCTCGTAAAATTTCCGTTCCCTTGCCTGCGGCGTCATGTCGGGCAGAGGGTGGTCGTAAAGCGCATAGGCCCCGGTATAGTATTCCCATCCCACATTTTTCAAAAGATAGGGCGCGTACTCTTCGTAGAGTTTCGTTCCGGGATAGGGAACCACCAGCGAAGGGTGAATGCTCACCCCGAGCCTGTCCGCCACTTCTATGGTCCTCTCAAAATCGTCCATGCTGTCCGCCCTTCCGCCGAGCATGACAAAGAGCGACACATCAATACCGTGGTCCTTGATCTTCCTGATTGCGTCCTCGCGGTTTTTCCCCAGTTTCCCGTGGGCCTGATACACGCGGAGGGCCTCTTCGGACAGGGCTTCCCAGCCCACCCACAGGGTTATGAGCCCGCATTCCCGCGCCGCCTTGAGCAGTTTGTCCCCGGACGGAGCATGCGCGGCCCCCAAGCTTCCGAATCCAAGCCATTTCTTCTTCGAGCCCCTGAGAGCCGTAAAAAGTTCGATCGCGCGTTCAGTATTACCGCCCCAGACATTCTCATCGCTGTTCATGTAGACCTTCTCCGGAACGAGATCCACATCCCTGACCACGTCCTCAATCGGCCGATGACGGATCTTTGACCCGAAAAAGGGCTTTACGGAACAGAATGAGCAGTTAAAGGGACAGCCCCGGGAGGTGAACACGCTGCGAAAACGGTAGCGGCCCTTGAGGAGTCCATACAGGGGGGTGGGCAGGTTGTCCAGCGGAACCTGCTGGCCGTAATAAAAGGGCTTTAACGCGCCGTTTTGAGCGTCCTTCAGGACCTCGGCCCAGACGGATTCCGCCTCTCCCACCACGACAGCGTCGGCATGCTCCTTCGCTTCAGCGGGCATAGCCGAGGCATGCATGCCTCCGATGATAACGCGGGTGCCTTTCCTTCTAAAACCATCGGCGATCCGGTATCCGGGCACGGCGGTCGCCGTAAGACAGCTTATCGCGACAAGGTCGAAATCAAGGTTTTCCGGAACGACCGGTTTGGCACTCCCGTCGATAAGGGTAATGTCGGCATCAGGCATGGCCTGTTTTGTCAGCGCCCCGAGGTATTCAAGGACTGGAGGAGCTACCGGTGTCCAGCCGAAGGGCAAGGGAGGGAAAATGATGCATATTTTCACGATAAAGAACCAACTTTCAGTATTCAGTTTCTGAATAAATCATTTACGGTATCAGATCTCTTGTCATGACCAAAGGCCATTGCGCAAATACTGGCTTGCGCTCCCGTATCCACAAAGTGACCTCATTCAGCAATCCGTAATCACGTTAATGTTCAATTCTGAACCCAGTATGGAATGTTTTAACAAAAAACGGTACACCCCAGTAGCTTATTATCATAACCGGAAGGGCGATCAGCGCGTACCAGGCCAGTTTGTTTCCGCGCCAGCCGAACGTGACCCGCAGGTGAAGATATATCCCGTACATAAGCCAGGCGATGAGAGACCAGACCTCGACGGGGTCCCAGTTCCAATAGCTGCCTTTCACCTGGTTCGACCAGAAGGCGCCGGAGATGATCATGAGCCCCAGCATGATGAACCCGCCGGCTATGAAGCGATAACCCAGATTATCGAGCGCTTGCTGTTCGAGCAATTTTTCATCAAGTCCGGCCGCATGCTTCTCTTTCAGCAGGTACATTAAGCCCATACCGGCCGCAGTCAGGACCGCCCCGAATCCCGTTGACGCGCCGATGATATGGACCCAGAGCCAGGCACTCTGGAGCGCGGGAGCAAGCTGCTCTGCCACGTCCTTGAAAAGCGTACCGGCCCATCCCATCAGAATGAAGGCGACCGGCATAGCCGTAACGCCGAGAGGCTCTATTTTTTTTATTCTGAACTGGACCATAAGGAAAATGAGGACTGCAATCAAGACGCCGGAACTGATGGACTCGGAGATCTCAATGAACGGCAGGGCCCCGCCCTCCATCCAACGAAGGGCCACGGATATGAGGTGCGGGATGAATCCCGCAAGAGCGGCATATTTTCCGATCGAAAACAGCTTATCGTGTTTAGCAATGAGACCGAAGATATAGCTGAATGCACTTAGACCATACAGTGCCACAGCGGTCCAAAAATATACGTATTCTGTTTTCATGGGTCACCTCGTGATGTTCGTTTTTAGTTTTCAGCAATCAGCGATCAGTTTAAACTGAGATCTGCCTGCTCAAACGTGATAATATCACAGCACGCCTCCTGGCTGCAAACGAAATAACCGTGGCATGGTGCACTCGTTATAAAGACGCTGGACACAAGGATATCGCCCGACGATGTATCCTGCTGAAAAAGCAGCACGCGGTACTAGCTGTCAGTAGAACGAGCAGGACGTTTGACCAGAGCGCCTTAAACACCACCGTGTGGGCAACAGGCTGGGGCAGAAGACGGTACTGACAAGGATCGTTACAAGGATAGCAACCATAAACCCAAGCGCGAGGTCTGCGGAACGTAGAAATTCGATTTTTTCGTAGAATAATCATACAGTTATTCACCGCGCGATCGATCATGCCTTAGTCAAATTACTTCAAAGGCTCAACCTTCCACCACAATTCCATACCACTTCTCACACCATAGCCAACATATTTGCCATCTGCCGAAATTTTAAAGTCCCATACCGCATCAAAGGGCGGATGCTCCTGGAGAATTTTCCCCGCCTTATCCGCCACCACCACAAATCTCTTCCCTGCTGAGCGGGCGCGAAACACAACATGTGTATTGTCAGGGGAAAAACGCGGACCGACAATTTTGTCATATTTTTTCGATTTATGGCCATCAACAACCAGGTAAGCGAATTCAACAGGTTTTTCTGTTGGGATCAGGGGGCATGGCCCTGCAACAAATAATGAACGATTGGAATCACTGCTGAATGTCAGGTTATCAATGCTTTCGCGCCTGTCTTCAATAACTTTTCCATCAAGAGAAAGAATGATAGAGTCTGTAATGACCCCGGTATACAGAACGTTCCCCTTATCTGAAACCGATATATCAAACAACATTTTGTAATCAGTGCATGGCCATTCATTTCCGGCAGTAACCAGAAAATGCTTTTCCCCGCGTTGAGCAAAGAATGCTGCATGCTCGCCATTCGTTGACACGGCGAAATTACCGACTTTTTCATACCAGCGCCCCTCTTTTTCACTACATCCAGGCTGTCTGAAATCAAACAGAACTACTGTCTGTTTTCCATGATTAGCTACGCGGTACATCAGGTGTGTACCTGACACATTATTGCTGACTTCGGCAATTTCATCATATTCCCTGCCCCGTGCACATCCCTTGAAATCAGAGCTGCAGGTGGTCAGACTAAACTTTTTTGTCGTGTGGTTCTGTTCTACAAAAGCAAGCCGTTTACCGTTAGTACTTGCATACAGCGACGGATCCGGAGAATCGAATGTCTGACTCACTTTATTACCAGATACGATAACCCACTTATCGCTGCGTTTCGCGGCATAGACAAGTCGGGCATCAGAAGTAATGATCGGGTTTCTGACACTGTCGTACAACTCGCCTTCCTTGCCATTGAAAACAACACACTCCTTGCTATTCTTACTGGCAACAAAAGCATACTGCTTCAAGTTGGCATGAAAAACCGGAGCACGTACACCATCATACAAGGAGCTCAAATGCGAATTAATGCTCATAACCACTTTTCCATCTTTATTAAGTACAACCGCAACTTGAAAACCATTATCACTAAACGTCACCTCTCCGGTCTCATACCCTGACGGAAGAGTCATTAAAAGTGTCGGCTGCCTGTTAAAGCCGCCTGTAACGGGTGGATTCACTGTATCTTTAACAGTTACAGGCGAATTCACCGTATCTTTACAGGATGAAATGGCTGCCATGCAGATGATAAGCATAAGTAGAACGTATCTCATTATTCACCTCGGATAACGTATTGATTCAAATTCCAGCTGACTGGTTTAGGGACCAGTTTTCGGTGTACTGCGGCGACGGAGAGCCAGGAAGAGTGCACCCCCGAGCAGGAACAGCAGTGATCCCGCGGAAACCCATGCACCGTAAATCAGCTCTCGCGAATAGTACTCCATGCGCAGCCGATGCACACCGGCAGTCAAGGGAATAGCCCGAAAGGCATAATCACCAGGCAATACCTCATACGCTCCCTGGCTGCTTCCCGGCAGGCTCACTGCGCGCCAGGAGGGCGTCCATGCATCTGTAACGAACAGAATTGATGGCGCCGCAGTATTGACTGTCAGGGTAACCTGGTCCGTCGTCTCATGCTCAATGATAACGGTCCCCATTCCCTCTTTGTGAGTTTCTCCATGTTGGATATGTGGATCGGACTCCAACAGTACCGTTTTAGTCGGCTCGAAATCGGGCTTACCCATCTCCTGTAATACCGCGGCACTTGAAGGCAACACCTTCCAGTCAGGCACAATCAGGAAGCGCGGCAGAGGTTTTTCCAGATAGAGTATCCGTCCATCCAGGGTCAGCACTGAGTTGCAACGCGTGAGTCGCAACAGCGGGCTTAACTGGCGCAGTTCCAGGTACTGGGTCGCCTTTTCTGGATCAAGGCCTTGCGTGAAGGCCATAAATTGCGCATAGCGTTTCGTTACAAAAGGGTCCTCACCCCAAACATCAAAATCCCCTGTTGACATCGCCGCATTCGGCAGCACCAGATTGAGAACGCGGCTGTCCTTGTCACCACCTTGTTTCAGGACCTGGGAAGAGACAGGAGACACCGCTTCCCGTCGGTCAAAGCTGGCCCTGAATCCGGCTGCGAAAATTCCACATTCAATCAAGGCCACGAGCAGCAGTATCCACGCCAACCGCTGCCCTGCGAAATCATAAGTGCGAGCCGCCCATAAAATAGCCGCCAAAACCAGCAACGTGAACGATGACAACAATAATTCCATCCCCGCATTGGTTGCGGCTTCACGGGCAAATTGAGATATCGTTGCCGCATTGAAGGCGAAGTAACTTTCGCGTGATTTGACAATAACGGCCTCGATGAAGTTCGCCATAAAATCCGCTCCCGAGGCGGTAAACAGCCATAATCCGGCTACCGCGACAACAGCGCCGGAGACGGCGACCCAGATGACCTCACTACGGCTCACCATCCCTTTTTTCGACCACGCATGTGCGCCGTAGGCCGCAAGCAGAATCATGAAGAGCATCATTGGCAGGATGAACTTTGAGCTGCTCCTGAAATAATCAAACCCCGGCAGAACAGTAAACAACAGATGATGCAGAGGTGTGTGTTTCCCGAGAGCAAGCAGCAAAAGCACCGCAATCATTAACAGGATAACCAGTCGTTCCCGGCGAGGAATCGCGCCGATGCCGCGGATCGCCAGCACTAACCCGGTAACACTGAAAAACAGGCTCATCTCCCACAGATACCAACGGCCCCAGTAGGGAAACCCTTCCATGGTGCCGAATATTCCAGGGGCCAGCAGTGTCAGAAGGTTTTCCGGAGGAAGCGAAAAGGTGGCTGCCATATCATAAGGAAGTCCGCCGGACCGGATACATTCATCAGCCGCTTGCAGGCCCGGCAACCATTGAACGCTGCTGATTCCAAGAGCCAGGATATACATGAAAAGAACGCAGACCGGCGCTTTCCAGGAGCGCTTCCGGGTAGTAATGGTGAGCAGAGAGCAATAGACGACCACCGTGATCCCGGTGTAATACACATACTGCGGATGTCCAGCCAGTATTTGCATGGCTATGGAGAACGCGCCGGACAATAACCAGCCAAGTGACGGCCGCTCGAACAGGCCGTCTATTGAGAGAAAAATCAGCGGGGTCCACGCAATCGCGCATAAATTCGTGAGATGCCCCGCGTAAATATGGGGGAATTGAGCGCCGCAGAATACAAACAGGATACTGCCCAGAAAGGCCGCGGACGATGATAATCCGCGATGATTCAGCCATAAAAACATGAAATATCCACCCAGGAACAGATGCAGCACGATTCCCAGGTTGACCGCCAAAGGCAGCGGAAGAATCATGTAGAGCCAATTAAGCGGATAAAAAAGCGCTGACTGAAACCCCGCCAAAAAAGGGGCGCCGGAAAATATATGCGGGTTCCAGAGAGCAAGATGCCCCTGTCGTAACTCACCAAAGCCGAATGTATGCCAGTGGAGAAACTGCGCATACAGATCAGTACCGTTAGCCGAGAGTACTCTTCCTCCCCCGAAAAACAGCAGGTCTCCGAAAAAGATCAGCAGAATTACCGCAAGAGCTGCCGCCGGCACAACGAATTTCAAAGACCTATTTCCCGGGTTGGCGGCTTTTATTATCAACTCCACTCGACTGGCGATCTTCACTCCAAATCTCATAAAAATACGTCTCCAGCGTTCCACCTGGTCAGCCTAAATGCTTTTATTTAACATTCTACCTGCAGTTGTAATGATCAAGCCGACCAGACACATACAGAGACTGGCCAGCACAACAGACTTGCCAGGTTCATAACGCACAGTCATAGTAATCCAGTAGCGCATCTCTTTGACGGACATTCCATGATTTAATGCGCTAAATGATTCACCAACGTTGACTTTCCCCGCAACTGCCGGTTTATCGGAAGATTTAAGTTCATTACCATCGAGTGGATAGATGCTGTAAAATACCACTCCGGAAAGATCATTTTTCCCTGAAGGAACCATGCTTAATTGAAGTCCCATGAACGGCTGCAGCGGATCCTGTGGAAATGGAAACGGCCCTGCCCCTTCTTTTGTGCCGGTGGCATATAATAATGATCCATCCTTTTGCTTCAGACTCTGCAAAGGGATATGGGCTCCATACATATCCTTGCCACTTGCGTCAGAAAGCATTACAAGAAGCGAATATCCCTCAACATCCGTGTAATACGAAAACCCTTTATGAGTAAGATTATGGGTAATATAGATTACTCCGCTGCTTTTAGCTCCCCCTTCGCCGACCTCGATTTCATAAGCCGCTCTTTTATCCTCATTCCCGACCCGGTAACCTTGATGCACTTTTATAAGCCTGGTTTCACCTCTCAAACGTAAAAAAGAGAAAAAACGCCCGCGTTCATATTTGTCATAACTATTGATATCACCGCTGGGAAGCGTCTCACCTTCTGTCAGGCGAATCGTTCCTCTGAAATAAAACAGGCTGTTATAAACAACGCCAAGCATAATTACCACAAAACTGATGTGAAATAGAATCATCCCGAATGAAATAACTGTTATTCGGCGGCCAAGGATTCGTCCTGAAAAACAGCAAGCAATGTTTATCACCAGCATTACCAGCAGCGCGTTGAACCAGAGAGTCGAAAAAATAAGCTCAACTGCTTTGGCATCTTGCAAAAAGGTAACACCGGCAAGACAACAGATAAGAATAGTTATGAGAAGCGCCAATGCCAATTTGGCAGAAGCGAAAAAATTGAATATTTTACGAAATATCTTATGAAAGGGACGGTCATCGGTGTCGACGGAAAGTTTATCCATTTTTTCTCTTATTCTGAAAGAATTTTGGCGATTATATTCGGCACATCACATATACTTCATCGTTCATTGCTTCGCTGACAGTAGCGATAATGCATGATTATAATCAGCAGTTGCCCTGTCGGCATCTCCCAACCGCATAAGGATTTTAGATCGCTTAAAGTAAAGTTCTTCCATATCAGGTCGTCCCTTCATTTCGGCGATGGTGATTGCTTCGCTCATATCCGGCAAGGCTTTGTGAAATTCACCTCTATCCTCAAATGCTGTGGCGCGTTCAAAATACATTCTTCCGGAAAAATGCGGCTGAAGCTCAATTGCCCTGCTCCATAACGTGACATCGTCCTTCCAGAACGATATCTGGCGGACCGTCAGGTAACAACTGACAGACAGCATAACAAGGGCGCCAACTGCTACCGTACTGATGACCATACGCGAAGCGGAGAATTTTCCCGCCAGCGTCGTGATGGCAAGCGCAGCCAGCAATGAAATAGCCAGTCCGGGCACGTACGTATACCTGTCGGCCATTGCCGTTGATGAAACCTGAGTGAAGCCAAGAACGGGAATTAACGTAATAACGTATATCAACCAGACAGCCATACAAGCAGGCCATTTCCTGATCAACAGAACGCAGCATATTGTTATCGCGATGAAAAATAAGATCGGGAACAGATATTCAAAACCGATATTTTGTATGTTTCCTGGATGCAGGTGAAAATGACTCAGATCAACCGGCCATACCATGAGCCACAAATAACCCGTGATCGACTTGAATGCGATCAAGATCCGGGACAGCATGTCCGACTCGCTGAGCGGCATACTGGCTGACGAATGGACAAACAGCAAAATTACAGAGGTCATTCCCGCCAACAGCACAAAAGACGCCTTTTCCAGCAGGACCAGCCGAAGGTCTGTCCTGTTGATCCTTTTGAGAGGGAACCAGTCAAGGACCAGCAGGACCAGGGGGAACGTTACCAGCATAGCCTTACTGAGAAGGGACAGACAATAGAAACTAATTGCCATCCAATAAACAGGAGCGCTGAGGAAGGAGAACATACCAGCCGGAACTGCAACAGATGCTTCTTTAGACTGGACGTATTTTATATATGCAAGCAGCGCAATAAGAGCAAAAAACAGGCTCAGGACATCCTTACGTTCGAAAGCCCAGGCAACCGATTCCACCCGCAAGGGATGAATCGCAAATAAAAGCGCCGCAAGCAGTGAACAATAATAAACCCTGTTGCCGCTCAGGTTGTGGGACGTAAAGGGTTTTAGCAGAGCCAGCAAGATCAGAAAAAACAGTCCGGCATTTAGGGCATGAAGAACATTATTCGTCAGATGATATCCGACCGGATTTAGCCCCCATACTGCATAGTCCAGTGCAAACGAAATCCAGACTAACGGTAGCCAATCTCTAAAGTAAAACTCCGTAAATGCCCAACGAAAGGTTTCAAGTGATAGTTGCCTGATCTGTTCATTGTCGACAATACCGTAACCATCATCCCAGGTCAAAAGAAGCTCATTGAAAAGAGTGGGGGAAAAGCAAAGAAAAGTTATTGCAACAATGCAGAAGAAGAGAATACGCGCTTTTGCGGCGTCCTTGAATGAGTCAACGTATTGCAGCATTCAGTATTCCTTCATCAGGCAACTTGAGTACAGCGAGGAGTTAATAAAACTTTTTAAAATTGAAAAAGCCCCACTATTTTCAAGTGGGGCTTTTTCGTGGAATATAGCTGTTTAACTGTTAATACGTGCCTCCAGGTGTATAGGGGCTGCCCACCCTGCCGGTACAATTGGTCATCGAGCATTGCGGAGCATAAGTAGTACCACTGACCACCCTTGGTTGATGGTTAGTCAGGTAAGTTGTATTCCTGATGAACGCAATTGGCACTGACTGCGCTGTGCCGAGATTCCAGCGGAGCGTTTTAGTAGCTCCTCCAGCAGGCAAGACATTGGTGCCATGCACATTCGCTGATCCAGCGGGGCTTACCGGCACCAGGGTGTCGGCATGGCAGTAATTACAGGTTTGTTGCTCTGTCGTCATCCTGCCTTCAGGGATGCTCCCAAAAGCTGAACCGCTGGTGATGACGGTATTATGCCCAATATCGGTGGAATCGATATACCCAAGATGACAGGTCGTGCAGAGAGTCGGCGAGGCTACATTTATAGTGCCGCGGAGCCAAGCTGTATTATTGCCATGCGCTGCGACAGTGCGCGTTGTCAACACCGTAGGCGCATTGTGGCAGTCAAAGCAGTTCATAACAACTCCAAGTGACCTGGTACCGGAGGAGCCCCTTGTCCCTGTCGGTTTGTACGGGTTAGCCAGCCTGGCCGCTGTCGGGTAGTCCGCATTACGCGGCCCAAGCACAGGATGCCTTGATGAATTCGTCAATGCAAACTGTGTTTTTGCATCAAGCACGGTAAATCCGCCGCCAAAAGGCGCGGTTGCTGATGGACTCGTTCCAGCGCGGGCGGTGGTATTGGTCGCCCCGAGGTTGTCGTGGCAGGCCAGACAGAACTTCTGGGTCAGGACGTTATCCACAGTATTTAATGTGGTGCCGGTCGATGATCTCGATAGCGCCACATACGTGGTTGAAAATTTGGTGAAGAGGAATGCTCCACCAGTCATATTCGTAATCGCTACTTCACCAACGCCATCCGGGTTGCGCAGATCGATATAGCCATCCGCATGCTTGCCCGATGTCTGCTGTGAAGCGAAATCGCCCTCAAGATGACAGACAATGCAGTCCGCATCGGTAACGGCACCACGTCCTGTTTTCTTATGTCCCCACGCCTGACCGAATTCACCGACCACCGGGTCAAGCGTCCCCGCAGCCTTGGTCCGGGTGATCGAAACGTTCTTGTGGCAATCAACGCAGCCCGCGGTTCCAACACCCCATTGAGGGGTCGGAGTATTCCCGCCATGGCAGGAAATAGTAGAACAGGTGCCCGTTGTCGGCGTATTCGTCTGGGCAAAAGGGCTGGCCTTGCTGTAGGATCCGCCCGCGATGGCCGTCTGCATCTGGATGGTCCCGGTCCGATGCGAAAAATATGTGCTTGTCGTATCCTCGGGAGCAACGTGACAAATCGTGCATGCAGTCTTAACCTTCACGACATGCGCAGTATGATCACCGATGAATGCTCCCGTGGGATTGTTCCGCGCCGTACCATCGGTGAATGCCGCTGTGTACCCATGGCAGCCAGAACAGGAGGTTATCGTTGAAGGCAGGGTTACTGATGTAGCCCTGGCAGTGCCTGTGCTGTAAGCGCTCAAATCAGGCGTTGGATTGCTGTTGCGGGCGATTATGGTAAAAGTATAGGTCGTGGCGTTGGTCAAACCGGTTACCCTGATCGTACTCCACGTTGCCTTGGTCTGCCAAACCTGTCCGGCGGCCACCGTGCCATCAGCCTGGACGAACCAGTTCGTGAATGCTCCGCCGTTGATGCGAATAGCATACTGTACTGTCGCTGCGTTGGTATCAGCGCCGAGCGTGACATTGAGCGATACGCCATCGCCGAAATTGGCCACTGTCGGAGCCGTCGGCGTTACCGGCAGGGTATAGGCGCTTGCCGCAGTGGACTGCGAGCTTTCGCAGGTGCCGCTCGTGTTGTATCCGCTTACCGTGTAGGAATAGGTGGTGCCGGCGATGGCAGAGGAATCATTGTATGAACCGGTTGTTGTAGCGCCATCGGTGTTGATCTGCACCCCGCCGCGATAGACCCGGAAATAATCAGTTGTGCCGGCGCCGGTCCAGGTCAGCGGCACTAAGGACGTTGTCTCTGTCCCGACGGTGAGGCCTGTCGGTGTTCCAGCTGCGCAGGGCGACAGCGTTGTTCCGCCTGCCGTAGTTCCAAAAACTGTTGTCGTGAGCGCCTGGTTCCGTGCCTGAACATCAAACGTATAGGTTGTCCCATTTGCCAGACCGGTTACGGTCTTTGTCGCCCATGTTGTCCTGTTCTGCCACACGGCCGACGCACCAACAGTACCACCTGCCTGAACATACTGGTCGGTAAATGCGCCTCCGTTAATACGGATAGCATAGGTCGTTGTTGAAGGATTCGCCGGCGTTTCGGCATTAATGGCAACGTCGAGCGTGGTCAGCTGCGGGTTGCTCACCGTCGGCGCGATCGGGGTGACGGACGCGGTCGTTGCCGCAACTGCAGTAGAGGCGACGCTCTCGCACAGTCCATCGGTATTGTATCCGGTCACGGTATACCCGGATGCGCTATATGCCGTATCCGCAGTTACGGTATTGTCCGTATAAGAACCGGTCGTTACTGCACCATCAGTGCTTATTTTAACGCCGTTGCGGTAAACATTATAATAATTATTGGCTGCATTCGTCGTCCACGTCAAGCCTACTGATGATGCGGTAACTGTGCCGAGCGCCAGACCCGTGGGCTGAACAGCCGCGCAGGCCGGTGTAGCGCTTCCTATCGCGATATACAGCACATTCCGCGCTGTTGCATCGGCCGTTGTCCAATTTAAAGTAAATCCGTCAGCATCAAGCGTTGACAGGCTGGCTTGCGCGTTAACAGTGGCGCTTGTTACATGCGTTATGGCGGCAGTACTGCTCGAATACATATTTTCACCGCTGTTAATCGTACCTGCGGAACCTGTCCAGGTTCCGCTCTGCGTGGCCGCGGCTGCGCCGATAGACTGCTTCCCAGCGGTACCGGCGGTGGTATTCAACGTACCCGAAGTGCCACTCAAGTTGGCGCTTGCGAACATGACCGCCAAGGGCTGAAATCCGACGCCCGTAATGCTCTGATTTCCGGTTGCCGCAGGCTGTGCGAGGGATCCCAGTCTGAACTTGCCGCCTTTCAGCGCAAGCCACGATACATTGTGAGCTGCGTTCGGCGCCGCTGTTGCATTCATGGTGAAGCCATCAGCATCCCAGGACCCAAGGGTTGCAACAACATCTAATGCAGTGGCACGCAATGTTGTGTAATCCGTGTTGCTCCATACTGAACCGATATAGCCGGTCGCTGTTCTGGCATCACGGTTGCCAACACTTACCGAACCCTGTGTTGTTCCGGATGTGCCAGACATGAATGCGAATGTTCCCCCTGTGCGACTAGATGCAGTTATCGTATTCAGCACATTACCGTTTCCGCTTGCCAAAAGAAACGCCGTGTCCGGCTGGAAGCCCACACCGGTAACAGAGCTGTTACCTGTTAACGCAAACATTGAGGTCGTGCCGACCTTCGCATTAGTAATGTCTGTGCCGCCAAGTGCGATATAACTGATTCTATCCGCCTGCCCTGCAGCAGACCAGCTCACGGTGAATCCGTCCGCGCCGAACGCCGTAATGGTGCCAAGGTTATTCACTGCGCCGCCACTAGCTGTGTTTTGAAGAACGATTGCCGCTGCATCAGAGTGATAGTTGTTGGCATCTGTCGTAGCCACATTGTCCAGACCTTGCATTGAAACAGCGGCCATAGTTATTGGCGCGCCAGCCGCCGCAAAACCGTAGCCTGCGCTTCTGCTGGCCGAAGACCCCGTTGCCGTCTGCTTAGTCCAGTAAAAGATAATCGCTTTAGGCTGGAACCCGAGGCCGGTGATGGCCTGTGCGCCAGCAGCGGTATTCTTTACAAAGGTAGCTTGTTTTGATGACAAGGCCGCCTGAGCAGGTGTAGGATTATACCACCCCTGAGGCATGGCGATGCTGAACATCATGGTGAAGATCAGTACTCGACTGACCTTTGCCAGCCATCCCGAGGATTTTGGATTCTCCGTCGTTTTCATTCTCATACTGACCTCACCATTTGAATTTTTAATCGTCGCCATTATACCACCGCGTCTCTTCATTTGTCACCATCCTAGTACGCATTCCAAACCGGCGTGGTCTGGAAGTGACAGCTGATGTTCGAGCAGGTCTTCGGGTTGACGCTTGAAGAATTGGTCGAATTGCCGTTATACAAAGGAGTTGACGGACCAAACTGATACGTCGTCGAGCCTCCGAAGTTAATGGTACGGGCTGTGCTGCCGCTCGTTGCATGGTCGGCTCCAGTATTGGTATGACATACTCCGCAGACGTTGGCGGGTGTATTGCTGCCATACGTCTGACTGACCGGATCAAGCGCAGCAGTAATAGCCAGCCTCGTCTTTATATGATTAATATGCTTTGCATGGGCGCCGAAGCCTTCGGCATTGCTGCCCGTGACGCTCTTACCCCAGGTGCCGCCGGTCCATACACTAGCTGCATAGGTAGCGCCGACAACATCGTAATGATGGCAGGAGTCGCAGTTTCCACCGCCGTATTTTATGCCGTCAATATGCCGCTGGCCGGCAATGCCTGTCGTCCCGCCGTTATGACCGTGGCAGCCAGAGCAGTCGGAAGCTATAGTAAAAGCCGAGTGATCTGTTGTGGAAGTAACGAGAATTGTACCTGCTACGGTGCCTGGTGACTTATGGCAGACGTTGCAATTTGCCTGTGTCTTGAGCGTGCCGTCTGCAATATAGGCTGCGTTCGTCCACGACGGCGCGGTTGCCAATCCGGCATTCAAAGCATTCAGCGTTTTGCCTGCCGGGTTGTGGCAGTACGTGTTATTGCACGTCGTCCCTGTATACGTCGGCGTCGCACCGGCGGATACTGACAATCCGGTAAATAGCGGCGCTGAACTGCCGTTGGCATGGCTGCCGACTGTCGGCACCGTGTGGCAGAATCCGCAGCGGCCCTGTATCGTTTCAACACCGGTGCTCCTCACGCCATTGGAGTACAGCAAGTGGGTCTGGTGCGCGCCGACCTTCACGTTATCGCTGACCTGTCCCACGCCTGTCAGATTGCCGGTGACACTGGCAGTGCTGACCGGCGGAGCGATCACTTGATAGTTCGCCGCGGTCACCGTCACCGTCTGCGTGCCGTGGCACTTGGTGCATGTGTTGTTGGTTGTGTTCGGACCCCACGTTGCTGACGAGGAACCGTGGCAGGATGCCGTAGAACAACTTCCGGAATAGGTCCCGACAACGTGTTTCGCAACGTTCGTCGGGTAGCCGTTGGTCACGTCGATATCGCCGTCAAGATGGGCTGTGCCAGCATTGCTTCCCTGAACAGCGCCGTTATGGCAAGAGCCGCAATTCACTCCCGATACCGCCAAATGGTTCGTATGTGATCCGGTAGCTGGCGCTGAAGCATGGCAAGACGAACAGGTCGTCGTCTGGCCCCAGGTCGGGGTCGCGATCGAGGTGAGGCTTGTGGAGTGGCAGGTCGTGGTGCAGTTGCCCGTATAGGACCCGACCGCGTGCTTGGCAACGTTTGGCGGATAGCTGTTGGTCACGTCGATATCCTGGTCGCCATGCGCCGTGCCGGGATTGGAATCCTGCACCGCGCCGTTATGACAGTTGCCGCAGCCCGTGACCACTGCCGATGCAGCAAGGTGGCCGGTATGCGATCCGGTCCCAGGAGCCGATGCGTGGCAGCTTGAACAGGTCGCCGTCTGGCCCCAGGTCGGGGTCGCAACGGACGTAAGGCTCGTGGAGTGGCAGGTCGTGGTGCAGTTGCCCGTATAGGACCCGACCGCGTGCTTGGCGACGTCCGCCGGATAGCTGTTGATCACATCGATATTGCCGTCATAGTGCGCCGTGCCGGCGTTGCTGTCCTGCACCGCGCTGGTATGACAGGAGCCGCAGGCCACGCTCGATACCACAACGTGTCTGTTGTGCGATCCCGTTGCCGGAACTGACGCATGGCAGCTTGAACAGGTCGACGTCTGGCCCCAGGTCGGGGTCGCGATCGAGGTGAGGCTTGTGGAGTGGCAGGTC
>CAYPOT010000017.1:0-8057 GCA_964412455.1 uncultured Nitrospiraceae bacterium | reverse complement strand
TATTGCCGTCATAGTGCGCCGTGCCGGCGTTGCTGTCCTGCACCGCGCTGGTATGGCAGTCGCCGCAGACAACGCTCGATACCACAACATGGCTGTTATGCGATCCCGTTGCCGGAATTGTTGCGTGGCAGCTTGAACAGGTCGCCGTCTGGCCCCACGACGGAGTTGCAATGGCCGTTGTGCTCGTCGAGTGGCAGACTGTCGTGCAGTTGCCCGTATAGGACCCGACCGCATGCTTGGCCACGTTCGCCGGGTAGCCGTTGGTCACGTCTATATCGCCGTCCACGTGGGCTGTGCCGCCGTTGCTGCCCTGCACTGCGCCATTATGACAATTGCCGCAACCGGTAACCACTGCCGAAGCCGCCAGATGATTCGTATGCGCGCCGGTCGCAGGAACCGATGTGTGGCAACTGGCACAGGTCGCCGCCTGGCCCCAGGTGGGTGTTGCAATCGAAGCAAGGTCTGTGGAATGGCAGGTCGTGGTACAGGTTCCGTAGTTGTTTCCCGGAGTACCTCCCAGGGTGTAGCCGTTGGCCACCTCGATCAACTGGTTAATATGGTTAGCGGAGCTGTACGCGACACCGGTCCCCGCGCCGGTATGACAGCTTTCGCAGGTAATCGCAGTTGCGTTCATGTGCTTGGTATGGCTGCCTGTATCCATCTGGCCCAGGGCAGTCCCTGTGGTCGTCTTATGGCAGGCACCGCAGTTTCCAGACGCGGTATTATCCCAGTCCGCGACGGCCCATACCGGATCACCGGCTCCGCCGTTCGCTGCCTGGCCGGAGCTGTGGCAATAGTTGGTACAGGTCCTGACCGCGCCGGATTCATAGACCGTCGTGCCCGGATCACCCGCTGTAAGAGTAAATCCATTTGCCAATGTCGGCGCGGTATACGTTCCTTTGCTCAAGCCATAGGTGAATCCAAATGTGATCTTGTACGCCGTTTGGTGGCTCCCGCCGCCGCCGCCGCTGTGGCAATAGTTGCAGCTGTGGCTCTTTGTGTTGACATGGAATGCGTGCGCGGCAGCTCCGCCGTTCGAGGAGGCAAAGAGCGTTGTCCGGCCGGTCGGATCCGGGCTCACCACCATGGTCCCCGCGTCGACCGGGGGCTGGCCGTGGCAGCCGGTGCAGCCAGCTGCCTGAACAAGGCCGTCGGCATGGAGCGCCTTTTGGCTGAACGTTCCGTCAGTGTTCACATGCGGGTGGCAGCCGCTGCAAGTCGAGAGAGCCCAACCGCTGCCTCCGCTATGGTTTGCCGTATCAGTTGGCGGCGCGCCGTGACACTTATTGCAATCACCGACCTTCGCCGGAGTTGAGGTCAGATACCCAGCTTGGTTCCATTCCGGCCTCGTGTCCGTGCCGCTGGTGGACAGGTAGATCATCTTCCCGCCATGGCAGTAGACGCTCGAACAGGTCCCGGAGGCATAAGTATAGGACGGCGCAGCGCTGTTCGTCGTTGACAGTCCGCTGAACACGACCTCCGCGCGATTGTCACCATCGATATGGCCCGCGGCCTTCACCTTGTCCATGTAGGTGGCGCCGGCAGGATCTGTATGACACGCCGTGCAGGATATGGCCGAACTGTAGTTGCTCACCCCGGTGAGATGGGCCACATGAGCTCCAACCCGGGTACCGGTGGGCGCCGTGTTTCCTGCCGTGTCCCGTCCGTCGGCCGGATTCGCCACCATGCCGTGACAGAGCGAGCAATTGCCCTTGGTACTTGCAGTATTGTCCCAGACCGGCGACGTGGTGCCGTGACAGGTAATAGCGCAGGACTCCTTGGCGGTCCCAAGAGGCTTATTCGCCGTATAGCCGCCCACGGCAACATCGATATTCAGGTCCGTATGCTGTGCGCTCACATAGCTCGTATCCTTGATCGCACCTGTATGACATTGCGAACAATCATATGACCCATTGGTCACATGGACCACATGCGCTCCGGTCGCAGGAACAGCCGCGTGGCAGGCGGTGCATTTCGCGGCTGTCGCGCCCCAGACAGGGGTCGTTGCATAATCATTGACCGCGATACCGGTCTGGTGACAGGAAGCTGTGGTGCAGCTGGCGTATCCGGATCCCGCCGTGTGTTTCGTCACGTTCGTTGGATAGCCGTTCGTTACGTCGATATTGTTGTCAAAGTGCGCTGAACCGCCACTGGAGCCGGCAACCGCGCTGTCATGGCAATTGCCGCAGTTTGCGCTGGCCGTATTGATATGCAAGGCATGGCTTCCCGTTGAAGGCGCGCCGTTTCCCGCGATGGGATGGCAGGAACTGCAGGTCGCATTCGTCCCCCACTGCGGTGTCGCAATGCCTGCAGAGCCGTAGGCGTTATGGCAAGCAGCCGTACAACTGCCGTAGCCGTCTCCGAGCGCCCCAGCTGCACTATATCCGCTCGCAACATCAATGTACTTGTTCAAATGACTTGTCGAGTCGTATGAAGAAGCATCATTCGCAGCGCCGGCATGACAATCGCCGCAACCGCTCACGCCGACCGCGCCGATATGCTTGGTATGGCTTCCCGAGGAGATCGCGCCCAGAGGAGCGCCGGCCTTGGTCTGGTGGCAGGTCCCGCAGGCGCCGCTCGCCGGATCGTTCCACTTCGGCGTTGCATAGACCGGTCCGCCGGCCCCGCCGTCCGCCGCCTGTCCCGAGCTATGGCAGTAGAGGTTCGAGCACTGGTAGGTATTTCCCTCAGTGACCGGCGGGGTGTTGTACGGATAGACGGTGCGACCCGATTTTCCATCATAGTTTCCGCTGGTGTCCCCGTTCCAATTGAAGCCGATGTTGATCTTGTCATCGCCCGCGGCGGCGCCGGTAAGCATGCCGTTGGCGTGGCAGTTGGCGCAGACAAGCCTCACGGAATCAACGTGTTTCACATGGGCGCCCGGCCCCGAGCCGGAATCAGATGAAACGGTGACATTGCTTTTGTTCATAAAGACCAGTGTTGCCGTGCTGCTCGGCGGATAGCCGTGGCAGGAGTTACACTCGCCCTTGAATCCCTCGGTATGAATATGACAGGTCGTACATTGCTGACCGGTCGCGATCACCTGAGGATGGTTGGGCCCTTCCTGGATCGAACCGGTGACGTTCGTGCGGTTGAACGATTTCGTCTGGGTATGGCAGACCTGGCAGATGCCGGTCACGTTCCCGGGATTGGTGCTCGAGGCGTAGGAATTCGGCTTGCTGGAGTCCTTCGTAAAATACTTTACTGTGGCAAGCCCACTGCTCGGCGTCGGAATCTGGTTTTCTATCATCTTGCCGTTCCGGATCCCATAGGGCTTGCCGAATTTTACATACGTGCAGTTTATGGCGTTCCACGTGGTGATCGTGTTGGGTGTGTTCGCCTTGATGCGGTACATTCTCGTCGGATAGGCCGTGTTCGGGACAAAAACATAATCGACCCAATTGTTAGTGCCGCCCAGGTCGCCGTTCACGGAGATGGTCATATCATTACCCCACGGCAATTGGACACAGGTCGCCGATACGGTACTCGTGAGCAGGTTAACGGTAGAATCAGTGGGATAGCTGCTCACCTGGTCCTGCAAGTGGGGATTATGGCAATCCCGGCATTCAATGGACCACGGCTGGTATTTTCCGGTAAAGACCGAACTGTCGTGCGTCTTAACGGAATACTCGCCGGGCAGCGTGCCCGGATTATGACAGGAGATGCACAATCTATTATAGTAGGGAACGGGACTCGTCGTATCGGTTGCCCACGAAGGGATATTCGACGAGCTGTAATGACACGAGGTGCAGGTCATCGTTATTGTCGCTGCGTTCTGTCCATTATGCGGCGGATCGACCGCAAACGCGTCCTTTACGGCACAGAACATGCCGAACAATACGATCAGGATTGTAATCATGGATAAAGTCGATTTCTTCATGGTCACCGCTCCTTCTTGCCTAATGCGCCTCTTGATAATCGTCATAATTATAATCCAAGGTCCCCGACCGCCAGGTTGATTCCGTCCTTTGCGTTCTCAAAGGGAGTGATGGCATACTTCAGCGTACCGTCCGCGCCGAAGACCCGCACCTCACTGGTGCGTCCGGAGTCATCGTCCCTATCGTCATCGCCCCGAGCGTCATCGCCCTTGCTGTTCTTGCCGGCCTTCTGAGTCACTTCAACACCGGCAAGGATCTCGGCAACGCCGTCACCGTCAAGATCCGCCGCGCTGACGGTGATCCCGTGTTCCTGCGAAGCGATACTGAAGCGCTTTTGCTCGGTACCATCCGCTTTCAGGATAACGACATCGGCGTCGTTTCCCTTGGCGCTGCGTACGCCAACCACGATCTCATCCGTACCGTCGCCGTCGAAATCGCCTCCCGCCACGCTGAGCCCGTGCTTGCCGGAAACAGGGATCCGGGTGACCTGCGCCGCCTTCCATGCGCCGACGCCCTTCGCGGCGTTCACCTTCCAGATCGTCACGGCCATAGACTTTTCGCCCGCGCTCGCTGCAGTGATAATCTCGGATTTCTGGTCGCCGTCCGTGTCGGCGGTGGCCATTGTGATCCCGCCGTCCTCTTCTGAGGACAGGGCCACATTGATGCCCGTATCCACCATGCGGTTCTCCGCGCTCCGATAGACGAACGCCTTCAGCGAACGACGGGTTTCATCGTCTCCTCCGCGCATGACAATCACCTCGGACGCGCCATCCCCGTCGATATCGCCGGCGGCGACCTTCACTCCTCCAAGGCCGGCGAGTGGGGTGAACTCAAGCATCATCGTCCTGTCCGCACGGTAAATGCGCACCGTGGACGGGTTGTTCCGTCCGTCGCCGGCGCCGACGATAAGCTCGGCGATGCCGTCGCCGTCAATGTCGCCCACGGCGACATTGGCTCCGTAACCCGTCTCAAGGGCGACGAGATCGAACGCAGCCGCTGCACCGGTATTCTTGTATGCCTTGACCTGGGCGTTGTTCTTCACGCCCGGGCCCTTGGCGACCACGATGTTCTTCTTCGCGGCGATGTCCTTCCACGAGACATAATCGCCGATGAATACCATTTCGCTGTTCTCGGCCAGGGACTTGGACTGCGGCAGGGGCTTCTTGTACCCGGCGACCGCGTCAAAGGTCACCGTGTAATCTCCGGCCGGAACGTCCTCGACGCTCCAGGCAGATCCGCTGCCGGTATAGGTGGCAGGGCCGCTTAAGGAGAACTTCGCATCAGACCGGTTCGTGTTCACCTTGATCTTGGTGGACGGAGTGATCGCAAGGTTCACCGTGACCTTGCTGCCGGCTCCGATGGCTCCGGGCGCGGACACGGTCAGGAGCCCTGAGTAAGAACCAACCTTCAGACCCGCAGTATTTATGGAGACCGATGCGGTCGCTGAAGGCGCCGTAGAGGATATCGTCCCGGATGCCGGGGAGACCGTAAGCCAGGAAGGCGAATCCGATACGAGGCCCCAGGTCAGCGGTCCGGTCAGGTTGTCTACCCCGAGCGTGATGCCCTGCGCTGCCGGGATCGCCCCCTTCTTGGACGCGAAGTTCAGCCAACCGTTGCTGATGTTCAGGATCGGGGGCTGCACGACGCTGAGCGTCACGCCGACCGCCTGTTTCCGGCCGAATCCCGAGTCGATCGTTATTGTTCCTGTATAGGTCCCTACGACGAAGGCCGAGATGTTCACGCCGACCGCGAGACCGCCCGCGCTCTTGGGGCCGACCGGGTCCTGCTTGCCGAGATTGATCCAGGCCTGGTCAGACGCCGCGCTCCAGTTCAGCGTTCCATCGCCGGTATTGGAGATCACGATGGTCTGCGGATCGGGGTTACCGGCATACTGCGTGCCGATGAAGGCCAGGGAAAGCGGGTCCACAGCCATTGTTACATGGCCGTCCAGGGCAAAGACATCGATCCGGCCTTTTTCCCCTTCCCCGCGGTAAGATGCGGCATAGACCAGGTTGTTCTTGGTCACCACAACACCCATGGGGTTGGACATGTGCTTGGCAGGATCATACAGTCCACCCGGACCCACTGGCGTACCGTCAGCCGGGCTCAGGATATGCACGACATTCTGGTAGGCATCGGTAATGTAGAGAAGTCCGGCGCCGTCAACAGCGACACCGATGGGTGATGTGATCTGCCCAATACCGGTCCCGAACTGACCGAAGGACCGGAGGAACTGCCCGTTCTTGTTGAAGACCTGGATGCGCGCGCCGTCAGTGGGACCGCTGGACGTCGAAACGACGGGATGATCGGCGACATAGATTTCACCTGCCGTATTGTTCACTGCCACACCAACAGGCCTTTTAAACTGGCCGCTGGCGCTGCCGAAGCCGCCGAAGGAGAACTGCTGGGTACCGGTCACCGGGTCATAGACCTTGATACGATGGTTTCCGGTGTCTACTACATATATGTTGCCGTCTGAGCCGATAGCGATGTCGTTCGGATACGCGACCTCACCCTCTCCAATGCCCAAGGTCCCCGAAAGGGTCAGATCAGCGTTATAGATATAAATGGCATTTTTATTCCCGCTCTTTCTATCCGAGGCGCCGGAACCGACATAGATCTTCCCGGCCGGGTCAACGGCTATCCCGACGGGATAGGGCACGGACAAGGATCTCAGGTACTGATGCTTGTTGTCGAATATGACGACCCGCTTTTTTGCGGGCTCGGTCACGTACAGATTCCCCTGGGAATCAACGGCAACCCGCATCGGTCCGTCTATGTGGTCCGTGATGGAAGCAATCCGCGCGGGAGCCGCCAGGACAGCGCCGGCCGTGACGATGACCGCCATCATCAAAAATATCGACATTTTCAAAATCTTCATAACCACCTCCGAGACCGCTTGCACTGATTATAAATGCGACTTCACCGTGGCACCACGATACTTACTTATTGTGACAAGACCTGCACATATCGCTGTTCGTGTTGGGCATCGCCAGAAAAGGCGGAATCGAATTATCATGCACCTTGTGACATGTCGCGCATTCCACCCGATTGTTAAATAACCTCAACGAGGGGTCCTGGGCACCGGGGGCATAATATCCCGCTTTACCCGCCAGCCACGTAAATGAGATAGGATGATCATTGGTCAGGTTGATCGTGTACGGCCCCGCTACGAGCGGGTCCGTCTCGCCGATGTTGGCCTTCCACCCACCGACGCCGTTATATGCATTGCCGATCGCGCCGGGGGAAGCTAAGCCGGAGGAAGGGTCTATTGTCACCACGGGGTTGCTGTTACCGGGCACGGGCGGCGTATTCAACAGCGTGTTCACCGCAATGGACGTTACGCCGTCATGACAGCTCATGCACATCATGCTGACCCCCGTGGGCTTTGCATCGGCAGCGGTAAATGTCGTTGATGAATACATATTATAGGTATTAGGCCCTTGCGGATTTATCCTGTTCCAAAGAAATGAGCTTGTCTCGGAGTCTGTTGATGCACCGTGAGGAGTGTGGCAGAAGACACATATTTCCTCAATTATCGGATCTCCAAAATTGGGTCCTAACTGAAATGCAGCCGCAAAAGGCGTTCCTCCAGCGTTGGCAAGAGAGAAATCATGTTTGCTAAACTGGATGCCGGCCCAAGCTGATGCACCCGTGATGATCACCAGAACCAGTGCACTAGCTAGTATTATGAAATAGAGTTTCAATCTGAACCTGGCTCCCATGAATAACTCCTTAATTAATCATCATTTTATTCAATTTGGCGCACAAAGTGTTGCGTTTTTCTAATTGAATAAAAATGCAATATGCATACCATCAAAGATTTATTTGATTTATCTATATATATCAACCTATTACAATAATTATGTCTATTATTATTTTCTTTAATTGAGACCTCATGAGGCAAATTGAGTGTTTACGCTCATTTGTGGTGTTGGTTTTTAATCTATTTCTCAAAAGATGTTATAAATTCAGTCTGTCATGGTTACCATTTTAATCTAAATACCACTCATGTCAAGATAAAAAACAATAAACCACATTTAGTTGTCAGGAGGGTTGGGTATAATTTGATCGACTGCTCTAATTTAGTCATCACCACCGGCGTAGCCGGTGGCTTGATTAGCCCTAACCCGGACAAGCCGGAACCAAAATTTGCCACGAAGACTCGAAGTCACGAAG
>CAYPOT010000016.1:0-61717 GCA_964412455.1 uncultured Nitrospiraceae bacterium | reverse complement strand
GTTCACGACACCGCCCTGTCCACCGTCGAATCCGCCGGGACCGCCCAGGCCGGGGATGATGTAGTTGCCGTTTCCGGCGTTAAGATTGATGGTTCCTGCAATCGTCACATCTCCTGTAGCGAGCATCGTGACGGGAGTACTCTGTGTATTTTTCAGGAACGTGACCGTTACCCCGCTCGGGATATTAACGGTCGTAAAGTTGAATATCCCGCTTTCGGGGATCTGCTTCACCGTATTGCTCGTGGGTGCAAATTCACCGTCCGCGCCGGTGCTGCCGCTGTCGAATGCGGCATAAACCGCCTGGCTTGGCAAGATGCTTACCGCCAGGACTAATAGTATCATCATGACCTTATCCAGTGCGTACCGTTTCATATCGATAAACCTCCTCCGTCAAATACAGCTTCAAGAATTGAAAGCGTTTAGTTTCTTTTAGGTCTCTGGTATGTGTTTTTTTGAAGAGCGTAAGATAGAACTGAGCAGCATCAATGTTTATGCTTGAATTGACAATGAAGCCTTCATCTGCGGCTGTCTGCGGCGGCATAGGATACATCTGAAACGGGGAACATCGAGAAAAGGAAAAGCCTTGGCCAACAATAGCACTGGCCAAAGAAGCGAGACGTAGAAACACACTCGTTGCTATGGATAGAGCCCGGTGTATAATGACATCCTCCCCCGAAGAAGTCGTTCAGCACACAACCTTAACTACCCGCGTCCAAGCACTGTTACGTTCTTTTGATAATCTGGAGAACTTTCTTCCATAAAGAAAAGAACGGTTCAGCGCGCCAAATGCATAAATTTTTCGTTATAAAATACTTTTTATTGAGAAAGGAAATTGACTATATCAAAGCTCACAGTTTCGTGTCAACAAAAAAGACATCATAATGCGGTTATTTTTTTATGGTATCCAAAATTACAATAAATTACAGTTAATTTCATAAGTGCGTATTTATTTTTTAATTCAATAAGTTATATTAAGTTAAAAGAGGAGAAACGTTCAGTGGCAGTTACCGAAGGCGGGTCTTTCATCAACAGTACAGCGGGTCCGCGCAGGTGAGCACCTGTCCGCTCTTGCTGCCTGAACGGAATATCGTGATGCCCTTCACTCCTTCGTAGTACGCAAGCAGGAAGGCATTCCGGACATCATTGTGTGTCGCCTGGGGCGGGCAATTGATGGTCTTGGACACGGCATTGTCCGTGTGGCGCTGGAAGACGGCCTGCATGCGCACGTGCCCACTCGGCTGCGATGTCGAAGGTCGTGACAAAGACCCGCTTCATATCGTCGAGGACCTCTTCCATCGTGCGGAGGGACTCCCCTTTGGCGACGCGCATCAGGAGCCGGTCGCTGAAAAAGCCCCTCTTTTTCGCGGTTTCGAGGAAATATTCGTTCACCTCGGAAAGCTCGACGACTCCCAGAACATGGCGGTTGAAGGACAGGGCGTACAGCGGCTCGATGCCGCTGGAGTAGCCCGCGATTATGGAAAGGGTCCCGGTCGGCGCCACCGTCGTTACGGCGGCATTAGCAGCCTGAGGCCATCGGGACGGTCGTAGATGCTGCCAGAATAGTTCGGGAACGCTCCGCGCTCCTTGGCCAGTTCGGCAGAGGTCTCCCGGCCCTTTTCCCTGATGAACCCCATAATCCGTTCGCCCATTCCCGTCCCTTCGTCGGAGTCGTAGGGAATCCCGAGCCGGAGGAGCTGGTCGGCGAAGCCCATGGCGCCCATGTCGATCTTCCGGTTCCCTTTGTCAAAACGTTAGAAATAAACACTCATCAATCCGAGAAAGACAAGGCTCTTTACCACCTCGATCCAGCCGGTGGTCTGGAGCCGGACCTTGTACAGAGTGAATGCCATGACGATGTTCTCCGCCAGCGGCAGAAGAACAATAAGGGCGATGTGGAACCGGTGGTACGCATAGGCCGCGAAGACAACATACAGCACCGTCAGGACCCGGTCCTGTTTTTTCCTGAGCAGTACAGCCTTTATCTTAAATACGCCTGCCGTAAAGTACAGGGCCGTGGCGACGAAGAGCCGGACATCGACACCCTGCACGACCAGGTATTTCGCCAGTACTGCCGCAAGGCTCAATAGCGCAAAACCGAGCAGTTCAGTAACAACGAAATGTTCACCCGCAAACCGGTTCATCAGCAGGTACGCCGCGGGGAAGATAAGCAGCGGCAGCAGGTGCGGCAGGTTCCCTCCGAAGAGAACAAGCAGCACAACGGTCGCTATCGCGATCTGTCCGAGAAACACGACGAGCGCTGTCCGGTCATCCTTCCCTCGCAGCCACCTGGTATACGCCTGTTTGGAATTAATGAGCAGACACAAGGAAAGAAAAAGCGGGACCGCCTGCCAGGGGAAAGTCATGGTCACACCGAGTCCGATCAGAAAGGCGACGGTCAGGACGCTCCAGGAACCGTATTCTTTAAGAAAATATCCTTTGCCTTCAGGTTTCATGCTGAGAGTATACCATCGAAGGGGAAAGAACGGTATGAGGGAAATCATATTTCAAGTGCGGAGTGTCGAGTGCGGAGTGCGGAATAATTTCAGATGCAAGATAAAGGGAAAATGGAAAAAGGCCAAGGATGTTTCTTGACCCTTGACCACGGATCCTTGACCCAGTATTACAATATTCCGATAATGGATGCCCGGGCGAAATCCAGGATGCCCGTGGGATATACGCCGATGACGATGACCGATGTGACCGAGATGGCAAGGGCCAGAGCCAGGGCCGGTGACTGAACGAGGCTTAACTCCTCTTTCGGCTCGTGCATATACATCACCATGATGACGCGGAGATAGAAATAGGCGCTGATCGACGAGAAGAGAACACCGACCACTGCCAGCCAGACCATTCCTGCCTGTACGGCTGATTTGAATATGTAGAACTTTCCGATAAATCCGGCCATCGGCGGGATCCCTGTCAGGGAAAACATGAAGATAAGCATAAGGAAAGCCGCCGTCTTGTTGGTCTTTCCGAGGCCTGAGAAGTCCGTGATCTCCTCACCCCGAGTCCCGGACCGCCGGAGCATGATGACCACGCCGAAGGCGCCCATGTTCATGAGCGCGTAAATGAGGACGTAGAGCATAACGCTGGCAGCGCCGTCCGGGCCGCCTGCCACCAGGCCGACCAGGGCATATCCCGCGTGGGCGATGGACGAGTATGCCAGCATTCTCTTGATATTGGTCTGGGCAATGGCCATGATGTTCCCTACGGCCATGGTAAGCACGGCGATACCGGCAAGAATGACCGTGGCATGGTCCTGGAGCGGCAGGAGGGTATGGGCAAAGATGCGCAGGAGCACGGCAAAGCCGGCAACCTTGGGGCCTGCCGACATGAAGGCCGTGACCGATGTCGGTGCGCCCTCGTACACGTCCGGCACCCACATGTGGAACGGCACCGCCGCGACCTTGAATCCGAAGCTTACGATCAGCATGACCATGGACAGGAAAAGCACCGGATTGGCGAGGTCGGCGCCGCGCAGGAACGCCAGGATATCGTTCAGGTTCGTCGTTCCCGAGACGCCATACAGGAGCGACATGCCGTAGAGCATGATGCCCGAGGAAAATGCGCCCAGAAGCAGGTATTTGATGCCCGCCTCGTTGGAGCGACTGTCGCTGCGCATGAAGCCGGCCAGAATGTAGATCGAAAGGGCCATGAGCTCGAGGCCCAGATACAGCGATATGAGGTCTCCCGCCGACGCCATGAGCATCATGCCGCACGTGGCGAAAAGCATCAGGGCATAGTATTCTCCACGATGGATGTTCTCAATATCAAGATACTTCATGGAGATCAGGATGCCCAGTCCACAAGCGGTATAGAAGGCCAGCTTAAAATAGACGGAGAATGGATCAAGAAGAAAGGTACCGCCGAAGAAAGAGCCGCTCAGCCCGGCAAGTTTGATCGTCATCGAAGCGGCTATAACGATCCCGAGCAGGCTGTACCACCCGAGCATCGCCTTGTACTTCCGGTCCACAAAGAAGTCCAGCAACAGGACGGTGAGCGCGATGGTAATGACCACCAGCTCGGGATAGAGCGGCAGCAGTTGTTGGATGAACTCTTGCAGCGAAGTTGCCATGGAGCCTCTCCTTACCTAACCGGGAAGAACCGGAACCAACTATGCCACGAAGTCACGAAGGCACAAAGAAATCCAGTGTGGCGTTTTCTTTTCGTAGCAACCGGAAAATTTATTGATCTTCTTAGTGTCTTGGTGCCTTTGTGGCTAATGTATTCTTGTCAGTATTAATAGAATTAAATTCTTTGGCAAACTAATTCCCAACCAGCGTGCTCATCGCCTGTGCGGCGGCCGGAAGCACCTGCGCCTTGGCATGGACATGCTTTATGAGATTGTCCGCCGAAGCGTGTATGACCTGGAATGCAGCGTTCGGGTAGAGCCCGATGTAGAATACGAGGATGACCAGCGGCAACGCCGCAGCGATCTCACGCAGGTTCATGTCCGTCAGGTGCTCGTTGTGCGGGTTCGTAATGGTACCGAAAATGATGCGCTGGTAAAGCCAGAGCATGTACCCGGCGCCCAGGATGATGCCGATGGACGCGATCACCGCGTAGACCGCCTTGAACTGGAACGCGCCCAGAAGAATGGCGAACTCGCCGATGAACCCGTTCGTTCCCGGCAGGCCGATGGACGACAGCGTGATGATCATCAGGAACGCGGCGTACACCGGAACTTTGGACGCCAGGCCGCCGTAATCGGCGATCACCCGCGTGTGGGTCCTCTCATAGATCACGCCCACGGCGAGGAACAGCGCGCCGGTGGACACGCCGTGGTTGATCATCTGGAGGATGCCGCCCTCCAGGCCCTGGCTGTTCATCGAGAATATCCCCAGGGTGATAAAGCCCATGTGGCTGACGCTGGAATAGGCGATGAGCTTTTTGAAATCCGTCTGAGCAAAGGCCATATAGGCGCCGTAAATGATCGCGATCACGGACAGGACCATGATGGCGGGCGTATACGCCATCGTCGCGTCCGGGAAGAACGGGAGCGAGAACCGCAGGAAGCCGTAAGCCCCCATCTTGATCAGGATACCCGCCAGGATGATGCTGCCCGCTGTGGGCGCCTCCACGTGAGCATCGGGCAACCAGGTATGGAACGGGAACATGGGCACCTTCACGGCGAAGGCCGCGAAGAACGCAGCGAAGGCCCACATCTGGAAGGAATGGCCGAACGTGTGGTTCATGAGCGCAAGAACATCAAAGGTCCCGCCCGCCGTGAAGTACACGGCCAGGATGGCGACAAGCATCAGCACGCTTCCCACGAGAGTGTACAGGAAGAACTTTACCGCCGCGTACAACCGGTTCGGCCCGCCCCAGACCCCGATGAGCAGGTACATGGGGATAAGCATGGCCTCCCAGAAAATATAGAAGAGAAAGAGGTCAAGCGCGGCGAACACACCCACCATCCCCGCCTCGAGAAAGAGCAGGGCTGCCATGAACTCGCGCACGCGGTCCGTTATCGCCGTCCAGGAGACCATGATGGAGATGACGGTGAGGAGCGCCGTCAGCGCCACGAACAGAACACTGATGCCATCCACGCCGAGCTTGTAGTGGATGTTCCAGGCGCTGATCCAGGGCATGGACTCGCCGAACTGCATGTGCGCCAGCGAGCTGTCAAAATTCGCGAGGAGCGGAACGCAGAGTCCAAGTTCCACGACCGAGAACACGAGCGCGATCCACCGTGCCGCCTGTGCGTCCCGTACGGCAAGGAGAACGACCGCGCCGATGACCGGTACGAAGATCAGAAGGCTCAGCAGGGGAAATCCGAGCTGGTTTGGAATGAGTTCGAGCATGGAAAGCTCCTTTGTAATATCAGCGGGCAGGAAGTTGTGACGATAAGAGGTTGAGCATAATCGCTGATATCACTGACCCTCTTACCTTCCTACCTTCCCACCTTCTTACCTTCTGAATTGGTTCTTTATTTCAGCACGTAAAACAGCCCCATGAGCACCACAAATCCCAAACCCATGATAAAGGCGTATTCCTGAACAAATCCGGTCTGGAGCTTTCTTCCCTGCTCGCTCGTCCTGCCAATGGCGGCGGCAGACCAGTTGATGAACCCGTCGATGATCTTCACGTCCCCCATGGTGTGGAGGAACTTTGCCAGCTTATGTACCAGCCCGTCGACGAATATATAGTTGTAGACCTCATCAACCTTGTATTTGTTCAGGAGCAGGTTGTAAAGTCCGGAGAATTTCCCGGAGATCTTATTCGGAACATCAGTGTGTTTCACGTACAGGTAATAAGCTATTCTGATGCCGATCAGAGCGACCACAACGGAGAAGATCATCAGACCTATCTCCAGTCCCCGGCTTTCGGCTCCCCCATGATGGGCGGCGGGAAAGACCGGAGCAAGGAAATCACCGAACAGGTTCACATGGTGAATAATGGCCCCGGGAATTCCGATCAAGCCGATGGTGATCGAAAAAAAGGCCAGTATCATGAGGGGCACGGTCATCACCTTCGGCGATTCATGGACATGGTGTTCCACTTCATGGTCCATGCGTGACTTGCCGAAGAACGTGAGATAGATGAGCCTGAATGAATAGAATGCCGTCATGAGCGCGCCGATGACACCGACGATCCAAAGAGCGCGACTTGAACCGTAGACGCTCCAGAGGATCTCGTCCTTGCTGAAGAAACCTGCAAAGGGGAATATTCCGGCAAGCGCCAGCGAGCCGATAACGAACACCGCATAGGTGATCTTGATCCTGGACTTGAGCGACCCCATCTTGCGCATGTCCTGTTCGCCCGACAGGGCATGGATCACGCTGCCCGAGGCGAGGAACAGGAGTCCTTTAAAGAAGGCGTGGGTCGTGAGATGGAAAATGCCCGCTGCGAAGGCCCCCACCCCCAGGCCCATGAACATATACCCCAGCTGGCTGATGGTGGAATAAGCGATCACGCGCTTGATATCGTTCTGGACCAGGCCGATGGTGGCGGCAAAGATGGCGGTCACACCTCCGACGACGGCCACGACGGTCATGGCTGTGTGGGACAGGACGAACAGCGGTGCACACCGGGCCACCATGAACACCCCCGCGGTGACCATGGTCGCCGCGTGGATCAGCGCGCTGACCGGCGTCGGGCCTTCCATGGCGTCAGGCAGCCATACGTAGAGCGGGATCTGGGCCGATTTTCCGGTGGCGCCGACAAACAGCAGCAGGCAGATGAGCGTGATGACGCTCATTTGGATACCGAGCAGATCAATGGTCTGGGCCGCGGCCGGCGTGGACACCGCCTTGAACACATCAGTGAAGTCCAGGGTCCCGAAGGTCACGAAGATGAGCAGCATGCCCAGGACGAACCCGAAATCACCGACCCGGTTCACCACAAAGGCCTTGATGCCGGCGTCGGACGCCGATTTCTTCTCGTACCAGAAACCGATGAGCAGATAGGAGCAGAGGCCCACGCCTTCCCAGCCCACGAACATGAGCAGGAAGTTATTGGCCATGACCAGGACCAGCATGAAGAAGGTGAACAGCTCCAGGTAGGCAAAGAACCGGGCGAAGCCCTTGTCCCCGTGCATGTACCCGATGGAGTAGATGTGGATGAGCGTGCTGAGCGTCGTGACCACCAGGAGCATCACCACGGTCAATTGGTCGATCTGGAACCCGACATTGATATTGAGGCTTCCAATGGCGATCCAGGAGTAGAGGTTCTCATCAATAAGGGTGCCGCCCAGCACGTCGATGAATGCGCTCACGGCGAGGACGAAAGAACCGAAAACGCCGGCGACGGCGACTACGGCGGCGCGCTCCTTGAGGTACTTCCCGAACAGTCCCGCGATCAGGAAGCCGGTGAACGGCAGGAGCGGTATCAGCATGTATTTGAGCATAAACACCTCTGAGAGGTAAATTCCAAATATCAAATCATAAATCACAAATAAATACCAAAAATCAAAGCTCCAATTTCCAAATCGTTTGATATTTTTTTGTTTGGCTATTGAAATTTATTTGTTATTTGGTGCTTGAACTTTGGATTTTAAGACTATCCTTTCAACAAATTGAACTCGTCCACATAGACGGTCCCGCGGTTCCGCGCCAGAAGAATGATCAGCGCCAGGGCCACGGCGGCCTCGGCCGCCGCTACGGTGATGACGAAGATAGCGAATATCTGACCGGTCAAGTTCTGCAGATAGTGTGAGAACGCTATCAGATTGATGTTGGCGGCGTTCAGCATGAGCTCGATGGACATGAGAATGATGAAGACATTGCGCCGGCTCAATACGCCGACAATGCCGATGGTGAACAACGCCGCGCTCAGCAGTACATACCAGGACAAGGGGACCATTTTTCCTCCGGAAATACCAGACGACAGATGTCAGACGAGCAGATTGCAGACTGAACCATAAGGTCTTAGCCTGTTTTCTGTTGTCTGGCGTCCGTCCTCATTCATCTGTTCTCTGTCTCTTCTTTGCCAGCATGACCGCGCCCACCAGGCCGACGAGAAGTATGACCGATGCTATTTCGAACGGGACAAGATATTTTGTGTACAGTTCGACGCCGAGTTCCTTGACCCCGGCACCGGGCACCTTCACGGCCAGTTTGCCCTCGCCGGGGAACGATCCGCGCAGGACCAGCAGCGCGATCTCTCCGGCGATGACGAAACCGAATCCGGTCAGCCAGGGCCAGAACCGGTTTGCCCGCGCGGCCTTGGCCTCCCGCTCAACGCTCAGGAGAATGACCACAAAAAGGAAGAGGATCAGGATGGCTCCGGCATAGACGATGAGCTGGACCGCCGCAAGGAACTCGGCGTTCAGGAGCACGAACACCCCCGCGATATGAAAGAACAGAAGCAGCATGAACATCACGCTGTGAACAGGGTTCCTGCGGGTTATGATAAGGACGGCGGAAACGATAATGACCGCGGCAAAATAGGCAAAGATGAGCTGATTGATCATTTCTCCGCTCCTCCTTTTTTGCCGAGGTAGGTGTCCCCAGCCGCGACCAGCCGTTCCTTCGTAAGGAAAACGTCCCTTCGGGAGTAGCACGCAAGCTCGAAATTCGGCGACATCTTGATGGCATTCACCGGGCACGCATCAACGCAGAAACCGCAGAACACGCACCGGAGCAGGTCAAGTTCATAGGCGGAAACCAGCTTCTCGTTATTGGGACCCTGCGTCGTCACGACAGTTATGGCCTTTGCCGGACACACCGCTTCGCACAGACCGCATCCGATACACCGCTCTTTCAGGCCAGAATCGTCACGGTCCATGTAATGGAGGCCCCGTGAGCCGGCGAAGGACTTGCGCTTGAATGTCGGATACTGCCGCGTCACCGCCGGTGTCAGCATGGTCTTGAGGGTGAGCGCCATGCCCTCGACGATCTCGAGCATAAAGATCATTCTCAATATTTTTTTCAGTTTGTTCATCGTGAGAACCCTTCCTACCCCGTTCGAGAATCCACTGTTTCCAAAGGTGTTAAGAACATTGCCATGCCATAACCATGTGCCGATTACTTCCTCTTTCTCTAACGGGGCCTACATCCAGCCTGCCTGCTTCATGAACGCCGCTACCAGCAAGGTCCCCAGGGACAGGGGCAGCAGGATCTTCCAGGCGATCGTCATGAGCTGGTCATAGCGGTACCGGGGAAGCGTCGCCCGGATCCACATATAGAAAAATATGAAAAAATACAGTTTACCGAGGAGCCACAGCGTCGGTGGAATGGCTGCCAGGGCTGTGTTGATCCAGGAGATGGGAGGAATGCCGCCGAGCAACTTCGGTAATATCTGTACCGGCATCCAGCCGCCGAGGAACATGATGCTTGCCAGCAGGGAGACGATCATCATGTTCATGTATTCGGCCATGTAGAAAATGCCGAACCGGATGCCGCTGTATTCGGTAAAGTATCCCGCGACCAGTTCGCTTTCCGCTTCAGGCAGATCGAAGGGCGCCCGGTTCGTCTCGGCGACGCCGGCGATCAAATACAGGAAGAACGCTACGGGGCCGACCGGGAAAACGATAATGAACCACTTCTGGGACTGCGCCTGCACGATCTCGGTGAGGTTCAAGGACCCCGCCATCAGCGCCACCGTCACGATGGCGAAGGCCATGGGGATCTCGTAGCTGATCATTTGGGCCGCGGAACGGAACCCGCCCATGAGCGAATACTTGTTGTTGGACGCCCACCCGGCCATGATCACGCCGTAGGTGCCGATGCCCGCCAGGGCAACGATGTACAGGACGCCAATATTGAGGTTCGACACCCAGAGATGCACCGTTCTTCCGAAAATGACCGTGTCAGGCCCGAAGGGTATCGCCACAAACGCGCCGAAGGCCATGACCAGGAAGATGAGCGGAGCAAGACTGAACACCCATTTGTCCGCTTTTGCCGGGATGATGTCCTCTTTGAACATGAACTTGACGGCATCGGCGACCGGCTGCAGGAGGCCGTGCCACCCGGTGCGCATCGGGCCAAGCCGGGACTGCATGTGCGCCAGCACCTTGCGCTCCATAAGCTGCAGATACATGGCGTTCGCCAGGATGAAGCTCAGCAGGACCACCACGGGGATCCCGATGCTGATAATGAATTCTATGATCTGTTGCATATCAGGCATGGTCCGCTCCTATACCTCCGCTTTGGTCCGGCAAAGCGTACTGATCTCCCCGGACCGGCCGGTCATCGTCCCCGATGAGAACAAGAGACGGTCCGAAGTGATCACCTCGTTCTTCATGACCGTGTCAGACGACAGGGAGAGATCAACATCCGCTCCGGCCAGCGGCGATCGTTCCCGCGGCCAGATGCCGCCCACAGCGAGGTCGGCATAGAGGGGAACCGTCGACCGGATCTCTCTCAAAATGTCCGCCGGCGCTGCGTAATGCATGGAACTGCCCATTTTCTTCGCAAGGGTCTGGAGAATATCCCAATCCGGCTTCGACTCGCCAAGGGGCGCCTCAGCTCGATTCACCTGCTGGAGCCGCCGCTCAAGGCTGGTAACGGTGCCGGACTTTTCCGCCCAGCTGCAGGCGGGAAGGACGACATCGGCAAGCTTCGCGGTCTCGGTCAGAAAGATGTCCTGTACCACGAGGAACTCAAGTTTGTTAAGGATGTCCTTCAGGCCTTTGTCGCTGCCAGCCGGATCGTCACCCATGATATACAGAGCGGAAACCTTGCCGGACTTGATCCCGGCCAGCATCTCCAGTGCGTTCAGGCCAGCGGCCTCAGGCAGGATCGCGTTCCAGGACCCGGCGAACCGGCTTGTCGTGTCCGTTCCGATCTTATCATAGCCCGGGTAGTACCCGGGAATGACCCCCATATCCAGCGCGCCCTGAAAATTGCTCCGGCGGACGATGGGGTAGGCTGTTACGCCCTTCAGGTATGACAGGAGTTCCTTGATCTGATAGAACTCACCGGCCGTGGTCCTGGCCGGTATGATCACGGCGACGCTGGCCGCTTCCTTGAGGATGGCGGCCGCCTGCTGGAGGCTCTCCCCTCCCTTGCCCGTTTTGAGCGCCGGAACAAGGTCGGCAAGCGCCGCCTCGGGCGAGAGGTATTCCAGCGCCACCGAGGCGAGGCGATTGAACTTGTTGAACCCGCTGTTCACCAGGACCAGTTTTTTGTAGTTCCGGTTCACCGCACGGACGATCTCGATACCCATCAGAGGGTTAAGCTCGCCCACGTCGCCGTCCAGGACGAGGACGGCATCATGTTCGCTGATCTTCGAAAGCTCTCCCGAGAAGAACTCGGTGTTCAGTCCCTTCGGGACCTTGAGCCGGGCCAGCAGATCAACGTTGTTCGTCCCCACCACGGTCCGCATGAACTTCTGGAACAAATAGCTTTCCTCGTTCGTCGTCCGGACGGAGCCAAGGCCGCCGATGCTGCCGGCGCCTGTCTTGTTCCTGATGACGTTCAGGTTCGTAACGACCACAGCCAGGGCCTCGTCCCACGTGGCGGGAACAAGTTGTCCCGAGACCCGTACCAGAGGCGTCGTAAGACGGTCATGGTGGTGGACGGCGTCCCAGCCGAATCGGCCCTTGCTGCAAAGGTAGTTCTTCGCCGCAGACTTCACCCGCACGATCCTGCCCATGCGGGTCTCGAACGAGGTCCGGCAACCGCAGCCGCAATAGTTGCAAACCGACGTGCTCCGTTCGAGGTTCCATGTCCGTCCCTTGAACTTGAACTGCTTGGTGGTAAGCGCTCCCACCGGGCATATTTCGACGCATTCTCCGCAGAACTCGCAGTCCAGCGGCTGATCGAAGTCGGTGCTGACCTTGGATTTATCGCCGCGGCGGGTGAAGGCAAGTTCGCTCACGGCATTCTGCTCGCGGCAGACCCGCACACACTTGCCGCACAGAACGCACCGGGCCACCTCGCGGTCGATGACACTTGAATGATAGCTCGGCGCGACCGTGCGTTTCTTCTCCGAGAACCTGCTCGGCCCCAGTCCGTACTCGTGAACCAGGTCCTGGAGCTGGCAGCTGCCCGCCTTGTCGCAGATCGGGCAATCCAGGGGATGGTTGTTCAGCAGGAGTTCGAGGATGCGCTTGCGGGCCTCTGCGAGGTCCGGCGTCATGGTCTTGACCGACATGTTGTCGGTCACCGGCGTGGTACAGGACGGCGTGAACTTCCGGGGAGATTTCTCCACCTCCACAATGCAGATCCTGCAGGACCCGTAGGGATGGAGTTTGTCATCGGCGCACAGAACGGGGATCCGCACGCCCGCGGCCTTTGCCGCATCGAGTATGGTGGCGGTGGGCTTGACCTTGACCGTTACGCCGTCGATGGTTACTGTTACCGTGTTTTCCATAGGGATCGTACCTTACTCATTCAACATGATATAAATTGTCCACGGGCGACTTCATTAAATCCGTAAAATCAAGACCGTGTTTATCTGTGTGTCCCGCTCTGCGGGACCCGTGGTTATTATTTGCTACGCCTGTCCGCGCCGGCCTTCCTTGATCCACTGTTCATAATCGCCGCGGAAATGCTTGATGCTTGACATCACCGGCTGGATCGCGCCTTCGCCCAGCGGGCAGAAGCACTTTCCCTTCACGGTGTCACAGATGTACAGGAGCAGGTCGATATCTTCAGGCTTGCCCTCTCCGCGCATCAGCCGCTGGTATACCTGGTAGAGCCACGACGTCCCCTCGCGGCAGGGCGTGCATTTGCCGCAGGACTCGTGGGCGAAGAACCGGACGAGGACAGAGACTGCGTTCACCATATTGACCGTCTCGTCCATGACCATCACCGCGCCCGAGCCGAGCATGGAGCCTGCCGTCACGAGCGAGTTAAAATCCATTTTCACGTCCAGATGCTGTTCGGTCAGGATGGGCGTGGACGCGCCGCCGGGGATGACCGCCTTGAGCTTCTTCCCGCCGCGAATGCCGCCGCAGTGGGTATAGATGATCTCCCGGAGGGTGGTTCCCATGGGCAGTTCGTAGACGCCCGGCTTGTTCACCATCCCGCTCACGCCGTAGAGCTTGGGACCTGGCGAGGTTTCCTCGCCGATCTTGGAATAGGCTTCGGCGCCCATGGCAATGACGTAGGGAATGTTGGAAAGGGTCTCCACGTTGTTGATCACTGTGGGCTTCCGCCAGGCGCCCTGGCTCGCCGGGAACGGCGGGCGGATGCGGGGCTGGCCGCGCTTCCCTTCGAGGGACTCAATGAGCGCCGTCTCCTCGCCGCAGATGTAGGCCCCGGCGCCGCGGTGCACGGAGAGGTCGAAGTTCACGCCCTTGCCGAGGATATTCTTGCCGAGATACCCCTTCGCATACGCCTGCTCGATGGCCTTCTCGAGGACCACGAGGGCCGTGGGATATTCATACCGGAGATAGATGTAGCCCTGCTCCGCGCCGATGGCAAAGCCGGAGATGACCATGCCCTCGATCAGGAGATGCGGGTCCTGCAGCAGGATAAAGCGATCTTTGAACGTACCCGGTTCGCCCTCGTCGGCATTGCAGAGGAGATACTTCAGGGAGCCCGGGACCCGGGAGCAGAGCTCCCACTTCAGGCCCGTGGGGAAGCCGGCACCGCCGCGGCCGCGCAGATTGGCCCGCTTTACCTCGCTTACCACGTCCAGCGGACGCATCCCGAATGCCGTTGCCAGCGTGGAATAGGCGCCGTTCTTCATTGCCACGTCGATGTCCGTGGAGTTAGGGATAGCGACCCGTTTGAGGAGCATCTTTTCCATAGAGAGAACTTCCTTGTCGCTTTACCGCTGAGATCGCGGAGATCGCAGAGAGAGAACAGCAATCAATGAAAATATATTTCTCGGCGTCCTCTGCGCCCTCTGCGGTGAAAAGTCTTTAGCCTTTCCAGGAGGTCAAACCGCTACTCGTATTTTTTCAAAATATCGTCGATCTTTTCCGGCGTCAGTTCGCCGTGATATTCGTCGCCTACGAGCATGGCAGGCGCTCCGTCGCACCGCCCGATGCACTCCATCCGGATGAACGAGAACCTTCCGTCCTTGGTGACCTCGCCTTCACGGACGCCGAGCTTTTTCTCGAGGTGCTTGATCATCGTTTCCGCTCCCAGGAGCGAACAGGACAGGTTGTGGCAGATCTGGATCTGGTGCCTGCCGGAGTTCTTCCAGCGATACAATGAATAGAACGTCGCCGTGCCGAAAACGTCGGATTCCGGTACCCTGAGCTGCTGCGAGACGAACCGCATGGCCTCGTAGCTCAGGCTGCCGTATTCCTTCTGGATGATATGGAGCGCCGGGAGCACCGCGCCCTGCTGGTCGGGATAGCGCTGCTGCACCGTCTTGATCGCCTGGATGATCGCGTCGCTGAAGATGATCTTTTCGCCGGCTGTCCGGCAGAAGTGCGCTTCCTCGTGATGGTCGCTCATACCCTCGCTTACCTCTTCGTCCTGCCGAACACGTATCCGGCCATGTCCACGTACTGGGTGTTCATCCGCCGAACCAGCTGGGAAATGTCCTGGACGATGTTCATAAGAAGTTTGTAACCGGCATTGGGATACCGCTGCACGTACTTTTCAAAATCGTTCCGGTCGATCTTGAGCACGACGGATTCCTCCGCCGCTGTGGTAAGCGTCGCGGAGTGGGGTTTGTTGTCAATGAACGACAGCTCGCCGAAAAAACTCCCCTCCCGCTGAACCGACAGGGTCAGGATGTCGCCATCCTTGTTCCTCTTCTGGACGTCCACTTTGCCCTTCTGAATGATGTAGATGCAGGGGCACGTGACCTCGCCCTCCGCAAAGATCGGTTTGCCGGCCGGGAAGGTATCGGATGTCACGATCTCGGCGATGGCCTTCAGTTCATCACCCGTCAAACCTTTGAACAGCGACAGATCCTCGATATCTTTGACCTTGACCATGGCTACTCCTTTTCTCCGCCCCTGTTACCTATCACATTCGCCGAGCACAATGTCGATGGTGCCGATACAGGCGATCACGTCGGACACCATGTGGCCGGTCACCATCTTGGGAAGCGCGCCAACGTGCACGAACGATGGCGCGCGGATCTTCACGCGGTACGGCCGTCCACTGCCGTCGCTCACGATATAGAAGCCCAGTTCTCCCTTGGGTGCCTCGGTCGCGACATAGACCTCGCCTTTGGGCATGTTCACCCACTTGCTCATCAGCACGAACTGGTGGGCCAGGGATTCCATGTTCGTCATGACCGTTGCCTTATCGGGCACCGCATAGCGCGGGTCGGCGGTCATGATGGGCCCGGCCGGCAGCATATCCAGACACTGGTTTATGATGCGGACGCTCTGGCGCATCTCGTTGATCCGCACGATATACCGCTCGTAGACATCGCCCTCCGTGCCGAGCGGAACGTCGAATTCCACCTTGTCGTAGGCGGCATAGGGCTCGACCTTGCGCAGGTCGTAGTTCACGCCGGAACCGCGGAGCGTGGCTCCGGTCAGGCCGTAGTTCACGGCGTCCTCGGCTGAGAACTTGCCGATCCCCTTGGTCCGCTTGAGCCAGATACGGTTCTGCCGTATCAGGGTATCGTAATCCTCGAGCTTCTTAGGGAACAGTTCGGTGAACTCACGGCATTTATCGAGGAAATCCCTTGGAACATCGTTCCGTACACCGCCGATCCTGACATAGCTCACGGTCTGGCGCGCGCCAGTTACTATTTCCGTGAGATCGAGGATCAGTTCCCGCTCACGGAGCGTGTACATGCAGACCGTCATGGCCCCAATGTCGAGCGCATGGGTGCCGAGCCACACGAGGTGCCCGGAAAGCCTTGTCAACTCCGCCATGAGCGTCCGGATGAAATGCGCCCGTTCCGGGACGTCGATCCCGGCCAGTCTCTCGACCGCAACGACCCAGCCGAGATTGTTGTTCATGCAGGTGATATATTCCAGACGGTCGGTGATGGGGATGATCTGGTGGTAGGTCCGGCTCTCCATCCATTTTTCGATGCCGCGGTGGAGATAGCCGGGCCGCGGATCGATTCCCACGACCGTCTCGCCCTGCAGGTCGACCACGAGGCGCAGCACGCCGTGAGTGGCCGGATGCTGGGGCCCCATATTGAGGGTCATTTCCTTCTGGACTATTTCTTTTTCGGTCGTGTCGGTCGATGACATAGGTTCACCGTGAAATACGAAATCTCAAGAACCAAATCTCAAATAAGCTCCAAATTAAAAATCTCAATTTCCACTACACTACATATGCTATTTGCCGTTTGGTGATTGTAATTTATTTGTTATTTGATGCTTGGTCTTTGGCGCTTGTATTTCGTTAGTACCCCTTCAGCGGATATTCCTTGCGAAGCGGATATCCCACCCAGTCCTCGGGAAGAAGGATGCGACGGAGGTCGGGATGTCCGTTAAAAATGATCCCCATGAGATCATAGGTCTCGCGCTCGTGCCAGTTCGCCGTCTGCCAGATATCCGACACGGTGTCAACACGCGGTTCTTCTTCGGACACCCGGACCTTCAAGCGGATGCGATGACCGTACACCGTGGAGATCAGGTTGTACACCACCTCGAACCGCGCTCCCGCGTCTCCGGGATAGGTTGAATAGTCAACGGCCGTCAGGTCCGCCAGATGGTCCATACGGAGCGACGGCTCGTCATGGAGGAACCGGCAAATGTCCCGGATCATGCCCTTCTTGAGCATGACGCCGACCTGCCCGGCATGGGTCACGGTTCCCAGCACCTGGCCGGAAAACTTTTCTTCTATCATCTTCGCTATCTGATCTGCGTCCATTCCTGCCTCGTTACTAATGAAAGGATAAACATGTGCCGCCGCAAAGGCACGAAGTCTCCAAGAAAGACAAAGCACAAATTACCTTCGTGCCTCGCTTAGAAGCGCCTACTTTTGGTGGTGCCTTCGTGGCGACAGGTTATTTTTCCTTCCGGATATAGCGTTCTTTCCGGATCTTTTCCTGAAGCTTCATGATGCCGAACATCAGCGCTTCCGGCCGGGGTGGGCATCCCGGAATATACACATCCACCGGGACGATATTGTCCACCCCCTGGACGACGCTATACGTATTGAAAATGCCGCCGGAACTGGCGCAGCTGCCCATGGCGATGACATACCGGGGTTCGGGCATCTGGTCGTACACACGGCGCACGATCGGCGCCATCTTCTTCGTGAGCGTCCCGGCGACCAGGAGCAGGTCGGCCTGACGCGGCGAAGGCCGGGGCACCGTACCAAACCGGTCGAAGTCGTGCTGCGGGGCGGAATAGTACTGGATCATCTCGATGGCGCAGCAGGCGAGACCGAAGGTCATGGGCCAGACAGAGCACGACCGCAAATAGTTCAGGAGCTCGTCGACCTTGGTCGTAACGTATCCCTCTTCGAAAACGTTGTTGATTATTCCCATTCCAGCGCCCCCTTCTTCCAGGCGTACACATAGCCGACAAGGAGAATAATAATGAAGATCACCATCTCCACGAGCCCGTAGAGACCGATCTTATTGTACGCGACCGCCCAGGGATAGAGGAACACGGCTTCGATATCGAATATGAGGAACAGCATGGCGATGATATAATAACGGATGGAGAATTTCTGGTGAGCGTCTGAAAAGGGAGTAATACCGGACTCATAGGTCATCAGCTTTTCCGGGTAGGGCCGCCGGGGGCTGACCAGCCTGCTGAAGACCAGCATGCCGACGCCGACAGCGATGCCGACGAAGAGAAAGATTGCGACTGGAAGAAAATGCCCCGGAAGGTATGATCCAGGAGTCATGGCCACTCCCCCGCTTACTATTAAATTTTAAATTAACAGGACTTCTAAAGCGCGATCGTGCAAAACGCGAGCATGATAAGATAATGCCATTTTTTTGTCAAGCAAAACGTTACGAAAAGTTATAAGGATGCGAAATGTCTTAATTCTCTTTGTCGGGAGCGGCATAAACAAAACTTATCGGCTCATAAACGGACGAAGAGCGCTGGAAGAGCGCTTCTCATCTTGCGTGACCGCGGTGAATGCCGTACAATATGCGAAAATTGCCATGCAGGATAATATCCTATGGATCCCTACTCAAAAGAACACCTGCTCTCTTTTTATAACTTTCACCTGAAACAGTTCGGCGACCGGCCCGAGGCGCTCCGCTGGACCCCTCAGGGCCAGCTCAAGCGGTACCGCACCCTGGCTGAGATCGCACCCGATCTGAACGACGCGAGCATCCTCGACTACGGTTGCGGAACCGGTGACTTCTACCGGTTCCTGAAGCGGCGGGGGGTCGACGTGCAGTACACAGGCGTCGACATCAACGAAAACTTCATCGAGCTTGCAAAGAAGAAATATCCGGAGTGCACGTTCCATGTGCTTGACGGCCCCGAGGACCACGTGGAAGGGTTTTTCGATTACATCGTCATCTGCGGAGTGTTCAACCTGCGCGTACCGGGTGTGGCCGACGACATGAAAGATACGTTGATCACGCTCTTCAAACACTGCATTAAAGGGCTGGCCCTGAACGTCTTATCCTCCCACACGCCGGTCAAGGACCAGGAGCTTCATTACACATCCCCCGAGGAGATGGTGAAGTTCACCCTCGAGAACCTCTCCCCCTACTTCGCCATGCGCCATGACCGGATCCAGGACGACTTTACCCTCTATATATATACGGCGCTGAACGCAATAGAACCTTAGCAGTAATTGAAATTTATTGTGAGGTCTTTGCGTGCAAAACGAAGTAAAGACCGAACACATCCCTGACAATCGATAACGATAACTACCTTACGGACAGAAGATTCCCTACCGCTTGCTGAAGGTAGCTTCAATGTCAATTTCGAAGTCTGACCTCCAACGTTCCAGCAGTTCAAAGATACAGTTCAAGTTTGCTGAGCCTGGCGATCACGCTGAAATGTTCGTCCCGGGTGAACAGCGGGATGCGATGATGAAGGGCAAGAGCTGCGATTGCGGCATCCGTTGACGGAATGGTTATTCCTTTTCCGCGCAGGTCCCGGTATAAGGATGCGGCCGCAATATAGACCTCTTTGTTCATGTCGAGATACGGGAATTTGATCAACAGCTCCTTCGTCGCAGCATGACTGCCACGGTCCCGGATCCCCTGAAGGACTTCCTGAATGACGATGCCGCACAGCACAGCCCGATTGTTCTCCCGGATCAGCTCTGCAAGCCGGTCGGCGGCCGAAGAAACGGGATGCTGCAGGAAATCGATCCAGATGGAGGTATCAACGAGAACCACGCCGGTCCTTTCGCATATCCTCCAGGTCCCCTTCCCACTTCACCCTGCCGCGAAGTTCGAGGAAATGCTCGATCTCCTTCTGCTCCAGCAGGCGCTTCAGCGCATAATTGACGATCTCCACCTTTTTGCTGATACCGGTCAGCTTCTGCGCCTTCTTCAGCAGATCGTCCTGGATGTCAATAACAGTACGTGACATTGTTCTCTCCTTCCCTCTTTATCTGCATAGAGGATACCACACACATGATATCATTTCAACATTAATTGATATCACATGGCTGCGGCCGGTCGGCATTGCTGAAGAGCGACGGGTAGCAAAAATAGGAAGATGGCAAGAAAGTAGACTTGGCCCTATAGGTTAGCAATATTCCATCCTTTACCGTTTTTTCTTTCTGACTGTGGATTGTTTCCTCGAAGCCGCCTTAACTGCCGCCTTCGCCCTGTTATTGACACCGCCTCTTTTTGCTGCTGATTTCTGTGACGGCTTCACCGGCTGTGCGGAACCAGCATTATTCTTTTCACGACTCTTGCCTGCCTTCTCTATACGAGCATTTCTAACGCGATCATCCACAAAAACTTCTTTTGCGGGAACATCAACAGGGGACGAACCGGTCTCTTCCACAAGATCGATGCCGAAAGCAGCGGACAGGTCGGCGCCCTCAATGATCCGGGGACTCTTTTTCGAAGCCTTTTTGAGAAGGTCCTCCGCCTTGCTCGATACGGTCCGTTTGATCAAGTCTCCGGTATCAACACCCCGAAGCGTAAAAAAGATCGTCGGATCTTCGTCGAGCCTGGCGCCGATGCCATAGAGCGTTGCGGCAATGTGCTTGCACATGCGCGCCCAGTCCGGACAGGAGCAGTCGAACTCGATCTCCTTGGGTGAAGGGAACAATCCCGTATTTCGCTGCATGAACGTTTCTTCGAGGGCCTTGGAGAATTTTCCCGCCAACAGTTCTTCAAGAGACTCCAGTTTGCCGGCGCACTCGTAGGCAACCTGCTGCCAGGTATTCCTGTTAAGCTTTTTTATCTTGATATGGATCAAATAGGGTTTCGCCCGGGAGCCGTGCACCAGGGCCTTGATCTCTCCGGCATGTACCTGGAGGTCCAGGACAGCTCCGCACCGGACATAGCTCCTGCCCCTTCCGATCCGGTTGCTGTAATCGGCGTAGGATTCAAGGTTCTTGTTCCACGCCTTGCCCCACCAGGTACGCGCGATGGCGCTGCCTTCAATGATCACCGGCCGAACGTCCTGTTTCTTTTTCAACTGAGCCAGTTTTTTTTCGGCCTTCGCTTTTTTCTCGGCCTTGCAGACGTATTTCGGGAAACTCCAGAATGACATGATGCGCTCCTTAGACATGGCGATCTATGATTGATGATTGTACGGGCGCACCGACGTGCGCCCCCGCATCATATCGTCAGCGTGAACATCTTCATCAACTGCTCATTGCTCATCTCCGTGATCCATGCCTCGGAGCCGGACTGAATCACGTCGTTCGAGAGTTTCATTTTCCCCTCGATCATCTTGTCGATCTTTTCCTCAACCGTCCCTTTGGTGATGAACTTGTGAACAACCACGTTCTTCTTCTGGCCGATCCTGAATGCCCGATCAGTTGCCTGGTTCTCGACAGCCGGGTTCCACCACCGGTCAAAATGTATAACGTGGTTCGCCGCGGTAAGATTGAGCCCCATACCACCGGCTTTGAGGGACAGCACCATATAGGGCATATAGTCCTCATTCTGAAAGCGTTCCACGAGATCTTTCCTCTTTCCAACCGGTGTACCGCCATGCAGCACAAGACCCTGCTTCCCGAATATTCCTGTCAAGAATTCTGAAAGCGGGTCCGTGATCTCCCTGAACTGGGTGAACACCAGGACGCGTTCCCGTTTTTCATGGATCGTTTCGCAGATCTCGCGCAACCGGCTGAACTTGCCGCTGTCGTTCTCATCGTACGCGCCGGTCCCGAGATACTGGTCCGGGTGATTGCAGAGCTGCTTGAACTTCATGAGAGAACTCAGGATGAGCCCTTTTCTCTGGATGCCTTCCGTGCTTTCGATGGTCCTCCTGAGATCATCCACCAGTTTCTGGTAGAACACCGCCTGTTTTCTGCTTAACAACGACCAGGTCTTCATCTCGACCTTGTCCGGCAGATCGGAGATGACCGTCTTGTCCGTCTTGAGCCGCCGGAGAATGTAGGGGCTGATGACCCTTCTGAGACGGCCGTATCCTTCGGGGTCTTTGGACAGATCCTTGGCGAATTTACTGAACTCCTTGCTGCTGCCGAGAAGTCCGGGATTGATGAAATCGAACAAAGACCAGAGGTCGGACAACCGGTTCTCCACGGGAGTGCCGGTCATGATAATGCGATTGATGGACATCAGCTTTTTGACCGCCTTGGTCTGTTTGGTGTTGGGATTCTTGATCGCCTGCGCCTCGTCAAGGATGACGTATTTCCACTCGTATGCATGGAGCCATTCGTACTTCTGTGCCATCGAGTAGGTCGTGATCACGAGATCGAGCTCGTCCAACTCATCAACTTCTTTCGGCTCCACACTATTGGAATCGTTTCCAGCGGGATGAGCAGTGTAGAACGCAATATCCGGCGCGAACTTCATGATCTCACTCGCCCAGTTGGCGAGCAGCGATGCGGGGATCACCAGAAGGCTCGCGCCTTTCTCTCCCCGGTGCTTCAACAGGTGAAGCAGCGCCAGGACCTGCACGGTCTTGCCAAGCCCCATGTCATCGGCAAGGCACATGCCGAAATTGAGGGAGTGCAGAAAAAAAAGCCAACTCACGCCTTTTTCCTGATAAGGCCTGAGTTCCGCCTTGAACGAAGGGGCCATGGTGACCGGGCCGACCAGTTCAGGATGGCGCATCTTTGCCATGACCGTTTCAAGCCATTGGCCGCTGGTGACCGTCACGACCGCGTCAGTTCCGGCGATCTCCAAAAGCGACCCGGGGTTCAACTGCAAACGGAGCGCATCGCGAAACGTAAGCCCCTCCCGTTTGGCCAGCGTACGCGCTTTTTCGTAGGCATCAAGGGTCTGTCGCAGCTTTTCAGGGTCCACCGCCACCCAGCGATTCTTGATCAGAGCAAGACCTTCCGCGGATTCGAGCAATCGCCGGGCTTCCTCAAGGGATACCGGCGTATCTTCAAAAAGCAGCCCCATATCGAAACTGAGCAAGGCATCCATCCCCACGGTGGAAGGCCCACTACCGCCAATAGATATACTGACCTTCAGCTTTGCTGATCCGCTTTTCCACCAGTCGGGGATGCGGCACAGAATGCCCGACTGCTCGTATAAAGGAATTTCCCGCAGAAAGGTATAGGCCTCTTTCGCGGACCATGCCAGGTGATGGAACAATTCCCCGTTCTCGATAAGACCTGCGATGAAGGCGCTCTCTTTCGCGGCGCGCTGAACCGTCGTGAGCAGCGCGAGCAACCGCAAGCTGTCCTTGCCGTACTCGGTCAGCGCATGCTGCAGGGTATGTCGTTGCGAGCTGCCTTGTTTGTTCAGCGGGCTCGTGTAGGTGGCAAGAAATTCGAAGGGATGATCATCTTTTTTGCTCTCAATGAGGTGGAAAAACACGCGTCCGGCCAGGTGCACGTCGGGGCTATATTGCCGGATGAACTCCTCGACGGTCCCCTGGTACTCCTTGATCTCACTGCGAAACTCGTCGTGAAGCCGTCTCCAGAGGTCGTCTAGCACCGCCGTACTCAGATACTCGGCGCCGGTCATCAGGGGCACGGATGCAAGCGCATGGGCCCGTTCCTCGTCGCTGAGGGCGACGAAGACTTCATGCCGGATGGATTCAAGGTCAGGAGTCTGGCTCAGTTTCCGGGCGAACAGCCCGCAGAACCCGCGAAAAAAATCAAGGGAGGGGGAAAGAGACACGGCTGCGCCGCGAAATCCCAGAAAAAGGAACGCACCGTCCTGATTTTCCGAGAACCGCTTGAATAGTTCCCGTTCGAGCAGGCTTTTGCTCTTGTCGAACGGCTCGCGTGTCTCCAGCCATTCAAGCCGCACAGAACCCACGGGCATGATGACTGTCTGCAATTCATGGTTCGCGTTTCCAGCCTTACGATGTTTACCGAATATGATCATTCCAGCACGCAACCTTTGTCCCCGAATTCCGACAAAACACCCTGAGTCTATGCAAAACTCAGGGTGTTCACTTTGGCCATTGAATGATTACTTAGAAACAACGTTTGCCTTAGTTTCAACCCTATTCTTTTCCTATTCCTTCAACTCACTCCTCCGCGCTCTCCGCGCCTCCGCGTGAGCCCAAATCCCCCACGATCTCCCTGAACTGCTCCAAAGCCGCTTCAAGGTCTTCCACAATCTCCTGGGCGATAACGTCAGGATCGGGGAGGTTGTCGGAGGCTTCGAGGCTTTCGTCCTTGAGCCAGAAGATGTCGAGGTGGTTATGACAACAAAGTAGACCTGGCCCTCGCGGCCCTCGCGGCCCTCGCTATATATATACAGCGCTGAACGCGATAGAGTTGTAGGTAGATAACGGCAAAATAACCGTGCCCGTATTGCCGAAATACTATGGTTCCGCGACTTCAAGGTCACGGCATATCTTGCGTGCAAGAAAATCGTTGATCTCACGATGGCGGGGAATGGTGGATGTCTTCTTCGCGGTGCGATTGATGTAAACGGTATGGCTGCCGCCTTGCCGAAACAGCTCGCAACCGAGCTTTTCAGGATGGCGGATAAGGTCGATCCGCTTCATGCAGCCGTGACCTGCATGGTCTCACGGATAACTGATGTTCCTTTCAGGGATTCTTCCGACAAAAAGCGATTTGCTTCGAGCACCAGCGAAACAGCCTCTTCCAGATTGGCTCGCACTTCGTCCATTGAGGAGCCCTGCGTGTTCGCTCCGGGAAGCTCTTCGACAAAACCGATATATCCTTCCGCCACTTTTTGGAACACCGCGGTCAGCTGTATTTTCATAGGATCACCTCCGTTACACCAACACTATACCAGAAAACCTCCGACGACATCAACAGATCGCGGCATTACGTTCCCGTCTTCACGAGCACCTTGCCCGCGAAGAACTCCACCGCCAACAGGGAGCCTTCAAATAGTTGGCCCTGAGATGCCCTTTTGTCCGTGTCATGCAAACGATCTACTCCAGCCAGAAGCGCAGGCCGAGGCCGACCAGGAAGCTTACGCCCGGAACGATGAGTGAGGCCTTTACCAGGCCCGAGAGGTAGTACCGATCGAACGCGCCCTGGTACCATAGCCGCCAGATGCTCTCGTGATAGAGCAGCTGGTAGACAACGGCCAGCAGGACCGGCAGGAGAAGGGCCTTGAGCCATGCGGAACGCACCGCGCGCGTCCAGCCCGCAAGCCCGGTCACGAATGGCATGAGCATGAACAGGAAGATGATGAGGGAATAGCGGAAGAGGACGGCAAGGATGACTGCGGGCGCCTTGGCGCCGTAGAAGATCGCCAGGGCGGCGATGAGGAGGGAGAGCCAGAAGAGCGGGACGCGGTTCTCTCGTATGCGGTCTTTCAGCCTCTCAAGAGGCTTGCGTATACGGGTCATATCATTCTTTTCGAGCGGGAGCAGACTTTAACGGCCTGCGCAGGGGCATAGGTGGTTCAATGCAACAAAAGAGACCTGTATAACCTATTGTCCCTATTAAATGGGTGACCCTATAGGTTCTCTATAGGTTCTCGCAGAGGTAGCAACTCCACATCTTCTGTCCCCCTGTCTCCGCATCAGCTTTTACTGGCTCACTCCCCTTGTCCCCGCGTCTCCGCGTCTGCCTCGCAACGCGGTGTTACAGCTCGAATTGCCGGCCCAGCTCGGGCACGTGGGTCGTGAACCCGTATCGTTCCCGCACCAGGTCCGCAAAGGTGAGCGCCGCCGATTCTTCACCATGGGTCACGAAGACCGTCGGGCTGCTCTTGAACGCCGAAAGCCACGCCAGCAGCTCCTTCTGGTCGCCGTGGGCCGAGAACCCGCCGATGGTCCAGACCCGGGCCCGGACCGCGATCTCCTCGCCCCAGATCGTGACCGACTGCGCACCGTCCACGATCCGCCGGCCCGTCGTTCCCTGCGCTTGGAACCCGACGAAGATGATACTGCACTCCGACCGCCAGAGGTTGTGCTTCAGGTGATGCCCGATTCGCCCTCCCTGGCACATGCCGCTGCCCGCGACGATGATGGCCCGTGACTTGATCTTGTTGAGGGCCATGGATTCCTCGACCGACTTCGTGAACCGGACCGTGATCGCGTCACCGATGCTGCCGCCCCTGATCAGGCGCTTCGCTTCCTCGTCATAGAGTTCGGGATGACTGAGATAGATCTTCGTGGCCTTCTCGGCCAGCGGGCTGTCGATCGTGACGGAAAGCTTCGGCAGCGTCCCCTCACGCACCAGCCGGTTGAGAAGATACAGGACATCCTGCGTCCGGCCGATGGCAAAGGCCGGGATCAGCACGTTCCCGCCCTTCGCGAACGTGGTCGTGATCGCCTCGGCGAGCTCGTTGGCCGTGTCCGCGGTGTTCTTGTGCAGCCGGTCCCCGTAGGTCGATTCCATGACCACGTAATCGGCCTCGGTGGCGAGCGTGGGATCGTTGAGGATGGGGTTTCCCTTCCTGCCGATGTCGCCCGAGAAGATGATCTTCTTCTCGCCGTCCGGTGAGGCGAGCCACAGCGCCAGGCTGCCGGAGCCGAGAATGTGGCCCGCGTCGAGAAAACGGTACCGGATGCCCGTTCCCGTGTCGATGACCTGGCCGTACTTCGCGCGATCGATGAGCGACAGCACCTGCTCCACGTCCTCGGTCGTGTAGAGCGGCTCCACCGCCTCGCCTCCCTTCCGCAGCGCCCGGCGGGACATCCGCTCGGCGTCGTTCTCCTGGATCTTCGCCGAATCAAGCAGCATGGGACCGATCAGGTCCGCCGTCGCCGTGGTCGTGATGATCCTGCCCCGGAAGCCTTCCTTCACCAGGCGGGGGGTCAGACCGGAGTGGTCGAGGTGCGCGTGGGTCAGGAAGAGGAGGTCGATCCCTTTAGGGTCGAACGCGAAAGGCTCGCGGTTCCTGTCGCGTGAATCGCCGGCGCCCTGCACAAACCCGCAGTCTACGAGGACCTTGGAGTTCGGCAGGGTCAGCAGGTAGCACGAGCCGGTCACCGCGCGCGCTGCGCCGAGAAAACGGATGGTACGAATGCTCATGATGATCTCCTTGTTCGCACAACTGCTGCGCCTTGTTTGTATCGTTAGCGGCAGGATGGCGGGAAAATAGACCGGACCCCATGGGTTCTGAAAACCTCATGGCGAATTATCCCCCACGTATCGCCGAGAGAGTAAAAGGTTTTGATAACTTATTGTTAAGTAGCGGGAATCCGAGGTCGTGATATGTCCGGTGGAGAATCGACCGCCGGAACTTGCGAGATCGAAAATCTGTGCTATACTTCCCACTAGGTGCAAGTCGTCTTTCGAATTTAACCGTTTGCCTTGAGTTTTGAAGGGAGAGGTACCGGAATATAGTGAACGCCTCCATGCAGCATGCGGTGTGCAAGCCCTCACAAGCAGCAGAGAGGGTAGCCTGAAGCATCTGCTGAGGCCAATACTGTGGAACCAGCCTCGTAAAACATTCAAAACTCAAGGCACCACTTTTCCCTGCAAGAACGCAGGCCTTACCCGCAGCCATCCCGTTACAGCTTGTACCCGATCTTCCTCAAAAACTCTTTTCGCTGCGCCTTGTCGGACTGCTGCTCGACACCCTTGGGCGAGGAACCGTCGATCACGCCCAGGATGCCTTTTCCCTGGGACGTGGATGCGACCACGACCTCGAGCGGATTTGCCGTGGCGCAGAATATCCGGCAGACCTCGGGGCAGTTCTTGATGGGATTCAGCACGTTGACCGGAAAGGCATTCCTGAGGTAGATGCAGAATACGTGACCCGCACCGATGGAATCGAGCGTTGCGACGCATGCGCTGATGAGCGCATCGTCGTTCCCCTCGGTCCTGATCAGGCAGGGACCGGAGGCCTCGGTGAACGCAATGCCGAACGTCGCCTGGGGCACGGTCGTGGCAATGATCTCGTAGAGGTCCTCGGCTGTCTTGATGAAATGCGTCTGGCCCAGAATGATGTTACATCCCTCGGGAATATCCACCCGCACCGTGGTTGTTTCCATGGTCACCTCCGCGTTAGCATTAAGGGAAGATTTGAACAACTCAAGAACTCAAGTCTGACACGATGCCACCCATATATCAAATAGCAACAACGTCCACAATATGTCCAACCCGCCAACTACTCGACTGAGGAATATCAATATATCAGCATATCATGTCTGACCCCAAACGCTCCTGACCCCAAACGCTCCCCCGGCAGGGTCAAGTCTTTCTCCGTGCATCGCGTCCGTCAGGGCCGCGATGAACACCACCCCCGCCCGCCGTGCCGCTCATAGTGCGAACTCCCGGATTGCCACGCCGCGCCTAGCATAAAGGTTTACTGCTTTCGCATCCTGGACAGCCAAGACTGCTGTCACCAGCATCCGGTCGCTCTGTTCGCGGGCTATGTCTTCTGGGCCTGGAGGCATGGGGCTCGTGTAAATCCTGCTTCATGCGAATATGCCACGAGAATAGTACAGAGCAGTTGAAATTGCAAGGGTTTCGATGGGGGCTGCCAGTGCGAAGTGGCGAGTGCGGAGTGAATCCAGTGCGGAGTGCGGATTTTAAAGACCAGTGACAATGCGGCGGTTATTTCGGCTGCAGGACGGTGAACTTTTCCGCGGCAGCGGCGCTGTTCAGTTTTTCGTCGAAAGATGAGAACGCCACGGCGGGAGCGTTCCCCGAAGACCTGAGCAGCCCGGCGGCTGACAGATGAACGGCATCGAAGCCCCGCAATCCGTATGCAGCGGCCAGACGACCGGCTGCGATCTCATCGAAATCGATCACCGCAAAACGCTGCCACTCACCGGAGAAAGCCTTCACCAGCAGGTCATAGTTCCGTTTCTCCAGGTCCCCTGCCTTGAAGCGCCTGTTCAGGGCCGACATCATTTCAGGATAAGCAACGCTGCAGGTGGCAATGATCTCGGCCTCTTCGGTCCAGGTCCTGACGAGACCGGAATGGGCCTCGGTGACATAGAGTTTCACCAGACTGCTGGTATCCAGGTACAGGATCACCGACGGCCCTCCAGAACGGTTTTGGCGATCGACCCTCCCTTTGCCCTGATCCCCTTCACGCCGACGGGCTTGCCGCCGGTCCAGGCGGCCCTGCCCGATCCCACGAGCTCTTTGACCGCGTTCCGTTCCCGGGATATGGGAATGACCAGGGCGATCTCTTTGCCCCGGTCCGTCACCACGATCTCCTCGCCGTGGCGAACCTTATCCACATACCCGCTCAACTTTTCCTTCAGCTCTTTTATGCCGACCGATATCATGTGCCCTCCCCATTTCCATAATGTAGTTACCAATATAACATAAGGTGGCCACATTATCAACAGAAAAATGATCAAAGAAACAAGTGCGGAGTGAAGCCAGTGCGGAGTGAAGCCAGTTCGGAGTTCGGAGTGCGAAATGAATTCCACTGCAACGGTTCAGACAGGTTTTACCGCGGAGTACGCGGAGACTTCAGAAGTGCGGAATATAACAAGTGCAGATTGCGGATTTAGATTCAGAAACGAGCCTCACTCATCATCGTCCTTCTCTTCCTCCCCGTTGAACGGCCCCTTGATCCCCAGCTCCCTGATCTTTTTCCTGAGCGTGTTCCGGTTGATGCCGAGGAGGCTCGCGGCCCGCACCTGGTTGCCGTCGGTCTTCCTGAGCACGAGCGTGAGAAGAGGCTTCTCCACGCGCTGGATCACCAGGGAATAGATATCGCCATGGTCGAGTCCGCCGAGCCGGTCCACGAGGTCCGCAAGCTTTTCTTCCAGAAAATTCTCGAACGATATGGCGACCCCCTGACCCGGCTTGAAGATCTGCGGAGGCAGGGCATCGGGGAATATCTTGTCGCCCTGGGACAGCGTCATGGCGCGCTGGATCGCGTTCTCCAGTTCGCGAACGTTCCCCGGCCAGTCGTAGGCGCGCAGGACCTTGAGCGTTTCGGGGGTGAACACCTTCGCGCCGCCCCCTTTCGCCGGCTGGTACTTCCGGAGAAAGTGCTCGGCCAGCGGGATGATGTCGTCCTTGCGCTTTCGGAGCGGGGGAATATTGATCTGGATGACGTTCAGGCGGTAGAACAGGTCCTCCCGGAATTTGTTCTCGCGCACCATCTTTTCGAGATTGTGGTGGGTCGCGGCGATCACCCGGACATCGGTCCTGATGGGCTCGGTCCCGCCGACGCGCTCGAACTCCCTTTCTTGCAGGACGCGAAGAAGTTTGCCCTGAAGCGAAAGGCTCATGTCGCCGATCTCGTCGAGGAAGAGCGTGCCGCCCGCGGCAGCCTCGAACTTCCCGAGCTTCCGGGCCACGGCGCCGGTGAAGGAGCCCTTCTCGTGGCCGAAGAGCTCGCTCTCCAGGAGCTCGGAGGGGATCGCCGCCGAGTTCACGGCACTGAAGGGCCTTCCCGATCGTTTGCTGTGAAAATGGATGGCCCGGGCGACCAGTTCCTTGCCCGTTCCGCTCTCGCCGTGGATGAGCACGGTGGCGTCGCTCTCGGCCACGCGGCCGATGGTCTTGTAGATCTCCTGCATGGCGGACGTGGCGCCTACGAGCCCGCCCTCGTACTTCTCCCTCACTTCCGCCCGGAGCGTGTCCACCTCTTCGCTCAGGTGCCGGACGTCCAGCGCCTTTTTGACCAGAATGCTTACTTCATCGAGGTCGAAGGGTTTGGTGATGTAGTCGTAGGCCCCGCGGCGCATGGCCTCGATGGCGTTCTGCATCGTGCTCTGGGCGGTCATGATGATGACCGAGATGTTCCGTCCTTCCTTCTGGATCTTCTCCAGGGCGTCGAGTCCGCTCATGCCCGGCATGCGGATATCCATGAGGACAACGGCAATGCCGCCTTCCTGCAGGCGCGAAAACGCCTCGGCGGCGTCCTTCGCGAGCACGGCTTCGAGACCCTCCTTCTCCAGGGCCTTCTTCAGCACCCACCGGATGCTTTCTTCGTCATCTACTATGAGAATTCGTTCACTCATGATTTTTCTCGGTTCATTCGTAATAACATTGAAAAGGCAAGGTATGACCACAGAAACAGAGGCTCGGAGGAAAAACTTATCCGCAGATTACGCAGATTAAAACGGCCGTCCTGAATCGTTTTAAAAGACTAAATCTGCGTCAATCTGCGAAATCTGTGGACAAATCCTGGCCTTTCTCAGTTTCTGGTTTGTTCAGCTTTTTTAATTAAAACATGAAAGACCCTTTTTCTTTGCCTTGTGCATCAGCGACAGTCATTTTCCGCACTCCGAACTCCGCACTGGTTTCATCCTCCCAGCGGCAGGTACACGCTGAACGTCGTCCCTTCTCCCTCGTGGCTGTCCACCCGGATGGTCCCCAGGTGCTCCTGCACGATCTGGTACGAGAGCGCCAATCCCAGACCCACGCCCTTGTCCTTGGTCGTGAAGAAGGGCGCGAAGATGTTCTGCAGGTGCTCCTGCCTGATCCCCGGACCCGTGTCACTGACCTTCACCATCATGAGCCGGTGTTTTCTGCCGTCAGCCTGGACGCTCGTGAACATATCGGACATGCGCGTCACCACGGTAAGCTTGCCGCCTGACGGCATGACCTCGACGGCGTTCTTGATGATGTTCAGAAAAACTTGAATGAGCTGATCCCGGTTCCCGATCACCTCCGGCAGGCTCGGGTCATACTCCCGTGCAAGCACGATGGCATTCAGCCGGGCAGGCTCTTCGTACAGCAGGAGCGCCCGGTCCAGGATGCTGTGAATATTAAAGGTCCCCGCCTCCCGGGGCTTCACCCGGGTAAAGTCCAGGATCCCTTCGAGCACGCCGTTCAACCGGTCCGCTTCTTTCAGGATCACGTCAAGATATTCGGTGAGACTTCCGCCGGCCACGGGGGCGGTCGTGAGTTCGGACTTGAGGAGCTGGGCCGCGCCGCGTATCCCGACCAGGGGGTTCTTGATCTCGTGGGCGATACCGGCGGCGATCTGGCCGATGGCTGCCAGGCGGTCCGCCCTTCGTACGCGGTCCTTCAGGTCCTGGACACCGGTCTGGTCACGCACCGTAAGGATCACGCCCTGGGGCCGGCCTTCCGCGTCGGGAAGAACGCTGCTCACCAGGCCGACCGGCACGGGCTGCCGATGCCTCACCGATAACCCGGCCTCATAATCCGAATAGGACCTGCCCGTTGCCAGGGTCTTTTCGATCTGGGACACGACCGCGGGATTCTCGGCAAACACGTTCCGGCTGACCTGGCCGATCGCGTCGGCGGCGGTGATGCCGGTCATTTCCTCGATGGCACGGTTCCAGATGATGATCTTACCGCTTTCATCGGTCACAGCCACGCCGTCGACGATCCCCGAGAGGATATCAGCAGTAAGCTCGCTGAACTGTGGGCTCAGACTATGCATAACCTATTGATAGCACAATATATTTGAGTATTCAAGGTAATTTATGCTATAGTGCGATCCGCAATCATTATGTTCGACCTTCGCCTACTATTCGTCACCGTGGTCTGGGGCGTCAATTTCGCCTTCGTGAAATTCGCGCTCACGGACTTTCTCCCGCTCAGCTTCACCATCGTGCGTTTCTTTGTTGCCGCGCTGTTCCTGGCCGGTGTCATGCTGGTGACAAAAGAGCCCTTCGCGATCGAACGGCAGGACCGTCTTGCGATCGTAAAGCTCGGCTTTATCGGCATCACCCTCTACAATATCTTCTTCATGTATGGCATCAAATACACCACGGCTTCCCACTCGGCGCTGCTCATCTCGCTGTCCCCCCTGTTCGCCGTGCTGCTCCAGGCAGGGATGGGGAAAGAGCGCCTCACGCGCGGCATCGCGCTCGGTCTTCTCCTTGCCTCTGCCGGCGTGTATCTTGTCATCAGCGGCCGTCATGGCGGCTTCAGTTTCACCGCATCAGGCCTCACCGGCGACCTCCTGACACTGTGCGCCTCGGTGCTGTGGGCGCTCTATACCCTGAGGGCGAAACCGCTTCTGGAAAAGTATTCGGCGATAAAGATCACGGCCTATTGCATGGCTGCAGGAAGCTTCTTCCTGCTACCCATCGGCCTTCACGAACTCCTCAGGCAGTCATGGACCGCCATTTCCCCCCAGTCATGGGCGGCCTTCTCCTTCTCAGCGATCGTCTCGGCAGGCATCGCATTCAGCCTCTGGTACCAGGGAGTGAGACGGATCGGCGTCACGCGCACCATCGCCTATCACTATTTGGTTCCCTTTGTGGCCGTCGTTTTCGCCGTCCTTTTTCTTGGCGAGCGCATCACGCTCCTTCAGATTACCGGCGGCATCGCCATCATCGGGGGCGTCGCCACGGTACAGCGGATGAAACCAGAGGTTACGAAGGTAGGAAGTTAGGAAGGTATGTAGCGCCTCTTACCTTACCATCTTTCCTTATTATCCCACCCTCTCACCTTCTCACCTTCCTTCCCTCTTACCCTCTTGCGTTCTTACCTTCTCACGCCTTCGCGTCTGTTTTATCTGTCCCCATGTCGCCGGTGTCGATCTTCGCGGAATTCAACCGGTACGAGAAGCTCTCCAACATCGACATAAGCCTGGCCAAGACCTACGCGTACCTGAACCGGAACCTGGAGGCCTGCGATTCCCTCGGCAAGAGCCTGGAGAACTACAATGCCTATAAGAAGGCCAATCCCGACATGAAAGAGTTCCACGCGGAAGAGGTGGCCGACTATGAGGAGTATATAAAGGTCCTGAAGCAGGGGCTTGCCTGTCCCGACGCAGCCGCGGCAGAGAAAAAATGATCTATCCGCTTCCATCGTTGATGAACAACAAAACGCCCGGCAGGAGCCCCTGCCGGGCTTTGTTGTTTCGTTGTTCCCCTTCGACGGCCTAGATCGCCGTCTCGCCCTTCTCGCCCGTCCGGATCCGGATGATCTCCTCGATCTTCGATATGAAGATCTTGCCATCCCCGATCTTGCCGGTCTTCGCTTTCTCCATGATGGTCGCCACGACCTTGTCAACAATGGCATCCGCCACGACGATCTCGATCTTCACCTTGGGAATGAAGGCAATGTCGTATTCCGCGCCGCGATAGAGTTCCACATGGCCCTTCTGTCTGCCGAAGCCCTTCACCTCGGTCACGGTCATTCCCTGGATGCCCAGGGCGTTCAACGCGTCCTTCACCTCATCGAGCTTGAACGGTTTGATGATTGCCTCGATCTTTTTCATGATGCCTCCTTGTTAAATAACAACGCGAGGGTAGGAAGGTAAGCTTGTTTTCTGCACATCTTACCTTCTTACCCTCTTTCCTTCTCACCTTCCCAGTTTTTCATTTAGATATTATACGCCCGTTCTCCATGCACGCTCTCGTCAAGCCCCATCGTCTCGCTCTCGGCATCGACCCGGAGGCCTACCGTGTACTTCAGGCCCAGGAAGATGACGAGCGTCACGGTGCCGCTGTAGGCGATCGTTGCCAGGGACGCCACGATCTGGATCCAGAGCTGTCCGGCGTTCCCGTACAGCAGGCCCCTGCCCGCCTCATTGATCGCCGGGTCTGCAAACACCCCGGTCAGGATGGCGCCGAGCAGTCCGCCCACGCCGTGGATACCGAAGGCATCGAGCGTGTCGTCATATTTGAATTTCGGTTTCATCCAGGCCACGGCGTAGAACGGCACCACACCCGCCAGAATGCCCATGATGATGGCGCCGGAGATGTTCACGAACCCGGCAGCCGGAGTGATCGTCACCAGGCCTGCCACTGCGCCGGAGGCAAGACCCAGGACCGTGGGCTTGCCCGAATGCATCCACTCAACGAACATCCAGGAAAGCGCCGCGACCGCAGCCGCTGTGTTGGTGTTGATGAAAGCCACGCCCGCGAGGCCGTTGGCGGCCAGTGCAGAACCCGCGTTAAAGCCGAACCAGCCGAACCACAGGAGCCCGGTGCCGGTCACCACGAGCGTCAGGTTGCCCGGAATGAGCGGCTTGTCCTTCCGTCTGCCGAGCATCAAAGCGCCCACGAGCGCCGCGACACCCGCGTTGATATGGACCACCGTGCCGCCGGCGAAGTCGAGGGCTCCCATCTTCATCAGGAACCCGCCGCCCCAGACCCAGTGCGCCACGGGAACATAGACCAGGGTCATCCAGATCACCGAGAAGAGGATCCAGGCAGAGAACTTCATGCGCTCGATGTAGGCGCCGCTCGCCAGGGACACGGTGATCGCCGCGAAGGTGAGTTGGAACACGATGAAGATGTACTCCGGGATCGTGCCGGACAGGCTCGCCGTGCCAACGCCCTTCAGGAACACCTTTTCCAGCCCGCCGATGAACCCGCCGATGTCCGCACCGAAGGTCATGCTGTAGCCATAGACCACCCAGAGCAGGCTGGCGATGCAGAAGGTCACAAAGGTCATCGCCATGGTGTTGAGCGAGTCCTTCCGCTTGGACAGGCCGCCGTAGAAGAGCGCCAGGCCCGGGATGGACATGAGCATCACGAGCGCCGTCGCCACGATCATCCAGGCCGTATCGCCGGTATCGAGCTTCGGCGCTGCGGCCGCGGCGGCCGGAGCCGCTTCCTCCGCCATGGCGCCAGTGACCGTGAAGCCCGCCATCGCGGCGAACAGAACGAGTAGTACCAATACCCTGATCAATGATAGCTTTTTCATTACAATCTCCTCCTTACCGTGTGATACCAAATTGGGTCATGCATCAATCCGATTTATAGCAAAGCATATGCCGGCGACCCGACCGGATCCTTCCCTCGTAACCCGTTGATCATGCAAGCCCCTGCCTGACGGAACCTTTTCATTTTACAGGCACCTGATGCGTGGCAGCGTCACCCCCCTACAGGTCCAGATCGATGTCCACCTGGACCGTGTAGGTGGACTTGAGGTCCGTATTATTGAACTTGTCCATGCCCAGGATCACGCCCACGTTCGGCGCGAACTTCCAGGCAACGCCGTAGCTGAGCGCGCCATAGGCATTGTCGCCGCCCATATAGTCGACGGCCACCCAAAGCTTGTCCGAGATCTCCGAGAGGGTCCGGTCCCACGACGCCAGCACGCCCTTCTCGTCCTTCTTGCCGTTCTTGTCGAGCAGCAGCTTGTCATTGCCCTGGTAGTAGCCCAGGGAGAACCGTCCCGCCTTGCCGATGGTCTTCGCCAACAGGCCGTAGACGATGTTGTTGTCCGTGCCCCATCCCGCATCAGTCGTATATTTCTTGGTGCCGAAGTCGTAGCCGCCGATGGCGATCGCCGGTGAATACTCGAACAGCGAATCCTCGGGGGTGCCGATCTTTGCGTTGAAATAGATCGGCGCCGAATCGTAAGGCTCAACGCCGAGTGCGCGCTGGTCGATGCCGATTTCCATCTGGATCTTTTCCGTCGGCAGGACACCGACCGTGATGCCGTTGTTGATCACGTTCGGTTCGCGCGTGGTGCTATCGGTCTTGCGCGCCTTGAGGTACTGATCGAAACCGAAATGCACCTTCTTGAACGGCTGGATGTCCGTTGACGGGATCCAGATCTGCGTTGACGGCGTTGCGAACGCCGCGGTGCCGGCAAGCAGCACCATACCGAGAACCAATGCTATCTTCTTCATATCACTCTCCTCCTTGAACCCTTCCGTGTTTTTTCCGTCCTGCCCTGCAGGCGGTGCTGCAAATTACGAAAGACCTCCGGAGCCTTTCGCATGATGTCTACCAACAACTGCCTTGCATATCCTTATAGCAAGGTATGTGCCAGAAGAGATCCCGCGGGCAAGGCCCTTTATTCCATTGATTTCACGTGTGATTTCCCAATACATTGAAACGTGATGAGGTTTGTGCCGGATCAGCCCGTCGGCAATTTAATGTGCACGTGCTGATAAATTGATCACCTGACGGCGGGCTGTTGATGTTTTGATCGAGTGCGGCTCGCTTGTGCATTGTTTACCATATGCTGGTGATGGTCTTTCAGGTAGCGGATGATCTCCCGGGTGTCTGACAACTCGAGAAACTCATCGGACTTCACTATAGCGAAGAGCTGTTCCAGGACCCCGTCAGCGGCCTCGATCCCTGCCCAGGTGAGCATCCTCCGCAATCCCGCGCGGCCTATGAGCTTGCTCAACACGATCGTCCGCTGCTCCCCGGTCCGTCCCGGGTCCTCGGCCTCATATTGGGAAGGGTCGCGCAGAACGCCGTGAATATGGATCCCGGACTTATGGGCGAACCGCCGACGCGCAAAATGCCGCATATTGATCGATGCCGCGACCAGGTCCTTTGCCTGCTCCAGAACCGCCCGTTCCTCCGCCGATGGACCCGCGGTCCCCCGGGACCTCAACCGCACCAACGCGTCTTCGATCGAGAGGAGCCCCGACCGTTCTCCAATGCCCATGATGCTCGCATCGACACATTGCGCGCCGAGTTCCTGCGCCTTTTCGGCATTTGCCAGGGCATTGCCCAGATCATTGTGAAAATGGAAATGCAGATCGGAAAAGGGAATGATCGCATGGATCGCTTGATGCAGTTGTTCGATCCGTTCAGGTGTGTCCGTGCCCACGGTATCTGCGTAGCTCAGCCGGTCCGCGCCGATCTCCCGCAGACGGCTGTACAGCTCAGCGAGTTCATCGGGTGCGGTACGGGAGGCATCTTCACAGGTGAACCGGACCTGCAGGCCGCACTCCTTTGCATATCGGACGGAATCGCAGATCCGCTGCCAGGCCGCCTCACGGCTCAGGCCGTACCGTGCGAGGCTCGCCTTGTTCATGCCTGCGAACAGTCCGACCCATTGCAGGCCGAGGTCCCGGACCAGACGGATCTCGTCACGGTCCAGCCGGGCGTGTCCGATCAGATGCGAACGCAGATCAAGCCCTGCAAGCTCGGACACGGCCTTCCGGATCGACGGGGCCGCCGCCGGATGCCCGACCTCGATGAAATCAACCCGAAGCGCGTCAAGCATTCGTGCGATCCGCTTCTTCGTCTCGATCGGAAAGAAAACGCCGAAGCACTGTTCGCCTTCACGCAATGTTGTATCAAGAATTTCCATGATCTGAAATGCTCCGTCGATGGACGCCACCGTCCTGTTCACCCGGTCCGGCAGACCTCACACTGGTCGTTTTTCGGGATCTTTACTTTTCTGAAGTCCATGTCAACGGTGTTGAACAAAAGCATTTTCGAAAGCAGCGGTTTGCCGTACCCCGTAAGCAGCTTGATCGCCTCGAGCGCCATCATGCAGCCGAGCATGCCCGAAACCGCTCCCAGGACCGGAAAGCCCAACTCTTCCCACGAGGGATCATCCTCGGGATAGACGCAGTGGAGACAGGGAGTTTCCCCGGGAACGACATTGAAAAGATATCCTTCCATGCCGTTCATCGCCGCTTCGACCATGGGGATCCTGCTCTCAACACAGGCATGGTTCAGCACCCTGCGTTCTGCGAAGTTCGGACGGGCGGACAGGGCGATATGTACGCCACCGAGCAGCCTGACGACGCTTTCCCGCGAGATCCGGACGTCATGGACCTCAACCTCCACATCAGGATTGATCCGCTTCAGGGTCTCTTTCGCCAGCTGGACCCTGCTCTTCCCGATGCCATCGTCGCGCATCAGCACCTGCCGGTTCATGTTGGACAGGGTCAGGTTCCCCTGATGGGCCAGGACCAGCCTGCCGATGCCGGCGACCGCGAGGTAGAGCGCCGCCGTACCGCCGAGCCCGCCGACCCCGGCAACCAGTGCCGTGGAATGTTTCAGGCGCTTCTGATGTTCCGCGGTAAAACCGCGGAGCATGAGCTGCCGCCGGTACCGTTCCTTTTCTCTGTTGGTGAGATCCTCATGCATACGCTTGCGCTTTCCGCCGCAGATGACATTACGCGTCATGCAGAAAACGGCTGGACCACGACCCTGGCCGCTCCGACGTCTTCCGCGCGCTGTTTGATCTCCGAAACCTCGTGATCGTTCACGCCGGCAATGTCTGCAATATATACGGTCACGAAAAGCCCCGCCTCAACCGCGTTCTCCAGCCCGTTCCACTGCTGCTGGAGGACCAGCCGTGCAGCGTCCTCGCCGGTGTATTTCCGGCCGCGATAGATGGCCCAGTCGTACAGACGTTCCGCCGTTCCCGGAGAAGCGGCGTTCACGGAAAGAACGATGTTCCTGACGCTTGTTCGGACCAGTTCCTCGATCCGGTCGGAGAGCAGCAGGCCATTCGTACCGACCGTGATCGCAAGTTTCGGGTAGAGCCATGAGAGTTTTTTGAGCACCACAAAGGTCGGCGCATTTACAAGCGGTTCACCGGGCCCCCAGATCACGACACCGGAAGACGCTGCGCCCCGTGCTACAGCAACGGAAACTTGTTCGACGGCCTCATCGGGGGACAGCGAAACACCCGACACCGCCAGATCGCTTAAGCCGTCGCTGCGCCGCGAGCATCGGGCGCACTGCATGTTGCATGCGGGCGCAACGGGCAGACAGAGAACCGATGGTCCGCCCGCCGCGTGCGGGGAAAAACAGGGAAACTCCCCCTTCCGGGTATGATCGTTCATGAGAACCTCCCATCATGATCCATCTACAGGAGAAGGCCCGACCGTGAATGTCCGGCCGGGCACGCTGCACGTGGCTGATTGAATCGCCTGCCCATGGACGGATCGTCGCTTAGCGGGGTCACGCTGCCAGAATACTCGAAGAGGCGACCATTCCGACCAGCAACGAACACCAGGCTATCACGACAATGTAGAACGCCACCTCGAAGCGATCCATCCGTTCGTAGCGCTTTACAATAAAGAATGACGCGGTGAAGACCGCGATGCTGAACAGTAGAATGGTGACTACCATAGTGCCGTCTCCTTCCTTATGATCGCTATGCCACCGATTCGGCGTATTCCTCGCCGATGCGTGACATGAGGGTCTCGTATTCCATATCCTTGTCCTCTCCCAGGATGCCGCAGGCGTCGGCCCGGCACTGCCGGCAGTGGGACATCTGGTTGATAAACGGCTGCAGCTCGTCGCGCTTTGCGTGCAGCGCCTCGTAGGACGGCCTGGTGAGTCCTGAGAACTCGCCCTGGGGAATGAGCGGAAGCACGTTCATGATGTCCGCGCCCAGCTCCCCGGCGCGTTTCGCCACGAGAGCGAGGTCCCCATCGTTGACGCCGGGGAGATAGACCGAGTTCACCTTGACGAGCAGACCCATCTCAATGGCGTTCGATAGCCCTACCCACTGGTTTGCCAGCAGGGTCTTGGCTGCGTCAATACCGGTCAGCCGTTCCCCCCGGTAGAGGACCCACGAGTAGATGCGCTCAGCCGTTTCCGGCCGCACCGCGTTGATCGTGACCGTCAGGCTCTTGACCCCGGACTTGACCAGGTCCTGCAAACGCTCTGGCAGGAGAAGACCGTTCGTTGAGACGCACAGCGTGAGATGCGGGAAGCCCCAGCGCAGGGCGCTCAGGGTCTCGAAGGTCGCTTCGTTCGCAAGCGGGTCGCCGGGTCCGGCAATGCCGATGACGCTGGTCCGGTCGTTCCGTTCCACGAAGGCCTCAACGCGCTCCACGGCCTGCGACGGCGTCAGGACCCTGCTCGTGATGCCCGGCCGGGATTCATTGGCGCAGTCGAATTTCCTGACGCAATACTTGCACTGGATGTTGCACGCGGGAGCCACGGGCAGATGCATCCTGCCGAACTTGGTATGGGCCTCGACCGAAAAGCAGGGATGGGTCTTCAGAATGTCCTTTTGAGCTTGTCTGTTCGCATTCATGGCTGCCTCCTTGTCTGATGTACTATCCTCAGTAATAGCAAGACCATTGCCAAAGCGAATGCGCGTCGAATCAACAGGTTAGGAAAGCTTGGAGAATTTCGGAAGGTCTCAAGGAAGGTCAGATGCTTAAATTGTGATCAACATGCTATGTCCGGTCTCCACTGGAATGTCCAGCCGGACATGGTTAGTCCCGTTGTCTGCGAACACGATCAGGATCGACGCCGCAGGCAGATAAGACGGGTTCGAGCCCAGTTCCGGGATGCGTAGAAATCAAGAGCCCCTTGATTTTCACGGTCCGCAAGGAGCTGCAGCCTCTTGAGCCCGGCGCTTTCGCTCCAGGCAGCAATGCCGTCAAGGAGGAGCGTACCGATGCCCCGGGAGCGAAACTTCCGGTCCACGATCACGTCCTCTAGTAAGACCAACCCGGCCGCCTTCCGCCATTGCTCGCAGGTATGTACCGCCCCCTCACCTCAGTCCTCTCCCCGCGTGGGGAGAGGATGCACACTGCTCCCTCGCCCCTCCGGGGAGAGGGTTGGGGTGAGGGGCATTCGGCATTTATACCGTCACATGGACATGGCACTTCTTGGTACAGGTCCTGGCGCAGGCCTCGCAGCCGATGCAGTTCTCGGGATGGGCCACGGACATGACCTTGTTGCCCATATCGTCTCCATACTCATCGTCGCCGGCAAAAGGTTTCTCGATCAATTCGAGCACCTCGTAGCCACAGACCTTGAAACACCGTCCGCAGCCGATGCACTTCTCCACATCGATCGTATCGACGAATTTCGGTGACCACGGCTTCCCGCCTCGGGTTGTTCCGTTGATGGTGGACATGGTTCCTCCTTCCACGAACGCAGGCTAAAGCCTGCGGCTACTTCATTCCGCAATCCGCAATCCGCAATCGGATCACGTTATCGCTTCACCGTTACGGTCGCCAGTCCGCACCCGTAGAGCTCCTTCGATGGGCGAGACGAAGATCTTGCCGTCGCCGGCCTTGCCGGTCCGATTGACTGCGATGACCGACTTGACGATCGTAGTGACCACGTCGTCAGGCACCACGATCGTCAACATGCGTTTCGGCACATAGAGCGCCACGGTGGGCAGATAATGCTCAAGGGCATAGGCCGCAGGCGTCGGCTTCAGTTTCGCCGATGTGCAGAAGCTGTCCGGCATTTCTGTGTCCATCTCGGCGCACATGGCCCCTTTCTGCTTCCCTCGGCCATCCACGCTCTGAATGGTCATTGACGGATACCCGAGGTCATCGAGCGCCTTTTTGGTTTCCGGCAGTTTGTCCCGCCGGATGATCATGGTGATCTCTTTCATGTTACAATCCCTCCTCTAAGGCAGAAAAACCCTATTCTATTCCGCACTCCTCACTCCACATTCCGCATTCTTACAACACCGCTTCCCCGGTCCGTACCGTGTACGCCACCTCCACCGGGCTGACGAAGATCTTGCCGTCTCCGATGAATCCGGTTCGTGCCTTGTCCTGGATGACCTTCAGGACCTTGTCGATGTCCTTGTCGTCAACGACGGTCATGATGAGCGTCTTCGGCAGCTCGTCGTAATGCACCGGGCCCACTGTAAGTCCCTTCTGCTTGCCCCGTCCGAACACCGGCATCTTGGTGAGCGAGGGGAAGCCCGCGCCCTCCAGCGCCAATACCACCTCCTGCTCCCGTTCCGGCCGTATGAATGCCCTGATCATCTTCATAATTTTAGATCCTCCTTTTGCTATTTTAATTCCGTCCCTTATTCCGAATTCCGCACTCCTCACTCCGCATTGCCGTTTAAAGCTTTCTTGAGCCACGGCGGCGGCGATTTCATGACCGTCTCGTGAAGCTGTCTGATCGAATCCTCGATGGGTACGACCGCCTTCACCTTCATGGGCATGATCCCCTTTTTTACAAGACGCGCAGCCGATGGCCCGCCGATCTCGGTCATGAAGACGATCTTGCAGTCCGCGAGACGGTCCACCTTGTCCTGGACCGCTTCGTCGTGGAGGGCGCCCTGCTCCCGCGTGCCGACGACCGCCTGGTCAATGCCGTCGGCAAACTTCCGCAATTCGGCGAACTGATAGCCGGTGCGCGACAGGTCGTAGATCGCGAAGCTCCCTGCCCTGCCAAAATGCTCATCCACGTTGATCCCGTCCGATGTGGCAAATGCGATTTTCATGATGAACCTCCAAAGGATCCCACGAGAGCTTTGATCTTGAACCCTGGACCCGGGACCCTGGACCCTTGCTGTTTTAATGCCTCGTCATCATCAGGTTTCCCACTTCGTTGATCATCGCAAGCGTCCCCCGGTATCCGATCGTTACCCGCGAGGCTGCGCCTAGGACCTTGTAGGCCGGGAAGCCGATCTGGTACAGCGGCGAATGAAGCCGTTGCGCCGTGTCCGACCCATGGGAACTGGAAACCAGGAGATCAAATTCGCCGCGGATCGAAAAGAGGTCACCCAGTTCCACGCTCCGCGCAAGGATCCGGTCGGCAGATGCCGCCAACGTCGGGATCACCGCGAGTTCAACCCGGGCGCCCATTTCGTCCAGCCACCGCGACGTCTGCAGCGCCAGATCCGGTTCAAGGGCAAGGCAAACCTTCTTCTTTCCATAGAAAACGTGCGCGTCCCGCATCCCGTCGACGAGTATCCGTCTCTGCCGATCATACCGCCGGTGAGTTGGCCTTCCGCTGACCTCCGAAAGTATCGCCATCAGCCGGTCGGTGTCCTGCAGCCCGCAAAGACCTTCTATGACACGGTACTCAATGCCGCAGGAATCCTTCAACATCTTCGCGGCAGGCTCCATGCTTGTTCCCACTGCCAGGGTCAGGTCGGAACTTGACATCGCCTGTATGTCCTCGACCGTCGTGCCCCCTTCGGCAAGCGGGGAAAAGCTCTGCCTGCTGCCGTCCAGAGCTGACAGGTCGGGCAGGATGAACGGCCGCAAACCGAACGATTCGATGATATCCCGCAGCTCCGTAACGTCGGCGGGCGTCAGGTGCGACCCCACCAGAATATTTATTTGTTTTTCATCCGCACTCCGCAACCCTCGGCCTGAGCTCGGGTCGAAGGCTCCGCCCTCCGCACTTTTAATGATCGCTTCCACCGCTCTCGCATACCCCGATTCCAAACCGCCATCGTAATCCGGCGTCCGCACGTGCAGTATACGCGTATTCCCTTCCCGACTGTCGACTGCCGACTGCAAACTGCCGACTGCCCTCCCGACATCGTCGCCTTTCACCTCGCACAATCCGGAGGTCAGGACGCCGATAACATCTGGGGCGTTCTTTTCGATGAATCCCTCCATAGTCTTGACAAGGATGTCCTCGCTCCCCAAAACCACGTTCTCGACGAAGAGCTTGGTGGTCGCCAGCGCCACCGGCTCCCGGAAGTGCTTGGTCATCAGCACTTTCCCGAGGAAACCGCAGCCCTGGGCCCCATGAATGACCGGCAATGCCCGGTGAACGCCCTGGAACGCGATTGCAGCGCCGATGGCGGGCGAGTGTTTCAAGGGATCGATCAGAATTGCGGATTTCAGATTCAGGATTTCCGGTTCTTTTCTTCCTCTCCCGTTCGGGGAGAGGGCCGGGGTGAGGGGGAAATCCGCATTCCGCAATCCGCATTCCGCAATCACTTCGCTTCCCTTGTAGAAGCGAAGACTGCTGCTGATCTGCTCAGCTAAATTCACCAGCCCTTGATACCCGGCATAAGCAGTGTGGCGTTCCTGGTTAACATCGACAAAGGGATATCCCTCCTTGATCGCCAGGTACATGTTCCTGCCGCCTGCGATAAGGATATCCGCGTTCCTGTCCTTAAGCAGCTTCACCAGGCTCTTCGGCGTCACGTCCTCGACAAGCGGCGCTTCGGGGCCGAGGATCGCCTTCATCCGTTCTTCGTCCTCGACCGTGCTCTTTTTCGTTCCGACCGCTACGACCTCGATCCCGAGGTCCTGCAGGGCGGAGATGAAGGACCAGCTCTTCACGCCGCCCGTGTAGAGCACGGCCTTTTTGCCCTGTAGGTGCTTGTACGGTTTGAGCGCCTGCTTGAGCTTCTTCTCTTCACTTTTTATCAGCGTTTCCACCGCTTTTACAATTCCGAGCTCTCCTGACTCCTGACCCCTGGCCCCCGGCCCCTGAAGTTTCTCCGCAATGGCGAGCAATGCCCTGGTGGTCTCTGTCCTGCCGTAGAACGACGCTTCCACGAAGGGGATGCCATACTTCCGCTTCATCCCCGCGGCGACGTTGATCAGCGCGCGGCCGCAGACCAGGACATTCAGCTTCGCCCGATGGGCATGGGTGATCTCCTCGAAGGTCGCGTTCCCCGTGATCCGTGACAGGACGCGAATGCCCGCCCGCTCCAGGAGCGGCTCCACGAGCCAGAGGTCGCCGGCGATATTGTATTCGCCGATAAGGTTGATGTCGTAATGGGTCGTGACCGCCGGCTCGCCGGTGCCGATGACCTGTTCCAGCAGCACTTCACCGGCGATGCGGTTCCCAAGGTTCTTGGGACCCACGAATCCCGGCGCGCTCACCGGGATGACCCTGATGCCAAGCTCCGCCTCGGCTGTTCTGCATACCGCCTCGATGTCCTCGCCGATAAGGCCGCTCACACAGGTCGCATGGACGAAGATGGCCTTCGGCTGGACCGCCTGGTGCGTCCGTATGATGGCATCATGGAGCTTCTTGCCGGCGCCATACACGATATCGATCTCGCTCATGTCCGTGGTGAAACCCATTCGGTGCAGGCCCCCCTGGGCCGACAAGGTTCCCCGCCCCTCCCAGGAATTCCCGCAGCAGGCGATCGGGCCGTGTACGATATGCGCCGTGTCCGCAATGGGCTGGAGCACGATCATGGCGCCGTCGAATGCGCAGGATTCGCCGCCCCGCGACCGGCAGACCTTGTGCTTGTCGTCGGTGGAACAGCCGTCTGCCGTCAATTTGTCGATCGCGGTTGTCATAGTCATACCCATCCCCCCTCACCCTGGTCCTCTCCCCCTGGGGAGAGGATGAACTTCATACTCCCTCGCCCCTGCGGGGAGAGGGTTGGGGTGAGGGGCTGTTATTACCGTATTACATAAATACTCGAACGCTCGGTCCTCACTATGAACCTTGCACCTTGTCTCAGATCACAGCCATTTTCAAGCCAGCCATGACCAGCATGATGCCGAGCAAAACTCTCAATACGGGGCTGTTGAACTTCGTGGCCCCCAATGACGATCCGATGAACCCTCCGGAAAGCACTGCCACGGACCAGAAGAAGATATGATCCGGGAACGCGCCGCCTTTCTGAATATATCCGGCCAAACCGGAGATCGAGTTCAACAGGATAAATGCCGCAGCCACGGCAGCCGTTCGACGGAGTCCCGCCCAATGAAGAATGATCAGGACCGGACTGAGAAAGATGCCTCCGCCGACCCCCGTGAGACCGGAAAGGAACCCGAGCCCCCCTCCTACCGCCAGCGACGCGCCGATCCCAGGGGACGTTGTTCTTCCGGGATCATCCGGGGCGACTCTGCTCCTGAGGATGAGATGGAAAGCTGCGAACACCAGCGCAATGCCCACGAGTATTTTGTATATTGTCGCGTCTACGTGCATTCCGCCGCCGAAATACGCCATGGGCACCGATGCCAAAGCAAAAGGCCAGAACAGGCGCCAGGAAAAATAACCGGCCTTGGCGAACCGGATGGTCGTGACCAATGCAACGATGATATTCAGCGCAAGCGCGGTCGGCTTCATGACCTCCGGCGGGAACGAAAGAAGCGCCATCGTCGCCAGGTAACCGGACGCTCCCGCGTGACCCACCGTCGAATAGAGGAGCGCGATCGCGAAGAAATATATGCCTGTCAGTGCGATATCATGCATAGGTTCACCAAATAGATGCAGCACGTTCCCCCCCACCTTAATCCTCTCCCCTTGGGGAGAGGAAATTTCATCACCCTCTACCCTCCGGGGAGAGGGCAGGGGTGAGGGGGTCGACTTACCGAATCACATCAAAGCTCGCCGAACCTTCTGTCTTCCTGTCCAGCTCATCAAGCACGGTATTTACCATCATGGTAATAAGGTTCAATGCGCCCTGGTACCCGATGATCGGCTGACGGTGAAGATGATGCCGGTCGAAGAGCGGGAACCCGATGCGGACCAGCGGCGTTCCCGTGTCCTGCGTCAGGAACTTCGCATAGGAGTTGCCGATCAGGATGTCCACGGGATCGGTGAATAGCAGCGAGCGAAGATGCCACATGTCCTTGCCCGCGTAGACAGTACCATTCGCGCCAAATGGAGAGGAAGCGAGCAGTTCCTTCGCTTCCGCCTCGAAATGCTTGTCCCCGTTGGTGCAGACCACGTGGATCGGTTCCCCGCCCATTTCCATGATCAAACTCATCATGCCGAGCAGAATGTCCGGGTCGCCGACCAGGGCGAACCGTTTGCCGTGGACATAGGGATGGGAGTCCACCATGGCGTCCACGACCCTGCCGCGCTCAGCTTCTATCGCGGCCGGTACCGGTTTACCAGTCAGTTTGGACAGCTCGGCAAAGAACGCATCCGTATTCCTGATGCCGATGGGCGAAAGCGTCAGCGTCTTCTGGCCCCACTCCTTCTGGATGTAATCCGTGGTCTTCACGGTCGAATACTTCTGGAGCGCAACCGTGGCCAGTGCGTTCGCCCCGTCCATTGCGTCGGAAATCGGGGTCCCGCCGGGATAGAGCTTATACTCGCCCGTGTTCGGCGAATCAAACGTATCGCTCATATCGGCAAGCACCGTTGCCTCAATGCCCATCAAGCTCATCAGCCGCTTGATCTCATGGTAGTTCCCGGTATAAGTATCGAAGCCCGGAATAATGTTGATCTTCCCGTTCGATTCACCTTTTTTGCCTGCCCAAAGCGCTTTAAGTATCCCCTTCATCATGTTGTCATAGCCCACGATGTGAGATCCTACAAAACTCGGTGTGTTTGCGAACGGGATGAGCAGCTCCGGAGGCACAACGCCCTTCTCTTTCGCCGTCTTGATGTAGGAATTCAGATCATCGCCGATCACCTCGGCCATGCAGGTCGTGGAAACCGCGACCATCTTCGGCTTGTACAATGCATACGTGTTTTCCAGGCCCTCGAGCATGTTGTTCAGCCCGCCGAACACCGCAGCGTCCTCGGTCATGGACGTGGATATCGCCGCAAAGGGTTCCTTGAAGTGCCGGGAGAGATGGCTCCGGAAGTAGGCAACGCAGCCCTGTGCGCCCTGCACAAAAGGCATGGTGCCTTCGAAACCCGATGCGCAGAACACCGCGCCGAGCGGCTGGCATGCCTTCGCGGGATTGATCTTGATGTTCTCCCGCTTGAAGTTGAGCTCTTTGTACGCCTCGGTCTTGGTCCAGTCCGAGATTTCCTGAACCTTTTCTGCAGGCCAGGGATTCTCGAACTCTTTTTTGCGTTCGAACTGCTCCTGATAGTCCTGCTGCTTGAATAATTCGCTGTGGTCTCTGATTTTCATGGTATCCTCCTAAACTAGAACCAAATCGGCCACGAAGGCTCGAAGGCACAAAGAACTTCTTTTACTATTTTTAGGTTTCACGATTCATGTTCCTGCCTTACTTTGTGCCTTAGTGCCTTCGTGGCAAAAGGTTATTTCTTTCTTCGTATCAAATCCCACGTCGGGCTGTTCACGGTCATGTCCATGTCCCGCGCGAAGACCGGGAACCCGTCAAATCCATGATAGGGCCCCGAGTAGTCCCAGGAGTGCATCTGCCGGAACGGTACGCCGAGCTTGTGGTACGAGTACTTTTCCTTGATGCCCGAACCGACCATGTCCGGTTTCAGCCTGCGGGTGAACTCTTCCAGTTCATACAAGGTCGCATCGTCCATGATAACCGCGCCTTCTTTCAGTTCAGGATAGGTGCGCTTGTAATCATCCGTGTGGCCGAACTCGTAGCCGGAGGCGACGACTTCCATGCCCAGGTCCTCGTAGGCGCCGATGGTGTGGCGTGGACGGAGGCCGCCGACGTAGAGCATCACCTTCTTGCCGTCAAGCTTGGGCCGGAACTGCGCAACCACCTTTTCCATGAGCGGCGTGTACTTGGCGATCACCGCTTCGGCGTTCTTCTGGATCTTCTCGTCGAACTTGGCGGCGATCTTCCTGATGCTGTCGAAAGTCTTCGTGGGACCGAAGAAATTGAACTCCATCCAGGGGATGCCGTAGTTCTCTTCCATGGTCCGGCAGATATAGTTCATGGACCGGTAGCAGTGGATCAGGTTCAGCTTGGCCTTGCTCGCAATGCCAAGCTCGTTGATCGTCGAATCGCCCGTATACTGGGCAATGACCCGGAGCCCCATCTCTTCAAGGATCTTGCGCGAGGCCCAGGCGTCGCCGCCGATGTTGTAGTCGCCGATGAGGTTCACGTCGTAGGGCGTGGTCTTTTCAAGCGTGCCTTTGCCGAGCACGTAATCCTTGATGGTATCGTTCGCGATGTGATGGCCCAGGGACTGGGACACTCCGCGAAAGCCCTCGCACCGCACCGGCACGATGGGGATGTTGATCTCTTTTGCCACGCGCTTCGAAACCGCTTCGATGTCGTCGCCGATAAGCCCCACCGGGCACTCGGACAGAATGCCTATGCCGCGGCCGAGCGGGAAAAGCCCGTGCAGTTCCTTGATCGCCAGATCGAGCCCTTTGTCACCGCCGTAGACAATGTTCTTTTCCTGAAAATCCGTCGTAATGTGCATGGTGCCGAAGGCATCGATCCCGGTCTGGCCGTTGTAGTAGTTCCTGCGCGACCACCAGGAATACTGGCCGCAGCCGATGGGACCGTGGCTGATCGTGATCTGGTCCTTCACCGGCCCCCAGACCACTCCCTTGGCGCCCGCATACGCGCAGCCGCGCACAGTCATGACGCCGGGCCTGGACTTGACGTTCGATTTCACCTGGCAGGTGGTGCACTGTCCCGTCGGGTCGTTCGCCGCGAGATGCTTGGCCCGCTCCTTCTTCGATTTCTCGGGGTACGCATCCAGTACCTCTTCGATCATTTTTTGAGTATCTTTGATCTTTCCGCTCACGGGCTTCGCGTTCGTGGTTTCTTTATCTTTCACATCTGTGCTCATGGGTGTCTCCTTCCTTGTGATCGGGAGGGTAAGATGGTAAGAGGGTAAGCAAAATACAAATGTCTCCGCTCCTGCCTTCATTACTACTTACCTTCCTACCTTCCTACCTTCTCAACTTCTGCAGTTATGCGACGGCCTCTTCCTTCTCCATGATGCCGAAGTCCATCAAAAGCCGCTCCAGCTCATCCATGGTGATCGGCGTGGGGATCACGAAGTTCTTGTTGTCGGCGATCTTCTTGGCAAGCGTCCGGTACTCGTCCGCCTGCGAGTGCTCCGGGGCATACTCGATCACTGTCTTTCTCCTGAGTTCCGCGCGCTGGACCTCGTTGTCCCGGGGCACGAAGTGGATCATCTGGGTGCCGAGCTTCGCAGCCAGCTCCGAAATAAGTTCGAACTCCTTGTCCGTCTCTCTGCTGTTGCAGATAAGACCGCCGAGCCGCACGCCGCCGCTCTGCGCATACTTGAGCACGCCCCGTGAGATATTGTTCGCCGCGTACATGGCCATCATCTCTCCCGAGGTCACGATGTAGATCTCTTTGGCCTTGCCTTCCCGGATCGGCATGGCGAAACCGCCGCAGACCACGTCGCCAAGCACATCGTAGAACACGAAGTCCGTGTCATCGCCGTAGGCGCCATTCTCTTCCAGAAAGTTGATGGCCGTGATCACGCCGCGGCCTGCGCAGCCTACGCCCGGTTCCGGTCCGCCGCTTTCCGCGCACTTGATGCCCTTGAACCCGGTAAGCAGCACTTCTTCCAGCTCCAGGTCCTCTACCGTTCCCTTTTCGCGCGCCATGTCCATGACCGTATTCTGCATCTTGCGATTGAGTATAAGCCGTGTGGAGTCCGCCTTGGGGTCGCAGCCGATGATCATGCACTTGTGGCCCGCCTCGGCCAGCGCCGCAACCAGGTTCTGCGTTGTCGTTGACTTGCCGATGCCGCCCTTGCCGTAGATAGCTATCTGTCTCATAGTGTTCCTCCAGTGTGGTTAGGATTTGCTATGGTAATAGCAATGGCCGTGCCATTTTTTCATCTTCCGCGAATAATTGTTTAATTCGTTGATTCTATGCTTTATTTCTTCCCGGCAATAATGACGGACGACGCTTACCGCGCATTCAAGGCAAGACGTTTTTTGCGTCACCTGAACAAAACCTATACAGTAACGTGTTGCCTCCCGTTACGAAACGGTGACGATTGACCTTGTGGTAAAGTGCGGGTACACTAGGAGGAAGAACGTCACGGGAGAAAAGCCATGACACAGGAATGTTTTATCGGGATCGATCAGGGGAGCAGTTCGACGAAGGCGCTGGTTCTCAGCGGGTCGGGAGAGGTCCTGTTCCGGACGAAGCGGGGGCTGCCACAGCCCTTCCGGGAAGGGCTGGCTGTCGAGCAGGACCCGGCAGAGGTCCTGGGGTCAGTCCGTGAGGTCCTGGATGATGCGGCGCGCCATGCGCATGCGGCGGGCCTCAGCATACTGGGCGCCGGTCTTGCCTGCCAGCGCTCCTCATGCCTCATATGGAACGGGGAGACCGGCGAACCGCAGAGCCCGGTCATCAGCTGGCGGGACACGCGCGGGACCGGCCTCATCGACGGGATGACGGCGCAGAAAGAACAGGTCTTCACCGCTACCGGCCTTCCCCTCACTCCCTACTACTCTGCATCCAAGTTCCGCTGGCTCAGGGACAACCTTCCCGCGGCCCGGGAGAATTCGACGGTATACGGCACCCTCAGCAGCTATCTGACCCAGCGGCTGGTGAACAGCTCCAAAGCGGTCATCGACCACACGAACGCGGCCCGCACCCAGCTCATGGACATCCGCTCCCTTGCCTGGGACCCGGAGCTTCTTGACCTCTTCGGTCTTTCGGGAATACGCCTTCCCGGCATCACGCCGACAGCATACGATTTCGGCCGTATCGGCACGGCGTCGGGAGACGTTCCTCTGCTCGCCTGCATCGGCGACCAGCAGGCGGCCATGCTCGGACTCGGCGTGACGGAGAAAGGTGAGGGCGGCATTAATTATGGGACCGGCGGTTTCCTCATGGTCAATACGGGGGCGGTTCTGGTTCCGGCTCCGGGGTTGATGGCGTCGGTCCATTATTCATCGCATGGCGTGAACCATTACCTGCTCGAAGGAAGCGTGAACGCCGTTGGCGACGCCCTTGAATGGCTCAGGGTCCGTTTCGGTCTTTTCAAGGAATACGACGAGGTGGACGACCTCTGCTGGAAGGCGGTGACCGATGTTGTCGCCTTCATCGGGATCAACGGGACCGGCGCGCCGCACTGGGAAAGCGGCATCTCGAGCTCGCTCCACGGACTGACGTCTGACAGCACGTCAGCCGATATCGTGCGGGCGGCAGTGGAGAACATAGCATTCTTCATGCGGGACATCGCTGATACGGCCCGGGCGGCCGGCATTCGTCCATCATCCATTGCGACGGCCGGCGGCCTGTCCTCGCTCAGCTATCTCGTCCAGGTCCAGGCTGATCTGCTCGGCATCGGGATCACGGTGAACGCGGAAAAGGAGGTCTCGGCCCGGGGCGCCGCCTTTCTTGCCGGGATCCAGCACGGGACATGGACTACGCGGGACATCAGGAAAATGGCCGGAACAGGAGAGCCGGTCGAGGTCAGGACCAATCCCGGCGTCCTTCACCGCTATGGCCGATGGAAGGAGCTCCACCGGTTGACCCGCGCCATTGATGCCGGGTGATCTTATACCGGGTATACGGCCCGGTTCACCGCAGTATGAGTATCCTGCATGCGTCGGACACCGGTGCAACAGACCGGTACTGCCGATGGCATTCGACCGGGCGATATGCTACTATTATGACACCTATGTTCAAGAATCAGAAACAGCACTGGAAGCTCCGCATGGACAAATATATCCTGCTGCTCCTCCTCGGCTGGACCGTTATCGTTATCGTCTCCCTGTTCTGGAATTCCCATGTCACCCATCTGAACAATATCGAAAAGGCGCGCATCGTCGCCCGGTCGTTTTACGACCTGACCATCCAGTTCCGCCGCTGGGGAACTCTTCACGGCGGCGTGTATGTGCCGGTAACCGATGCCATGCAGCCCAATCCCTATCTGATCGTTCCGGAGCGCGACATCACGACCACGACCGGGAGGAAGCTCACGCTCGTAAACCCCGCCTGGATGACGCGCCAGGTCTTTGAGCTCATCAGCAGGCATTCCACTCTGCCGATCATCAGCCACCTGACCAGTCTCAAGTACCTCAATCCGGTGAATCGGCCCGACGCCTGGGAAGAGCATACCCTCAAGGCATTCGATCGGGGTTTAAAGGAGCAGAGCAGCGAGACTGTCTTTAATGACGAACCGTACATGCGGATCATGCGGCCGTTCAAGACCGAAAAGGCGTGCCTCAAGTGCCACGTCCATCAGGGCTACAAGATCGGCGATACTCGCGGCGGCATCAGCATCGCCGTACCGCTGCGGCCGCACATTGAGGCCGAGTCCAGGGAACAGAAAGCGCTCCTGCTGAGCCATGTGCTCTTCTGGTTCATCGGGACAGGCAGCATCATGCTGTTTTCCCGGAACATCCAGCGCCACCAGGTGAAGCTCATCGAAAGCGAAGAAAACTATCGAATTCTGTTCGAGAGCAATCCCCATCCCATGTGGGTCTATGACATAGAAACACTCAAGTTCCTTACCGTGAACGATGCCGCCGTGGAGCATTACGGCTATACCCGCGACGAGTTTCTCGCCATGACCCTTAAAGACATCCGGCCCGCCGAGGACATCCCGCCGCTCCTTGAGAATGTGGCCCGCGTTACGACGGGCATTGACAAAGCAGGCGTCTGGCGACACCTCAGGAAAGACGGGACGGTCATCCAGGTGGAGATAACTGCCCATGTGGTCGACTTCGGCGGCAGGCGCGGAGAGATCGTGCTTGCGAACGACGTCACGAACAGTTTGAAGCTCGAGGACCAGCTCCGGCAGGCCCAGAAGATGGAATCTGTCGGACTCCTGGCGGGCGGCGTCGCCCATGACTTCAACAATGTTCTGACCGCCATCATCGGGTATGGGAACCTTCTTCAGATGAAGCTGGCGAAGACCGACCCGCTCAGGTCCTATGCGGAGAACATCATGATCACCGCGCAGCGGGCTGCCCAGCTGACCCAGAGCCTCCTGGCGTTCAGCCGGAAGCAGGTCATTCATCCCATCCCCATCGAGCTCAACGGCATCATTCTGCGAATAGAGAAGCTGCTGAAGCGTCTTATCCGTGAGGACATCGAGCTCAGTACCCGCCTCACGCCTGACGACACGACCGTTATGGCCGACAGCGTCCAGGTCGAACAGGTGCTTATGAACCTTGTGACGAACGCCCGGGACGCCATGCCTGGCGGAGGGACCCTGACCATCAGCAGTTCGATCGAGGAACTGAACGAGGACGTTATCGCCAGCCACCGCAGTGGAAAACCCGGCGCCTACGTCAGGCTATCGATAGCCGACACCGGCGCGGGCATGGACGAGCGGACCCGCGAGCGGATATTCGAACCATTCTTCACCACCAAGGAGATGGGAAAAGGCACCGGGCTCGGCCTCGCATCGGCCTATGGGATCGTCAAGCAGCACAAAGGGTTCATCGAGGTAGAGAGTGCGCCGGGCCTGGGGACATCGTTCAATATTTATTTCCCCGCGCTCAAGAGCGGCGATCCAAAGAAGAGTGCTCACGCTGAAGAGGTTTTGAAGGGAGGAACGGAGTCCATCCTGGTAGCGGAGGATGACGAGATCATCCGCGCCCTGACCAGTTCCATCCTCAGGGAATTCGGATACACCGTGATCGTTGCAAAGGACGGAAACGATGCCGTGAACGCGTTCCTGGAGAACCAGGACCGGATCAGCTTGCTGCTGCTCGATGTCATTATGCCCCGAAAGAACGGGAAGGACGCCTACGAAGAGATAAGCACGATGCGCCCCGGCATCAAGGTATTGTTCATCAGCGGCTACAGCGCGGACATGATCAGCCAGGAAGGAATACTCGAAAAAGGATTGAGCTTCATCTCCAAACCCGTCTCACCCTCGGAACTCCTGCGGAAGGTCCGGGAGGTGCTGGACGGGAAGGAATAGCGGCTTGTTGAAAAAGGCGCCTCTTACAGCCTAATTTGTCATCCCCGTGAAAACGGGGATCCAGGAATAACATTAATGTCTGGATTCCCGCCTTCGCGGGAATGACGTAAAAGAAAGTGGATACTGTTTCAACAAGGTGTTACAGGAGTATGCCTATTCCCAGCAGGACCTGGATGACATAGAGTGCAAGCAGGCACATCCCAAGGCCGAAATGGATGTTCCGGTAATGCGGTTCCGGCCCGGCGATCCTGCGCGAGATCAAATAGAGCGACCCGATGACTGCCGCGATCAGCGATCCCACGAGGAAATGCAGCGGATACTCAAGGACCCTTCCCTTGTCGAGCAGTATCATGATCACGCCCGCGATAAAACCCATCACTCCCCAAAGGGCGAACCAGGGGCCGGCCTTCCGGTGCCTCCGGACCGCATCGAGCGGCGCCGCAGCGCCGGATGTCCTCGCCTGCCGGATCAGATAGCCCATCCACCCCTGGTAGCAGAACAGGGCCATCATGCTCAGGTTAAAGAACCCGTGTGCTACTTTGAAATACGCTATAAATTCTTTGTCGACCATCGAGAACCTCCGCAAGAAGTGATTCGTTATACGGGAGACGTTCTATACATGACGACCTAAAGCGGGCGGATCATCCACATTACCTCTCACGACTCACGTTTCACGTTTGACGATCATCACTCCACCACCTCAAGCACGCCGTGCATACCACGCTCCTTGTGGCTCTTGAAGAAAAGGAACTGATTGCTGCATTCGAAGGGATAGGAGCCGGCCTTCGTTGCCATGAAGGATATCTTCTTTGGATCGCTCGACAGGTCGATTGTAAAATCGAGGTCCGCCTCGGGCGCCTTGATGACGAAATCATGAGGTGTAATGCCGCCGGTCTTCTTGATCGTAAGTTCGACAGGCACGTTCACCTTCACCACCACGATCGACGGGTCGAAATAATACTCTCCTGCCGTCATCTCCACGCGCTGATAGCCATCCTTGTCGATGGTCGCCACAAAACGCTTTTCGGCCGCCTTGTCCTCGGCCAGCGCCGCTCCCGCCAGCAACAGCAGCACACCTGCGATACACATTATCTGTTTCATAGTTCCTCCGCTCTTAGTGGTTACCCATGACCCATGGCGCCTGACCCATGACCCTTGACGCTTGCCTCTGTTTCCTCAACATATTGGATATTTCCCCCTGCTGAGATCACTGCAGAACCTGTTAATAGCCGAAAGCTCCTTTCCAACGAGTGCTTCTGCCTTTCGTGTAATATGGCCGATCCGTAGTCCCCGCTCCAGCAGGACCTGCGCCGTGGCGACCTGCGGTTCATTGATCGGCGTGCCAATCCGGGAGAGCAGCAGCACGTAGACCTCCCGTGCCCCGTCGATGTTCTCGTACAGTTTCTTCGCGAGCCGGTGCGCCAGCACGTTGTAGATCTTGCCCACATGGCTTACCGGGTTCTTGCCCGCCGCCGCCTCGGTACCCATCGGCCGGTTCAGGGAAATAAGTCCATTCACCCGGTTGCCCCTGCCCACCTGTCCCGAGTCCGCGTCCTCGGCGGACGTGCCGAGGAGACTCAGGTAAACGCCGTTCAGGCCCCGTCCCGGCTCATCGAGCGTATTGAAATGGATCTGCACCCTTTTGAACTTTTCGAACTTTCGAACATACTTTTCCATCTCCTTCTGGAGCACAGCCTTCCGTTCGAAGTAGTTCTTCTCGTTCCAGACGAACCGCGAGATGAGCGGCATGGCCACCGTGAGGTCCAGGTCCTTTCCCGTCCTCAGGCCCATTACCTTGATGTCTTCTCCGGTCTCGGGGTATCGATTCTTGAAGGTCTTACCGTTCAGGTGCCGCTCCAGCGAAAGCACGGCCTGTTCGGTCGGGCTGAGGGGATAATAGCCGATGGCCGCCGACGTGTCATTCGCGCCCAGCACCTTGCCCGAGCGGGCAAATATGTCCGTCAGTTCCTCGGACCCCTGCGCCAGCACCACGCGGAATTTGATATGCTTCTCCGGATCCACGAACCGCATGTTCCTGCCGAGCCATTCCTTCGCCGCGGCGATCGCGATATCGGCAACTGGGACCTTCTTCCCGCCCGCCTCGAAAGTCGCCCGGTCGCCAATGATCAATTCCATGGGAGTAAGAACGCTCCCTCCTCCAAACAGTTTCTCGACCCTGCCTGCGGCCAGAAGCCCTTTGTCGGTGTTGTGGTGCAGGATGGTGCCGAACTTCTTCATATATACCCGGGAGAGCGCGATGGACACAGCCTCCATCATGGAATCGCAGAGAGTGTCCGGATGGCCTGTGCCCTTCCGTTCCACGATCTCCACCCGCTGGTCCGTGACGGGTTTCCCTTTATAAGGCTCGATGACGATCATGATGATAGTGTAGCATAAATATGGGAGACACAACACGTAGGGGCGGCCCTATGTGGCCGCCCAAGAAAAGGGTAACCACGCAGGGTTACCCCTACCTACATGTAATGAACCATTCTTGTTCCTTGACTTTGTTCCCCCGATTCATTAACGTTACGGTATGAAGCATATCTTAGTCGTTGACGACGAGCCGGATATTGTGTCACTCGTCTCGTACAATCTGAAGAAGGAAGGCTTTTCCGTCACCGCCGTCCATGAGGGTGGCGATGCCCTCGACCTCGTCAAAAAGAAGGAATTCGACCTCATCCTGCTCGATCTCATGCTGCCGGGCATCCACGGCATGGAGATCTGCCGCATCCTGAGGGCCGGACCGAAAACGAAACATATCCCGATCATCATGCTGACCGCAAAAGGCGAAGAAGCCGACCGGGTCAAGGGCCTCGAGACCGGCGCCGACGACTACATGTCCAAGCCCTTCAGCCCGCGGGAGTTGATCGCCCGCGTCAAGGCAGTCCTTCGGAGATCGGGAGACAGCCGGAAGCAGGAAGAGATCGTCGCTATCGGCAGCCTGGTGATCAACAAGGACACCTTTTCGGTCTCCAAAAATAACAAACGTATTGAACTGAGCGCGACAGAGTTCAGGCTTCTGCTTTACCTCGCGGAGCGAAAAGGCCGGATTTTCAGTCGTGAGCAGCTCCTGGGAGCGGTCTGGAAGGACGAAACCTTTATAGAACCGAGGACCGTCGATGTACACATCCGGCGGCTTCGGTCGCAGATCGAGGATGACCCCTCCGAGCCGAACATCATCAGGACCAAACGGGGCATCGGGTACTACTGCGAGGGAACCCCATGAGCGCGAAAAAGAATATCTTCACCCGCATCTTTATGCCCTACGTTTTCATCGTCGTCCTCGCGGTGATCATCCTGGAAGTGTACATCACTTCAGCTGTCAGGGGGACCTATATCGCCGAACGCGAGGCAAGCCTCTCCATACAATCGCATCTTATCTCCGAGCAGCTCCCCTTCGCGTCTTCAGCCCGCCTCGACGATCTCTGCCGGCATTTGAAAGAGGTGACCGGGGCGCGCGTCACGGTCATTGCCCCCAACGGCACGGTCAGGGGCGATTCGGACAAACACTCGTCGCTCCTGGACGATCACGCTGACCGGCCCGAGATCAGGGATGCGCGGAAGAACGGGACCGGCATGGCCATACGCATGAGCGACACACTGCACTACGATTTTCTCTATGTAGCCCGGAAGGTGATAAAGGACGGCAAGGAGGCTGGTTTCGTTCGTCTCAGCGTTCCCCTCACGAGCGTAGATGCCGCGGTCAACCAGCTCCGCGTCAAGATGTCCGTTGTCATTGGACTGGTCCTGCTGGTGACGGGCATAGTCTCGCTCTGGCAGATCGGCCTTTTACGAGGGTTGACGCGCCGGATCCGGGACTTTTCCCAAACGCTTGCCCGCGGCGAGGTCGGAAAGCGATTGTTCCTCGATGCGCCCGGCGAGTTCGACGAGATCGCCGAAAGCCTCAATTCCATGTCCGAAGAACTGAAGACGGTGCTCGCGGAGAGCGAGGAAGAGAAGAAGCGGCTCAACGTGATACTGAGGAGCATTCCCGACGCCCTTCTCATCAGCGACATACGAGGCGTGATCCAGATCGCCAGCGCTGCCACCCGGAAGTTCTTCGGCGACGCGCCGCTCGTTGGTCGCCCCCTGATAGAGGTGGTGCGGAACCACGAGTTCCTGTCTCTCGTCGACTCGGTGCGCGCCACCCTCGCCCCGGGGAAGGCCGCAGTGTATCTCGAATATCCAGCGGAGCGACATTTCGCCGTGCACGTCTCACCCCTCTTCTACCAGGGCCGTGAATTATCGGGTCTCGTCGCCATCTTCCACGACATCACGCAGCTCAAGAAGCTGGAGCAGGTGCGCAAGGACTTCGTGGCAAACATCTCCCACGAGCTCAAGACACCCATCACCGCCATCCAGGGCTTCGCCGAGACCCTGATCGAAGGGGCGCTGGACGACCGGGACCACGCCCTCAAGTTCCTCGAGACCATCCGGGCAAACAGCGAGCGCATGAACTCCCTCGTGGACGATCTTATGACCATCTCAAAGATCGAAATGGGAGTCATCACGATCACGAAAGAGCCGGTTTCCATTGCCGACGTCGTTGACCCGGTCATGGCCATGCTGGATGAACAGGCTAAGGAGAAGAACCTTTCGATGACCGTATCGATACCGCCTGCGCTCCAAACCGTCAACGCTGACAGGGACCGGCTGGTGCAGATCCTGACCAACCTCGTTGTGAACGCGATCAAGTTCACCGACAAGGGCGGTGTCACCATAGGCATGAGTGAGGCGGGTGGGACAAAGGAGCTGTTCGTGGAGGACACCGGTATCGGCGTGCCGGAGAAGCATCTCAACCGCATGGGCGAGCGGTTCTACCGCGTGGACCCGGCCCGGTCACGAACGATGGGCGGCACGGGTCTCGGCCTTGCCATCGTGAAGCATCTCGTTAAAGCACATGGTTGGGAGATGAAGATAGAAAGCACACCGGGAAAAGGGACGAAGGTGAGGATAGTAGTTTCATGATGAGCGGACTATGGACCCCACTCTATTATAGTTTCTGTTGATTACTCCGATGAGGCCATTTTATGCATACAGTTTCCGTAACAGAATTGAAGGCGATGCTTAGCCAATTTCTTTCCAATGTAAAGTCCGGTGATAAATTAATAATTACCGAACGTGGCAAACCCATTGCGATGATTGTCCCTATTAGACGGCTTGAAATGAGTTTCCTACGCCATCTTCTAAGCCTTGAGCGCGCGGGACTGGCCCGCATCGGCAAGAACACGTTGCCGTCAAATTTTTGGACGCTACCGCGCCCCAAAGACCGTAATGGTCGCGCTCTGCAATATCTGCTCAATGATCGCGATGAGGGACGGTAGGAACACCGCAAACTACTTTTCGTTTGACGGAGATAGCACCATATGTTAGTATTCAATTAGTTAAGAAGGAGACTATTGTCATGGCAACTAAAACCGTTATAAAAACAAAGCTCAAACCGCATGCCAGTCGCAAACTTCTCGACTACGCAAAGAACCAGCCGGCATCAAAGGCCACGCTGCATGATATCCAGGTGACACTCTCTAGTATCGGGATTTCTCTGTCCAAGAGAGTAACTGAAGAGCGGGACAAACGATAAACCATGCCCTTCTTCATCGATACCAGCGCGTTGTTCAAGCGCTATCAGATGGAGAAGGGAACCGATAAAATCTCCGACCTCATAGAGAAGTCCCGCGAAAATATCTTCATATCCTCGCTTACCGTAGTAGAAGTCATATCCAACTTAAAAAGGCTGCATGAAATCGACCATCTCACGAGCGATCGGGACTTTGTCCAGCAACGGCTCTTTTTCTACAATGATATCGAGCAATTCGAGATAACCATCCTTGACGTAACGACTGATGACATCATAAAAGCGGAGGAGCTTATTCTGAAGCGATACATGAAACCCGTCGATGCAATCCAAGTGGCTGTTGCACTAAACAATTTTTCCATAAAGCCTACCTTTGTCAGTTCCGATCAAAAGCTCTGCTCCATCGCACATCAGGAAGGCCTGTCGATCTTCAATCCCGAAGAGTAACACTTCCCGATTCATCCGCGCCGCATCATTTCCCCCTGAACCGACAATTGCAGCAAAACAGCACCAGTAGCACTGTCGCCTGGGCGAACGGTTCTACCACGTGGACCCGGCCCGGTCACGAACGATGGGCGGCACGGGACTCGGCCTTGCCATCATAAAGCATCTCGTTAAAGCACATGGTTGGGAGATGAAGATAGAAAGCACACCGGGGAAAGGGACGAAGGTGAGGATACTTCTCGCGTAACGACTGGAGCTAACAGTTGGCGAATCGCCGGTCGGCCTGTCTTTTCACAATCCCTTTTCATGCAGCCACACGAGGATCCTTCCGGCCACGGCTTTCCATCCTTCTTCCAGCATCATCCCATGTCCCATGTTCGGAAAAACAACGGCCTGCGTGTGGTAGGCGCGCGCTGTAGCTTCGAGCTGCCTTTGTCGAACAGCCGTGTCGTTGGCTGCACCCAAAACCAGCATCGGTGTCGTGACGCGCTCCGGTTTCGGCAGATTCAGGAAGAGCATATCAAGAAAACTTCGATAGGACTCATCCGACATGCGCGCTTGATAGTCTCGTACCTTCTCCTCTGACATGCTCTCCGAGAAGAACAGGTCGCGGGCAAGGGCCGGCGTGCTGACAACCGGATAAAGACTCAAGGTAAGATTCGCCCGGAGAAACACGGACGGATGCCGCCGCGCCAGGCGCAGCACTATGGCCAATAAACCCTGGGGCGGCGCTGAAGCGACCATAACAGCGGCCGGGGCTGTCCGGGTTTCGAGATACTTCTGGATGACTGCACCGCCATAGGAGTGGCCTATCAGGACAGGAGGCGCGGGGAGACGCGCAACAACCTGCGCCACATCGTCAACATAGTCCGCGAGGCTGGTCCACCGCAACCCCTCGCGGCCCTCGCTTTGTCCATGTCCGCGCAAGCTCACTGCGTGCGCGGAGTATCCGTGCGCGGCGAAGTAGTCGAGGAAGTGCTCCGCCCAGCACCAGCTGCCGACGAAGAGACCATGCACGAACAGAAGAGGAGCAGGGCGCGTATTCCCTGAAGCAGGTTCTTTGGTAATCACTTCGAGGCGCATGCAGATATCTCCAGGTGTTTGAGTAGATTGGTAGTTTGCCCCCTCTGTGTCAATATAGCTGAGACACCTCCCCTATGGTAAATTAGAGTAGAGGG
>CAYPOT010000015.1:0-63791 GCA_964412455.1 uncultured Nitrospiraceae bacterium | reverse complement strand
CCAAGATGTTCTCTGCGTCCTCCGCGTCCTCTGCGGTGAAAGTTTTGACATTACGATCTATGTCACCGGGAGGCTTTCATGGAACTTCTTCAGGTGTTGACCGGCTCGCTCCTCTGGGCGACCCTCTTCAGCATTGCCCTCTTCGTGGGGGGCAGCATTGCCACCAATTTTCTGGCGAAAAAATCCAAGCTCCTGAAGCCCATCGCCTCAGGCCTCAAGCTCATCGCTCTTTTCGTCGCCATCCAGGCCTTCCTCTTCCTCGGAGGAAGAGAACAGTATCCCCGGTTCTCCCTTCATCTGAACTTCTACTCCTGGGTGATCGTCATTGTCGCCCTCCTTCGTCTCGCCCTGTACATGTACGGCGACCTGTTCGTAGTCAGATGGAAGAAGGGGAGTTTCCCGGCGGCGTTCAAGAACATCATCACCGCCGTTCTCACCATCGTCGCGGTGCTGATCCTGCTGAAGGAAATCATGGACATCAACGTCACGTCCCTGATCGCCACGACCACGGTGCTGACCGCCACCATTGGCCTTGCCTTCCAGAGCACGCTGGCCAACATGCTTGCGGGCCTCACCATCCATCTCGAAAAGCCGTTGAAGCAAGGCGACTGGATATCCGCCGGTGGCCACGAAGGCCGCGTGGTGGACATCACTCTCCGGTCCACCCGTATCATGACCATCGAGAACAACGAGGTGTTCATCCCGAACAGCAAGGTCCTCTCCGAGGCGGTGGTCAATTACAGCCTTCCTGACGGTGCGACCATCAGAAAACTGTCGGTCGGTGTGAGCTACCATGTAGCTCCGAATACGGTCAGAAAAACAATTCTCGACATTCTTGCCACGATCCCCGACGTGCACCGCAATCCCGAGCCGCTGGTGCGGGTCGTCAGCTACAGCGATTTTTCGGTGAACTATGAGGTCCGGTACGCTATCCACGACTTTCAACGCCATCTGGACATCGACGCGGAGATCATGAACCTGATCTGGTATCGCTTCAAGCGCGAGGGGATCGAGATACCCTTCCCGATCCGGACAGTGCACCTCAAGGAGATCACCGCCGAAAGCCGCCGAGCCGAGCAGGAAAAGGTCATCGCCGGGACCCTCGATCTGATCGGCAAGGTCGATTTCCTGTCGCCGCTCTCGCAGGACGAACGGCGAAAACTGGTGGAGACCGTGGGCGTAAAGGGCTATGCGGCCGGCGAACTGCCGGTCCGCCAGGGAGACGCCGGCGACTCCTTCTATATCATCAAGAAGGGCACGGTGGAGGTCATCGTTGAGAAGACACAGGGCGATGGCGTCGTGGTGGCCACGCTGGGTCCCGGGAACTTCTTCGGCGAGATGAGCCTCCTTACCGGCGCCGTGCGGACCGCCAGCATCCGCGTAAAAGAGGACGCCGAGTTCGTGGTGATCGACCGGGAGAGCTTTCGGAGCACGCTGGTGCACAACCCGTCCATCGCAGAGTCCCTCAGCCACATCCTGTCCGAACGCCAGGCAGCCCTTGCCGCGCAGCGGGAGAAGCTCGATTCAGCGACGCTGGAGCGCCGCAAGCGGGTCGAGTCGGGACGCTTGCTTAACAACATCCGGGAGTTCTTCGGCCTGCAACATTGACGCATGCGTACAACCTTAGTGATCGGGTCTTTTTGAGAGGGCTCTCGTTCGTCATGAGGCAGGGGACCTTCGGTCCATAAGGGTTCATCCGGCATTGCAGGCGCTCGCCGCATGATGCAGGTTGACTCACCACCGTATCGCTGTATAATGGGGACATTATGAGGGAACTGATGCGCGGGGAAGACTTCTACGACGGGAACGCCCTGCTGGGCGACCCCGTGCACGGCTATATCTCGTTCACCACGCCGCGTCCGTCCGTTGCCGAGAAGACGGAGAAGGACCTCATCGACACGGCCTGGATGCAGCGGCTGCGCCAGATATACCAGCTCCAGAGCGCCCGGTGGGTCTATCCTTCGGCGGAGCACAGCCGGTTCCAGCACTCCCTCGGCGCCATGCATCTCGCCGGCAGGTTCGCCCGTCATCTCTACCCGTCGCTCAAGGCAGCGGTTCCTGACTGTCCCTCCGAAATGTTCATCGAAGAACTCCTGCGCGTTGCCGCCCTTCTCCACGATATCGGACACGGTCCCTTCGGCCATTTTTTCGATGATAATTATCTGGAACAGTTCGAACTGACGCACGAAAAGCTCGGTCAGCACATCATCAGGACGCAGCTGGCCGACCTCATCAGGGACATCCGCAGGAGCCCTTCGGGCGAGTTCGCGAAGCGGGAGCGGCTGGACCCCGACCAGGTCGCCTTTCTCATCGGGAAGGGCGGCCCGGCCGCGTCCAAACAGCCGCGTTGGCTCGTGTTCCTCCAGCCCATGCTCTCGGGCATCTATACGGTCGACAACCTCGACTATGTCCTGCGTGACGCCTATATGTGCGGCGTGGCCGTGGGACCGGTGGACATAGACCGCCTCATGTACTATACGTTCTTCACCGACAAGGGGCTTACGCTCCACAAGTCAGGGCTCTCGGCGCTCAACATGTTCCTGAACGCCCGGCTGTACATGTACACCAATGTGTATTATCACCGCACGACGCGCGCCATCGACCAGCACCTGAAAGAGCTGTTCAAGGACACCATGGCGTCCCTTTTCCCCTATAACCCCGTTGAGAACCTGCCGGCGTATCTCGATCTTACCGACTGGTCGCTCCTGGAGGCGGTCCGGAAATGGGGGCAGGAAGGGGACACGAGTACGACGGGCCTCGGGAAGCAGTGGACCGCGATCCTGGCGCGCGAAGTGAAGTGGAAGATGGCCTATGATGTCACGCTCTCCATGAGGTACTTTGAGAAGGGCAAGACGCTCATCGACGCCCCGGAGCTCGTGAAGCGGATCCGAAGGAAGCTGCCGGAGAAGATCAAGAACCTGGATTTCTGCGTGGACATGGCGAGCCAGGACCCCCGGCCCATCAACCCGATCATGATGGGTGAGCGGCAGATCTACGTCTTCAACCCGTCGACGCGCAAGGTGGAGAAGGAGCCTTTGAAGGACTTTTTCGACTACATCCCTGCGCGGGTCGTCCAGTGCCGGGTGTTCACGCTGAACCACGACCACGACCTGCTCATTGCGGATATCGTGGAGCAGGTGCTCGGGATCCAGGAGGACAGCATCAAGACGAACGTGTGACCCCGCCGGACTATTTGTCCTCCTTCTTTTGTTCGCGGCATCGCGGCCAGGCAATACCCCTCTTTCCCCTGGACATCGTCCCAGGAACATATTCTCCTCCGTTAGTAACTTACGAGTTAAATTCTGCTAAAAATGGGTAAAAATATTGCCGGAAGTCATAAAAACATTATAAATAAAGGTCAGTATAATGATTTATGAAGTGTCATTTTTCATAAATTTGCACTTTCCAACTTACAATTTCCAATTTTCAATTCCGCTTTATGCGTGTAAGGAACTTCTCCCCATTTACAAAACGCTCCTTCAGCGGTATCCTATAAGCAGCAAGAACAAGAGAGGACTCGAAAGGAGGGTTTACCATGCTATACAAAGGCGGCCATAAGGTGGAAAAGGGGACCTACTGGGATACCTCGACGGGGGAACGGGTTGATGTGCAGCAGGAGCAGGCCCTTCCGGGCAATGACCATACGATCTACATCAAAGCGAAGAGCGGGCTGGTGCTCATCGCGGGACCGATCCTCGGGTTGGTCTTCGCGATCTTCCTTCCCTTCATCGGCATTGTGATGACCCTGGGTCAGTTTGGCAAAAAAGTTGCGGATAGTGCAGTCGGCAGCGCTGCACAGAGTGTCTCATTCGGGTGGCGGCCCATCGAGGCCTACCTGACCGGCAGGAAGAACAAGAAAGAGGCCAGGAAGAAGAGGGAAGAGAAGAAGTAGCAACGGATTTCAGATTACGAGTGGAGCAGGCGGGTTCAGAACATCGACCCGCCTGTTGCTGTTTTTAGCCGGACAGGATGCTGCCGGGAATTCATCGGTGTGGCGAATGCCACTTGCCTACAACCGGTACTAAAGCATGTTAAAGAGCCTTGCGGAAAGTGAATAACACCTACAAGACTGCAATTTCGATCAAGCGAAACAATCATCATCTACAGGTTGTAAATTGCACATGAACGCGCCGGTCACGCGCCGCAAGGCGCGTCGCTGTGGACCCGCATGTTGAAATCATAGCTTCGGGTTTCGCAATGCAACAGCCAACCTATCGACTGCTCATAGCAGACCGTCCCGATGGTCTAGTAGTGAACAGGTTATAAACGAGATAACGCACATCAACTTGCTTGGAAACATCAGACGGAAGATTAAATCGACAGGAAAGATGATTCGATTCAATTTCCTTAACCACGCCTGACGCCCCAGGAATGGTGAGGATCATATTTCTAAGAGATTTCCTAACTTCTCCGAAGTCAGCGTTACGAGATAAGATTACCACTACGCCCGAGCTCTCATGCCAGGTCAGCCTTTCCAAAAGCTGCTGAGTAGCTTTAGTCGTGCTGGCAGGACCGTCCCACCATTTCACCTCTGCAATAAAAATCTCACCTTTTGAAATTCGCAAGTGAATATCCGCCTTGCCTAGTCCTTGGAAGGCCTCGCCGACCGCTTTACCTTCAAAGACAGCGTTAAGACTGGAGAGCATTATATCGCGGAGGTCTTCCTCTTTAAGACGAGCGAACACTGTAGGAGTGCGCTCAAACTGTCTTCCCTGATTATTAAGTAGTTCGAGTATGCCAGCCAAGGACTCTTCATCAAGGGTAAACCTCTGTTCTCGGTCCTGAAGACGAAGCGGTTCAATTACTTTTTTTACTCGAATAGAAACTGGTATTACTGACTGAAGATCGGCCTTCCTAATGAGTTTAATTCCGGTCGCTTGTTCAAGAGCATCAAGGGTTTGTCTTTTCTTTGTTAAATCAGATATGCGCTTTTCGACAAGCTGCCTCGCAAGTCTTGAAAAAGCCTCGTTGTTAACCTCTATGTCATTATTCCATGATTGTATTTGGTCATGAAGGAATTTCTTTTGCCCATTAACTACGTTGGGATCAGCAGGACTATCGATAGTGAGGTAACCTCCGACAGAATTGTAGGAGATGTCCTCGATGGAATGAGACGTTGATATAAGGCTTGACCCAAGTTTGTGTTGGAAGATTAGCTCAAGTGTTTCTGAGGGTACGACAGGTAGGCGGTAGCGTACTGCAACGGTTGATCCCTCAACATCCTTAAGATGAGGTTCCCGAGTCCCATCAATTTCAATAAGTGTCAGTTTATATTTCTCGATGAGATAGGCAATCCACTGTTCCTTGTCAAAATGTGCAACTTTCTCCTCGGAGGTTTTCTCAATTTCATTCCCCAGAGGTACCTCGGCTTTTTGATAGTAAGCTGTGATGTCAGGTCCAAACATGGTTTTTCATCCATTAACGACGAGTTCACACGCCGCGAAGCGGTCGGCGTGGAACGACTCGTTATGTCCTTTATTTATAAATTAAGTCTCTCGTGATCGCTTCTTGTATTATCCCGCATAAGTCAATGTAATAGACATCGTTGTTTGATTTCTGTGCTGGAATAAACGAAGAAGCACATTGCGGACATTTCAGTGATGGGGCATTAACAGTTAGTTCGAGATCAGTGCCCTTCCTTAGCTTCTGATGAAAAGTGAATAATGCCGCCTCGTGTCTGTCTACCAATTCTATTTTACATTTCTTACAAGAGTCGCGCATCTTGAATAAACCTAGTTTCCGCTTTGCAATGTTTGGTGAACTTGGCGAAAGAGACTCAATTGCCTCAACGCCAAAATCCAACCAATACCAGTATTGACCTGTACAACCACGAGGACAGATTTTTGTCGGTATGCGTATTACCTCGCAAGCAAATCTATTTCCGTGAGCTTTTCTCTCTACCTCAGGCCCATCAATCAGTTCTGCATCGCATTTTTTGCATTTCGAAAAGCTTCTAGACACAGCAGGGGCTCCTAAGTGGCATGTGTAAGATAATACCCAGGGTGAGGGGCGCGAAGCCCAGCGTCTCTCTCGACCCGCTGGTTCGAATACCGACCCACTATTTATATATTACTTGCGGCATCTTCGACAATACGAGAAATTATATATACACGGAGTATTTTCACTTCATATTCATCGTGAAGTTTGCGAATGCGGACATGCACTTCTTTATGGTGACCGAAGTGCTGTTTGTTTTCAGGCGTTGGATCTATCAAAGAAACAGATTCGATGCTTTCAGGCCTTTCTCTTTTATAACGTGAAACTTCACGTTCAAATTGTCGTTCATCAATATCCCAGCAACAGATCTCTGGTTTTGTTCGATAGTCATGTTGATGTATGAAAAATTTATGCAGTGAAAGTTCAATCTCTAAGTGACCGACAAAATCCGGCATTCGTCTGCTTTGAGTAATAGGCCACTTTGCGAAACAATCGATATGACTACCACTATTTGTTTTGATTATCTCAAAAGGCAATATGTTTTTTTGGCATAACTCGGAAATAATAACAACCAACTCCTGTTCAGACCCCGGCTTGTATTTGAATTTTAGGCCAAGCTTGTCAAGGTGCTGATGAACGTTACTAATCCTGTCAATTGACAGCTGCTTTTCGGTGTTAAAAGCATTAATGTATTTTTCCTCAGACACGTAGTTCTTTAGCAGCAAAAAGTCATTTATCAAGGCCTGGACAGGAGCCTCTATTGCATTGCAGATGCTTTCGGTTATTTTATTGTCAAAAAAATCTTCTCTATTCGCCTGAATTTTATCGAATAGATAATCAGCCTCCACGTGTCCAACTATTCTTGCATCAATTGACCCCGGAGATGTTAACTTATGCTTAATGTCCCAAAATAGGTTGTGTTCGATAACTCTCCCGTGAACCTTGAAGAAGATGCCTCGCCTAAATTCATCTATAGTTGCATTAGGGTTTTCTTCATCATAATATGCATGAAGCTTCACATCAGAAACATAGGTCGGGTCTATCTCGTCAAGCTTAATTGTGAACTGCTTGTTAAGCCATGAATTTGTTGGATAATCTTCGCATGCAACTTCCGAGTCATTCAGAAATACTTTAAAATTATGAGATAGTGGTAAGTTGCTAAGCTTGTATCTTAATAACTTATAATTTTCTGCAAAATCTAGTTTGGTATTTTCTATCTCAATCGTCGTGCCGGATTCAGAAGAAACACCATTAATCAAATGGCTCGCATACTCAGGGCTTGCCTTGACATCTGAGATCGGAATGTCTATGGTCTTGCCATGAGTATCCTCAGTTCTAGTTATTTCAATAAAATATACTTGGCCATCTTTTTTCTTTGTAAATATTCTTATGCAACTACCCAAGGACAAAAATGAAATAATTCCGATCCCAAATGAACCAAGATATTTTCTGGCAAATTTCGGGGTACTTAATTTATTTTCGATACGGTCTTTTTTCTTTGATCGAGCAATAGTTGTGAGTATTCGCAAGTCATCTTCGTCCATCCCACAGCCGTCATCTTGAATCTGAATCAGGCGATTTTCTCCACTGCTGACAATACGGGCAAGAGCCGCATCGGCATCGTAGGAATTTGCAGCTATTTCTACAAGGACGTTTTCAGGCTTATAAATAGTTCTACCGAGTAGTTCGATGAGTGCTGTTTTGTCAATTTCCCATTGCATATAGACTCCTTTGTATTGGTTTTGAGGACAGTATAGGGGTCAGACCTGGAATGCTGGAATGTTTACATATTCAGTTTGTAATATGGACGATCTGTTCGCTTGGATAGAGTCACAACTACAGGAAGAAGCAGTCGCTGAATGGCAACGCTGATCTTTACTTCCCCTTATAGATACAGACAATCAAGGTTCGCCTCATATTAACGCTAAGACACCTCTGAGAGCTTTTACCGTTTTCTGATAATCGGAACCATTGCTATCAGGTTTAACATAGAAAAGTACACCATCCTCTTCCCACTGGAATCTTCGCTTCTCAGAGTCAGCTAAGTGACTGACCCCAGCTTTGTCTGCCATGACCTTGTATGAGGAGACCTCAAAGACAGCCTTCTTTTTCAGTTCTCGCACCCATCCGAAAACGCCCATACGCCCCCTGTAGACGGAATTATACTTCTTATGACTATAATGGTTAGGTGTCTGGTTTGGATTCGAATAGCAGCAAACCGATTGGCACAGTCGCATAGTGAAAGTCCTAAGGTCTTCCATAGTGATATTATTAATTATAAGATGTAACTTATATTCCTTAGTGTCATTCCGTCAATCAACAGTTCAGGAAGAACTTCGCAATGAAGCACTATATCACAAAATCCATGATATAAACAATATTGGGCAATCGTTGTGTTTTGCTGTGCTGTGCATAGGTATTTAATAATCCTGTTCTCTCATCAGATCGGTATGTTTCAGCCCTTAACCTGCTTCACCGTCTCAACGATCGCCTTCCACGATATCCCTTCGTAGTCCATCAGTTCATCAGGCTTGCCGCTTTTCGGCATGGCCCGGACGGCGAGGGCATGGACGGGGACCGGGTGTTTTGACAGGGCGGTCCTGACCGCGTCGGCGATGCCGCCTTCGGCGAAATGGTCCTCAACGGTGATGAGGACGCCGGTGTCCTCAGCTGCCTTTCGGAGGGTTGTCACGTCGACGGGTTTGACGCTGTACAGGTCGATGACGCGGATGAGGATGTTCTCTTTCTTGAGTTCGTCATATGCCTTCAGCGCCTCGTGAAGCGTTATACCCGCTGCCACGACGGTCGCCACATCCTTTCTGTTCGATCGCAAGACCTTGCTCCCTCCGATCCAGAAAGCCTCATCGTTCCTATATAATATCGGAAGATCCTTGCGCGTTGTACGCAGATACACCATGCCGGTGTGCCAGGCCATTTCCTCGACAAGACGTTCCGTCGAGACCGCGTCGGAGGGATATAAGACGACGCTGCCCAGGACGGCACGGAACATGGAAATATCCTCAAGGGCCATCTGGGACGACCCGTCCTCGCCGATGGACACGCCGGCGTGGGAGCCGCAGAACTTGACGTTTGCATACGAGTACTGGCTCATGCGGATCTGGTCGGCGGCGCGGGTAAGGAATGCGGCGAAGGTCGAGACAAAGGGGATCTTCCCACGGAGAGAGATGCCCAACGCGGCGCCGACCATGTTCTGCTCGGCGATGAACATCTCGAAGAACCGGTCCGGGAAACTTTTCCGGAATATCTCGGAATAGGTCGAGTTGCTCACTTCGGCGTCCAGAACGACCATGTCCGGAAACTGAGGAAAGAGCCGCTCCAGCGCCGTGCCGTATGCATGCCGCGGCGAGGCCGGTTTATCGGTGCGGTACGAGAGGGGCGCTGCAATGTGCGACGGCTCAACGGGAGGGACCCTGTCCTCAGGCTGAGGGATGGTTCCTCTCAGCTCCCTGTCAACCGGCCCCAGCTCATCCAGAGCGCGCTTGAACTCGTCCTTTTTGAGCGCCTTGCCGTGCCAGCCGTTCTTGTCCTCGATGAATGAAACACCCTTGCCCTTGAGCGTCTTCGCGATGATCATGACGGGGCGGTCATTGACCTGCGACGCCTGTTCGAACGCTGTCAGAATCTGCGGAAGGTGATGACCGTCGATGACGATGGGTTCCCAGCCGAACGCGGAGACCTTCTTCTTGTACATGGACAGATCATGGCCGTACATGGTCTCACCCCGCTGGCCCAGCCGGTTCACGTCCAGGACGCCGATGAGATTGTTCAATTTATAGTGCGCGGCGATCTCCATAGCCTCCCAGACCGACCCTTCAGCCATCTCGCTGTCTCCGCACAGAACATAGGTACGGTACGGAAGCTTGTCGAGATATTTTGCGTTCAACGCCATGCCGACCCCGATGGACAGCCCCTGGCCCAGGGACCCCGTGGCCGCCTCGGTATAGCGGAATGCCGGCGTCGGATGGCCTTCCAGAGGGCTGCCGAACTTACGAAGGGTCAATAGTTCATTTTCCGATACTTTGCCGGCAGCCGCCCATATAGCGTAAAAAAGTGGCGACGCATGGCCTTTCGAGAAAATGAGCCGGTCATTGTTCGGATGGGCGGGATTGTCCAGGTCGAAGCGGAAGGTACCGCCGAACATCAGGCCGGTCATCAGATCCGCGGCGGACAGGGACGACGTTGGATGGCCGGAGCCTGCTTCGGTGGTGGAAACGAGACTGTAATAGCGGATGAGCCTTGCCAAACCTTCGAGATCGTTCATGGTAACCTCCCTTTGTAAATGATAAAAACTGACAGCCGCCACGGAGACACGGAGACACGGAGAAAAAACTGTCATGACCCGGACAGACCGGAACCAGGTTTGCCACGAAGACACAAAGGCACGAAGAAATTCTTGAGCTTTAAGGCGTTAACTGACTCGCTGCATTTTTAGACCTTCTTAGTGTCTTCGTGCCTTCGTGGCGAAAAGGTCCTGTTGATCCTGTTGTCCCGTCCTGGCTAAGACACCAGTTTCCCGATGAGCTGGAGCAGGTACTTCGGGGCGATCCCGATAAAGAGCAGCAGCGCCGCTTGGAATGAGACGATGAACGCGCCGATAATCGATACGCGCCGTTCAGAATGCCGCATCTCCCCGGAAAGAATATCTTCCGGACCGATGAACATCGCCATGATGACGCGCAGATAATAGTACGCGCTGACGGCGGTATTGATCGCCAGAGCCAGAACGAGCGCCAGATGCATCGATGCCATGCCGGCCGCAACGACGGAGAACTTGGCGATGAACCCTGCGGTGAGCGGTATGCCGAGAAGCGACAGAACGGCAACGGTCAGGACCATTGTCAGCCAGGGCTTGCGCCATGAAAGTCCCGCGTAGTCGTCCAGGTCGTCGGCGTCGGCGCCGCTGCCGGACAGAAGCGAAACGATCCCGAAGGAACAAAGGTTCGTGACGACATAGAAAACGAGGTAGAGCATGATGGCCGTGTGGGCCAGTGAGCCGGCGGACAGGAACGCCACAAGCAGGTAGCCGTTATGGGCTATGGAAGAGTAGGCGAACATGCGTTTAATGTTCTGCTGGCGGAGCGCCAAAAGATTTCCCACGGTCATCGAGGCCACGGAGAACGCTGCGAAAATAACATACAAATAACGATCGCCGTCAATGACATCCGGCGGAAAGAGCCTCAGCAGCACCGTGATCACCGCCGCTTTCGACGCGGTGGCAACGAACATCGTTACCGGGGCCGGAGCCCCCTGATAGACGTCGGGCGCCCACACATGAAAGGGGACGAGGGCGAGTTTGAAACCCATGCCCGCGATGAGGAGGGCCGCGCCAAGATGCGTGAGCGGTGTCTGCGCCGCGGGATTCGCCAGTGAGGCGAGCGCGGGCCCGAAGGCGAGACTGCCGGATCCCGCGTAGAGGAGAGCGATGCCGAACAGCAGGATCGCAGAGGAAACGCCGGCGAGGACCAGATATTTGAAACCCGCTTCGATCCCGATCGGGCTGCCGCGGTGATAGGCTGCCATGACGACAAGCGGGATGCCGACCAGTTCGATCCCCAGGAACAGGGAGGCGAAATGCGAGCTTGAAACGATGACGAGGCATCCCAGCGTCGCCAGCATCAGGAGGACAAAGAACTCCCGTGCAGGCACCGTGCGCATCGTGAAGTAGGGATAGGCAAGGATGGCGACGCACAGCGAGGAGAACAGGACCAGGCCGGACGAGATCGCGGAAGTACCGTCAAGAAAGAACAGACCGGTGAAGGCTGACGGCAAATGGGGAGGGAGGAAGCCGAGAGACAGAAACGAGCACAGCAGGGTCGACACGGCGACGTACATGACCGTCGTATGGCGGCGCGCGAAAGCGGCCGCGAGAAGGGCGACGACCGTGCCGGCGGCAAGAACGAGGTGCGGGAGAACGATCAGCAGATCGGCATGCAATGCAGGCATCCAGTTCATCCTTTCAGTGAAGATACGACGCGCGAGTCCAACGACCTGAAGTGGTGATACAGGCTCAGGACGAGCACCAGCCCCACGGATACTTCAGCGGCGGCCATGGTCAGGATGAAAATGAACATCACCTGGCCGTCGACCTGGCCCCAGCGCGCGCCGGCGACCACAAAGGCAAGGCCGGCCGCGTTCAGCATGATCTCAATGGACATCAGCATGAACACAACGTTTCTCCGCACCAGTACGCCGACCAGCCCGAGGGCGAACAGGATGGCGGCGAGGAAGAGGCCGTGTTCCATGGGAATCGATGCGATCAAACATTACCTCCACGAATTAAACCTACGACAGCCACTAAGACACAAAGGCACGAAGGAACCTAATAAAAAATACAAAGGATTTTCTTAGTGTCTTCGAGCCTTCGTGGCAAGTTTATTCCTTGTCCCTTCTTCCCAGATGATACGCGCCCACCAGCCCGGCCAGGAGAAGCATGGACGCCAGCTCGACACCCAGCGCGTACGGTCCGAAGAGCGCGATGCCGACCTGCTTGGTCGACACGATACCAGGATCCGGAATAGAGGAATGCGCCCCGACCAGGAAATATACAAGCTCACCTGCGAGGACTACGCACAGCACGGATGGGCCTATCCATATCCCCGGAGTAAGCAGCGCGGATTCCTGCTGTGTCGCCGAGCTCCCAAGGTTCAGCATCATGATCACAAATACGAACAAGACCATGATGGCGCCGGCATAGATAATGACCTCGAGCGCCGCCACGAACGGGGCCCCGAGGGCAAAGAAAATGAGCGCCACCGCAAGGAGCGATACGATGAGATACAGGAGCGCATGCACCGCGTTCGTCCGGGTGATGACCAGGACAGTGGCGATGACCGCCACGAGGGCTGATATGTAAAAGAGAAAGGTCATAAATACCCTGTTTGCCACGAAGGCACTAAGACTCTAAGGTGAGCAGAACATTAAACGACGAATCTTTTAATTCCATCCTTGATAAGGGGAACGTTAAAATTGATCAAGAACCCCAGTCGCTTATTCGATAACTTCAAATGACTGAGCAGCTGTGCTTCCCAGACGGGGTTCATCTCATCAACCGCTTTCAATTCACAGATAACAATATCTTCAACAAGAACATCAAGGCGTAGTCCTTCGTTAAAGGTCATTCCATCATATACAATGGGGAGATCAACCTGTCTGAGAAACTTCAACCCTCGTATTTCCAATTCATGACAGAAACATACTTCGTATATTCTTTCAAGCAAGCCAGGTCCTAACGCTTTATGAACAGCGTAAGCAGCATCTACAATTTTTTTGGCAATAGATTCTTCGATATCCGTTAGCTTATGGAAGCTCAAATTTGCCCTCCTTAGTGTCTTCGTGCCTTCGTGGCGAATTATGTTTTACGGCAGCAGGCTCTTCACATCCACCGGAGGCTCCTCGTTCGACCCCGTGCCTTTGTCCTTGACCCCGACGGCCAGGCCGGCCTCCTGGTAAAAATCGTAGCCGGGATATTTCCCCGGGCCGCTGATCAATAGATCTTCTTTTTCGTACACCAGGTTCTGCCGGACGTACTCGCCCATCTCAAAATCCGTGGTGAGCTGGATGGCATAGGTGGGACATGCCTCCTCGCAGTATCCGCAGAAGATGCAGCGTGAAAAGTTGATACGGAAGAACGACGGATACCGGCGGCCCTGCTCGTCCTCTGCCGACTGGAGCGAGATACAGTCCACCGGGCAGGCAACCGCGCAGAGATTGCAGGCCACGCAGCGCTCCTGTCCGTTTGCGTCCCGGGAAAGGATGATCCTGCCGCGCCAGCGGGGCGGGATATGCGGCCGCTCCTCGGGGTACTGGATCGTGGCCCGTTTCCGGAAGGTGGTCTTGAGGACCGTCCATATCGTATTTAGAAGACTAAGCATAGTTCAAATCCGCCACTAAGGCACGAAGACTCAAAGAAATCATGAAAACTTGCGATTCTTTGGCTATTTCTGTAATAGTATTACTGCCCCCGTCACGACGATGTTCGCCAGCGACACCGGCAGGCACACCTTCCATCCGAACGACATCAGCTGGTCATACCGCGGCCGGGGAAGGGACGCGCGGATCAGAACAAAAAAGCAGATGAACAGAAAGGTCTTGAGCCCGAACCAGACACCCGGCGGAAGGAACGGACCGCTCCATCCGCCGAAGAACAGCGTCACCGTGAGCGCGGAGATGAGGGCAATGCCAAGATATTCGCCCACGAAGAACATGCCGAACTTCATGCCGGAGTATTCCGAATGATAACCGGCGACGAGCTCGCTCTCGGCCTCGGGAAGGTCGAAGGGGAGACGGTGCGTTTCGGCGATGCCGGCAATGAAAAAGACGACAAAGCCGAAGAACTGCGGCACCACGAACCATAGGTTTTGCTGCGCTTCAACGATCTCCCTCAGGTTGAACGAGCCCGCAAGCATGACCACACCCATGAGCGACAGGCCCATGAACACTTCGTAGCTCAGCATTTGTGCCGCTGCCCGGAGCCCGCCCAGGAGCGAATATTTGCTGTCCGACGCCCAGCCGGCCAGGGCGACGCTGTATACGCCGAGGGACGACATGGCAAGAAAGAACAGGATGCCGATGTTCAGGTCCACGACCTCGATGCCGGGGGCCCAGGGGATGACGGCGAAGGACGCGACCACGACGATCACGATGACCGCGGGCGCGATGACGAACACCGCCTTGTCGGCAAAGGGAGGTATCCAGTCCTCCTTCGTAAAGATCTTGATCATGTCCGCAACGACCTGGAGCAGGCCGAAAGGCCCGACGCGGTTCGGCCCGTAGCGGTCCTGCCACAACGCCAGCAGGCGGCGCTCGATCCAGATCAGCAGACCGCCGGCCGTAAGGACGGAGAAGAGGATGCCGAAGAGAATTATTATATGACGCATGGTGTCGGTCATGGCTTTTTAGTAGCTAAGGGATCAAATTCTTTTTAAAGACGCAAGAAATTATCTCGCAGCCAAAAGTAGGCGCTTCTAAGCGAGGCGCAGAGCGCGCAGAGTAAAACTAAAATATATTCTGAATAAATAACAAGACCAAGCAGTTTGATCTAACTCTGTGTTCTCCGCGAGCTCTGCGAGAGACGCCCTTTTTTTTCCGGCTTGTCAGGGTTACTGGTGCTTGGCATCTTTATATTTGCCCGTTCTGCGATCGATGGCGAATAGCTACTCAACTCTTCGGACCCGAAGATATGATATATTGGAGCGGAAATTCCGTCCATCTCTTGTGCTGCTTTTGCTGGATTGACCGGAAAGAACGCTATCTTTCCGTCCGAATATGGCTCGATCAGGCGTTTTCCCGATCCGTTATCCCGCAACTCACCGCCGACCTCCTGCTGGTACTTGTTCAGCGCCTGGATCGAGTTCCACCCTGGCGACCAGTATCGCGCGATGAGTGGCGCAGGCGGCTGCACCTCAGACCCTTCCATGGAGAAGGCGAGAGGAGTATCCGTATCTTCCGGCGGCTTTCCCTCGCTGACCGCGACGTCGGCATGCATGGAGGTGCGTCCGCTGTACCGGTGCGGCTGGCGGGGAACTTTCAACCCGTTGAGCCTGAAGTCCGCGGGAGGCGCGATATCCGCAACCGGCGCAAGGACTGGTAAAGCGCCGGCTATGGCCGTGGTAACGCTGTCAAGGGACTGCATGCGATCAGCTTCCGTTCTTCCTGACGCGGTCATTATAGCATGTATCCACTTCCAGCTCGCCTGGATATCACCCTGGGGTACGAAGACCTGGTAGGATCGCTGTGCCCGGCCTTCATTATTCACCAGCGTACCGTTCGACTCAGCGAAGGTGGCGGCGGGAAGGACGATGTCCGCGCGCGACGCCGTCCGGTTGAGGATATGGTCAAGTACGACGATGTGCTTTGCCTTGTCAAGGAACTCTTTGATCTTTTCCACTTCGGCCCTGCGGTACAGGTCGTTCTCGAGAATGATGACGGTGTCGGCCAGGTCGTCGTCCATGACCGTGAATGCCTCGTCCAGGTTCCTGCCTCCCATGATGCCGAGGCCCATGGTGTTGCATTCGGGAACGGCATAGCAGAGAGCCGCGGCCTTGCCGTTCTTACAAAGGGCCGCAGCGACGTTCGCAGCGGCCTGGACGACAGACTCACTGAACAGGCTCGTGCCGGAGATGACGAGCGGCCGTTTGGCGTCCTTCAAGGAAAGCGCGATCTCCTTTGCAAGCGAGGCGGTCTCCCCGTCAAGTCCGGGAACTTTCGGCGCCGATGGGTCCAACTCATGGGCAATGGCAAAACCGAGCCGCGCGATATCATCGGGCGCGGCATGCCAGGTCTTGACCGCGATGTCATCGAGCCTGGTATCGGCTGTCGAGGCGATGAAACAGGGGCTTCGTTGGCCCTGGCCTGCGTTCCGGACCCCTGCATCGTGCCATTCCGGGATCTTGAGCTTTGCAGCCGCCTCGAACTCCTTTCCGCGCACGGCCTGGCGAAGGGAGAGCGCAAGGAGCGGAGCGGTATTGGTAAGGTCTTCGCCCAGGACCACTACCGCGTCTGCCATGCGGACATCACGCAGGCACGGAGAACGGGCGGGGCCTTTCTGCTGAATATCGATGATCAGGGATACCAGGCGGTGGTCCGTCCCCGACATGCCTGCATAGAAGTTGTCCGGGCCGACCAGGGACCGGAGGGCGAAGTTGGATTCAAGCGACGCGCGGGGGGAGCCGATGCCGATGATGCCTTTTGCTGCGGACAGGATCTCGGTTATATGATCAAGGGTGGGTCCTTTTTCAAGAGGCTGGAGATCCCCCTCACCCTGACCTCTCCCCGACAGGGAGAGGGGTAATAGGGCAAGAGGTTTCCTGATCCGCTTCCCGCTGTTCACGAACTCGTATCCGAACCGGCCCCGGTCGCACAGGAAATATCCGTTCACCTCATGATGGTAGCGGTTCAGGACGCGGCGAAGCGTGCCGTACCGTTCTCCGGCGATGGTGTTGCAGCCCAGGCCGCAGTGCACGCAGATGGAAGGAGCGGTCTGCAGGTCCCACTTGCGGGCGTAATGCTGCTTCAGCGTCTTGTCGGTGAATACCCCGGTGGGGCAGACCTCGACCAGGTTGCCGCTGAACTCGCTTTCGAGCACGCCGTCCTCATGCCTGCCGAAATAGACGTGGTCATGGGCGGAGAACACGTTCAGGTCCCTGCCGCCGGCGTAATCACGATAGTACCGGACGCAGCGGTAGCACTGGATGCAGCGGTTCATCTCGTGGTTGATAAAGGGACCGAGGTACTGGTTCCGGTGCGTGCGTTTTTTGAACCTGGTCCGGCGTTCGTTGTGGCCGGTCATGACCGTCATGTCCTGCAGGTGGCATTCGCCGCCTTCATCGCACACCGGACAGTCGTGGGGGTGGTTCAGCATGAGCCATTCGATCACGCCCTTCCGGAACGCTTTCGCTTCGGCGTCGTCCACGGAGAGGCGCATGCCCTCGGCCACGGGCGTCATGCAGGACATGACGATCTTGCCGCGCGTGTCCTTTTCGTCCTTGAACAGCTTCACGGCGCACTGGCGGCACGCGCCGACGGCGTGCAGCGCCGGATGCCAGCAGAAGTAGGGCAGGTCGAAGCCCAGGGAGAGACAGGCCTGGAGAAGGTTCTGGCCGGGCTTGACCTGGTGGGGTATGTTATCGATGAAGATCGTTATCATGATAGGTCCAAATTCAGCCACGGAGGCACGGAGACACGGAGAAATCATAAAAAAGAGCAGTCATGTTCTTATCTTCCTGACTTCGTGATTCTAGTCTTTCCTCTGTGTCTCTGAGTCTCTGTGGCGAACTGTTATCTCCACGGACACGTCTTCCCCCGGATGTGTCTTTCAAAATCCTCCCGGAAATACTTCAACGCGCTCTGGAGCGGCTCGACGGCGCCGGGGGCCAGGGCGCAGAAGGTGTTTCCCGGTCCCAGAAGCCTGCATTGTTGCTCCAGGATCTCTATGTCCGCTTGCTCCCCCCGGCCGCTCTCAATGGCATTGAGGATCTTCACGATCCACGGCAGTCCCTCCCGGCAGGGCGTGCACCATCCGCAGGATTCCCGGCTGAAGAACACCTCAATGTTGTGCACGAAACCGACGGGACAGGTCCGGTCATCGAGAACGGTCATGGTGCCGGTGCCCATGCGGCTGCCTGCCTTTGCAACTGAATCGAAATCCATCGGTACACCCAGATGCTCGGCCGTGAGGAAGTCGGTCGAAGCTCCGCCGGGCAGGATCCCCCGCAGCGTGTAACCTGTCTGCATGCCGCCGCCGTGGTCCTCGATCAGCTCCTCGATGGTGGTGCCCATGGGCAGTTCCCAGGCGCCGGGCTTCTTCACCCTGCCGGAGACGCCGTAGATCTTGGTCCCGCCGTCGGGGCTTGTCGTGAGGGACTTGAACCAGTTTGCACCGTTGTTGACGATATGCGGGATGTTCGCGATGGTCTCCGCGTTATTGACGAGCGTGGGTCTTCCCCAAAGGCCGCAGGACAGGGGGAAAGGCGGTTTGGCGCGGGGCACGGCGCGCTTTCCCTCGAGGGCGTTGATCAGCGCCGTCTCCTCGCCGCAGATGTACCGGCCCGCGCTGGAATGGATGCGGAGGTCGAGGTTGAATCCCGAGCCCAGGATGTTGGCGCCGAGATAGTTCTTTTTGTACGCATCGGCGATCGCCTTGCTCAGCCGCTTTTCGGCAAGGAAGTATTCCCTGCGCAGAAAGATGAAGGCCTTCTCCGTCTGGGTGGCATAGGCGCTCACGATGATGCCTTCGATCATCTGGTGCGGATCGCCTTCAAGCAGCAGGCGGTCCTTGAAGGCCCCGGGCTCCATCTCATCGGCATTCACGACAAGGTACCGGGGCTGCGGCGCGCTGCCGGCCGGGGGCATGAGTCCCCACTTCATGCCCGTGGGAAAACCTGCCCCGCCGCGTCCGCGAAGGTTGGAGGCCGTGACCATCGTCACGATGTCCTGGGGCGGCATGGCAAAGGCCTTGCGCAGGGACCGGTAGCCTCCGGCCTTCTCGTATTCCGCGAGGGAGAGAGGCTCGTGGCCGGGACGGATGTTTTGAGTTAAAGGACGTTCCATGATAGAACCTTAGAAGATCGTAATCTTCGACACGTCTCAAATACTTATCACAAACCTTTGACACTGATCACGGCGGATGAAAAGCTCTGATAAAGGCGGAGAATTCAGGATGATTGATTAAAGATCTATCCGCTTTTATCCGCAGGTCAATCCGAATTTATCTGTGTCAAAGGTTATCTGTATTTCTCTAATATTTCGTCCAGCATCTCCGGCGTCACCGGGCCGTAGAGGTCCTCATCCACCAGCATGGCGGGCGCCCGGTCGCAGGCGCCGAGACAGGCGGCGGGCAGGAGAGTGAACCGGTTGTCCTCCGTTGTCCCGCCGAACCCGATGCTAAGCTTCTGCCGCAGCAGGTCACGCAGCGGTTCGTATCCCAGGGTCCAGCAGACCATGCTGTCGCAGATCGCGATCACGTGCCTGCCGACGGGCTTCCGGTAGATGAAGTTGAAAAAGGTCGCCACGCCGTCCAGCTCGGCCGGCGTCATGTCGAGCAGGGATGCGATATCTCTGACGCTCTCGTCCGACACCCACCCGCGGCGCTTCTGGACGACCTTGAGAGCCTCGATGCTCGCAGCGGACTTGAGGTCGCAGTGTGCCAGTTCGGCGGTGATCTCTTTTATTTCATCTTCAGTCAGCATATTAAATTCATTCTGCCACTAAGACACGAAGGCACGAAGTATAACTCCTGTCGAAGTGGATGAATGTGCATTTCTTTGTGTCTTAGTGCCTTCGTGGCAAATCTGGTGTTATCTATCCAGGTCCGCCAGGATGAAATCAATACTTCCCAATATCGCCAGCAGGTCGGCGATCATGAGGCCCTTCGCGATATTCGGCACCATCTGCATATGCGGGAACGAGGGCGTCCGGATGCGGGTGCGGTAGGAGTGGATGCCTCCGTCGCTGATGAGGTAGTACCCGTTGTTCCCCTTGGTCGCTTCGATCCCCACGAAGGCCTCGCCCGCGGGGATCACCGGCCCCCAGCTTACGCCGAGGAAATGGGTGATGAGCGTCTCGATGTCCTTCATGGTGCGCTCTTTGCGCGGAGGCGTCGCCAGCGGGTGGTTGGACTTGTATGGTCCCTCGGGCATGTTCCTGACGCACTGTTCGACGATGCGAAGGCTTTGGCGGATCTCTTCGACGCGCACCACGCCGCGGTCATAGCAGTCCCCGTTCACCGCCGTCGGGATGTCGAAGTCGAAGTTCTCATAGCCTGAATAGGGCCGCTTCTTGCGGAAATCCCATTCCATGCCGCAGGCGCGGAGGCCCGGGCCGGTGACGCCCCATTCGACCGCTTCTTTGACCGTGTAGGCCCCGACGCCTTTCGTCCTGCCTTTGAAAATAGCGTTCTGCATAACGATCTTGTCATACTCGGCGAGGCGCGGGGGGAGGTAGTTCAAAAAATCCTTAATGAGCCGGTCCCATCCCCGGGGAAGGTCTTGCGCCACCCCGCCGATGCGGAACCATTCCGGGTGCATGCGGCCGCCGCAGATAGCCTCGACGATATCGAAGACGCGCTCGCGGTCGGTGAACGTGTAGAACACCGGCGAGAAGGAACCCACGTCCTGGGCGAAGGTGCCGTACCAGACCAGGTGGCTCTGGATGCGGAACAGCTCGGCCATCATTACCCTGATGACCTTGGCACGGTCCGGCACTTCGATCCCCGCAAGCTTCTCCACGGCGAGCACATAGGCCAGGTTGTTCATCACGCCGCCGAAGTAGTCGACGCGGTCGGTATAGGGGATGTAGGTGTGCCAGGTCTGGCGCTCCGCCATCTTCTCCGCGCCGCGATGGTGATAGCCGATGTCGAGCACGGCGTCCCGGATCTCCTCGCCGTCGAGCTGGAGGATGATGCGCAACAGGCCGTGGGTGCCGGGATGCTGAGGGCCCAGGTTCAGGAACATGAACTCAGAGCCGTCCCCGCGTTTCTCCATGCCCCATTCTTCGGGCCGGAACCTGAGCGCCTCCTGCTCGGCATCCATCCTGTCATCGGGCATGGTGAAGGGGCCCATCTCCGTGGCGCGGGCGGGGTGGTCCTTGCGCAGGGGGTGTCCGTTCCAGGTCGGCGGCATGAGTATCCTGCTGAGATGAGGATGGCCTTCGAACTTGACCCCGAACATATCCCACGCTTCTCGTTCGTACCAGTTCGCGGCCGGCCAGATGCCGGTGACGGACGGCAGGGACAGGTCGGCGCCTGCAAGCGGAACCTTGACGCGAATGTCTTCGTTCCGGTCAAAAGAGAGCAGGTGGTAGACGACGGTGAAGTCGGACGCCGGCTGGTCCTGCCGGTTCGCGCGCACCCGTTCGTCGATGACCGTGAGGTCGTAGAGCATTCCGTAGGGGCGTTCGACCGCGGTCTTCAGATGGCGCAGGACATCGCGGACACGGTCCCGCGTCACCCAGACGGTGGGGATGCTGTCCTTCGTCGGCTGGACCGCGAGAATGGCTTCTCCGAAGACGCGCCGGAGGTTTTGGATGATGGAATGTTCTTGGATCATAGAAGAAAATCTGCCACGAAGACACGGAGGTACGGAAAAAGATGTCAGTAAAATTTGATGATCTCGTAAAAAGTCGAAATCTTGCTTATTACGTCATTCCCGTGCAAACGGGAATCCAGTCTTTTCAAGATGATAGTTGCTTCCTGGATACCCGCTTTCGCGGGTATGACGAGTTCTTACGAACTGATCAAATTTAAAAGACTGTTGAAAATAATGAGTGGTTCGACAGGCTCACCACGAACGGACAAGAACGAAATATTCAGTGTACCTTCCGTTCGCCCTGAGCTTGTCGAAGGGTGAACAGAGGGTTTTCGGCTGTCAATTATTTCACTTCATCAGGCGACGGCAGGACCGTCGCTGCCGAGCGCTCCTGCCGCTTCAGGTCCCGCATGCAGGGCGTCTCGGGCTGGGTCACGCCCTGCGGACCGGCGACCCAGCTCAGTGGACGGCGCTCCGCGCCGAGCTTCTTCTGGAGCAGCAGGAGGCCTTCCATGAAGGCCTCGGGCCGGGGCGGACATCCCGGAACGTACACGTCCACGGGAAGGAACTTGTCGACGCCCTGCACCACACTGTAGATATCGTACATCCCGCCGGAGTTGGCGCAGGACCCCATGGAGATGACCCAGCGCGGCTCCATCATCTGCTCGTAGAGCCGCTTGATGACCGGGGCCATCTTGATGAAGACGGTGCCGGCAACGATCATGAGGTCCGCTTCGCGGGGCGTGCCCCGGATCACCTCGGCCCCGAAGCGGGCGATGTCGTATTTGCTCGTGAGGCTCGTGGCCATTTCCACGTAACAGCACGAGAGCCCGAAGTTAAAGGGCCAGATGGAGTTCTTCCTGCCCCAGGCGAGAACGTCCTGAAGGCGGGTCAGGACCAGGCTTTCGCGGACGGCGTCGTCAACGGTGGGATGGCTGGGTTTTGCGAGGGACCAGTTCATGAAAGTCCTTTTTGCCACGGCCGGAAGTAGACGCTTCTAAGCGAGGCACGAAGACACTGAGATATCAATGATCAACGAAAGAACAGGAGAATCTTTGACACGGATCAAAGCGGATCAAGAGCTCTGATAAAGGCGGATAGGTCAAAGGCGCACAAGATTTGACTTATCCGCAGTTATCATAGGCCTTTTTCTGTGTAAATCAGTGTCAAAGACCTTTCTTCTTTTTACTTCTCGCCGTACATTAGTTACTGTGCAAGAACAGGAGAACCTCTGACACGGATCAAGGCGGATCAAGAGCTCTGATAAAGGCGGATAAGGCAAATTTGCTTATCGTCTGGACCTGTCCGCAGTTATCATAGGCAGTTATCAGCGAAAATCAGTGTCAAAGACTTTTTATATTATTACTTTTTCCCCGTGTCTGTCTTCTGCTTCCCCCAGTCCAGCGCGCCGAGACGCCAGAGATACGCGAGCGCTGCCGCGAGGACGCCGGTGAATACCAGGACCCCGGCGTATCCCGCCCATCCGGTCTCCCGGACGGCCACGGCCCAGGCATAGAGGAACGCCGCTTCCAGGTCGAAGATGAGGAAGAACACGGCGACGAGATAGAACTTGATGTCGAAACGCACCCGGGCGGTGCCGGTGGAGACGATGCCGGATTCGTAGGGTTCGGCGGTCGCCCGTTCCCGGTGGCGCTGTCCCAGAACGTGGGAAAGCCCGATCATGACCGCAACGATCACGACGATGGCAATAAAATAGACCGCCAACGGCCAGAGGGGCTGGTTGTCGATGGGAATGACAGGCATGGCAAAACTCCCGAGAAATCGAGCTGTTAAGAGAATACCACAGGTGGGTTTAAAGTCAAGCTGCGGCCATTTCAGGTCTCAGGCGCCCAGTATGAAACAATATTGACAAAGCCGGTCAAGATTGTTAATGTACTGAGCGCATTCATACTATCGAAAAGGAGAAGATCATGAACCACGTTTTAGGAACAGTTCTTGTTGTGTTGTTGCTGGCGACGCCGGCATTTGCCGAGAAGAAGGTCGAGCTGAAGACCGAGAAGGACAAGCTCAGCTACAGCATCGGCTTCGATATGGGGTCGAGCCTGAAGCGGAACGGGATCGATGTCGACCCGCGCATTGTTTCGAAGGCCATCCAGGACGTCCTGTTGGGAAGGAAATCCCTGATGACCGAGCAGGAGAGACAAGAATCCATCAGCGCTTTTCAGAAGGACATGGCGGCCAAGCAGCAGGAGAAAGCGAAAGAACAGGGAGGCAAGAACATGAAAGAGGGAGAGGCGTTCCTGACCGAGAATAAGAATAAAGAGGGTGTCGTGGCGCTTCCCAGCGGGCTTCAGTACGTGGTCCTGGCCGAGGGAAAGGGGAACCGGCCCAAGGCGACCGATACCGTGACCGTCCAGTACCGCGGCACGCTCATCGACGGAACCGAATTCGACAGCTCCTACAAGCGCGGCCAGCCCGCGACGTTTGCGCTGAACCAGGTGATCAAGGGATGGACCGAGGGTGTTCAGCTCATCAAAGAGGGCGGAAAGATCAGGCTGTTCGTCCCGTCGGAGCTCGCCTATGGCGACCGGGGCGCCGGAGCGCAGATCGGACCCAATGCGGCCCTGATTTTCGAGGTCGAGCTGATCTCGATCGGACAGGCGTCACAGGGATCTGGGAAATGACGTGTCTCTCACCGGTTCTATTGTCTGCGGTACTGCTTCTGACAATCTCCTCTGCAGGTGTTGCTGGACAGAGTTCGAGTTCGATCGAGAAATCCGCGCTCTCACGGGCGGAGGAGTGGTTCGATACGGGCTCCCGCTACGCCGCCCGGCAGCAGAACGAATCCGCCATCGACGCATATACCAAGGCCCTTGAACTGAATCCCGTTTTTGTTGAAGCGTATACGGCCAGGGGAAATATGTATGCCCGGACCGGAGCGAGTGAGCGGGCCCTTGATGACTTCAACGGCGCGCTCGCCCTCGACCGGAAGAATCATAGGGCGTATAACAACCGGGGGAAGATCTATTTACAGCGAAAGGACCTGGAACGGGCGGTCGAGGATTTTTCGAAGGCCGTCTCGATCAGTCCGACCACGCTGACCTACCTGCTCAACCGCGCCGCGGCATATACCGCGCAGAAGCAGTTCGAGAAGGCGGTCGCCGACTACACGAACGCCATCGGGGTCGCGCCGGACAGCGCCGATGCCTACGCGGGCCGGGGGAACGCGATGAACGCGCTGGGGAATACGGAGCAGGCTGTCACGAACCTTCGGAAGGCCTGTACGCTGGGCAGCGAAACAGGCTGCAAAGGCCTGAAGGCACTGGGGAAGAGCAGTTAATCTGGCGTCAGATCGATCACCTGACCGATCAAGGAGGTTCCATGAAGGTCATTGCGTTTAACGGAAGCGCGAGGAAGGACGGGAATACGGCCATCCTGCTGAATACCGTGATGGACGAGATGAAGACCGCCGGGATCGAAACGGAGCTGTACCAGCTTTCGGGCAAGCCGATCCAGGGGTGCATTGCCTGCATGAAGTGCTTCGAGAACAAGAACAAGCGCTGCAACGTGGATAAAGACATCATCAATGAATGCATCCAGAAGATGATCGAAGCCGACGCGATCCTGCTCGGCTCTCCGACCTACTTCGCCGACGTCTCGGCGGGCATGAAGGCGCTGATCGAGCGGTGCGGCATGGTCTCCCGGGCGAACGGGGACATGCTCCAGCGCAAGGTGGGCGCGGGCGTGGTGGCGGCCCGCAGGGCGGGCGCATTCCACGTGCTCAGCTCATTGAATGCGTTCTTCCTGATCGGCCAGATGATCGTCCCGGGTTCGAGCTACTGGAACCTGGCGCACGGCAGGCTGCCCGGCGAGGTGACGAAGGATGAAGAAGGGATGAATACCATGAAGGCGCTCGGCCGGAACATGGCATGGTTGATGAAAAAACTTCACGCGTAACGGGATCGTTCATCTAAGGAAGACGTGACTATGCGGCACTGCGGAGACAACAGGAGAACGTTCTGCTTCACTCTTATCTTGGCTGCCCTGATCACCTGTTTCGGGGCCGGTGCGTATGCCCAGGGAGCGGACCCGCAGGTGACGTCCCCGCCGACGGTCACGCCGCAAGCGGCGGTTGCCGAGGGAACTCCGGAAGCGTCTGAAGTCCTGAGCACGACGGGAAAACTGAAACTGGAGATCTCCGCCATGTTAGGCGTCGGGTTCAAGTCCATCGATCTGGCGCCGACGACTTCCGGCGACACGATGAAGGTGAGCGGTGGCGGCGGCTTCGGACTTGCTATCACCGCGGGGTATGGATTGTCGGAGCATCTGGAGTTCGACCTGTCCCTGGGCGGCCAGGCCAGTACTGAACAACCGGCAGTCGATAATGCCGACGCAAGCTTTTCCCGCGGCTTTCTCCGGGCGACCCTCAAGTATCTCGTGCCGGTCAGGGACCGGGTCCGGTTCAAGTTCGGCGGCGGAGTGGGGTCGTATGGAGGAGGAGAGTTGGATATCGATATGACGCGGGTCGTCGGCATCAGGGATATTGTCAAGTACGACAGTGCCAGCGGTGTTCACCTGTCGGGCGAGTTCGAAGCCCTGATCCGGAACGACTTCACCTTTGTCGCCGGGCTGCGCCTGTACTCGGTCAAGTATAAGGCCACCAGCTATGAACAGAACGGCGTCGCCCAGCCGGTCGCCGCGCTTCGCGACGAGGTCAGGAACCTGGACGGAAGTGGGGTGGATATCTTCGTCGGGCTCGCGAAGTATTTTTGATCCCGGCAGGCCGGCGGGGTGGTGTAATGAAGGGAAGAACGAGCGGGATGCCGAAAAGGCATCCCGTTTTTATTTCCTGGTTAGCAATGAGCGGAAGCGCGAAGCTAACCGGCAGCCTGTTTTTTGGCGGCCGGTGTTGAGCGTTTGGTCTTACGAGCGTTAGGAACCAGCCTGATCTCCAAGCGACAACCGACAGCCAGCGCGTACTTTTTCAGCGTAGTCAGTGAAGGGGCATGCTTGCCCGCAGCTTCCAGGCGCGAAACAGCGCTTTTTGTCGTCCCCATCAGTTCCGCAACCGCTTCCTGCGTGAGACCGAACTTGGAACGAGCGGCGAGCATCTCACGGGTTAGCCGGTACTCTTCCTCCAGATGTTCATATGCTTTCTTGAACCCTTTTCGTTTTGAGGCTTTTTTGAGGAAGGCCTCATGGTCATGGGACACGGGTTTGTACGTTACATCAGCCATTTTGTACCTCCTTCAGTCTTTTCCGGGCAAGACGTAACTCCTTCTCGGGCGTTTCCTGCGTTTTCTTTACAAAAGCGTGAAGAATCACGATGCGTTGACCGACGACAAAACAGTATAATGCACGCCCTATTCCTTCCCTGCCGCGTGGCCGCAATTCAAAGAGACCATCGCCCATGGCACGCGAATGCGGCATCCGCAGATTCGGACCGAACTCCATCAAAAGTTCCACCAGACGGGCGTAATCGGCCAGAATGCCGTCAGGCCATCTATCGATCTCGTTCTTAACACGCGGGTGGAAATACTCGACGGCAAAATGCATGTACGGGATGTTAGCAAATATGCTAACCAGAGTCAAGGGTTTTCGAGACGATAAGGTGCTGAAAAGAGGGTTGATGCTGGTGAAGTATTACCATAGGGTCTTGTCCGCAACCTCGAGAGGGGCGGGATGGTAAAATGAAGAAAAGAACCAGCGAGATGCCGAAAAAGCATCCCGTTTTTTTCCTGGTTAGATAATGAGGGAGTGCGGAATACAGGCAGAAGAAGAGAACGGTATAAAAGGGAAGATAGTGCTTGCTTCACCTACTACTGTGCAAATTCAATCAAATGAAACTATCATCAAGTACTAGTTGTAACTTGCACATGAACGTCATGCTGTACGGCGGGCCCGCACGGTGATGAAAGATGGTACGATGCTTCCGGCCCGTCCGCACTAGCTACGGGTTAGGGCGCAAATCCATTTGATTGCCGGGAGCACCAGCAACCCCAAGACAAAACTCGCTCGCCGCTGCTGGGCCGGCGCGGCTGTCAGACTCACTTCCCGAGAATAAAGCTAAGCAAGAGAAGTGTCACCGGCCACAGTCCGACGAAGATTCCCCAGCGCTCTGCGTGAGCTTCCTTTAGCGCCGCCTTCAGCGCGGGATCGGTGACCTTATCGAGGACGTGCCGTTTCAACTCGATTTGAGGTCCGAAAAACCACATCAGCCATGACAGCGGGATCGAAAACAATCCGACCCAGAACAAGACTTGAGATAGCGTTTGCATGTCATCCTCCTTATAATTATTGACATAATATGAGTAACTATGCTCCTATATCAGTCAAATGTCAATTTAATATTAAGAATGCAACATGATATGTTTCGAAGAAATGCTACTTCAACGAGGAAGGATCATGCGCTCCATGTTTCAAACGATATTCTTCGACTCTGTCAGATCCTGGCCCTGCGATGAACACCTACAACTGTGCGAGTTTCGATGGATTGAAACCCTGACAAGTTCTGGTTGATACTTATAGAACGCTCGGGAAGTTCGGTGGTGCTAAATGGGTTGAAAGGCAATAAGTCAACAAGTCAAGCCTGACCCCATACGATCCCAACCTCGATGGAGGCGGGGCGGATCTCTTTATCGGGTTCGCAAAGTATTTTTGATTAAGGCAGAAGAAGAATAGAGGAACTAGCGAGCGGGATGCCGATAAGGCATCCCGCTTTTTATTGATGAAGGAGTTCGGAGTACAGTCAGAAAAAGAGGGCGGGCTTACGAATATTGTGCTTGCTTCACCTACAAGACTGCAATTTCAGCAAAACGAAACTGTCAACATCTTCTGGTTGTAAATTGCATGGAACGTAGAAGTCACCGGCGCTGCGCGGCCTTATCGCGCAGCGTCCGTGTGGACTGCCGGGTTGAGCAGCGGACTAAGTGGAGGCTGAATCCGATGAAGCCAGAAGAAACGACACCCACCTTACTGACACTTGAATTGTATTTCTGCTGTCGCATGCTTCCCCGGCCCTGCGTCATCAGATTGACCAGATACTTGAACAAATTTCTTTCCCATGTTTGCACAAAACTGATTTCCTTCCTTGTATAACCCGACTTTTACAACGGACCCTGATGACTCCCAGCCACCTTGTTTGCCGATCATATAAGTGTCATCCGAGATTTTCACTATTCCGGTGTTTGCAGCGCACCCTGCAACAATGGCGGCAACAAATATGGCAAAGAAAAAATCTGGTGTCGATGTTCTACTGAGTTTCATATCAAGCTCCTTGTGATCCCCGAACCGTGAATATCTGAACCACGTGGGGTTTGCGCGACCCAAGTAGTTCTACAGTTCACGCCAATTGTCCAGAATCGGATGTTATCAACCCCCGGCTAACGGTCTAACATGCTATTTCGGATAGATAGTCACATCTTGCTAACACCGGTGTTTAGTTAGTACACAATACTGGTTGAAGAGTGCAAGCCAAGCGATCCAGCTGCGAATCACATCAACAGGAAGAATACTATTTATGCTTCTGTGAGGGGCAAAATCATACCTGTTTGATTGATGTCATCGAAATATACTCCAGCCCCGTGCTTGTATTCTTTTGTGTAGTCTTGAAGTTCTGTCGAATCTGATTCAAACATGGTAAACCTATACTTTATTAATTTACTAGCTTTCTCTGGCAATGCTCTTATTTCTAAAGCTACTTCATACTCTCCTGGTGCCCATCGAAATTTGCGCTTAAAGAACTCCATAATTGGCTGAACAACATTGGGCTCGGATTCTACATATAAATCTTTATTTTCCGGCTTCTGTTTTTTCTGGAGTATATCTTTTCTTAGATTAGATTCAAGTTGACGGTATTCTTTTTCCTCGGTTCGAGAAAAGAAATTGAGAAAGTTGATTAAATGGGTCCATTCTTCTTTTGGTTTTAATTTAAATGAACTTAGAAGTACTGCACTCTTATCACTTGGCAACTGTAGATAGGTCTGCGCCGGAAGTGTAAATTGATCTTCTTTTTCACGCTTAAAATGCAAGAGAATGGATTTAATTTTAACTTCTCGCCCGCCGGAGTTGTTTATTATCATGTGAAGTTGAACATTGGGGTTGCCGACTTTGTGAGTTATAAAAATACGACTGTACACATCGACTTCTATCTTAGCAGAACGTAATAGAATATGTATAGGTGGTAGTTGCGATAGTATAATAGCAAGAAAAGCTGCTATGACAGCCCAAAATGTCCAGTCGAGATAGAACGGTACGTTATTCATTACATCCTCCTCGATTGATTAGGTGAACACGCCTCAGTAAGTTACGGGAAATAACGTGTTTAAAGTGTAATCTTCATTTTCCAAAAGATGCACGTTCTGCAAACTTCAGGAAGAAGTCAGCGAGTTGTCTGAGATCGCAAAAGTAACGGGTATCAAACAGGACTTTTCGCCTGCTCCGCCACCTTCCCACCCCACTCCTTCAAATTCCCGCTTATGAAATCGATGATCTGCTGGTGCTCGGCGTCGCCGCGGCCGGTGATGGTCATTGGCTTTCCGAACTCGAACCAGACCTTTTTCGATATATCCACCTTGCCGTAGTCCTTCAGGTATTTTCCATTTCCCCAGGCGTCGGTCTTGAGAGCCAGGGGGACGACGGGCACACCCGCTTTTTTTGCCAGTTTGATGCCGATGGTGTTGAACTGGCCGGAATCGAAGACCTCCGTACGCGTGGTCTGGGGGAAGATGACGATGGAAATGCCCGCCTTCAGCCGCTCCTCGCCGCCTTCGAACACTGCTTTGAGGTCGTCGCGGGGGTTCGTCCGGCCCACGGTGATGGGGTTACGGGCGCGCATGATGTGTTTGAATACCGGGTAGTCAACAAGGCTCTGCTTCACCACGAAGGTGGAGTCCTTGAACTGTGAGATGATGCACGGCAGGACCATGGTCTCCAGGGTGCTCATGTGGTTGCCGATGAAGACGCAGGGCGTGTCGAGGTTCCTGAAGTTGTCGATGCCGTTGATCTCGATGACAGCGTTGATCTCCTCGAGCGCGCGGAGCGTTTCCAGGCTGCTGGCGACCCAGTCCGCCGTGAGGTATCGCCCGTGCTTCGCCTTCGAACTGCCCCTCCAGACGGTGGAGAGCAGGCGGGAGTAGAGCCTGACCTCGGGCAGAAATCTGCCTAACAGCGAACGTCGACCGGCGCCGGTCCGGTAGGAACCGTTAACATAGGTGATCGTATCCAACGGGTGCTCCTTGGTCGTGAGATTGGCGATTAACGGTCACAGTATAGCATCAGGCAGGGGTGAAGGTAAAGAGGTTGATGGTTGATTGCAAATCAACATCAGAAACAAAGGTTCGGAGGAAAAGCTTATCCACAGATTTCGCAGATTGACGCAGATTATGTCTCTTTAAACACAAGTCTTGACGGTCGCCTTAATCTGTGGAATCCGTGTCGCTTAGAAGCGCCTACTTTTGGATTCTGCGGATAAATCTGAGCCTTTCTCGGCATCTGTTTTGTAAGGTTCTTTATCTAAAATGCCAAAGATTCTAAATTCTTTGTATCTTCGTGGCAGATTTGTTTCCGGCCTGTAAGGTTAGGGCTTGGAAATGCGGAGTGTCCGGAAGAGGGCAGGCTACATCAGGTTCGGCGACGGTCTATGAATATGGTAGCCCTGGGCATAGTCAATGCCGGCAGAGTCGACCTCGTTCATGATCGATTCGCTCTCCACAAACTCGGCAATGGTCTTGATCTTGAGGCGGCTGGCGAGGGCCGCGATGCTGGTGACGATCTCCCTCTCCATCGTGCCGTTCGCACCCATGGTCCGGATGAACTCGCCGTCCACCTTCAGATAGTCGACGGGGAAGTTCTTGAGATACTGGAACGAGGAATAACCCGCCCCGAAGTCATCAATGGCGAACCGGAAACCCTCGTCCTTCAGGGTACGGACGAACTTCTCGAACAATCGGACGTTTTTGACCGTGTCCCGCTCGGTGATCTCGAAGACCATGCTTCCCGGATCGATGGCGTAATCGCGGAACAGGGCGCGAAGGGTGGGCATGAAGTCGCTGATCACCATGGCTTTGGGAGAGAGGTTCAGGAACAGCGTGCCGGTATACTTCTGCTCCGCCACCATGATGAACGCCTGTTCGATGAGCTGGTAGTCGATCTTGCCGATGGCGCCCATGCTCTCCGCCGCCTCGATGAAGTCCGCCGCAGGGATCACGCGATCGCCCTCAATGATCCTCGTCAGCACCTCGTAGGCCATAATGGACCTGTTCTTGACGTCGACGATGGGCTGGAAGTAGGGGACGAACTTCTTCTTCCTGCGTTGGAGGGCATCGAGGATCATGATGTTCTTCTCGCTGAGGTTCTTGAGCATCTCCACGTTGTCGCCGTTGCTTGGGAAGGCCATGTTGTCCTTGCCCGACGATTTTGCCTGGCCCAGCATGCTGTCCGCAAGAAGGAAGAGGCCCTTCGCGTCCGTGGCATGACTGGGGAACACCGCCACGCCGATGGAGATCGTCTCCTGCACGACGGCACCGTCCGGGAGCGTGATCGAGTGGCTTCGCAGGCTGTCCATAAGCCTCTTGGCGACAATGTAGGCCTGCTCCTCGTCGCACACGGGCAGGATGGCGGTAAAGTTATCGCCGGCGAAGCGGGCGGGGATGTCTCCCTTGCGGACAGCGGCCCTCAGGATGTCGGAAAAATCCTTCAGAAAGCGGTCGCCGACCTCATGACCGTACGTGTCGTTGATGATCTTGAAATTATCGATGTCTATGTGCAGGAGGGAAAACTTGTACTTCTGCCGCATGGACCGCTGGGTCTCGTATTCGAGCAGGTCCCAGAAGGTGATCTGGTTGTACAGGCCGGTAAGGGGGTCCCGCGTAGTGAAACTTTCCGCCTCTTTTGCGTATTTGCTCAGCAACCTGAGGAGGACGATCGCGCCCACGACAGGAAAGGGAGAGATTGAAAGGATCGCGATAAGCATGGCCGCGAGCGCCGCGGACAGCACGGGACCATAGACGAGCAGAACGACCGACATCGCCGCCATCATGAGCGATATGATGATCGCGCCGCCCAGGAGGAGGGCCTTGATTGTTTTCGTATTATCTGCCATATGGGGCAACGGTCTGCAAAGGACCGACCGAACTCCCTTTGCTTGACTAAGAATATACTTCATGCACCATCTTGTCAAGCGAGGGAAAAATATCTTGCTTTGGCCTTGGAAAAAAGCGAGAATGGCGCCATGAAAATTCCATCGTTGAAACAAGCGGTTGCGCAGATGGTGATGCCGCGGATCGAGGGAATCCGCCTGCGTGAGCCTGCCTACCGCGATGCGATGACGGCCCTTGTCCGGGAAGGGCTTGGCGGTTTCATTCTTTTCGGCGGCGACATCGACAGCACCCCCCGCCATCTCGCGGAACTCCAGGCTCGGGCGGAATTCCCTCTTCTGATCTCCTCCGACGTGGAGCGCGGCCTCGGCCAGCAGCTTGAGGGGGGGACGCGCTTCCCGAGTCAGCGTGCCGTGGCATCTGCCATGGGTAAGCGCTCGAAGAAGGATCTGGACCTTCTCGCCCGGATGCTCGACGCGGTCCGGACGGAGAGCCGGTCAGCCGGCATTCATATCGTCTTCTCGCCGGTCATGGACGTGAACAACAATCCCGACAATCCCATCATCTGCACCCGTTCCTTCGGCGAGGACGCGGAGGCGGTGGAGTGGTTCGGCAAACACTATATCCGCGGTCTCCAGAAACCGGGGACAGACGGCCATCTGGACCTCCTTGCCTGCGCCAAGCATTTCCCGGGTCACGGGGACACGGATCAGGATTCGCACTCGGTCCTGCCGGTCATTCGCGCGGACCGGGCGCGGCTCAATCGTGTGGAGCTGCCGCCGTTCCGTGAGGCGGTGAAGGACGGAGTGGGCATGGTGATGATCGCCCATCTCCTGGTCCCTGCGCTCGACCCGGTGAAGCCGGTCACGTTCTCAAAGAAGGTCGTGACGGCGCTCCTGCGGGAAGGCATGGCGTTCGAGGGATTGATCGTCTCGGACGCACTGGACATGGGCGCCCTTGCCGGGGAGTATACCCAGGACGAGATCGCGATCCGGGCTGTCGAGGCCGGCATGGACATTCTGCTCCACCCTGTCGACGCCCGGGTTACTATTAATGCCGTGGTCAAGGCGGTGGAAAAGGGGCGGCTCACGGAAACGCGCATCCATGAGTCCGTCGAAAGAATATTGGCCGCGAAGAAGCGGCTCGGGCTGTTCAATACCCCCCTCAGTCCCCCCTTGGCAAGGGGGGGGGAAGAAGGGGGCCGCACTTCGAAGATCGACTATGAAAAGCATCGCGCGGTCGCGGCTGAACTTGGCAGGAAAGCGCTCACGGTGGTCAGCGGAAACGAGAAGAAGCTTGCCCTCGACACGAGGAAAGGAGCCGCGTGTTTTATGCTGGATGACGACAGCCAGGGTATGGGCGGCCCGTTCACGAAAGGTTTAATGAAACAGTTCGGCACGGTGCACAGCACCACCCTGACGCCCGACGTATGCGACGCCAGTCTCTCTTCTCACCTGGACTTCAGCGGTGTCGGTTCTGTCGTCATCGGCATATTTTCCAGGATATCGGCGTCCAAGGGACGTTCCGGCATTTCGCCGAAGCTTCGGGACGCTGCATTCGAGATCCTCCGGCGGGCAAAGGCGGCGGGAAAGCGCTCCGCCGTTATTTCCTTCGATAGCCCGTATATCCTCGACCAGTTCAAGGACGCTGAGTTCCTGATCGCCGGGTACGACCGGATGGATGCGATACAGGAAGCGGCGGCGGAGATGCTGGCAGTGGTCAGGGGCCAGTAGCCCCTTCGGTAGGGGCAACCCTGCGTGGTTGCCCTATCATGGGCGGCCACCTAGGGCCGCCCCTACAATAATATGGCAACGATCTCTCTCATCTTCCTCGCCTTCGCCCTTATCCACAGCATCACCGTTGCCGCGTGGTTCAAGGACCTGTGCCGGCGCGTGTTTGGCGAGACCTTCATGCGGGTCTGGTACCGTTTTCTGTTCACGAGTGTGAGCGGTGTCACGGCATTTGCCGCGATCTACCTTATCATCCAGGTCCCCGACCGCGTCCTTTGGCAAGGGCCGCTCTGGTTCCGTCTGTGCATGCACGCGATCCAGCTCGCGGGCGTTCTGTTCGGAGTACTGGCCTTCCAGTATCTGGACAAATGGGAGTTCATGGGCTTCCGGCAGGTATGGCGGTATGTGACAAAAGGGGAGACCGCCGGCAACAGCGAGGGTTTGACCGAGAAGGAACTGGTCACGACAGGCGTCTACGGAATCGTGCGTCATCCCTTGTATGTCGCAGGCCTCATCATCTTCACTTTCAGCCCCACCATGACCGTGAACGGCCTGGCCATCACCGTCCTGGCGGACCTCTACTTCATCTTTGGCATGTTCATCGAGGAGCGGCGGTTCCTGAACATCTTTGGCGATCAGTACCGGGAGTATATGAAGAAGGTGCCGCGGATGATGCCGAGGCCTCGAAGGCGGGGGGAATAATCCCTTTACACGAAAAACATTCTTTGCTAAGGTGAACATGCTCATCGGAACCTGGGGGGCCCTTGCCTCCCGCTTTCCTCAATGAAAAATCATCAGCCCACCATTACGAAGTTGTCACGACCAGCGGTTGCCGGGGTGCTTCCCCGTGACCGGCTGTTCCGGAAGCTTGATTCCTTCCGGAACAAGCCGCTCATCTGGCTCTCCGGGACCGCGGGCTCCGGAAAGACCACGCTCATCGCCAGTTGGATCGCGGCGCGGAAGCTGCCCTGCATCTGGTACCAGGCCGACGAAGGCGATGGCGATATCGCGACGTTTTTCTATTACATGGGGCTTGCCGCGAAAAAGGCCGCTCCGCGGTTCAGGAGACCCCTCCCGCTCCTGAAGCCGGAATATCTCCTGGGCGTCGCGACCTTCGCGCACCGGTATTTTGAAGACCTCTATTCCCGCCTGAAGCCGCCCTTTGTTCTCGTTATCGACAATTACCAGGAGATCCCCGCTGATTCGAATTTTCACGAGATCGTCAGGACGGGGCTCTCGCTTCTTCCGGAGGGGATCATCGCGGTGCTGATCAGCCGGACGGACCCCCTGCCGGCCGTGGCGCGCCTGCGCGCGAACGGGCAGATGCACGTCTTGGGCTGGAGCGAGCTCACTTTCGACGCGCAGGAGGCGGCGTCGCTCGTAACGGTCAAGGGGACGAAGAGCTTTTCGCCGGAAGTGAGCCTGCGGATCCAGGAGTTGTCGGGAGGCTGGGCCGCGGGCCTCGTGCTCCTGACCGAGGACGCGCGGCTCCGGGACGATCTTCGCGCGGACGCGCTCGAGACGTCGTCCCGGGAAGGCATCTTCGATTATTTTGCCAGCGAGATATTCCAGCAGGCCGATCCGGCGACGCAGGATTTTCTCGTCAAGACCTCGTTCCTTCTGAAAATGACCGAGCGAACGGCAATGCAATTAAGCGGGCTGTCCGAAGCGGGAAAGGTCCTGTCCGAGCTGGCCCGGAAGAACTACTTCATCCAGCGGCATCCCGGTCCGGAGCCGGCATATCAATACCATCGTCTGTTCCGTGATTTTCTCCAGGCGCGGGCCCGCAACGTCCTCGGACCGGAGGGGGCGCGCGCTGTCCAGCGGGAGGCCGCGAGCCTGCTGCTGGAGACCGGCCAGGTGGAGAGCGCGGCGGCGCTCTATGTCGAAGCGGAGGACTGGGAGAACCTTTCGCGCCTGCTGTTCTCGCAGGCGCGTGAGCTGATGCAGCAGGGGCGCAGCACCACACTGAAGGCATGGTTAACGGCAATGCCCCGGGAACACAGGGAAAGCGATCCCTGGCTTCTCTATTGGGATGCCATGGGGAAACTGCCTCATGATCTCCGCGAGAGCCGGGCATGCCTTGAACGTGCCTTCCCCCTGTTTAAACAGCAGATGGACGCAGCGGGACTTTATCTTTCATGGTGCGGCATCGTCGATACCTTTGTGTTCGAATGGAGCGATTTTACGCCGCTCGATCACTGGATCGCCGAGATCGAAACGGTCATGACGGCGGATCCCCTTTTCCCCTCGCCGGAGATCGAGGCCCGGGTCGCCTCGGCGATGTTCTGCGCGCTGATGTACCGTCAGCCCCAACACGCGGATCTGCCTCTCTGGGAGGCGCGGGTGAAAGGCATCGTCATGGAGACGGATGACGTCCGCCTGAAAATGCTGCTCAGCAGCCACCTGGCCCTTTATTACACCTGGTGGACAGGTGATCAGGCCCAGGCCGACCTCCTGATCAACGCGCTACGATCCTCACTGCAGGACTTTCGCGGCGACCAGCTTTCGGTGATCGTGTGGAGGTCCATCGAGGCGGCGTACTCATGGATGCGCGGCGAGAACAAGGCGTGCGTCGAGGCCGTGGAACGGGGTATTGACATTGCGAACCAGAGCGGCATCCATCTCTGGGACTTCATGCTGCTGGCCCAGGCCAGTTTCGGCACCATGACGGCCGGCGATGTCGGTGCCGCGTCGGTCTATCTCCGAAGAATGGAGTTCATCTTCAAGACCAACCGGCTTCTCGACCTGTCCCATTACCATTATCATCTCGCCTGGGAGGCCCTGTGCGGGAGGGACGTGTCCCGCGCACTGGGGCACGTAAAGACGTCCGTTTCTCTGGCGGAGAGATCTGGCGTCCCCTTCATTCTGGCATTCGCCTGTATGGGACTCGCGGAAGTGCTCATGGAGCAGGGAAAGCATTCCGAGGCCGGCAAGCATCTGGAGAGGGCCCGGGCGATCGGGACATCCATGCGGAGCAACACCATTGAGTACCAATACCAATGGCTGCAAGCGGTGCGCTCTCTGAGCCGGGGGGACGAACAGGGAGCGATGAAATCGCTGCGTCGACACCTTGTGATCAGCCGTGAGGTCGGCATTCTAAACCACGCTTGGTGGCGCTCATCGGTGATGACGTCGCTTTACGCCAAGGCTCTGGAGCACGGGATCGAAGAGCAGTACGTCCGGGACCTGATCGTGAAGCGGGGACTGGTCCCCGAGGCGGCGCCGGTCCATCTCGAAAAATGGCCGTGGCATCTGCGCATCTATACGCTCTCACGGTTCACGATCATCAAAGACGGAAAACCGCTGAGCTTCGAAGGCCGGGTGAGGCAGAGGCCGCTGGAGCTGTTGAAGGCGATCATTGCTCTCGGCGGGAGAGACGTGGATGTCTGGTCGGTCATCGAGGCCCTCTGGCCGGACGCGGAGGGAGACGCGGCGCAGCGGTCCTTCGACACCACGCTGCACCGCCTCCGGAAGGCGCTGGGAAACGACGGCGCCGTGGTCCTGCAGGACGGCAGGCTCGCGCTCGACAACCGGATCGTGTGGGTCGATGCCTGGGCGTTCGAGCGGCTCGTGGGGAAGGCCGAAGAGCAGCTTAAGCGGCCGGCAGACCGCGATGACCACCGTGAACGGCACTATGAAAGCGCTCTGTCGCTCTATTCAAACCATTTTCTGAAGGACCTTGTCGAGCCCTGGGCGGTCTCGATGCGGGAGCGGCTCCGGAGCAAGTGCCTGCGGTTAGTGCGGGACTGGGGCAGGTACTGGGAAAGCGTGAACGAATGGGACCGCGCTATCGGGTGTTATGAACAGGGCATCGATATGGATAATCTCGCCGAGGAGTTCTATCGGAGGATCATGATCATCTGTCAGAACCAGGGACGTCCCGCGGAAGGCCTTTCCGTGTATCGCCGGTGCAGCGAGGTCCTGCGGGCCCAGCACGGGATCGCGCCGTCAGAAGAGACGGAAGCGGTCCTTCGCGGACTTCGTTCGTCCTCGCAGCCGGACAACTGAGGCGATAGATATTCCAGAACGTCCATCATCGCCCGCCTTTCCATCCTCTCTTGTTTCCATCTCCTTCGTCTTTTTCCCAGCCGCGTTTTCCCGAGACGCCCACTGACCGTAAGTGACGTTCATCCTCCAGGCATACCGCTGAGACCTGTCGCGCGACAGGGTGCTGCTGGAAGCGGGTGAAGAATACCCTGATCCTACCCTCCAGAATGATATCAACATGTTGAATAATAAGCGGATAATAACCGAAGTGGCTTGAAATATTTATTTTCAGCGGTAAGTCAGCAGTAAGCGACATTGTGCTATTTTCCGCTAGATCATGAAAAGAGGCCAGGAAGACACAGTGCAATGCTTTATCGTCCGCATCTACCGCCGGGACAGCGGTGACCCCAGCCGGGTCACCGGGAGCGTCGAACAACCGGGCGCGGAGAAAAGAACGGTGTTCCATGATACAGGCGAACTGCTCGGGAGCATGGGATGTCCTGTGCTTCCGCATGCGCACGGCGAATCTGGAAAGCGGCGGATAAAAGGGGGAGGCAGGTCATGAGAAAAAGAACAAGAAGATGGGTCCTTGCTGCGATGGTCATGAGCGCGCTGAGTGCTGTCGCATCCTGTGGCGGCGGGGGCGGCGGCAGTGACAGTAATCCGCCCCCCAGCTATACCATTGGAGGAACGGTATCGGGCCTGAGCGGAGCAGGACTGATCCTGCGGAACAATGGAAGCGACGACCTGAGCATCTCCTCCAATGGCACTTTTACCTTTTCCACGCACCTTGCCGATGGCGGCGGATACGCTGTTGCGGTAGCGACCCAGCCGATCAGCCCCGGTCAGGTTTGCACTGTCCTGCGCAACGGCAGCGGGACGGTGAGCGGTACGAACGTCACCGCAGTGGTCGTTGACTGCACCTCCACGCGGTTCGCCTACGCCGTCAACGACCAGGACAGCACCGTATCGATCTATACGGTCGACGCAGCCAGCGGACGGCTGCGTCATAACGGGTACCTTCCGGTGGGCGGCAACAATCCGCGCGCCGTTGCGGTCGATCCGACGAACAGGTTCGTGTTCGTCAGCAACCATGGCAGCCCCTCAGGGATACGCACCTATGCCATCGACGCTGCGTCCGGCGCGCTGTCTCAGTCGTCCTTCCGTAGTTCGGACATCGCCTATTCCATGGCTTTCGATCCAACCGGAGCGTTCCTCTTCGCCGCAGGATTCGCCGGCGCCCAGAACGTGCTCGCCTACAGCATCGATCCGGTTTCCGGGGCGCTGACAGCTGTGCCGGGTTCCCCGTTCACGGCGGGGAGCTTTCCGGCTGCGGTCGCCGTACATCCCTCCGGCGGGTTGCTGTATGTTGTGAACAGCGGAAGCGACGACGTGTCGGCCTTTGCCATCAATGCCGCCGACGGTTCCCTGGTAAGCGCGGGAACATTCTCCGCCGGCTCGTATCCACAGAAGCTTTCGATAGATCCTTCCGGACGCTTTCTCTATGTGGTCAATGCCAACTCCGGGAACATTTCTGTTTACAGCATTAACATTGCGGACGGCGGTCTGACAGAGGTTGCGGGATCTCCCTTCAGCACGGGGATCGGCAATCCGAACTCCCTTGTGGTAAGCCCCACTGGACGCTTTGCATACCTGACGGGCGTGAGCGGGTCTGTTGCCGCCTTCAACATCGATCCCGGTACCGGCGTCCTCACCGCAGTGGCCGGCTCACCCGTTTCTTCTGGAACATGGCCCGCTGACGTAGCGGTCGATGCAGCGGGCGCCTTCGTATACGTGGCGAACTCGGGATCCCATGACCTGTCGGTGTTCAAAGTGGACCCGGTCAGCGGGGCGTTGACCGCCGGTGGAAAGATCAGCGCGCGGAATGCGCCGTTCCGCATAGCTGTCGCGCATGGCGCCGCGCCGGCGACCTACCTGCCGAGATACGCCTACGCGGCGAACGCCGGTTCCGGCGATATCTCGCAGTACACAATCGGGTCGGATGGCGCTCTCACGTCCATGGCCACACCTACGGTTGCAGCAGGGTCGCAGCCAAGGTCGGTCACCGTAGACCCTTTCGGCAAGTTTGCGTATGCTGCAAATTACGTCTCAAACACTATCTCCGCTTTCACCGTGAGCGCGATCACCGGTGAACTGACAGAGGTAGCCGGATCGCCCTTTGCAGCGGGAACTTCCCCGACCGCTGTACGGGTCGATACGTCTGGACGGTTCGTTTACGCATCAAATTACGGCTGGCCCGCAGCAGGCTCGGTGTCTGCCTATGCCATCAATCCTGCGAGCGGAGCGCTCACGCCCTTAGCAGGCTCACCGTTCGCAGCCGGGAACGGCTCCAGTTCCCTTGCCGTAGACCCCGCAGGCCGGTTCGTATATGCGAGCAATTTATTGAATGATACGGTCACGGCCTTCTCGATCAATAGCATAAGTGGCGTTCTGAGCCGCATAGATTTTGACGCAGGGACGGCGGGAACGCAGGACCTTGCCGTGACGAATGCGCGGCCGGTGGCCATCCGCGTGGACCCGACGGGCCGTTTCACCTATCTTGCCACGGCGTGCGGCAATCCCTGGGCGTTCACCATTAACGCAACCAGTGGGACGCTCACCAGGGTCGATTCGGACCCCGGCGGTCTCTGCGGCGCATCCGCAGATGCTGCTGATTCCCTCGTCGACGATCCCCTGGGGCGCTACCTGTATCTGGCGAACTACAATGCTTCGAATGCGGTATCCGCGTATGGGATAGACGGCGTGACCGGGGCCCTTGCTGCCGTCGCAGGCTCTCCATTCACCGCGGAAAACGGGGTGCGCTCTGTCTCCATAGATCCTTCAGGGAAGTACGCCTATACGGCAAATGCGAGCAGCGGCAGCAACAACATCTCGCAGTATATGGTCGGGCAGAACGGCTCCCTGACCGCCCTGACCTCGCCGACGACTGCGGCCGGGGCATATCCCCAGTCCATCGTAACGACCGGCACGGTCCAGTGATGCTGGATGGGGAACAGCAAGGGGCTCTGCGGTGAGCGGCACAACAGTGTACGCAGGCGGGTACTTCACGACCATCGGCGGCCAGGCACGGTCGCGGATCGCCGCGCTCGACGCGATCACCGGTCGTGCGATGGCCTGGGACCCATGCGCCAACGACGGCGTCAGCGCGCGGGTCCTCGGGGGCGGCAAGGTACATGCCGGCGGCCAGTTCTCGACCATGGAGAAACTGCCGTTCCGGGGCTATGCGCGCATGGCACCATGACCAGTCGAGGCGGAGGCGATGGAAGCACGCATGCATACCTTTCGATGGCGGGGTTTATGAAATCGGTCAAGGTAGTGGCCGAAGCAAGCCAAAAGGACGCAATTGAAGTGTTGCGGAGGATACCATGAAGCGGAACGTGATCTTCTTATTGTTCGGTACGGCGCTTTTGGTGTGCCTCGTTTTGGTCTCGTGCGGCAGCGGCGGCGGAGGAAATGATGGTCCGCCGGCGAATACGTCGGTCCATGCCCGGTTCGTCTATGCGGTAAATTATTTCGATAATACCGTGTCGGTCCTCGCGGTCGATGCGTCCACGGGAAAACTGCGGCACCGCGGCTACGCTGCGACCGGCATCAACCCGCGGGCCATCGCCGTGAATCCCGCGGTGACGACCGTGTATGTGGCGAACAAAAGTTCACAGGACGTGTCAGCCTTCAGCATAGACGCCGCGAGTGGAGCCCTCACAAGCATCGGGACCGCGTCAGCAGGGGTGTTGCCGCAAGCGATCGTTGTCGATCCTACGGGGTCGTTCGTCTATGTTGCGAACAACGGCTCGGACAGCATTTCGGCGTACAAGATCAATGCCGTTACCGGGACGCTCACCGCGGTTGCGGAGTCCCCCTTCTCCGCGGGAGGAGAGCCGTACTCTGTTGCAGTCGTCCCCTCAGGCAGGTTCCTGTACGCCACCAATGACGCCACGAACAACATCTCGGCATATGCTGTCAATGCGACTACTGGTGGGCTCACGGAACTTGCCGGTTCTCCGTACGCGGCAGGACTGCGCCCCCGTTCCGTAGTCGTTGCTCCCACGGGCAAATACGCCTATGTGGCGAACAACGGCGGAACGATATCTGCCTACCGTATTGACGGATCGACCGGCGTGCTCAGCGAGATCGCGGGCTCACCCTACAATGTAGGACACGCGGGCCTCTACACCGTGGCGGTCGATCCGGCGGGCCGGTTCGTCTATGCAGGGGATGGCGGGGGCAGCACCGATACCTTCGCATTCACCATCGATCAGGCCACCGGCGGTCTCACTCCGGTCGCCGGAGCGCCCTTTGCGGGAAGCGGCGGCGTTTTTGGCATTCTCTTCGATCCTTCGGGAGCCTATGCCTATACGGCGAACGCCGAGTTCGGCACCCTGTCGATCTTCAGCGCGAACGCATCCAGCGGCGTGTTGCTCGAAGCCGGCACGATCAGCACGCGCAGCGGGCCCTTCGCCATCGCGCTGGCCACGGGGTCCTCACCGGTCGTCGAGAAACCGAAGTTCGCCTATGCGGCGAACCATGGTTCCAGCAATCTCTCCATCTTCCAGGTCAACGCGGGCACGGGGGCGCTCACGGCCGCCGGCAATGGCTCCGCAGGTACGAATCCCACGTCCGTGGCAGTGGACCCAGCGGGCAAGTTCACCTTCGTGACCAACGGGTTCAACGGCAGCGGCGGCAACTCGATCTCCGCCTATGCCATCAACAGTACCACCGGAGCGCTCACCTCCGTCAATACGACCGCAACGGGAACGAGCCCCTCGGCTGCTGCCGTGGACCCGAGCGGCAGGTTCGTGTATGCGGCGAATGCGGGTTCGGCCAATGTCTCAGCCTTCGCGATCAATGCGGTCACCGGCGCTCTTACGTCGGTCGCCGGCAGCCCCTTTGCCGCTACCGGGACACCCCTGGCCATCGCGATCGATCCCACCGGCCAGTATATGTATGTTGCGACCGGATATTTCGGCAGGATATCCGCGTTCAGCATCGATCGGGTAAGCGGCGCGCTGACTCCGGTGCCTGGAAGTCCTTTCAGTTCAGCCCCTGTTGACGTCGTGTCCATTGCCGTCGATCCGACAGGCAAATATGTCTATACCACCGACAACGGAGGCGTGGTCCTGATGCACAGAATCTGGTTCGGCGGTGTACTTAGCGGATCGACAGTGCTGCTGTCAAACGGGCTGACCGTACCGGTATCGGTGACCGTTGAACGCTCCGGCCGGTTCGCCTATGTGGCTGATAACGCCTCCGGCGGGGGCATCATGGGTTTTGGGGTCAACGCAACAAACGGCGGTTTGACCGTGCTGACCGGAAGCCCTTTTGACACGAACGTCACCCCTGGGTTTGTGACCGCCGATCCGTCGGGGAAGTACCTTTACGCGACACAGGGAAACAGCGTATCGGCATACCGGATCAATGACATCAGCGGTGCGCTCACAGAGGTCGGTCCTGCCGTGTCGGCGGGAACGACACCTCGCTCGATCGCCATAACCGGCGTTATGGAGTAGATGGCGAGGCGAACGCGGCCGATGATCTCTTTTTACTAAAACGACGATCGGCTGAAATATTGTGCGGTAATATCAAACATATCGTGCAAGAGAGGCAGGGGTAAAAAAGAATGCGCAGCTATTTACTCATCGCAGGGTCATGCTGAGGTCGATCCTTGTTGTCTGCTGCGGTGGGCCAATAAAGCGACCAGCAGCACCTGTCAGGTGACGGTAACGGATGCGCCTGTGAAAAGCGCGGCTTCAGGCCATGCAGTCCCGCTTCCAGGGCCGCCGCTTGCCGGAATAAATATCCGTAAACAAATAAGAAGAATAATACACCAGACGACAGCCGTATCAGACGGCTTTCAAATCTCATGATAGAAAGGGGACAGTATGCAAAAGACAGGAAGAATAAATACAGGGAAGGTTGTGCTGAGTTTGCTTTTTATCGGTTGTCTGATGGGTTATGCATTAACCCAGGCAGGAAAGGGAACATCGTCTCATTCGAACGTCGCTCCTTCGGGCGTTCTGTCTATAACCCGAGCGCAGCAGGACCTCGGAAGATTACCGATGCAATTCGAGGAAAACAAGGGACAGGCTGACGGGCAGGTCAAGTTCCTGTCGCGCGGGAGAGGGTATAGCCTCTTCTTGACGCCGACCGAATCAGTGATCACGCTGAACAGGGCAAGCGCAACGGTGGGGCAGACAGCAGAACAGAAAACCGTGGTCGTTCGCATGAGCTGGAACGGCGCTGACCCACAGGCGAAAGTAACGGGCCACGAACCGCTAGAAGGGAAGAGCAACTATCTGATCGGCGATCAGTCCCAGTGGCGGACGAATATATCGTCCTTTGCCAAAGTGAGGTACGAAAAACTCTATCCCGGCATCGATCTCGTGTTCTACGGAAACCAGAATCAGCTTGAGTATGATTTCGTCGTTGCGCCGGGCGCTGACCCGAACGTGATCCGCCTCGGCTTCGCCGGCGAGGACCGGCTGAGCATCGACAAGCAGGGCAACCTGGTTATTCATGCCGGTAAGGACAAGATCATGCAAAAAGCGCCTGTGGTGTACCAGGAGGTCAACGGATCAAGACAGCAGGTTGCCGGTTCTTATGTAACGAAGGGCAAACATGAGGTCGGGTTCCAGGTCGCTTCCTACGACGAGGGAAAAACGCTTTATATCGATCCGGTCTTCGCCTTCTCCACTTTCCTCGGGGGTAGCGGTTATGACTATGCGAAGGGTGTTGCCGTTGACAGCTCGAACAACATCTATGTGACGGGATACACCAACTCGACGAACTTTCCCGGCGCAACCGGGCACGCTGGTTCGGACTACGATGTCTTCGTTATGAAAATCAGCCCCGCCGGCGCAGTCGTCTATTCCACCTATGTCGGTTCAGGCAACACCAATGATAAGGGTTATGCCATAGCGGTTGACAGCAGCGGCAATGCCTATGTGACGGGAGAAACATCCTATCCCGGAAGCGGAGCGACTTTCCCGGTCGTGAATGGTTTCACCACGACTCCGAGCGGCGGGGCACTTGTCGTAAAGCTCAACAGCGCCGGGTCCACCATTCTCTATTCCACGATACTGCAGAGCGGCAGCAGTTCCCTTGGCTACGGAATTGCCGTGCGGGGATCCAATGCGTATGTATGCGGCGGCGGATCAATTGACTCACCAATGTTCCCGAACTGGCCGACCGCGGGTACCTGGAGCACTCATACGGGTGGCACTGCCGGATTATATGATGCATTCATGGTGAAGATCGATACGGCCGCAACCGGAGCATCGTCACTCAATTATGCCACCCGTTATGGCGGCACGGGTTGGGAATATGCGTATGCGGTAGCCGTGGACAGCGGTGGAAACGCCTATTTTACCGGAGAGACCGACATCAATTCGTCGGCCTCGCGCCAGGTACTGGTCGTAAAATTTAACATCGCGGGTTCTGTGGTCTATGCTTCCACCATCGGCGGATCCGGATCAACGAGCGACAGCTATGGATACGGCATCGCTGTGGATAGTTCGGGCAATGCTTATTTGACAGGCAAAACAGCGGCGTCGAACTTCCCGACGACTGCGGGCGCGTACCAGAGCGCCTATGCCGCCGCGATTGATGCCTTTGCAACCAAGCTGGATTCAACAGGCAACACGCTCCTTTATTCCACCTATCTCGGCGGCGTTTCTTCATCGGATATCGGCCATGGTATTGCGGTAGACAATGACGGCAATGCGTATGTGGCCGGAGAGACCTACTCATCCAATTTCCCGACAACGGTTGATGCGATCCAACCGGCCAAGGCGAGCTCGGGTAACGACGCCTTTGTCTCGGTGCTGAATCCGACCGGTACCGCGCTACTGTACTCTTCCTATCTGGGCGGCACGGGAAACGTGAGCGGCGGAGACAAGGCATTCGGCATTGCGCTGGACAGTAATTATGATGTTATTGTTGTCGGCCAGACCGATTCCTCCGACTTCCCGACGAAGGATGCGCTCCAGGGTACATTCGGCAGCGGTTTATTTGACGGATTTGTTACCAAGATAACCAGCTCGACAACAACCACCACCGGCGGCGGCGGGACCACAGGTGATGGGACCACGGGCGGCGGAGAGGGAGGCTGCTTTATTGCCACTGCTGCGTATGGAACGCCCATGGCGACGGACGTGCGTTTTCTCCGCGCCTTCCGGGACGAATATCTCCTGACGAATGCGGTGGGGAGGCAATTCGTGCGCTTCTATTATTCTGCCAGTCCTCCGGTTGCGGATTTCATCCGGCAACACGAATCGCTGCGCGCGTCGGTACGCATCGGCCTGACGCCCTTGGTGGCGCTGAGCAAGTCGGTCGTGAGCGACGAAGTGTATGATAGGGAGACTGAAGAGCGGAAATAGACGGGTTTCCATACGCGAAATCATATGCTTTCAGGGTGATGGGCGACGGCTACATAATCATGCAATGCGGAAACCCGAGGCAGCAGGCCAAGGCCCCGGCATATCTCATTACTGTAGTCATCGGTCTTTGCGCTATCAGTAGCCTCCCTTCATTTACGAATGGAGGACAAGGGGTCAAATCTTCAATGATGACAATTCTGTCACGAATGTTGATTTAACCGTTCGCAGTAACAACTGATTATCACGCGGGTTAAAGTCCCGTCCGAGGAGTTGTCCGTACGCCGCGGTAGCACGAGGGAACGGCATCTGAGTAATCAGAGGTCGTGAGTTCCCAAACGGCAAAACTACAGGCCGCGGCGCAAGCGAACCTACGCGTAGCCTCGTAACTTATTCGGAGAGGAAGCTATAGGGGTCACTTCTTTATCCTTGACAAGAATGTCAAACATCGAGAAGCGACCCCGTAAACCCCGGACTGACCGTGCCGGTGTCCGTGACCGTTGAAGCTCCGGCCGGTTCGCCTATGTGGCTGATAACGCCTTCGGCGGGGGCATCATGGGTTTCGGGATCAATGTAACAAACGGTGGTTTGATCGTGCTGACCGGAAGCCCTTTTGCCACGAACATCACCCCTGGGTTTGTGACCGCCGATCCATCGGGTAGTACCTTTACACGACGCAAGGGAACAGTGTGTCTGCCTACGGCATTAATACAATAAGCGACGCGCTCACGGCTATCGGTACTGCCGTGTCGGCGGGAACTTCACCTCGCGCGATCGCCATAACCGGCGTTATGGAGTAGATGGCGAGGCGAACGCGGCCGATGTCTCCTTTTACTAAAATCGACGATCGGCTGAAATATTGTGCGCGCAATATCAAACATTTCGCGCAAGAGAGGCAGGGGAAAAAAGAATGCGCAACTATTCTCGTCGTGGCGGTGGTTGGCTTGTTGTTCGCGTTCGCTCTCGTCGCTTGCTTACGACCCAGAACGCAATCTTGTGGTCCGTATTTCCGGAGACGACCCGGGCGTCGATAACGCCGCCTTTTTGCATACCGGCGATGTCGAGTTTGCCGGCCATGCTGTCGGTCTCGATGATAACAGCGTGGACACTGCTGGCGTATCGACACTGAGTGTCAACGGCGCGCTTGATATGCGCTTCAGCATTCAGCAATCGCGGCGGTCGGCGGGCAGAACATGTTCGCTCTGTTGCTCCTTGAGGCCCTGATATCAGGGCCACTTCTTTTTTTCAGGCCAGCGGAGCAAAAAAGTTCTCCTGCTCTCGGCCCGATATCGCAGACAAGCGAAGCTCTCTATAGGTGCTCTACTTTCTCTAGGCAGTCTGGAAGGGAGGTGAGTACATGGAAACGATCCCTCGTGTGGTGGAGATCGTAGTGGTGGCGATCAGCATTGTCGGAGCGCTGGCAACGATCTGGGGTGTCATCGAATCGAGCATAGGATTTCTGCCGCTCAAGTTGAACCGGGCAGGAAAGGACGAGATCGCCGTAAGCGAGTTCCAGCGCCAGAAGCGGGGAGCCCATCTGCTGCTCGGCCTCGAGATCTTCATCGCCGCCGACATCATCAGTTCCGTGGCCAGCCCCACGTGGACCAAGGTGGGCATTCTCGCTGCCATTGTGGCCATCAGGACGGTACTGAGCTATTTTCTGCGCATGAAAGTACTGCAAACGCGGGAGTGACAGCCGCGGAGGTTCAGGTCATGATCGTCGCGATGTACGGCAGGTTCCGGTACTTCTCGGCGGCATCCATGCCGTAGCCCACCACGAAATGGTCGGGGATGATGAATCCCTTGTAGTCGATCTGCACGGGCACGGTGCGGCGCGCGGACTTGTCCAGCAGGACAGCGACCCGCAGGCTCGCGGGGTTGCGTTTCCCGTACCGTTCGAGCAGGAACGCCAGGGTCTTTCCGCTGTCCACGATCCCGTCAACGAGCAGGACGTGCTTGCCGCTGATGTCGGCCGAGACGTCCTTCTCTAACAACACCTCGGCCGGCTGCGCGGTCGAAGCCCCGTAGCTTGCAGCCTGCGCGAAGTCCACGGTCACCTCGGCTGCGATGTGCCGCACCAGGTCGGTGGTGAACAGCGCGGCGCCTTTCAGGATGCAGACGGCGATGAGTTCCTTGCCCGCGTAGTCCCGGGATATCTGCGCGGCAAGTTCAACAACCTTCCGCTCAATAGTTTGTTCGTCAAAGAGAATGTTCAGCGAATCATTCATAGTGGTCAATGCGCGCGGCAGCGAAACACGTCCTACTGCCGTCGTGTCGGAGGTTGTCCCGTGTTCGGTTGTCCGGGAAGGACCGTGCCCGGCGGCAAACCCGGCACCCCGGATACGGGCGTGAACAAGAACTTCCACTCGCTGTAGGCGCTTTTCCCATCGAATGACTGAAACTGTTCCAAAAACCCCGCTTTTCTTATCGGCTCTTTGTCGCTCTTGCTGTACACGCCGGTTATGCGGTTCCCTTTCGTCAAGTCCCTGATGACCTCGAAGTCCTCCCCGGTGATCGGGTCCTTGTACTGCTGCCGGAGATGGCGTTTCGCCTGCGGAAACCGGTCGTCTTTCAACAGCTCCTCGATGTTCTGGGGGAATTGGAACCTGCCGGGGAAGGCGCTGTAATAACGCTCAATGGCCATCCGGTACTGCTCCCCCCGGAAGAGAAGCTCTTCCTCCTTTTCCCGCATCATCACATTCTGCCAGTACTTACCCGCGGCCCCCAGGGATATCCCGATAATGACGATGGCCGCGAGCAGCGCGATATAGGTGAAGCCGCGCGAGCGTGGATTGCATATTGCAAATTGGAAATTGCAAATTGGAAACTTCATTCAACCTTCCCCTGGCTGACGAAATTGCCGTCGCATTCCGAGAACACCTCGGTCGTGGTCTTTACCATGGCCGGGTCTGCCGGCTGGAACAGGTAGATGATCCTCTGCTGTTCCGGTCCAGCGGTCAATTCGAAGGTGAGCGCGTCGTTCGTGAAAGAGCCCGCAGTGCTCGTCCAGAGGACCTTCGCCCCGCGTGGAAGGGTTTCCACGATTTGTGTTTTGACCGGGCCCGCGGTCGACGAGATCAGCAGTTGTCCCGACACGATGCTGCCCGCGTCTTCCTGTCCGGGAACAACGGCAAGAACGGCGGACCGGAACAGAAGGCTGAAGGGAGACGTTGTGCCCGCGTTCAGGGCGGATTGTACCAGCGAAAAAGGTATCACGATGGTCCGGCCCTTGTCCATGACATCCAGCAGGACAGCGGGCTTGCCGTCCGGGAAGACGGCCACGGCCTGTGCTCCGCGCTTCCGGGGCGTAAGGGTGTTCCCGCTGATGGGCATGGTGCCGGACAGGCCGAGACCCGAAGTGCCGGAAAAGGTTATGCCGGGAACGTTGCCGCTGAGTGCGGGACCGAATTGAAAGCCGAGGGCTTCCGCAACCGCCCGGCTGCGTTCTCCCGAACCGGCCACGACAACGCCGTGGCCGCGCTCGAGACCGCTCCGGATCGCCTCGACAATGTCCAGCATCCCGTTGATCTCGAAGAGCACATACGTGTTGAACATACCGGTCAGCGCCTGGGCCGAGAAATCATCGACCGTGGTGACGGTCTTCACATAGACCCCTTCCTGCTCGAACGAGTCCTTGAGGAGCTTTTCCCTGACGGCCTGTTCGATCGAAGTGCTGTTTTCCCCTCCGGCAAGGATGAGAATGCGCGGCACCGGTGTCGCAGACCGCTTGATCTCCACAAGGCCGGAGACGGTGAGGGCCTGTTCGGCGAGCAGGAAGTCGGCCGTCAGCCCCATTGGCTGGTTCACCGCGGAGGCCCGGAGACTGACCGTGTATGCACCGCGGGGGAAGTCGACCTTCTCGATCCGGTGCGTTCTCGCGTCGAGCGAGAAGGGGAACTGCTGCGCGAAAACCAGCTGCTTCATGCCGGAGGACCGGACTTCGATCTTGATCGACCCGTTCGTCGGTTGGACATTGCCCGCGTTGTGAACGGTGTATTGGATCGGCAAGGAACGGCAGGGCGCGGCGGATGAAGGCGTTCCTTCCAACGATCCTTTGAGCAGCAGCGTGGGAAGGATCACTATACCCAGGGAGTCCGAGGTGACCGGCTTTGTGGTGATCGCCTGGCCGGAGATGATGTAGGTCCCTTCCTGCGGGACCGGGACGTCCAGGACACGATCGATCGTTCGTTCCTCGCCGGGCGCGACGTTCGGCAGCGTAAGGGTTTCCGTGGGTCCCGTCTTTCCCCCGGGATCGGTGGCCTGGAGTTTCACGGTCAGCGGCGCAAAGGTCTCGGTCGTAAAGTTAGTGACGTTGACCCGGAACCGTACCTGCTCGTCGGCCCGGAAGGATGCCTTATCCGGCACGAGGCTGAACACGATATCGGGAATGGTCAGGGAGATCGATGCGGTATTATTGCTTCTGTTGGACTCGACGACCCGGGCGTCCCGGTCCACGACGGCAACGAGCGTGCGCGGTCCGGCCTTGCCTGCGAGCGGCCATTTCACGATGAACACGTACTGCCTGCCGGGCTCCAGCGGCGGAACAGGAGAGGTCTGTATCAGAACGCCTCCCGCGGCCGGGTCGCCTTCGTACAGCGCGGCCTGGGCAGGACCTGATGCCACTCTTCCCTGGTTCATGATCCCGACGCCGATCTCCATGACCGGCGCGATCGGCTCGGAGGTCTTGATGGTCGCCGTGAGGTCCGGGAGGCGCGCGCCGTAGATGAGCCGGAGCTCGCGGACGCTTTCCAGATCATCGCCCGCCGCAACGGCCTTGAGCGTATGGATCCCCAGAGCCAGGCCCGTGAGCGGCATCGTGATGGGCGTCACGCCCCGCGCTTCGATCTTGTCTTTCCGGACGCGTTTCCCGTCCAGGAACAGCTCGACCTTCACCGGCCCATTTCCGTAGGACACAACAGTGAATGCCACCGGCCCCGAGGCCTCGTAGTACATCGGCTTGTCGGTGTTCATGGCGAGGATCGCGGCGTCGCCCGCATCGTGAAGGACCCGGCCCGAGAGAAGCATGACCGGATCCCGGGAGAAGCCGGGCCCTTCAGGCAGGCGGGCCGAGAGCGAGTATCGAAAAGACCAGATACCCGCCCGATCAGGTTTGAAGGGAACGGACAGATCGACGTCGTTGTCGCCCGCAATGAGCGAAACAGCCGTTTCCCGGCCGGGAAGCATCGTGCCATCCGGGCTGACCAGCTGTACATTCAGAACAGACTGCTGTGCCTGGTCCGAGGAAAAACGGAATGATGCCGTGATCGAAGCGGAACTGCGGGGTGACTGCGGTATGATGGAAACGCTGTTGCACACGACCCGCGCACCTTGTACGGCCACGGAGATCTCACCCTCCTGGCGGGCGCCCGCCGTGGTCTGGAACTCCCAGGAAAGCGGATAGAGACCTGAGGGCAGGGTCCCCGGCACTGACATTTCGAAGACCCTGTCCTTGCTTGTATGATCGCGCAGGATCGAACCGAGACCGGTGACGGAGATCTCCCCGGCCCCCATGCCCGTTACCGAGACCCGGATCTTCTGACCGGGCAGGTACCATGGCCGGTCAACGCTTATGCCGGTCTTTTGAGGAGGGACGACGGGAATGCTTCCCCGGGCAAGGGACCTGCCGCCGGCGTGGTAGACCGCATAGGAGAGCCTGCTGCCTGCCGCGTGCAGCGGAACCTCGGCGGAGATCGTGGCGCGCTCTCCGGTGATCCTGAAGTGCCGCTCCTGTCCTCCCAGCCGGGCGAAAAGATCGTAGGCACCGGCCGGTCCGGAAGTCCTCCGGATATTGAGAGCTATCTTCACACGGTCGCCGAGATGATCGATCGCCGGTTCCGCCGAGAATCCGACCGGGAAGGCCGCCAGCGGCTTCGCTGCCCTGGCGATCGCCGTTGGCGGCGGTAACTGCGGCATTACGGCGAACCAGCCGCCCGCTGCCTCGGCAGGCGCGCTGAGCGGCCTCTTCGCCTCGCTCTGGAGGAAGTATTCGATGTGGTAGATGCCCGGTTCCGCGTCAGATCGTATCCCGTAGATGAAGGGCAGGGACGCTTCCTGCGAAGCCTTGAGGGGGGAAGGGATGGTGCGCTCTTCCTTGGACGCATCCCGCAACGGCCCGATGACCAGGGTCCTGACCGATGACGCCTCTCCCTCGTCGGGTCCCCGGACACTGAGTGTGGCGGTCAGCTGGTTGACCGCCGCGAGCCGGGCCGTCCTGCCCCCGGACTTTGCCCAGAGGACCATGCCGCGGAGCAGTGCCCGTTCGTCGTCGGCAAGCAGTTCCTGTACGTAAGATACATCGCTCATGAGGGTCGTGACCGCGACCCAGCCCTTGCCAAAAGCATAGAGGATGAACGTGGGATATCCGTCCTGACGGGCGAGGAGCACGCGGCTGGTTTCGGGGTAGGACGTCAGGTAACCGTCGGTCTCGAGAGACGGCGTGGCCTTCCGCAATTCAGCGAGGACGGGATGGGCGTCCTGAAGCGACGACGAGCGGAAGAGGGAGCCCGAATCCTCTGCCCAGCCTGCGCCGGCGACAACGGCCTTCGATCCCTCGGGGACGGGAAGGCCGGCATAATCGCCGCCCTTCCGCTGGGCGAAGCAGAGGATGATCCCCCCGGAACGAGCGTATTCCGCAAGCCCGGCCCGGAAGAAGTTCGATGAGGACAGCCCGGCGAGCCCGCCCGACGGGATGATGAGCAAGGGTTTGGTCGCGGCCAGGCCTGCAAGGCCGTCGGGTTCGACCAGCACGGCGGACTCTCGATATTCCGCAAGGAGTCCTGTCCACTCAGCAAAACGACCGTTGCGGAGCACGGCCGCGTCAGGACCTGCGAACGCTTCTTCCTCCAGCGACTGGTCCGTGACCCCCTTCCGGAAACCCGTACGAAGCGACCAGAGGGGTTCCGGTTTTCTGATTGCCGGACTCGCCGGGACGCCATACCAGATACCACCGGGCTGATCGCCGCTGGTGAAGACCGCATCAGCCGGCTCCGCCGCCGGAGCCGTGTGCGCCGCAGGGATGAAGCATGCCGAAACAAAAAGAATGAAGGTAAACAGCGCTGATCGTTTCATAAAAGAGGGCATGGGTATCCTTGAAGGTGATGTGTATTGAAGGGACGGCCGATCTCAGCCGGGGATGTTCTTCGACGTTCCGTGATCTTTCTGTAAGCCGACTCCTGGCTCCTATCCGCAGTTATTCGATGAACGTGACCCGGTTGATTTCCTTGAGCGTGGTTTCGCCGGCCAGGACCTTGACGATGGCAGACTGACGGAGGGTGGTCATACCTTCGGCCATGGCGGCCTTCCGGAGTTCCGACGACGGGCGCTTCTCGATGATCATCTCGCGGACGCGGTCCGACAGGTCCAGGAACTCGGTGATGGCCTTCCTGCCCCGGAACCCCGTGTAGTTGCACTCCTTGCATCCCGCCGCGTCGGCGAAGGTATGGTTATGGTGCAGTTCGGCGTTCATGGCCGATTCCTCGAGCTCTTGCCGGGTCATCCGAACCGGCTTCTTGCATTTCGGACAGAGCATCCGAACCAGGCGCTGGGCCAGGATGCAGTTGAGGGCCGAGACGAAATTGTAGGGTTCGATCCCCATGTTCAGGAACCTGCCGAGCACGTCGAAGGCGTTGTTGGCGTGCACGGTGGTGAACACGAGGTGGCCGGTAAGGGCGGACTGGACGGCGATCTGGGCGGTCTCGGCGTCGCGGATCTCGCCGACCATAATCTTGTCCGGATCGTGGCGAAGGATGGAGCGGAGGCCGCGGGCGAAGGTGAGCCCTTTTTTCTCGTTCACCGGGATCTGTACCACGCCCCGGAGCTGGTATTCCACCGGGTCCTCGATGGTGATGATCTTGTCCTCGCCGGTGCTGATCTCGCTGATGGCGGCGTAGAGACTTGTGGTCTTGCCGCTGCCCGTCGGGCCGGTGACCAGCACCATGCCGTAGGGCTCCCGGATGCTCTTGCGGAAGCGCCGGAGGTCGCTCTCGTCGAAGCCGAGGCTGTCAAGGCGGAGCGTGTTCACGCCGGCCGTGATGGACTCCTTGTCCAGGATGCGGATCACGATGTCTTCGCCGAAGGCGCTGGGGAGGATCGATACACGGAAGTCGATGGTTTTGCCGCCGGTGCGGAGCTTGAACCGGCCGTCCTGGGGAACGCGGCGCTCGGCGATGTCCAGGTCGCTCATGACCTTGATGCGCGACACAATGGCGCTGTGGAACTTGATGTCGATGGGTTCCGTGGCGGGATAGAGAACGCCGTCGATGCGGTACTTGAAGATGACGTTCTTCTCCGTGGACTCGATATGGATATCGCTGGCACGGCGCTGGACCGCGTCGAAGACCGTGGTGTGCATGAGCTTGATGATGGGGCTCTCGTCCCTCTCGATGTTCTCGAGGGAGAGGACCTCTTCGCCGCCGTCGTCCTGCTCCTTCACGATGGAGAACTTGAAGTCCTCGGACACCGTATGGAGCGCGCGCTCAGAGGAGCCGCTCCGTTTCAGCGCCTCCTCGATGCCCGAGGGGGTGCTGACGCAGACCTCGATCTGGCGCTGCAGAAGCAGTTCCATCTCGTCGATCGCGGGGAGGTTGTTCGGGTCCGCCATGGTCACGATCAGCACTTCCCCGTTGTCCTCGATGGGCACGAACTGGTAGCGCTGCATGATCTCCATGGGGGTCGCCTCGAAGAGCGCGGGAGCGATGCGGAAATCCGTGAGGTCCACATAGCGGAGGTCCCGCTGCTCTGCCAGGGACTGGGCAAGTGCCTCCTCGGTGATGATGCCTTCGTCCATCAGTATCTCGCCGATGCGCTTGCCCCGGTCCGCCTTGGCCAGGGCCTCGGTGATGCGGGCCGCGGAGACCATTCCTTTTGCCACGAGGATGTCGCCCAGCCGTTTTCTGCGGAATGACGTCATTTCAGTCTCGCCCCCATTTCAAAGATCGGCAGGTACAGCGCCACCACGATGAACGCGATCACGATGCCCATGGTCAGCATGAGCACCGGCTCGATCATGGTAGTGAGCATCGTGAGCCGGTTCTCCACTTCCTGGTCGTAAAACTCTGCGACGTCCTCAAGCATCTGCGGAAGGTCTCCTGAGGACTCGCCTACCTCGATCATCCGGACCGTCATGTCCGGAGCAAGCTTCGTCCGCTCCATGGCGTCGGCAAGGCTCACCCCCTCGGTCAGGAGCTCCCGGCTCTCCAGAAGCCGCCGGGCGATGACGCGGTTGCCGATGACCCCGGCCGTGGTGTCCATGGCCTGCACCAGCGGGATGCCGCCCCGCAGCACCGTCGCCAGGGTGCGGGTGAGCTGGGCCATGATGTACTGGATGATGAGCGTCCGCACCAGCGGGATCCGGAGCGTTATCGAGTCCAGCGCCTGGCGGCCCGCGTCGCTCCTGTACGCGAGGTACAGCCCGATCCCCCCGGCGACCAGTCCCGCGAGGATGGCCGGCGCGCTTGATGAAACGATGGCGGTGAACCTGATTAGCAGCGACGTCAGGAACGGCAGGGAGCCCGCCTGGTCGCTGTACATCTGGGTGAAGTTCGGGATGATATAGAGAAAGAAGAGCGTCATCACGGCGACGAGCGCCATGACCAGGAACGCGGGATAGGCCAGGGCGGTGACGAGCTTGCGCCGGACCGTCAGCATCCGCTTCTGATACGCAATGAACCGCTTCAGCACGTCCACCAGGGCGCCGCTCTGTTCGCCTGCCCGCACGGTTGCCGTGTACAGGGGCGGGAAAAAGGCGGGCTGGGCCGCCATGGCGCCCGACAGGTCGGTGCCGCCCTTGACGGCCTCGATGATGCCGGCCAGGGCCGAGCGGTATCCCGGCTTTTCCATTCGCTTGTGGAGGATCTCGAGGGCCTGAAGGATGGGGAGTCCCGCCTTGACGAGCGTCATGAATTCCTGGTTGAAGATGAGGAAGTCCTTCTGGCTCGCGCCGGCTCCCCGAAGGCCCGCCCGCTTCTTTTGGACGTCGAGCACCAGATAGCCCCGTGCCTCCAGCATCTGGCGTACCTCTGTGGTCGTCGCTGCCGTCAGCTCGTCGGCGACCGAGGTCCCATCTTCGCGCACGGCTTTATAGGTAAAAAGCGGCATAGGTATTGATAATACAGAGAAAAGAAGGGGAAGTCAATGAAGGGATGGAGTGATGGAGATACGATGAGTTCAGCAGCCGTGAATCCAGGAGCGAGCGATTAGAATAACAATAACTTCCTTGAGGATCGAAGATTCCCCGCAGCTTGCTGCAGGGAGCTTCAATCGGTCGGCGTGAATGACAAGTTGAAGTCATTCGGTCACGGTTATTCTATAAATCGGTGGGCTGGAGACCCGTCTTCTTGGCAATGCGAGCAAGCATGCGGGGGCCGATTTCAGTACCCTCATGAAAGGCGAAGACATGATCAGGCCATCCATGCCGTGACAGAACGCGGTGGGAACCTGCAGTTTCTCGCTTAATGGACCAGCCGATATGAAGGAGTGCGGCAAGGACAGCGCGGGCTTTCGCAGAAGGCCATTGACTCATGCAGTGACCGCGAAAAGTTCATCGAGTTCCGGGATGGTCTCGCCATGATCTATCCGGTCCGCAATCACACGTAGAGCAAGCGCTTCAACTTTGGCAATGGCATCCTCACGCGTTTTCCCATAAACTAAAACGCCCGGAAGATCGGATACCTCGGCAATCCAACGCCCATCTTCCTCTTTCTCGATACCTATCTTCATATTAATCTCCTCTGAAGATAAATTTATCCGATTATGGCGCTGTTTGCAAGCCTAAATTTGCCAAGCTGATCATCAGCTTAGGGCTGAGATCGCGAGGTGCAACCCATTCCAGAAAATATTATGGCTCAATTCTACACAATTACGAAGCAGTCAGAAAAGCAAAACTCACCAAGCGTGTCACTTCTCATACCTTTCGTCATTCATTTGCCACCCACCTTTTGCAGGCCGGCTACGACCTTCGCAAGATCCAGACGCTGCTCGGTCATGCGGACATCAGGGCGACGATGACCTGCCCCGTTAGAGTAAAGCGACGAGTCACATTGTCTGGTCCTAGATTGCATGGACGGCTGGCGGATTTCAGTGACGATACTGTTTACCTGCGTGAATGTATTCTCTAACGGGGTCTATACCCATTGCGTGCCGAGCAAGACCATCAAGGAAACAAAAAGCCCGCTCGACTTCTGAGCAGGCCTGCCGACCGGTCATGTTCTTCCTGCTACGCTAAACTCTTCCAATATCTCTTCTGATGGGCATTGATGGTCTGGATGACGCGCCCGGCTGCGGGAGCGTCCATGACGGGCACGGTCCAGCGCGGACCGGTAAGGGCCTGGAGGACCGAGCGCACACCATCGCGCAGGCCGTCGGGGTTGTAGCCGCCTTCCAGCGTGAGCAGCACCTTTCCGCCGCAGGTGGCGTCCGCGATCTCACGGATGATGGTCGCGAGGTTCCCGAATCCGTTGCCGGTCACCGCCATGCCGCCGAGGGGGTCCTTGACGTAGGTGTCGAACCCCGCCGAGACGAGTACGAGCTCCGGCTTGTACTCCAGGGCGATGGGCTTGAGGACCCGGTCATAGACGGCAAGGTATTCCGTGTCTCCGAAGCCCGGGGGGAAGGGAGCGTTCACGGTGAAGCCTTCGCCCTTGCCGCTGCCGACCTCATCGAAGTAACCGGTCCCGGGATAATGGGGATACTGGTGGGACGAAAAGAACAGGACATCCTTGCGGTCGTAAAATGCCTTCTGGGTGCCGTTGCCGTGGTGGAGGTCCCAGTCCACGATCAGGACGCGTTGCAATCCATACTTCTTGATGGCGTATTGCGCGGCGATGGCGATGTTGTTGAAGAGGCAGAACCCCATGCCCCGGCCGGGCTCGGCGTGATGGCCGGGAGGACGGACGAAGGCGAAGACTGATTGCGGGTAGACATGACCCTCACCCCTGCCCCTCTCCCCTGGAGGGAGAGGGAAAAAGGGAGAGGGGGCTTTTTCAACACGGAGTGCGGAATGAGAAGACTCAAGGAGATTATCTACTGCATTGAGCAGACCGCCAGCGGCGAGGCGGGCGACGAGGTAGGAACGGGAGGAGAGGCCGGTGTCCGCGTCCAGCCGGGAGAAGGCCCTGCCTTCGGTGTTCGCCAAGGTCTGGATATAGAAGGGATCGTGCACCGACGATAGCTCGTCTTCCGATGCAATGCGGGGCTCGATGAGGGGAAGATCGCTGAACTCCTTCGCGATCAGATCATGGATCACGCGGAGCCGGTCCGGGCTCTCGGGATGGCCGTCTCCCGGGTTGTGCTCCAGGTACCGGTCGTCTTTGATGATGGCAAGGGTGCTCATGGCATTGCGAAAGGCGGAAGGTAGGAAGATAAGAAGGTAAGATGGTAAGAGAGGAATAGCACAACCGGCTCCTTTTTCCTACATTCCTGCCTTCCCAACGTCTGAATTCTTCCGTGTCAGCTCTTCGTTTCCAGCGACTGGATGTACTTCTGGAGTTCCGCAGAGTTCGGCAGCGTCTTCGGGACTGACGCGGACGGCGCGAATACGGGCAAGACCTTGGTCAGGAGGTCCTTGACACCGAACTCCAGGAGCTCCTTCGCGATCTTCGGGGTGACGTTGTCCAGGAGCATGCTCTCGCGGTGCCAGCCTTCACCGCGGGGCGAGATGGGCATGCACTGCCCGAAGTCGAGCGGTTTGGAATTCACGCCCTTCTTGAGCGCGATCGCCGAGATGTCCTCCCGCAGGAGCTGAAGCTCTTTGAACGCAGGACCGGAACCGATCCCGCTGGTGACCCGGCACAGGGCGTCAAACCGCGTGACATCGATGCCGCAGCACAGGATGCAGGCCTTGGGCCCGTGCTCCGGCGATTGGCGGATGATGACGTAGAGATAGTCGTTCTTGTACTCGTAGGTAGCGACACGCGTGATGGTCATGGGATTGTGCCTGCCTTTCGATGGTGCGCGAGATCGGTTCCCGGTGCTCCGCGTCGCCATCAGTTCTTAAAACGCTATTCCGTATTCTGTCTTTTGGCGATCGGGGGCGGCGCGGCTTCCCGGTAATTGATCACGTTAAGAGCATCCAGGAACTTCTGCATGGCCGACGACGTCGGCAGCTTGGCAGGGACCTTGACGCCGGGGGCGCAGACCGTCAAGACCGTTGTGACCAGGTCCCGCACGCCGAACTCCAGTATCTTTTTTATCTCTGCCGGGGATGCCTGATCGATCAGGAGAGGGGTCTCCCGGTACCATCCGTGTCCGACCGGGGGCGTTATGAGGTCGCAGGGGAACTGTTCCGCGCTTCTCGTCGATCTGCCCAGGCTTATGACGAATGACGAGACATCGGCCCGCAGCTGCTGGAGACCCTTGAACGCCGGGTTCGAGCAAATGCCCGCTTTCCCCCAGCAGATGGGGTCGAAGCGCTTCATATGGATGCCGCAGCAGAGAATAAAGGACCGGGGTCCATGCTCCGGCGTTTGGCGCAGGACGATATAAAAATAGTCGTTCTTGAACTCGTGGGTAGCAACGCGCTGCATGGCTGACATGGTCGGTACCGTCCTTCCTGAAAGATGGACCGGCCCCGGGATCGAATGTCTCCTCCGGGTCTGGTTCTGATCCTTGAATATCATCTGGTTTTCGTCGTCGTTTTCTTCTTTTTGGTCGTTTTTTTAGCCGCCGGTTTCTTGGCTGCCGGTTTTGCCTTGGGTTTTGATTTGCACGATTCCCAGGCCTTCTTGTATTTCTCGCCCTCCTGGGTTCGCTCCTCAAGCCACTGAGAAAGCTTTGTGTTGTCCAGCTTCAGGGCTTCGACCTCCTTGATGGCCGCGTCCCGCTGGGTCCGCGCCTTGTTGCCGGACACATAGCTGAAAATGAGCAGGATCGTGACCACTGCCGCCAACGATATGAAAATGAGCTTTGCCTTCTGTGCATCGTCGATCGTTCCGCGTTCCGGTCTGCTTTCCATACTGCTGTAATCCTCCTTAAATATAATACGTGAGACGAACATTTGCCACGGAGGCACGGAGAACGGCAAAGTCAAAATCTATTTCTGGGTTTAAATACAAGACCAAAGCCGTTGAATTCTTCGTCTTCTTTTTTCTCGGTGTCTCTGTGTCTCTGTGGCGAGGTGTTTGTTTATTTCTAATGATACCGCTTCACTTCGAACCGGGACAGGGTGACCGGCGTTCCCGGCGCGATGCCGGCCTTCTGCATGGAGATCCCGACCTGATCCTCGACCGTGTCAACGCCTTCAAGGTCCGGGAGGAGCAGTCCCCTCCGGCGGCCCGCCCGGACGATGACCCCGTAGCGCCTGGGGTCGAGCTCCGTGAAGTCCTTTACCTGCTCCGGCGTGGTCAACACATCGACTGAATATTCCAGGCTCGCAAGCTCATCTGGCCGGACGGTCGTGAACCTCGGATCAGCGGTCGCCGCGCTGATGGCATTCCGTACGATCTCGTTCGCGACGTCCGGTTCGCAGGGCTGGAACGTTCCGATGCAGCCCCGCAGCATGCCCCCCACTTTGAGGGAAACAAAGACACCGGCTCGCCCTTTCATCTCCGGCGCCAGTTCCTCGTCTCGCGGCGCAAGGACCTTTCCTTCCCGAACATACAGCTCGACGGCGTCCATCGCCAGCTTGACGAGGGGATGCATCACATCTCCCGCTGTACCACGTAGTCTGCGAGCGCCATGAGCGCCTGGCGGGGAGGTGAATTGGGGAAGACGGCCAGGGATGCCTTGGCCTCATCGGAAAGGTTCTGCGCGATCTGGAGCGCATCGCCGACCGCTCCATGTTTCACCATGAGCCCCAGCGTATAGGTAAGATCACCTTCACTGACCGCATCTGCATGCAGGATGCTCCTGAGGGCCTCCCGCTCTTCCGGCTCCGCTTTGCGCATAAGATAGATCAGCGGCAGGGTGACCTTGCCTTCGTCCAGGTCCTTGCCGAGGACCTTTCCGAGCTGCTTCTGGTCGGCGGCATAATCGAGAGTATCGTCGGTGATCTGGAAGGCGAGGCCGAGTTTTTTTCCGTAGGCGGCCAGGGCATCTTCCTGGGAGAGGGGGGCCTTGCTGACGATGGCTCCGAGCCGGCAGGACGCGGCGATGAGCACACCGGTCTTGCACTCCACGAGACGGAAGTAGTCCGCCTCGGTCATGTCGGCGTTCTGGATCTGCATGAGCTGGAGCACCTCTCCCTCCGACATGGTGGTGGTCGTTTCGGAAAGCACGTCCATGATCCGCTGGTTGTGCAGACGAACGGCGTGGTACAGCGCCTTGGAGTAGAGATAGTCGCCCACAAGGATGCTGGCCTGGTTGCCCCAGAGGGAATTGGCCGAGGACCGGCCGCGCCGGATCTTCGCCTCATCAACGACGTCGTCGTGCAGGAGCGATGCCGTGTGAATATACTCCACGACGCTGCCGAGGAGGTATTCGGCAGTATGTTCGCGGTAGCCGCACAAGCGCGCGGAAAGGAGGTGCAGCAGGGGCCGGAAGCGCTTGCCGCCGGCGCCGAGGATATATTTGCTGACCTGTTGGATGAGCGGAACGTCGGTGCCCAGGCTCTCATGGATCCTGGACTCCATGCGTTCCATGTCGGACTTGTACTCTTTAAGGATGTCTTGAAGGGTCGTTATCATGGCGATACGAGTGACCTCGCATTAACTTGAACGTGAAATGGAAAGAGAGAATACGAAAAACGTTATCACGAATGCCACGAATACGTGCGGGATCAGAGGCCATGCATTCGTGTCATGTGAACATTCGTGCCATTCGCGTGGGATGCTTCTGTTCACTTTCTGCACAAGTCCAGATGGTATCTTTTTGAATAATAGGGGAGGGCCTTTGTAATGTCAAGGTCTTTGTGGAAAAGTGGCGCGAGGTGAACAGCAGAAGGCCTTGACGCTGTCCGGCGTTCAAAAAAACACAGATTACAGCTTCATCGCGTCCTGGACCTGGGCCAGGGTCTCCCTGGCGATAATGCGCGCTTTTGCAGAACCGGCAGCGATGATCTCGGCGACCATTTTCGGATCCGCGGCGAGCGCTTTCCGTCTCTCCTGCAGGGGCCGGAGATATTCGAGAAGGTGCTTCAGGAGTTCCCGCTTATCATCGACGCATCCGAGGCCGGCCTTGGGACACTCGCGCTTCACATGGTCGCACCATTCCTTCGGCGCGAAGATCTGGTCGAGCGTGAAGAGCGGGCAGATGTCGGGGTTGCCGGGGTCCTGCCGGCGCACGCGGGCGGGGTCGGTGATCATGGCCATGACCTTCTTGGTGATCTCATCGGGCGTGTCCGAGAGATAGAGACAGTTGTTGTAGCTCTTGCTCATCTTGCGGCCGTCGGTGCCGAGGAGCTTGGGGTATTGCGTGAGCAGGGGCTGCGGTTCGGGAAGGACGTTTCCGTAGAAGGAGTTGAACCTGCGGCCGATCTCGCGGGTCAGTTCCAGGTGGGGCAGCTGGTCGACGCCCACGGGCACAAAGTCGGCCTTGTAGATAAGGATGTCAGCGGCCTGGAGCACGGGGTAGCCGAGGAACCCGTAGGTGTAGAGGTCCCGGTCGTCGATCTGCTCCATCTTCTCCTTATAGGTCGGAACGCGCTCGAGCCAGGGGAGCGGTGTGATCATGGAGAACAGGACGTGCAGCACGGCGTGCTCGGGAAGCTGGGACTGCTGGAACAGCACGCACTTCTCGGGGTCGAGGCCCGCGGCGAGCCAGTCGATGACCATCTCGTGGACGTAGGCGCGCATCTTCGAGGTGTCGGCGTACTGGGTCGTAAGGGCGTGCCAGTCGGCGATGAAGTAGTAGCACTCGTACTCGTCCTGGAGCTTCCGCCAGTTGTCCAGGGCGCCCATGAGGTTGCCGAGATGGAGCAGCCCGCTGGGCTGCATGCCGCTGAGAACGCGTTTTTTTCGAGTCATAGAGTATCCTTAATGAGAGAGAGGGGTCAGCAGTCGGAAGCCGGAAGCCAAAAGAAGAAACTGCAAGTCAGGTACCGCAGTTGTCCTGACTCCTGAATTCTGACTTCTGCCTCCTGTATACTTAACCCGGACAAGCCGGAACCAAAAGGATACGGTAACGGTGACGACGCCCGTTTCGTCCAGCGGTTACGTCATTCGGTCCTTTTGCATTACGGTTACCCGAAAGACGTTTGACGATACGGGCTTC
>CAYPOT010000014.1:0-65850 GCA_964412455.1 uncultured Nitrospiraceae bacterium | reverse complement strand
ATCAAGACATCGCCGACGAGTCAGGAAAACTACGTTTTCGTGCAAGATTCAGGTAATAAGCTCGCGACACAAGCACAAACGAAGGCCGAGTATGGTATTTATCTCCTGGCTGCTCAAAATGGAATAAATCTCACTAAGTTTCTCCCGCCTGAGAAGGTAGCTCAAATTCGCGAACTTCTCTTTAAGATCAATCACTCTGCTCAAATCTCGCAAGTTCACACGAATAAGATGAAAATGAAACAAGTTGCCAAGAATATCACCGTTAATATTTGTAAAAACATTAGTCTAAAAAATCCCATCCTTTCAGAAAAAGTCCTCAAAGAAGCTAAGTATATGGCGGAGAAGGTTTATCCCCTCCTCTATGTTTTTGAAAACTCCGCACGAGAAATGATCATTCGAGTTATGCGTAACTCCTATGGTGATAACTGGTGGGATATCGATACGAAAGTTTCCACGGATATCAGAAACACAGTGAAAGATAGAATAGCCAAGGAAGACAGGAACCCTTGGCATGGACGGAGAGGTGCACACCCGATTTACTACACCGATTTGGAACACCTTGGACAGATAGTAAAAAACAATTGGCCGCTTTTTAAGCTGATATTGCCGACACAGGAGTGGTTTCTCCAGCGCGTTAAGGAAATAAGCCATTCCCGCAATCCGGTAGCGCATATGAATCCACTTTCAAAAGAGGATGTCGATAGAATTAAAGTTTATACGAAAGATTGGGAAAAGCAGATTGCCCAAAAGAAAAGCGCGATACCGTAGGAATTTGTGATCGGTCACAAGGTAAATGGAAAAGGAGGACTTAAAAATGGCGAAGATGGTAAATGGGAAGCAAGAATCAATTGAGGGCTTGTTGCGGGCATTAACTGAAAATGTCCAGAATCAGACGATTGTTCATCTTGGTCTATCGGGAATCCCACAACAGACTATTCGCAAAATAGTCGGCGTTGATATGAAAAGAGTAACTAAAATTGTAAAGCATCTGAAGAAGGATGCCCAGGGCGGAAGGTGACAATATTTATTGACTCGTAATGTACCAGGGCTAAACAGTGTGGATCATCAAATGTACAGAAAAGGAGAAAAACTATGTCAAAGTCAACAAGTAACTCAGGAAAACGATGGACACCAGAAGATGTTTCATCACTTCGCAAGTTGGCAGCCCAAAATACACCAAGTCGTGTAATCGGTCTAAAACTTAAACGTACTGAAGATGCCGTGAGAACGAAAGCGAGCGAAGATAGACTTTCGTTGAAGCCAACCAATCAGTCACCGTATAACAGAAAAAAGTGATGTGGAAAAAAGTCCCATAGGTGCGTCGTGTATTTTGATATTGAGAGATGATTGATCGCTGGTGCAACGACGATTCCAGGGAGAAGCGGCGTCTCGGCGAGTTGTGGGCGCTCAAGAGCAGCGGGACGTGCCGATTCGTGATGAAGGATTGGGCTGCGATCACGAGTTCCGTTAGCACATGAAAAGGGACCGGATCGCTCCCTATCAATCGCGACCGCATCCGGTGCGGGGTTTATGAAAGCAGTCTCTTTATAATATTTTTTAGCCTTGTCTGATGCCCCTGCCATGAAGCTTGAATCACGAAACCCGCATGGAAACAGACTAAATATGGTGTGACTTTAGCCTTGACTCCACTATATGTTGTGGTATACTTTCCCCCGATTGGTATACGAATGTTAACCAAGAATACACGATTCATCTGCAAGTTCTAGAAAGTCTTTTCCTCTTCTACTTCAAGCCAGGTGAGATGCAGCTATGATCGACGGCAAGCCGACGCTTCATGCGAAAATCGCTCAAATCGTGTTTTTATTGCATCGTTCAGTAATCCGGCCGGGACGGTCATCATCGTGACCGTCCCGCAGTTATTTTGAATTTCATCCAAGGGGGCTTTACCATTATGAAAAGTGCGGTGTCCGCGGGAACGGCAACCGGTGCAGGGCTTCAACTGTCCGGGAACAGCCTGAAGGTGCTGGAAAAACGCTACCTCATGCGCAACGAGGACGGTACCGTCGTGGAGACGGCCGTGGACATGTTCCAGCGGGTCGCCCGGACCATCGCAGCCGCCGACGCCACCTATGGCAAAAAGCCCGAGGAGGTCGAGCGGACCAGCCAGGAGTTCTACCGGCTCATGACCTCTCTCGAGTTCCTGCCGAACAGCCCGACCCTGATGAATGCCGGGCGCGAACTGGGACAGCTGTCAGCCTGTTTCGTTCTGCCGGTAGGGGATTCCATGGACGAGATCTTCGAGTCCGTGAAGCACGCGGCCCTCATTCACAAGTCCGGCGGCGGCACGGGCTTCTCCTTCTCCCGCATCCGGCCGAAGAATGATGTGGTGAAGTCCACCAAGGGCGTTTCTTCAGGCCCCATCTCCTTTATGACCGTGTTCGACGCGGCCACGGAGACGGTAAAGCAGGGCGGTACGCGCCGCGGCGCCAACATGGGCATCCTCTCGGTGGACCACCCGGACATCCTGGACTTCGTCACCTGCAAGCAGCAGAGCGACCGGCTGAACAACTTCAATATCTCCGTGGCCATCACCGACACCTTCATGCAGGCCGTGGAGAAGGACGAGGAGTACGACCTGGTCTCGCCGCGGAGCAAGGCAGTCGTTCGGCGGCTCAAGGCCCGGAAGGTCTTCGATACCATTGTGAACATGGCATGGAAGAACGGCGACCCCGGCATCGTCTTCCTGGATCGCATCAACCAGTACAATCCCACGCCCCATGTGGGCAGGATGGAGTCCACGAACCCCTGCGGCGAGCAGCCGCTCCTCCCGTACGAGTCCTGCAACCTGGGCTCCGTCAATCTGGCAACGATGGTCACGACGAAGGACGGCCGTCCCGCCGTGGACTACGACAAGCTTCGCCACACCGTGCGCGAGGGCGTGCATTTCCTCGACAACGTGATCGACGTGAACAAGTATCCCCTCGAGAAGATCGCCGAAAGCACCCGTGCCAACCGCAAGATCGGCCTGGGCGTCATGGGCTTCTCGGACATGCTGCTCGAGTTGGGCATCCCCTACAATTCCGAGGAGGCGGTCCGTATCGGCGGGTCGGTGATGCAGTTCCTTACCGAGGAAGGCCGGAAGATGAGCGAGGAACTCGCCGCCGAGCGCGGCCCGTTCCCGAACTTCAAGGGGAGCATTTACGACCGGCCCGGCAGGCGTCCGGTCCGGAACGCCACGGTCTCTACCATCGCCCCCACCGGCACGCTCTCCATCATCGCGGGCTGCTCCAGCGGCGTCGAGCCCCTCTTCGGCCTCACGTTCATGCGTCGGGTCATGGACGGCGCCGAGCTGGTCGAGGTGAACCCGGTGTTCGAAAAAACGGCAAGGGAGCGGGGGATCTATTCCGAGGGCCTTATGAAGGAGATCGCCGAACATGGCGGGTGCACGGGCATCGAGTCGGTGCCCGCCGACATCCAGCGGGTCTTCGTCACGGCCCACGATATCAGCCCCGAATGGCACATCCGCATGCAGGCGGCCTTCCAGCAGTACACGGACAATGCCGTGTCCAAGACCGTGAATTTCCCCCACAGCGCGACGGCGAAGGACGTGGAGAAGGTGTACATGCTCGCCTACCAGCTCGGGTGCAAGGGAGTGACGATCTACCGCGACGGGTCCCGCGACGAGCAGGTGCTTTCCACCGGCGCGACCGACAAGGCCCGGAAGGCGGCCCAGCTGGCGGCCCTGGCAGCCGCCTCGCCGCAGCTCGCCGAGGAGAAGAAACCGAGAAAGCGCCCCACCATGACCCAGGGTGTCACCCAGAAGATCCCCACGGGCTGCGGAAACCTCTACATCACCATCAACGAGGACGAGGAAGGCATCTGCGAGGTCTTCTCGACCATGGGCAAGTCCGGCGGCTGCGCTTCCAGCCAGTCCGAGGCCGTCTCCCGCATGGTGTCCCTGGCGCTCCGGTCCGGCGTGTCGATCGATTCCATCATCAGGCAGGTGAAGGGCATCCGCTGCCCGTCGCCCGGCTGGGGTGAGATGGGGAGGCAGATCCTGTCCTGCCCCGACGCCATCGGTCTGGCCCTGGAGCGTTACAACAAGGACAACATGGGGCCCCGGCACGGGAAACAGAAAGAGAAACCGGCGTCTGCCGAGGCCATGCCGACGGTCTCCTACGTTTCCTCCGACTACTCCACGGAAGCGAATACGAACCACCTCGGGCTCTGTCCCGAATGTCCCGATTGCGGGGGGCTCCTGGAGTTCGGTGAGGGATGCGCGGTTTGCCGGGGATGCGGATTTTCGAAGTGTGGGTAGACCGGAGCACAGCAGTGAAAGGCGGGGTACGCTGACCGTGAACATTGCCCAAAGACGGGATAGAAAACCTTGACCAGCAACGAGCCGGGAGCATTTGCTCCCGGTTTTTTTACTGTGCAAAAGGCGTCCGTCGACCGTAAATCCTGCAACACGATGATAGAGCAGCTAAGGAGGCCCAATGACCCTTGACGAAGTTATCGTTGAACTGTACCGGCTGGCGGAGACCAAGGAGTGGGATGGGGGAAGATCCGATGAGGCCTTGGCCATGGCGATCGAGGGCATGGAGCAGATATGGAGCCTCCGGCAGGCTGATCTGCGGCGGAACGCCCGGGCGCAGGCCCTGAAAAAACAGCCGCGCATCTGGTCATAGGGGATTTTTTCCCGGTCAAGACCTGAAAAAACTTGACATTTGATGGCGCTGATTCTACACTACAGTATCTGTATTGATGCTCATCCCGGGTTGCCAGAGGACCTGATCTGGGCCTCGGGGAACGCAATGGTAACGAATCCCGCGGGAGCGGTTTATCCGGTAAAATGTCAAAGGAGGGTATGGGGATGGCTATCGAGAAGATCGTGCAATATGAATGCAAGGTTTGCGGCAGGCGGCTTGATGTAACGAGGACCGGCGATGTCTATGAAGAGCCTATTCTCTGCTGCGGGGTAGAGACAATGTCTGTTGGCGCGCCGGCGGAGACGCCGATGATGCCCGCCATGAAGAAACCGGCCAAGAAGAAGCCGGCGAAGAAGAAGGCAAAGAAAAAAGCCGTGAAGAAAGCAGCAAAGAAATCGGCAAAAAAAGCAAAAAAGAAACCGGCCAAGAAAAAGACCGCCAAGAAGAAATCCGTAAAACGACCGGCCAAAAAGAAGGCCGCAAAGAAGAAGACCGCAAAAAAGAAGACTGCAAAGAAGAAAACTGCAAAGAAGAAAAAACGGTAATTTTCTGATCGTCAGCAAAGCCCCCGGATATTCATGCGCCGGGGGCTTTTTTGTCCGGTCCGTGGGTGAGGATCTGCGCAAGACTCAAGAATTTAACGCAGATTTTCGCTGAAATTATTATGAAAAACCATGTACGTTCTTTGGTCTTTACCGCGTCAATCATAGATTTTTCATAGCCTTTTCAGCGTTGAGTGGCTTTTTGATCTTATCAGACTTTATCCTGTAACCCCGTCAAAATAACTCCTTGGGTCCGGCTTGTCCGGGATAGGGCGCAACATGCAGGATCGGTCATCACGAGAGCATCATATCCGTCGTCTGACAGGTCAGGCGATCGGAAAGTTCGGTTTGATCGTGGAAGGCGACAGGATCCTTGTGGCCCTCTCGGGCGGCAAGGACAGCTGGACGCTCCTGACGGTGCTGGAGAACCTCCGGCGAAGGGCGCCGGTCAGCTTTTCCCTGACCGTCGTCACGGTGCATCCGGGTTTTCCGGGGTTCCGCACCGAGGGCATCGAATCCTATCTTCGTGACCGGGGCTATGACTATCGTATCGTCAATGCCCCGGTCCATGACCTTCTGCTTGAAAAGCTCTCTCCCGGCGATATCCCTTGTCCCCTTTGCGCCAGGATCAAGCGCGGTGTACTTTATACCCAGGCAACGGCACTCGGGTGCACCAAGATCGCCCTTGGCCACCATCGCGACGACTTCATCGAAACCCTTCTGTTGAACCAGTTCTTCAATGGCAGGATCAAGGCCATGGCCCCGCTCCTGCGCGCTGACGACGGCAGGAACGTGGTGATCCGCCCCCTGGTCTACGTTCCCGAGGATGCTATCATCGCCTTTGCGTCGGAAGCGGGCTTTCCCGTTACCTGCTGTGCCTGTCCCGCATGCGGTGATCCGGACCACAAACGGGTGAAGATAAAAAAGCTCCTGGCCGACCTGGAAAAGGGGCATCCCGGCATCAAGGCGAGCCTGCTCGCCGCCCTCGAGGACGTGGACCTTCGCCACCTGCTGGTCCGGGAACGTGCATAGGCGAATACCGGATCACGAGGGGTGAACAGGGGCTGATCCATTTCACATGAAACACAGGGAAGTTCCTCGCCGGAACCTGTTAATCAATTTGACAGAAGCCGCCTGAGTAGCATATAATCCGTTCATCCCGACCCGTGTCGGCAGGAGGAGATGGGGCAAAAGGGGACGCAATGGCCGAGCAAAAAAAACTGGGCGACCTGTTGAAGGAAGCCGGGCTGATCGATGATTTTCAGATCGAGGCGGCCCTCTCGCATCAGCGGAACTGGGGAGGCAAGCTGGGGTCCATCATCGTGGAACTGGAATTCGCCCGTGAGGAGGACATCGCGCGGGTGATCTCAGAAAAGATGGGCGTTCCCTATATGAACCTCTTCGAGCCGGAGCTGTCGCCGGACATTTTCAAGGTCCTGAAGGCCGATATGGCGAAAAAGTTCGGCGTGATCCCGGTGCGCAAGGAGGCCAACACGCTGGTCCTTGCCATGTCGGACCCTTTGGACATCGAAACGATGGACAACATCCGGTTCATCACGGGCTTTTCCATAAAACCGGTCCTCTCGATGGCTTCGGAGATCAAGGACGCGCTCAGAAAGTACTATGACGGAGAGCCGGTCACCCGGACGAGCAAGGCTTCGTTCCGGGAGTCCGCAACACAAGCCTCAAAGATGGAACTGATGCGCGAGATACCGGACATCTCCACGACGGAGTGGAACCAGCAGAACCAGCAGCAGGACGTCCATTCTTTCCGTCAGGACCTTGCCACGCAGAAGATCGTCATCGAGGCCCTCACGACGCTTCTGATGGAAAAACAGCTTATTACCCGCGACGAACTGGTCAAGCTGATCGAACAGAAAAAACTGGGCATTTAGGAAGTTACGAATCAAATTCTACTCAAAATGGCAAGAATATTTTGCCACGAAGGCACGAAGACACAAAGTACGGCCTTAATCTAATCATTAAAACAGTACCTTAAGCAGTTCTCGCTGTTCTTCGTGACTTAGAGTCTTCGTGGCAAATTTTGGTTCCGGCTTGTCCGGGTTAGGAAGGGGAAGCGCGATGTTAATTAAAAAAGCAGGTATCTCAATACTGGTTCTCGCTGCGGTGGCTATCGCCTCAGCAGGATTCGCCGGAGAGCTTCAGGGGCCGCGGATCCAGGTGAAGGACTCAAAGTTCGATTTCGGGACGGTACGCCCGGGAGCGCAGCCGGAGCATATCTTCGAGATCAAGAACGTCGGCGATGAGGTCCTGGAAATCCAGCGGGTTCAGCCTACCTGAGGGTGTACCGCGGGGCTGGTCAGTTCGAACCGGCTGGAACCAGGGGCAGCGACCCAACTCAAGGTATCGGTGGACACGACGGGAAGGGCCGGATCTCTGGCGAAGCATGTGACGATCCATTCGAACGACCGAGTGACGCCGGCGACGACGGTCACCGTGTTGCTGTCAATCGCGCCGGACACCGCAGGACCGAAATAAACAGCGAGTCGGGACGGCGGCTTCCGGGATACGGGACCAGGCAACGACAAAGCCGGCAGAATATCTTCTGCCGGCCTTTGGTTTTTCCGCAGAGGTGTACGAGCGACGCAGGGAAACGGTCAGGGTGCGTCCGAGCTTGTTTGGCTGTCCACTTCAGCATATACCAATTTGGTGATGTCCCGGATGACCCGCGCGAGGTCCCGGAAATCGCTGCCCTGTACGGTGACCCCGAGCAGGAATGGCCGTTCAGGATGATAGATGATGCCAAACTCATGCAGCTGAAGCACCTCGTCGGTTCCCGGGGATTCCATGACCCGCTCGCCGGCCTTGCTCGCGATATCGATATCATGGGGAATGCCAGAGACCATCCCATCACGGAACACAGACCGCGCGAGGTACCGGAGAGCCTTTTCCGACATTTCCTCGCTCAGGTACGAGGCGTTGAACAGGACCCGGAAGTAAGAAGCATAGGCGCTCAGGGTCAGTGATTCGCCTGTTTCCGCTGCTTCGGGATCGTAGTTTACGTAGAGGTCCTTGGCTACGTTATGCAGATACGCGGGCGGAAGATTGGCCAGCAGCAGGGTATACGCATCGTTATCTCCGTAGGCGGTCATCCGGAAGAGCAGGTCATTTACCGCATATTCGCTGCCCGCTTTCAGCGGCTTCGGTGATCTAAGATATCGAGGTGCGACCGGAACACCGACGTCCCGGAACAGGATCTTTTTCCTGAGGACCAGCGGATTGGTCTCGGACCACTTGAAATAGGCGATCAGGATCGGGAGCTTGAGCTGTCTTTCGGGTGAGAATTTCTCGTCCTCCCGGATCCCGAACCAGTTTCCGTTGTCCAGGTCCCGGAAGTAGACCGAAACGGACGATGCCTCATCGTCGTCGATCTTTTCCTGAACCAGTGCGTCAACTTTGTAGCGGAAAGGCTTCAACTCGCGGATCTTCCGCGTTTCGGCGTCCCCTTCCGTGATGGAAAGCCGGATATAGGCGAAATCCTCAGCGGACTGCCGGTACTCACCCGCGGTCATATCAGTCAGTCCGGCGCTGAACAGCCAGACACCTCTGCCGACAAAAACCCCCAGGGCAAAGGCCCCCGCGATAAGGACCCACAGGATCGACCGGCTTATCGAAATGTTCGAGACTTTTTTTCCGTTGTTCATACAAATCCAGGAGCGAGCGCATTCCCCGCAGCTTGCCGCGGGGAATGCGGGAGATATTACCCTGAGGATCGAAGAGTCTCTGCGGTTTGCTGCAGGAGCCACAATCCCTTTAACGCCCTATTGTAAGGCAAAGCCATTTTCTAAGCAAGCACCCTGTGTATTACCGCCGGTAACACACCGTTTCATCATGGATCCAGGCGCGAGCGCATTCCCCGTGGTTTGCCGCAGGGATTTTCAATGAAATCGACCTGGTATTTTATTTTCTTGACAATTTTCCGCTCCCCATGTTAAATTCATGTTCCTTGAATGTATCAAAGGGCGAAGAGAAAGGCCGAAATACCCGTGCAACAGCTCAGACATCCTACATATCCCAGCGACATGCCTACCCCGGGCATAGGTCCCGACGCGGGACTATAATCTTCTTTTTTATCAATACAGAATCCTTGCGTATCAACCGCGTTCTCTCTTAAAAGCCGTTTTATTCAACGACTACCTTTACTGGAGGATATACCCATGCAAAAAAAATATCTTTTGGCGCCCGGACCCACGCCAGTTCCGCCCGAGGCGCTCCTGGCCATGGCCATGCCGATGATCCATCACCGCGCACCGGATTTTGTCCCGGTGCTCGAGGCCGCGAAAAAGGGCCTGCAGTGGCTCTACCAGACCAAGAATGACGTGCTGATCCTGTGCTGCACCGGCACCGGCGGCATGGTCGGTTCGGTGAACAACTTCTTGAATCCCGGCGACGACGTCCTCGTGGTGAACGGCGGCAAGTTCGGTGAGCGCTGGACCAAGATCTGCCAGGCCTACGGCATGAAGGTGACCGAGATCGTGGTGGAGTGGGGCCACGCCGTGAAGCCTGAGCAGGTGGACGAGGCCCTCAAGAAGAACGCCAAGATCAAGGCGGTCTTCGTCCAGGCGACCGAGACCTCGACCGGCGTGAACCATGACATCAAGACGCTGGCAGGCATTGTCAAGAAGACCGACGCGCTCTTCGTCGTTGACGCGATATCAGCGCTGGTGGCACATGACATACGGACCGATGAGTGGGGCATCGACGTCATGATCGGCGGTTCCCAGAAGGGCCTGATGCTTCCTCCGGGCCTCGCGTTCGTGTCCGTCTCCGACAAGGCCTGGAAGATGGCGGACACGGCGAAGACGCCCAAGTTCTACTTCAACTTCAAGAAAGAGCGCGAGAATCTGGCCAAGAACCAGACGAACTTCACCTCGGCGGTGACGCTCATCATCGGCCTTAATTCGTGCATCAAGATGCTCCAGGACGAGGGCCTCGAGAACGTGTTCAAGCGCCACGAGCGGCTGGCGAAAGCCACCCGCGCGGCTGCCGCGGCCCTCAACCTCCCGCTCTACGCCAAGGAGAACCCGAGCCTTTCGCTCACCGCTATTGAAGCGCCCGCGGGCGTGGACGGCCAGGCGATCTACAAGGACCTTCGCGTGAAGTACGGCATCACCGGCGCCGGCGGTCAGGACAAGCTGAAGGGCAAGATCTTCCGCATCGCCCATCTCGGCTATGCCGACACCTTCGACGTGATCACGGCCATCGCCGGCATCGAGATGGTGCTGAAGGGCCTGGGCCACCCGGTGAAACTGGGCTCCGGCGTAGCGGCTGCGCAGGAAATATTGATGAAGTAGGATAACCATTTTCGCCACGAAGGCACGAAGACACGAAGAAATCCTAGTAATGTGCTTCTTGTTTTCTTTGAGCCTTAGTGTCTTTGTGGCAAAGTTTTTTTTGGAGGATTCATGAAAGTTCTGATCAGCGACAACCTCTCCACCCGCGGGGTGGATATATTGAAAAAGGCCGGGCTTGAGGTCGAGTTCCGGAGTAAGACCTCGGTCGAAGAGATCGAGAAGATGATCGGCGACTACGACGCGCTCATCATCCGCTCGGCGACCAAGGTTACGGCCGGGCTGCTCGAAAAGGCAACGAAGCTCAAGGTCATCGGACGGGCCGGCAGCGGCCTGGACAATGTGGACATTCCGGCGGCGACGAAGAAGGGCGTGGTGGTGATGAACACCCCGGGCGGGAACACCGTCACGACGGCGGAGCACACCATCGGCATGATCTTCGCCAGCGCCCGTATGATCCCCCAGGCCTACTCCTCGATGAAGGCGGGCAAGTGGGAAAAGAAGAAATTCGAGGGTGTCGAGCTCTTCGACAAGACCCTGGGCATCATCGGCCTCGGCGCCATCGGCGGCGTGGTCGCGAACCGCTGCACGGCCCTGGGCATGAAGATCCTGGCCTTCGACCCGTTCATCTCTACGGAGAAGGCGAAGCAGCTGGGCATCGAGCTCGCGGACCTGGAGACGATCTACAGACGGTCCGATTTTATCACGCTCCACACGCCCAAGACCAAGGAAACGGCAGGCCTCATCAACAAGGACACCATCGCGAAGATGAAGGATGGCGTGCGTATTATCAACTGCGCCCGCGGCGGCATCGTGAACGAGGCGGACCTCTATGAGGCCCTGAAGAGCGGGAAGGTAGCCGGGGCGGCCTTTGATGTATTCGAGAAGGAGCCGCCGGAGAACCATCCGCTCATGACCCTGGACAACTTCATCGCCACGCCGCATCTCGGCGCGTCCACGCTGGAGGCGCAGGAGAATGTTGCCACGGCCGTGGCCGAACAGATCGTCGATTATCTCATTGCCGGGACCGTGCGGAACGCGGTGAACGTGCCGTCCGTGCCCGCAGACCAGCTGCCGAGCCTGAGCCCCTACATCAACCTGGCGGAGCGCATGGGACTTTTCACCGCGCAGGTCATCGAAGGCGGGCTTACCCAGGTGACGGTGGAATACCGTGGCGACGTGTCGAACCTGAAGCTCGAGCCGGTCACCCTGGCGGCGCTCAAGGGCCTATTGACGCCGATCGTCCAGGAAAATGTGAACTACGTGAATGCGCCGCTCATCGCCAAGGATCGCGGCATCGAGGTGAAGGTCTCGACGTCGGGTGATACCTCGGAATACACCAGCCTGATCACGATCAAGGTCAAGGCGGGCGCCAAAGAGGTGTCCGTTTCCGGAACGCTGAACAGCAAGAAGGAGCCGCGCATCATCCAGGTGGACGACTTCCCCATGGAGACCGTGCCAGAAGGCGACATGCTGGTGCTTATGAACAACGACAAGCCGGGTGTCATCGGCGGTATCGGGATGCTCATGGGACAGAGCGGCGTTAACATCGCCCGGATGCAGTTCGGCCGGGAGAAGCAGGGCGGCCTTGCCATGTCCATTGTGAGCGTCGACAGCCCGATCTCCGACGAGCTCATGGGCAAGGTCAGAAAGCTGCCGAACGTGCTTTCGGCCAAGCAGGTCAGGATATAGTAACGTGAGACGTGAGACGTAAAACGTAAAGACGTGAAACGTCAGACGTGAGAAATGCAGAGGGGCGGCCCTGAGCCGCCCCTTAACGCTGTAAAGGAGATGCCATGCCAGTACTCGTAGTTGTCGGGGCCCAGTGGGGCGATGAGGGCAAGGGGAAGATCATAGACCTGCTCACCGAACGAGCGGACGTGGTTGCCCGGTATCAAGGCGGGCACAACGCGGGCCATACGGTGGTGGTGGGGATGGACGAGTTCATCCTGCACCTCATTCCTTCGGGCGTCCTGCACAAAGGCAAGAAGTGCATCATCGGGAACGGCGTGGTGGTGGACCCGGCCGCTCTCATCGAGGAGATGGACGGACTTATCAAACGAGGCATCAGGTTCGATGCCAACTTCCTCATCAGCCGGAACGCCCACCTCATCATGCCCTACCACAAGGCCATTGACGTGGCCAGCGAGCGGCTCAAGGGAAACAAGAAGATCGGCACGACCGGCAGGGGCATCGGGCCGGCCTATGCCGACAAGATCAACCGCCGGGGCATCAGGATGGCGGACCTGCTGTCACCCGAGCGTTTTCGCGAGAAGCTGACGCTCAACGTGGGCGAGGCGAACTTTCTCCTGGAGCGCTTCTATAACGCGCCGCTCATCCACCAGGATGAGGTCTATGCCGAGTATATGACGTATGCCCAGCGGCTGAAGAAGTATATTACCGACACCACGCTTTATATCAACGAGGCCATTGCGAAGAAAAAGAAGGTCCTTGCCGAAGGGGCGCAGGGAACGCATCTTGACGTGGACCACGGGACCTATCCCTTTGTGACCTCGTCGAGCCCCACGGCGGGCGGCGCCTGCACGGGCCTCGGCATCGGTCCGAACACCATAAGCGAGATCATCGGCATCGTGAAGGCCTACACCACCCGCGTGGGCAGCGGACCGTTCCCCACGGAGCAGGAGAACGCCACGGGCGAACACCTGCGGGAGCGGGGCAGGGAGTACGGGGCAACCACGGGCCGGGCGCGGAGGTGCGGCTGGATGGACACGCTCATCGTCCGGCACGCGGTGCGCGTTAATGGATTTACGAGCATCGCGCTGACCAAACTGGATGTGCTCGACACGCTCGACGAGATCAAGATCTGCGTGGGCTACAAACACAAGGGAAAACTGTACAAGGAGATGCCGTCGGACCTGGAGGTCCTGGAGCAGTGCACGCCCCAGTACATTTCTCTGCCGGGATGGAAGCAGACCACCATCGGCATCAAGAAGTACGCGCAACTGCCGAAGAAGGCGCGCGCCTACGTGGAGAAGGTCTGCAGGCTCTGCGGCGTAAAGCCGTCCATCATCTCGACGGGCGCCCGGCGGGACGAGACCATCATTCTCGAAAGGCCGTTTCAGAAGGCGGCGGCGAAGAAGCGATAGGCCTTGATTCACGCGGGGGCGGTGAAGCACCGTTGGACGCCTGAACCTCCTTTGCATCACCAGGTTCTTCGGGAAGCCGACGGACGGGGTTTTTTATTGACAGAACGAGCAATTTTTTGTTATTATACGCAGCTTTGAAGAAGACCGCGTGAGCGGGCCGGTAGCTCAGTTGGTAGAGCACCGCCCTTTTAAGGCGGGTGTCCTGGGTTCGAGTCCCAGCCGGCTCACCAGTTTTTGCGCAGCAAAATTGAAAAATGAAGGTTGTAGATTGAAGAATGAAAAGTTGAAGGAAGTGTTTTCCAATTTTCACTTTCCAATTTCCAATCTGCAATTTTCAATAGGTTGTTAAGACCCGTCCCCATCGTCTAGTCTGGCCCAGGACACCGCCCTTTCACGGCGATAACGCGGGTTCAAATCCCGCTGGGGACACCAATTTAATAAAAATAATTCAATGAGTTGCGAAGCTTTTCGCAGCTCATTTTTTTTCTGTATAATAAAGGCGATGTCAAAGCCTCTCATTCTCTTGGAGAGACCAAACATTTCATAGAGTTGCAGCGTTATCTGCGCATTACCTTTCTGAGTCTGTCGTAGAATTGTAGTAGTTTTTGCTGCATTGTCTTACATTTCGTCATTGATTTCGTAAAGTCGCTACTCACAAGACTCTATCGGTGTGCCCCCAATTTGGCTTGTCTTTCTGTTACAATAATGATATGATTTTTATGTGGTCAGAGGTATTTGATGGCGGTTTTCCGCGGGCGCCGGGTGATTCAATAGTTGTGTGGAGGTATACGATGGTATTTACGGTAACAAGCAAAATAATAAAGGGAATGATTCGCCTTCCCAAGAAAGTCAAGATTCCTGAAGGCACCAAGGTTATCGTTAAAATTGAACCCGCATTGAAGTCCGTCGAAAAACGGAAGATCATTGCCTCGCTGTGCGGATCGTGGGCGGATGATGCCACGATTGTGCCGATTTTCGAGGAAATTGAAAATGAGCGGCATCGATATCATGGCAGAGAGGTCCGCTTTGCATGATCCTTCTGGACACAAATGTCGTCATAGCTTTTTTGAATGGCAATAAGGCAATAGCCGATCGGATCAAGGATAATATCGACAAAATCGCACTGAGCGCCTTGGTAGTTGCCGAGTTGAATTATGGCGCGAAGGCGTCACAGAATGCTTCGCGAAATTTTGACAAATTGGCCAGGTTGCTGGACGTCGTTCGAACAATCCCATTTGATCTTGAATGCGCCGATTCATTCGGAACTATCAAAAGCAGATTGCGAAGTATCGGCAAACCGACCGGAGAGGTCGATGCACTTATCGCGGCAACAGCCATCGCACATAAAGCTGTTCTGGTTACTGGCAACAAGAAACATTTTGAACACATTGAAGATCTTCGCATTGAAACCTGGCCTCTGGCCTGAGTTTCCATTTCCCGATACCTGCCGTGCCTTACCCTCCAAACTTCTGTTTTGGCGTACCTGCCGCTTATTGATTCAGAGCATCCATGTCTAACAAGAAAGCTCTTTTCCAGGCAATTATAAAAGAAGAAGCATTGCTATCGAAGTTGGACAGCGAACGCGAACAGGCGCTTTCAAGGCTCAATACCCTCAAGCAACAACTTGCCGAGCTGGAAACTGCATGCGCCGAGTCACCGATAAAGTATGCTGTCAAAACACCGCAAGAAAAAATATCCCTGTTCCGCTTTCTGTTTCGCGGGCGGGAGGACCTCTTTCCGAAACTTTGGACGAGCCGGGCCGGTAAGAAGGGGTACTCGCCTGCTTGCACGAATGATTGGGTCTCCGGCACCTGTGGGAAGACCCGTAAGCCTCCGGTCAAGTGCAGCGAGTGCGACGATCGCAAGTTCCTGCCAGTAACCGATCAGGTCATTATGGATCACCTTCAGGGGCGACATGTGATCGGCGTCTATCCCATGCTGCCCGACGATACCTGCTGGTTTCTTGCCGCTGATTTCGACAAAGAGTCATGGAAAGATGATGTCGCGGCTTTCCGGGAAACCTGCAAGAGCATGAATATCCCGGTGGCGATAGAACGATCACGCTCGGGAAATGGGGCTCACGCCTGGTTCTTCTTTGCCGAACCCATGCCCGCAGCGACTGCGCGGACCATGGGATGCTACCTGATCACAGAAACCATGAGCCGGCGGCACCAACTCAGCATGGAATCCTATGACCGACTGTTCCCCAGCCAGGATACCCTGACTAAAGGCGGTTTCGGAAACCTGATTGCGCTGCCGTTCCAACATGAACCACGACAGAAGAGCAATACAGTATTTCTGGATGAAAACTTTATACCTTACGCAGATCAATGGGAATATCTGGCGTCGATCAAGAAGCTTCAACCGGAGGTGATCCAGCGCATTGCCAATGAGGCAATACGCCTGGACAGTGTGCTCGGCGTGCCGAGAGATACTGATGAAGACGGAGACGAACAAGCTCCCTGGAGCAGAACCCCATCTCGAAGGAAACCGAAAAAGAAAGTAGTCGGCAAGTTTCCCCCGGTGACGAACGGAGTCTTTGCGCAACGGCTGTATATCGAGAAAAAGGATTTGCCGTCGCCATTCATTACTCGCATCAAGCGCTTGGCTGCATTTCAGAATCCCATGTTTTATGAGAAACAGAATCTGCGCTTATCCACAGCACGAATCCCTCGCGTCATATCCTGCTTCGAAGAACACCTTGAACACATCGCTATCCCGAGAGGCTGCCTCGACAGCCTTCGTGAGCTGTTCGTGGAGCATGGCGTGAAACTCGTACTCGATGACAAGCGCATTGCGCCTGCCAGTCTGTCGTATTCTTTCCATGGAGCGTTGAGAGAATCGCAGCAAGAAGCCATTGACGAAATCCTCAAGCACGATCTCGGCGTCCTCTCTGCTCCGCCTGGTTTTGGCAAGACCGTGATCGGCGCTCATCTCATAGCGAAGCGCGGTTGCAGCACGCTTGTGCTTGTTCACCGGAAAGAGCTGCTGGATCAATGGATCGCGAGGCTCTCTTTGTTTCTAGGCATTGAGCCAAAGGAGATTGGCAGGATTGGAGCAGGGAAGAATAAATCGAACGGAATATTGGACGTCGCCATGATCCAGAGCCTGGTTCGAAAGGATGAAGTCAGTGATGTGGTCGCCTGTTATGGTCAGGTGATCGTGGATGAGTGTCATCATCTCCCCGCAGTATCCTTCGAACGCGTCCTGAATGAAGTCAAGGCACGCTATGTAGTCGGCCTGACCGCTACGCCTTATCGGCGCGACGGGCATCAGCCGATCATCCACATGCAGTGTGGACCTGTCAGGTATAAGGTGCATCCGAAGAGTCAGGAAGCCAGAGCTCAATTCAAACAACAGCTGATTTGCAAAACGACAAAATTTAGCATGGAAGATCCCGACGCGTCGATTCAACAAATATATGCTGCTCTTGTTGCTGATAAACAACGGAATGCACTTATGCTTGCTGATGTTCGGCAGGCAATCCAGGAGGGGCGCTCTCCGGTGCTGCTTACGGAACGGAAAGAACATCTCGATATACTCACTGAAAGCTTGCGAGGAGAAGTAAAGCATCTCATAGTTCTGAGCGGGAGGCTATCCGCTAAAGAAAGGCGAGAAACCATGGCAAGGCTCTCCGCAATCCCCCATGGAGAGGAGCGACTGATCGCAGCGACAGGCCGCTATCTTGGTGAAGGATTCGACGATCCCCAGCTTGATACATTGATTCTGGCCATGCCGTTCTCCTGGAAGGGGACTATTGTTCAGTATGCTGGACGACTCCATCGGGAACATCCGGGAAAACAGGAAGTGCGGGTGTACGATTATGTTGATGCCAATGTTCCCAAGCTCCTTCGCATGCATAAGAAGCGGTTGCGCGGTTTTCGGGATATCGGATATACAACTGAATAATTCTGCTTAAACACGCACTCCGTATATGATCATGGATCAATGAAAGGATGGCATGCAGCACTCATCGTAGACTGTCGTAGAATTGTAGTAGAATTCTCCTCCACAAGCAGAATTCTCGGGGAAACACAGAATGTACAGAATACAAAAAACACATAAAAAGATGTCTTCTTTTGATACGTTAGCTCAAAACCGTTGCCAGTCGCCCATTTTGTAGTTTTGTCTGAAAAATGCCCCGGTCGCCCTTTCACGGCGATAACGCGGGTTCAAATCCCGCTGGGGACACCAATCAAACTCAAAGAGTTGCCGATTACCGGCAGCTCCTTTTCGTTTTGGCGTCCCTGGCCCGTTCCGGGCTATCGCCTTGTCACAGCGAACCTGGGTGTAAGCGCTCAAGTGAAGAAGCTCCGCGCTTCGTCGTTCAAGGTGAAAAGAACATTGGGTATGCCGGCTACTCCGGCATATACGATCAAATTCCCGCTGGGAATACCAGTCGATTCAAGGAGCTGCGGCATCTGCCGGGGCTCCTTTTTCATTCGCTCAGCCCCGCGCTCATCTGCTTCCGGACTCTCTGAAAATACACCTGTTCCTCTGCCGCTCGTTCTTGATTAATGCGCATATTAATGCTATTCTCTTTTGCATCAGACGCCGGGACCCTGTCCACTTCCACCCGAAAGGACCGTCACGACTTTGGCACGAGAAACGCGCACCCTCCTCATCGTCGACAACAGCGCGACCACGCTGTTCTACTGGGGCATGCTGCTCAAGCGCCTCGAGTACAAGGTCGTGAGCAAGCGGAATGCGGAGGAGGCGCTCAAGGTCCTCGAGACCGACCCGCCGGCGGTCGTGCTGACGGAGATCACCCTGTCCGACATGGACGGTGTTGCCCTGCTGAAGGAGATCAAGGGCGATCCTCGGTTCAAGAACATCCCTGTGGTCATGCTCACCTCGGTGACGGACCCTGCGGTGAAGGACGCCTGTGTGCGTCTTGGATGTGCCGCCTGGTTCGGCAAGGATGTCGAGCCGGACACGCTGTATCAGAAGCTTCAGACGCTCGTCGAGTCCACGCCGCGGCAGCATATCCGGGTGAACACTTCGGTGAAGGTGATCGTGGGCGACGGCACGGCGATGGGCGGGTCAGCGCGGACCGAGTATGCATCGGCCATCTCCGAGGGCGGCCTCTACGTGCGGACGCAATATCCCCAGCCCCAGAACGCGCTCACGCCGGTCCGTATCCTGCTGGAAGGTAGTGAGGTCCTGGCAAAGGCAGTGATCCTCTACAGCTATGCAAAGAACGAGGGACCCTACCGGGAGCCGGGCATGGGCATGAAGTTCACGGAGATATTGGACGAAGGCCGGCGCGTCATACGGCAGTTCATCAAGGAGCAACTCACCCGGGGCATTGTGAACTGATCCGGCATGTCTGTCTGCCGAGCCCACCTGGTTGCTATTTTCAACCGCGCTCTTTATGCGGAATTTCCGATGCGCAGACCGCTTCACCGGTAAAACCCCATGGTTCTTTCCGATATCGCAAAAAAAAGCCGGATGATCGCCAGCGAGACCGTCTCCTCGTTCCGGAGGAACAACGATCTTGCGGCCGCTTCGTCCATGGCCTTCTCCGCCATGCTTGCGCTCATTCCGGCGCTGTTCCTCCTCACCGCCCTGCTCGGCATGGCGATCGGATCGTCCCAGGAAGCCTTCCACAAGGTGCAGGAACTGGCGACACAGGTCATCCCGAACTACAGCCAGGAGATCATGAAGGAAGTGAGCTTCATCGCAACCCACAAACGGACCTTTGGCGTGCTGAACCTCCTCATCTTTCTCTTCGCCGTCACCCCGCTGGTCACGGACCTCAGGTCCGCCCTGGGCACGATCTTCCGGACCGGGGCGGGCAGGCCTTTCCTGCTCGAAAAGCTCATCGACCTGGCCCTTACCGTTGTTTTCCTGCTGGGTATCACGGCCATTGCAGCGGCCGGTGTCGCCCTGAAGGTCGCCGAACAATGGTTCAACCTGCCGCATGTGCCGCGTTATCTGGGCGGATTCGTCCAGTACCTGTTCATCGCGGCGGCTTTTTTTCTGCTCTACCTGGCATTCTCACGGAAGTTCCTCCCCATCCATCTCACGGCAGGCGCGCTTGCCAGCGCGGCGCTCTGGTATCTTATGGGACCGCTCTTTCACAAGTTCCTGGCATATAACCCCGGCTACGGTCTCGCCTTCGGTTCCTTCAAGTCGCTCTTCGTGGTCATCATCTGGATATACTACTCCCTCGTGGTCTTCCTGCTTGGAGCGGAGATCGCCGCCGGCCTTGAGCGGCGGGAGAGTACCTACTTCAAGCGGCTCATGACTGGGAAGAGGGACCTTCCGGCTGCTGTCGCGGGGAGGTTCATCGTGCAGTACGGACCGGGGGAACCGATATTCACTGAGGGTGATGCCGGAGACCGGATGTTCTCCGTACTCAAGGGGAATGTGACCATCTGGAAGGGGGGCAGGGTCATCGCGACAGTGGCTGCCGGGCAATATTTCGGCGTCGTTTCCTTCCTGCTTGCCACGCCGCGGATAGCCGCAGCGGTTGCGCAGGACGATGTGGAACTGGTCATGATCACCCGGCAGAACCTCACCAACCTCATGAGCGAATCTCCGGAGTTCATTCTGGCCATGCTCAAGGAGACCGCCGTGCGTCTGAGGGAGACGAATAAATTGTTCGAGTAGAACGGCAGGAGGACCGACGCGGGGACACGGAGCCAAGGGGACGCGGAGATGAGACAAAACCGACAAGAGGATTAACGTCAGACACGGACCCCAAAGTAGGCGCTTCTAAGCGACGCGGAGAAGCGTGGACAGGGAGATAACCAAATTCTACATGTTGCGCGATGAGTCGTGGGGAAGGACCGGGATCGAATCGATCAGAGCGCTTGCTTGCTTGTGGTCAGGTCCTGTTTGTCCTGCTCGTACAACGCCAGGAGGGGTTTCAGGTCGAGATGGAGCAGATCAGCGTAGATCTTCAGATAGCCCTTGCCGTACACGGGGGGGATGCTCTGGAGCCGGCCTTCCTCCATAGCGCTGAGATAGCGGGAGCTGATGCAGGTCTTCTTGGCAATGTCGCCGATCTCAAGACCGATGGCCAGGCGTTGTTCCCGCAAGATCCTGCCGATGTCATTCATCTCCGCCCTCCGTTTGTGTTCCCAGGGAATGCCTGGCAGTGCATGGATAGGGGCTTTCTTTTCACTGATGTAATGAAGCTGTATCATGAGTAAGATGGAAAATCAACGCCAAATTGTAATTTTAGGACGAACAAGATCTGGCTGATCGCTTTTCTACCACCTGTTGGGGTGTATTGTTATGATACACACTATCTTGATCATCCGATGTGAATCACGACATGGAAAAAATAGCCGGGAGGAGATGAGATGCAGACGGGAATGAATGAAAGGATGGCAACGCAGGATCACCTATAATGGCGATACTAGCGGTACTATAAAAATGCAAACGCTCTTTCTAGGATCTAGATCCGAAAGAATTAAGCTCTATCAATGGGCCGCAGCCTTGGCGCTGATAACCATCTTCTACAACATCGTCGAGGGGCTGGTGTCGGTCTTCTTCGGCCTGGAGGACGAAAGCTTCGCGCTATTCGGGTTCGGGCTGGATTCATTCGTAGAAGTAGCATCCGGCATCGGGATATGGCATATGCTGCGGCGGATCCGAAGGAACGAGGGGGAGACTGCCGATCATTTCGAGAGAACCGCGCTCAAGGTCACGGGCAGCGGATTTTATGTCCTGACCGCAGGACTCGCGGTCACGGCGGTCATCAATCTCTACCAGGGACACAAGCCTGAGACGACCTTCTGGGGCATCGTTATCTCGCTCATATCCATCGCCACCATGTGGCTCCTGATCCACTATAAAGTGAAGGTCGGCAAAGCGCTTAACTCACCGGCGATCCTGGCTGATGCGGCCTGCACGCGCGCCTGCCTTCAACTGTCCGTTGTCCTGCTTATTGCGAGCGTGGGGTACACGGTAACCGGGATCGGAGGATTTGACTCGGTTGGGACACTTGTCATCGCGGGGTTGAGCTTTCGGGAAGGAAGAGAGGCGTTCGAGAAGGCGAAGTCTGGGAGCTTTGCGTGCGCCTGCGGGAGTGAATGCAAGACCGACACGGGGACACGGGGCCAAAAATAGGCGCTTCTTAGCGACGTGGTGACACGGGGACAGGACGGTGCTCAGCAACAAACGAACAATTTGCCACGGATAGCCAAAAGTAGGCGCCTCCAGGCGACTCGATGCACACGGATACTACCGCTACAGCGACATCACGAATGAACGCGAACTAAATCTTACCTTTCTCTCTTCTTACCCTCTTGCCTTCGGATCTTTATCCTGTTTCCTCGCCGTCACGAGCACCGTCATATGTTCCACGATGCATCCCGCTGACCCCGCGGCAAGACTTCGGCGAACCCAGTCGAGCCGCTACGGGGAATGCGCTCGCTCCTGGATTCAAGCGCACATTCTGACGAACATCGATCGACCGGAAGACCTCATCCGGGCAGCCGCAGCCGAGCGTGTTCTGGTCGAAATGGTTGATGTGCTCAGAAGAGAACAGGCAAGAGAGGAAGTGTTATTCGAAGAGCCTGACGACACCCCAGGCAAGAGCGATGCAGATCGGAAGGGTCAGGACCCAGGCCATGATGATCTTTCCTGCGACGCCCCACCGGACCGCGGAGAGGCGCTGGGTGGCGCCCACGCCCATGATAGCCGTGGAGATGACATGAGTCGTGCTGACGGGAAGGCCGAAATGGCTCGCGCCGATAATGATCATCGTGGCCGAGGTCTCGGCAGCGAAACCGTGGATGGGCTGAAGCTTCAGCATCTTCATGCCTATGGTCTTGATCACCTTCCATCCGCCCATGAAAGTTCCGAGCCCCATGGCAAGCGCGGCCGTAAGGATGACCCACACCGGTACCTCGAGAGTGCTGATCATGCCCCGGCTGAGCAGGGCCATGGTGATGATTCCCATGACCTTCTGTGCGTCGTTCGAGCCGTGACCGAAGGCCATGAAGGCAGATGACAGGATCTGGAGCTTCCCAAAATGTTTGTTGATCGTTCCCGGCGCCATCCCCCCGAAGAGCTTAAGGATCAGCTTCATGAAACCGAACCCGATCAGGATCCCGAGAAAGGGAGAAACGATGAGGGCAGTGAATATCTTCGTGATGCCTTCCGAGTTCAGGATGCCGAAGCCGCCGTGAGCCGCAGCCGCTCCGATGAGGCCGCCCACGAGGGCATGGGACGCGCTGACCGGCAGTCCGAAGAGCGTCATGATGGTGTTCCAGAGAAAGGCGCTCGCCAGGGCTGCTATGATCACCAGTTCGGTGACCGCCGTGGGGTCCACGATGCCCTTGCCGATGGTCTTGGCTACGGCAGTACTGAGGAATGCGCCGAGGATGTTCATGATCGCGGCCATCGTAACGGCGGCGAACGGGGTGAGCACCTTGGTCGAGACGACCGTGGCGATGGCGTTGGCCGAATCGTTCCAGCCGTTGCTGATATCGAACAGGATCGCGAGGAAAATGATGACGAACAGGATATCAAGCATGTTTCAGGACGATCCCTTCGAGCACGTTGGCGATGTCCTCGGCGCGGTCCGAGGCATCTTCTAGGAGCTGATAGATGTCCTTCCATTTGATGATGTAGACGGGGTCGTTGTTGCTGTTCACGAGGTTGCCCAGGGCGTCGCGATACTTGCGGTCGATGCGGTTCTCGAGGCGGTTGATCTCGATGCAATGCTCCTGGACATGGGCGTACTGTTTGGCACGGAGCTCCCGGAGCGCCTTCTTCAGGATGTCCGCGGTCATCTGCAGGTCCTCGGCGATTGAGATGACCTCGCGCGTCGGTTTTTCGATCTTGTACACCGCCATGCGGTCCACGGCGGCCCAGATGAGGTCAAGGACGTCGTCGATGCGGGCTGCCAGCTCGTGGATGTCCTCGCGGTCGATGGGCGTGAGGAACGTCTTGTTCAGCTCCTTCATGATGTCGTGGGTGAGCATATCGCCGTCCTGCTCGAACTCGTAGATGGACTTCGCCTTCTTTTCGAAGGTCTCAAAATTGTTGAGCATGTCCACGAGGACATTGGTGGCTTTGGAGAGGTTGTCGAGGGCGCGGTCGAATATCTCGAAGAAGTCGATCTTTTTTGGGAAGAGTGCCATGGGAATGTACCAAATCTCCTTCTCAGTGGATTTACGGAACATCGCGGGGGGACGAAGTAAAAAATAACATATCAGGCGCGGAATTGCAAACGATAATTGTTCCTGGGGGGAGAGACGAAAAAAGGCGATGAACGGGAACGTTCATCGCCTGGGTAGCGCAAGGACAATGTCTATTCGATCTTTGATTCTTTCCAGCATTTGTCGCACAGCCACATCATGCCGCGCACCTTGCCGGTGGTGGTCATCATCTTGGCCGCCTGCATGGGTTTGCCGCAGCACTGGGGATTGTTGCTCACAGCGGCCCTCTTGGTGGCCGCTTTTGCTGTTTTGCTTAATTCCGCCATCTTCCTGTTCCTCCAACGCTCCTGTGGTTTAAAAAATAATCGGTTTCCCGAAGACCCTGCATTTTAACCATATAGGCGGAAATGTCAAGAGGATTTTAGTAACTTGAACGAACTGCAAAAGTACCACAGAGGCACAGAGGTCACAGAGGGAACCACGAAATGCGAGGGCCGAATTCAAATCTAAGACCAGAACTCTTTAATAATTCGTGATTGGTTTTACTCTTATTTTCAGTGCAGTTCTCTGTGTCTCTGTGTCTCTGTGGCGGATTGTTGTTCTCTAACATATTGAAAAACAGCCTGATTGCCCTTGACTTTGCCGCCGGTGGGGTGATATTATCCCTCCTGTTTTGACTAGGAAAGAATGGAGCGGTGAAACGTGAAATACAGCAAAAAAACGCATAGCTGCGGAGAACTGAACAAGCGTGAACTGGGCCGGAAGGTCACCTTGATGGGCTGGGTCCATACCCGGCGTGACCACGGAGGGCTTATCTTTGTGGACCTTCGCGACCGTGAGGGGATCACGCAGGTGGTCTTCAATCCCGAGGTCGCGGCAGAGGCCCATCGGGTCGCCGGTGATGTCCGGAGCGAATACGTCATCGCCGTTACGGGGAAGGTCTCGCCGCGGCCGGAGAACACCACGAACCCACGGCTCCCTACAGGCGAGATCGAAGTGATCGTTTCGGAGCTAACGGTCCTGAACGAGTCAAAGACCCCGCCCTTCATGATCGAGGATGAAACGGACGTGGCCGAGAACCTGCGCCTCAGATACCGCTATCTCGACCTTCGCAGGCCGAGCCTCCAGAAGGTGCTGATGACCCGCCATGCCATAACGAAGACCGTGCGGCAGTTCCTCGACGGCAACGGGTTCATCGATGTGGAGACGCCGTTCCTGACGAAGAGCACGCCCGAAGGCGCCCGGGACTACCTGGTCCCGAGCCGGGTGAATCCCGGAATGTTCTTTGCCCTGCCCCAGTCCCCCCAGCTTTTCAAGCAGATCCTGATGGTGGCGGGACTGGAGCGCTATTACCAGATCGTGAAGTGCTTTCGCGACGAGGACCTGCGCGCCGACCGCCAGCCCGAGTTCACCCAGATCGACCTCGAGATGTCGTTCGTCGATCAGGAAGAGATCATCAGCCTCATGGAGCAGCTTCTGGCAGCCGTGGTGAAGGAAGTGAAAGGCGCCGACATCAAGCTGCCGTTCCCCCGGCTCACCTACCGCGACGCCATGGACCGCTACGGGTCGGACAAGCCGGACACCCGCTTCGGGCTCGAGTTGAAGGACGTCTCGGACATCGCCAAAGCGTCGGACTTCAAGGTCTTCATCCAGGCCGTCGAGCTGGGCGGGCAGGTGAAGGGCTTCGCCGCCCCCGGCATGTCGGGCCTGTCGCGTAAAGAGATCGATGACCTGACGAACGAGGCAAAGGTCTACGGCGCGAAGGGGCTTGCCTGGATCAAGGTGACCGAAGCAGGCTTAGAGTCGCCCATCGCGAAGTTCTTCAAGGACGGCCAGGTCAAAGAGATGGCAACCCGCCTGGGCGCGAAGCCCGGCGACCTCATGCTGTTCATCGCCGACAGTCAAAAGATCGTTGCCGAGACGCTGGGCTATCTGCGGCTGCTCATGGGCAAACGGTTGAACCTCATCGACGAGAAGAAACTTAACTTTCTCTGGGTCACCGATTTCCCGCTGGTGGAGTGGAACGCCGACGAGAAACGCTGGGACGCCATGCACCATCCGTTCACGGCGCCCTACGATGAAGACCTCCCGCTCATGGCGACGGACCCCGGCAAGGTGCGTGCCAAGGCCTACGACATCGTGCTGAACGGTTCCGAGATCGGCGGCGGCAGCATCCGCATCCACCGCGCCGACGTGCAGTCGAAAATGTTCGGACTTCTCAATATCAACGAGGAGGACGCGAGGAAGAAGTTCGGGTTCCTGCTCGAGGCCCTGGAATACGGCGCGCCGCCGCACGGCGGCCTGGCCTTTGGTCTTGACCGGCTGACCGCGATCCTGACCGGAAGCCAGTCGATCCGCGACGTGATCGCGTTCCCCAAGACCCAGAAGGCGATCTGCCTCATGACCGAGGCGCCGTCACGGGTCACGACCGCGCAGCTCCGGGACCTGTCGATCAAACTGGATATCGTGGAATAATGAACCGGACGCGGGACGCGGTGACCGGGCGACGGCATAGACATTTTTCGGTGGCGGAAGTCCTTTTGTTGAGGTTATTATGAAATGCAAGGCCTGCGGTCAGGAAGTGGTGCTCAAGATCGGTTGAAAGAAGGTTTCCATGCGCTGCACGTCGTGCGGCAAGGAGTTCCCGGTCACGGAGTACCTGGACGAACTTGATGACGAAACATGGGAGATGATAGCCCGCCGTCCCAGCAACCGCGCATGACAAAATTGCCCGCCCGCAGGTTCTTCATCCCTTATGCTCCGGAGAGTAAGCAAGCCTAAGTATCGAGAGAAAGGGGCCTCTCTTCACGGCAACGCGCTGCGGAAAGAAGAAGGTCTTCAACGTCGCCATTATGATGCACCGTGATACAACAACAGAAACGCTGAAGTTTTCCGGGGGGCTGTTCCGGGCCTTCGCCGCACTGGTCCTCCTCGCCGCGGCCGGGTGCACCGCATCCGATACGCCGGCAAAGCGCTTCACGGAGATACTTTCAAGCTATCCCCAGTCCCGGGAGCCGCTGGGGATCGCCCGGCTGTCCGCGTCCTCCGCCGATGCTGTCCCGCCCGCCCTCCGGGGCAGAGCGGTCACGATCATGGTACATCCGGCATACTCGCTCTTCTTCCGCGAGGAGCGCAGGAGCACCTATAGCGAGGCCAAGTACGCCCTGCTGAAGTTCCAGCTCGACAACGAGGCCCGTTTCATCAGTGAGATAGCGAAGTCCGATAACCTGCTGATCCTTGTGCTGCCGGGCAACTATCAACAGGATAGCCTTGCCCCCTTGTCCTACACGTTCTATCTGAACTCATCCACCAAGTCCAGCCCCCTGGTCTACTACATCACTTCGGAAACGTCGAGCAGCGGGTCAATGAGCTCGGATACGATGGTGACGCTTTACGGATTCCTGCAGAGGGTAAAGGCAGACAAGGTGCTGATCGGCGGAGGGTACATCGGACGGTGTCAACGGGAGTTCTATAGTCAGATAACGACCTACGTGGACAAGATACCGGCATTTATCGTTCCCGAGATATCGTCCATTTCTCCTGACGATATCGACAGCGATGAAGCACAGACGATCGTGAACAGTCTTCAACGGCGCAATTATGCTCCCGTCAAGAAGTTCATCGAGAAAAAGGGCCGGGGGAACGCCAATGTTCTGCACGTGCCCTCCGCTCCGGCCCTGTAAACAATTTCAAGGCCCCTTCTTACAATGACCGATCTCCCGGTCATGCTTTCCTGACAGGCCTTTTTCCGCGTTTTCTTGACACCTTTCGCTTTGCCTGCTACCTTTTAATCATCATCCATGGGCATGCCGCGCTAATACTTCACCGGGGGACAAGGCCTCCGGCGATTTAACCGGCAAGGGCGTAAAAAGAAGTCAACCTGTCGTGAATCAGTCGTGCGATCGGATCGTGAGATGAGGGGTGAGGCCCCGTCAGGAGATGGCGCCTCTGTGCAGCGGTTTTATATCGGGGTTCACCGGCCGATCGTGCCGGACCAGCGTGGAGACGATGATCTATGGATGACAGCGGCATTGACCGGGAACTCGAGCAAACACTGAACGACCTGAACCTCGGCATCAGCGAATTTGATGATCAGCACCAGGCTTTTTTCCTGCACATGGTCGGCCTCCGCCGGGCCCTGATCGAAGGTTCCGGCGGCCGGGAAAAGCTCATGAAGACGCTCCGGTTCCTCGACTCCTTTATTGACAAACATTTCGGCGCGGAAGAGCGGTACATGAGGCGTCATAATTATCCCGGCATCCTGGTCCATAAAGCGGACCATACCGCGTTTACGGCGACCATTGCCGAATTCAAAACAAAGGCCCTGGACCTCGACGCACGGGGTGAGGTCACGTCTTTTCTGGCGATTGAGGTCACCCGCCGCCTCGAGAAGTGGCTTGAGGACCATATACGGATGCTCGACCGGAAAATGGCCGAGTTCCTGATGGAGAAGATGTAGCCCTGGCACATGAGTGCGTTTGCCGAGTTGGGGGAGAGCCTGACGGCTGAACGGAAAGCGGTCCAAGCCACTCAGGGATATGTTGACAGGATCGCTGGAGCCGTGCAGGAATCGAAGTTTAGCGCCCCCCTCGGCCCGCTGGCTGGGTTTTCTTTCTTGCCGTCCTGTTACTTGCAAGATCGAGCAAGGCATCAGGATGTTTTTCCGCAACTTGCAATAATATACGTGCTGGTCCTTCCGGTTTGCGCCGACCTTGTTCCCAGTTGCGAAGTGTCGCGGTGCTTATCCCCATGAGGATCGCGAACTTGTCTTGTGAAAGACCATATTGCTCGCGAATCTTCTTCACTTCGGAATCCGCGAAGGTGAAGGTTCGCGCCGGCTTCATTGCGCGTTTCATTATTGCGCCACCCTGCTTCACGCTTTTGAGCAGTTCTTCAAAAAGTTCTTTTTTCATCTGTATTCTCCCTCGACGATCTTTTTTAGTTGTTTCAGTTGATCCGGCGCCAAATCATCACGTTCATTCTTAGGATACGCAAACAGTATCAGAACAACCTCTGGTGATACAAACCAATAATAAATGACCCTGATGCCGCCACGTTTTCCATGACCACCCGCAGACCAGCGGAGTTTGCGAAGACCTCCACTTCCGGGGATGATCTTGCCTGCATCCGGCTTTTGGACCAGTTGGGCCTGCAAGAGCCGATACTCATCATCGGCAAGAATTGATTGTATGCGACGGGTGAATATCGGGGTTTCTATGATGACCATGTTCAATTATACGTCAATGGCGTATAGAAGGCAAGGGGAAATGCCTGGCAGACAAGGACGCATCAAGAAGAGAGGGGCGACACAGTACTAACGCCACGCCCCTTTCGATGTGCTATTCGAGTCCTGGTGATGGGTTTAGCCCTGTTCAACCCGCCCTGCCGTCTATTGAGAATTTAATTTTGTGTCAGTAGAAGGACAAGGCCAATTATGAGATGTCATGAACGCCGCGCTGAGGAGCCGGGCGGGTTTATCGCCCGGACTCTTTCGAGCGCGTTGTTAGAATCGTTTTGTTTAATTATCTTTACCTTTTTTCATGGTGTCTATTACACATTGTTTATTGAAAACGAAAACATGATCGCCAATGCAGAGCTTTGTTGTCTTGGCAGGAATCCGTATGGAACTGTCAGGGTATAACGGACATCCATTTGCACAACGTGAAAACGCGAATTCGCGCTTTGTAGTCTGGGCGCAATCGAGGGATAGAAAGGCAAATTCATTAGTTTCGTGATTTTTTATTCCCATTATGTCGGGGTCAACAACCCACACAGAGACGCGAGAGGTATCAATGTCTAAGCAGGTATTCCAAAACGCGAAGCTCGTAGATGCACAAAAAAGTATTATGCACATCAGAAATAGAATAATTCTCTTTATCATGTGTTATACCCCTTGTGAAGTTGGGAGAATCTTTTATGACATCTGAAGAAAAATATATCGAATTAATAGCAAACTCAATATGCAGGAAACGCTTTTGCTTTGAATGCTTCATCACCGGCGGCAATCATCGGGTGTTCGTTCCTGAAGATTGGGGAGAATTAACACTGTTGAGATTTATGGAATTGCAAGGTTTAGATACGAGCACGGTCGTAATACCCAAGAAAGACAAGAGCAATAAAGAGCATAGGAAAAATGCTAATCCAATATCCTGCAATTATTGATGCGCATAACGTAAAGTTGGGGCTCGCCCGCTTCTGGGCGAGTCCCGCACGAACGCCGTATAGGCAATTACTTTTGTATGTCAATTACCCACACTCCATCTGACTGTGATATGCCCAGATACTCGATTTTTCGGGCTTTGCACCAAGCGCCAACATCGTCACCGCACGGCGGATAACCAATTACCAGTTTGGCTTTTGTGCCATCTGGCAGTTCTTCAACCGCCTTGTTGATTGCGAGCAGATAACCCGGACAAGTTTGACCCAGTACATTAATCGTGGCAACTCCATTTTCTATGACAACAGAGTTCGCTCTAATCCCCATTTTCACTTTCAGTTTTCTGGTAAACGGCCACATATTAATGTACCTCAAATTATATTTGCCTAACGAGGCTGTAGTAAAACTATTACAGGGGTCGAACATATCATTTTTTTGGCGTCTTCCAATCCATCCGCACGAGTCGATCATCGAATACAACTTGTTTTGAGAGGCCGATTTTTGTTCATCGAAATTATAATTTTTGGTTACGTAGTTTTTCAACAGCTTCAACGTTGAGTTGAGGTACACCCCGCTTGAGCGCAGGGTTTGGTGCAGGATATTTTCGTGTGTTGTTATTTTCTGCCCTGCGCATGGGTCACTATGTCCTTAACAGCCTCAACTATCAACTCTGGCTGGTCGAATAGAATCATATGATCGCTTTTATCAGCAATGATCAGCGTACCGTGTTTCGCGTTCTTCACCAATTGCTCATGTCCGGCTCTCCAGTCCGCTTCCCTTGCTGGGTCTCCCCACGGGGAGTGTTGATCTGCTTTCCCGCGCGAAAGTACGGTTACCGGTATATCAATATGTGTATCAAGCGTTCGCATAACACTGACAGTATCGCTAAACTCGTTCAGCATTACGGCTAGAGACCGAAGGTGTTTTGTTGCGAGAGATAATTCGAGCATTTTGTTAACATCCTCATCCTTCGGTAATCGCAAGCTGTCTCGGAACTCTCCAGCTGCCAACCACCGAACCAACCCAAGCGGTGCGGCCACACGCAATATGCTGCTCTGCATGTACACCTCATCTAATACCTGTGGTTGACGCTCGAAAAAGTCGACCGTGTTCGGATCGACCAATACCAAGCCAATGACACCTTGCGGGAATCGGCTTGCATAAAGCCGTGCCATGAATCCGCCGTACGAATGGCCAACCAAGACAAGCTTACCCTTAATGCCAAGAACCGTTAGTCCACGATGAAGGGCCTCGACTTCTCCCGCAATTGAATAGGGCACGGGGTTTTCATCGCTCCATCCCAGACCAGCACGGTCATAAGCGCATACGCGAGTACCAGTAGCGCTGGCCACTGCAGCCTGCACGGAAACCCAGCCAAGTGAAAACAATCCGCCCCCTGCTTCGAGGAGAATGGTAGTTTCACCGTTGCCCACGCAATCAAAATGGAGTCGATAGCCCCCTACATCCACCATCTTGCCTGTGGGAGGGTAATTGCTAGCAGCGCGTTTACTTGTAACTATCTGATACATAGCCGAAAAAGTCAGCGCTAAAACCAGTATGCCAAGCAGCCCCGCCAATCCTATGCCGATTCTTTTCATAGTCTTCTTCAATGCCACACCTCACACATTGATGTGTTCGCAAGAAGTCCCCAGAGCCGTCATTGCGAGGAGCGAAACGACGCGGCAATCTCGTTTTTTCAACCGGTTACAAACGACGAGATTGCTTCGCTGCGCTCGCAAAGACACGTTTCCTGACTTTTTACGAGTACATCAACTTTATATATATATGGATGGATGGCAAATATAACAACTTCCTTTGTGTCAATGAGAGATCTTTCGCTTTTTCACCCCAGCTGCTCAATCAACTCCCGCACCGTTACGAACAGGTCTCCTTCGATCGGGTGGACGCGCGGCGCGGGGCGCGTCTGGTTCAGCTTCATGAGTGGCGCTTCCGGATCTTTATTGAAGCACAGGACCTCGGCGCGGCTGCCGAGATAGTCGATGTGCTGCGGCGCGCCGGAGATGCCGAGGCAGATGATGATCTTCGGGTTGACGCGCACGCCGGTCTGGCCGATCTGGGCCTCAAGCGGCTGGAGCTTCAGGTCCTGTGTTACCTTGCGCGTGGCTCCGAACATCGGCGCCAGTCCCATCCCTTCCAGCTTCTTTTTGAGTTCCTCCGCCAATTCCATTCCTGCTTTGTCCCTGATCCCATATCCGATGTCGACGATCACGTCGGCATTGGACAGCGTCGGCTCTGACGGCGGCGGGAGCGGGGCGGTCCAGTCGGGCTTCACTTCAACCGCCACCGCCACCGCGGTGAAGCTCTCGCGATCTTTCTGAACAGGAAGTTCCGCGTCGCCGCTCATGGAAAGGAACGCGCTCCCGTCAGCGATGTGCTCCTGCCTCACCAGCTTGCCTGCATAGGCGGCGATCGAGACATCGAGACAGCAGTCGGCGTTCCGCTGGAGATGGGTGATGCCCGATGCGAACTGGGACGGGTCCTTCCCTGCATATCCACCCGCCGATGTTCCGATGGCGTCGTTCCATGCCACACCGCCGACGATCATGGGCGAGTCCGTTCCCTTCATGATGAGCTCGAGAATTTGAAGCCTTCCAGTCGAGGAGAGGCCGCCGCCCTTCGTGTCCAGGCAGAAGGCCTGGTCAACACCGTTCGCCTGGGCGAGTCCGAGGAGAGACGGCCATTTGTCCCTGGGCGCTGCGACGAGGACGCAGGCTTTCCTGCCGAAGAGGTCCGCGGCGATGCGGCAGGCCCGGAGCGCCGTCAGGCTATCCTTTCCGTCGGAATGGTCCAGGACCGACCAGACCGCAGGTCCGGCCGCCAATCGTCCTTTGCCGATGGTCCCGCCATAGGCTTCCGTTTTTGAAGCGCTCGCCGCTGATGCGTGATCCCTGAGGAATACGGCTGCATCCTTGACCGCGGTGATGACCTTCGTTGTGGCAGGCGCGGCAGCGGGCAGGGAGAAACGCGGCGCGCGTTCAGGCGCGCCCGCCGAAGGTTTCATCACCTCGACGCTCCGCGACAACGCGCTGACCAGGTCGTTGATGCCGGGCTCACGGGCCGCAGACCCGCGGGTGATGCCGATGATCGCCGGCAGGGCAGCGCCTTCGAAGCCCGAGCCGTCGGGTTTTGTCGTTATACGCGAAAGGGGCAGATAGGGTCTTGTTGTGGCCCCAGCGAGGAATGGCGCGAGAAGATGATCGCCGTCACGCGAGCTTGCGCCCATAACAATTAGATCGTATCGTCCCTTCTGTTCCAATTCCTTCACGGCCCCGGCCAGAATCGTCCCGTTCACGGCGTTCGTTTCCAGCCTGACCAGCCGATCAGCCGTTGGGGCGACCGATCTCAGGAGCTGTTCCCGCTCGTCCCCGCCCGGCAGCAGAACGTCAACGATCACGTTCGGACCGCTCGCGGCCTTGAGGGCGAGGGCCTGGTCCAGGCCTGACCGGTCAAGCGGGTCCGCTTCCCAGACGAGCTCGCTGAGCGCTCCTTCGGCCAGACGGGGCGAGGGCGAGAGATCGGCAACCGGTCTGACGACAGAGAGGATGCGGAGCGGGGCTGTTACCGTGCCAACGCGCTCCTGTTTGGCCGCGATCTCTTTCCCGTCCCGGTCCAGCGCCGCGTCAGCCGCGCGCACTTCAGGGACGTCGATATCGCGGGATATCCAGTTCCATGCCTTGCCGAACGAACGGTCGAGATGCTCCATCTGTGCGATCGCGCGGTCGGCTGCGCGTTGTCCGGCGACAAGAAGGGGTTCGACGGTTGCAGGGCCCAGGAGCTCCCTGCGCGCTCGCAGCCATTCGATGCGATAAAAAACGCATTCGAGACGCAGGACCTCTCCGGCCATCTCGGCAAGGGGGAAAAGCGCCGGCTGGAGCATGGCGTCGGACCACGCGGCGTCGCCCAGCCGGTCCCGGGCCGTCAAGACACGCGCCCGGAGCCTGTTCTTCCAGCGGGCGAGCGTCATTGCGAACGCATCGTCCGGCCGTTCGGTGAGGCGCTCCGGCAGTTCGGGCCAGTGCGCCGCCTGGCCGATCAGGTCCTTCACGATGAGGAACCGCTGCACTTCATTGGTCCCTTCGTAGATGTTCAGGATGCGGGAGTCTCGCCGGGCCTTTTCGAGCAGGAACTGCTCGGTCTGTCCCGAAGGTCCATAGGCCCGCTCGATGAGCGAGATCATTTCGTGGACGTCCTCGGAGCAGACGTACTTGGCGATGGCCGACTCCATGCGAACGGACTCATGGGGCCGGTCGAAGAGGCCGATGAGGTAGTAGGCCAGGGACTCACTGCCGAACTGGATGGCGGCGGCCTCGCCGAGCAGGCGGTCGCGTTCCGCCGACGGCGGGATGCTCGTGGACGCCTCGGCCATGAGCTTTCGGGCGATCGCTCCGGAGACGACCGACAGGCCGCAGCGGCCCACGTTCAGCGTCTCCAGGGCGTTCACCTGTCCGTGGCCTTCGTAGCCGATCACGGCCTCGCGCGGCACGCGCACGCTGTCGAGGGATATCTCGTTCGTCGGCGAACCGCGCTGGCCGGTCTTCTGCTCGTCGGCGCCGACCTTCAGCCCTTCTGCGTGGCGGTCCACCATGAAGCCGGTGACGCCTTCCGGCGTCTGGGCGTAGAGACAGAACTGAGACGCCAGGCTCCCGTTGGTGATCCACATCTTCGCGCCCGTCATGCTGTAGTACTCATACATCGGTCCGGTAGAGGTCGGCCGGACCTGGGCGATGTCCTGGAACTCGCAGGCCGCGCCCTGATGTTCGTAATACCGGACGCCCTCGTCCGCGGCATAGTCGTACCGGTCGTACCGGATGGGGGCGAGCGTGTCGTCGGCCAGCCGGTAGGCCATGCCGTCGCCGGAGTACGCGATGCGGTCGGCGTCGATCAGGTAGCGCTTGCACTTGTCGAGCTCTCCTGTCGGTGAGAAGACGTAGCGGCCGTCGGGCAGGGGCGAGAGCATGGCGGTCTTAAGCACGGCCAGGGTCTTGACGCCGCCGGAGTCGGAGCCCGCGGTCGGCTCGGTCAGGGCGAAGGCGCTGACGCCGCCGTGGCCGAGGTTCCGCAGGAAGAGCTTGTGGGCCTTCTCCCGCCGGGGAAGTTCTTCCAGAGCAGCGCGTACATCGGGCATGATGCGCTCGAAGAGCGACGCGGCCTGGACGAGGCCCGTCGTGAACGCGCCGAAGTCGCCGCGCCTTCCCGCGATGCCGGCGCCGTAGAAGGCGCGCAGGAAATTAGCCGAGAGATATTTGACGACGCGCGTGCGGCGGATGCGGCCGTCCACGAGCTTCATGATCGCCGTGTACTCTTTCTTGATCCATCCCGGGCTCGGGTTCTTGAACGACGCCACCAGGCGCTTCAAACGGCTGTTGATCTCGCCGAGCCGCTTCGGATCAAGCGCGAGGGGCGAGAGCTCTTCCCGCACGCGGGGAAGCTCATCCTCCAGCCCCAGCAGCACCGGTGTGGTGCCGATGCTCGTGTTCGCCATGATCAGCAGGCAGACCGCTGCGTCGCCGAAGCTCCCGGCCACCGAGTTCAGGACGTAGTATCCGGCCTTGCGCCATGCCAATCCATCCTCCGATGCCGGTATGGTGGTCGCGAGCCATTTCTTCTGCTTCACCGCCGCGAGGAATTCCTCGGGCAGATTGTGGAGCTGCTCTACATGGCGCTCGAAATGCATTCCCTCGAAGCGTTTGCCGCTTCCGTTCGCTTTGAACCAGTCCACCATCTCGCTCCAGAGCTGCCGGAGCCTGGGATCATGGAGCTGCATCTCCGGCACGTAGCGAGGGGAACGATCGAAGACGGAAACGAGGAAGGTGCCGGAGCGGTGGGGCCTGCCTTTCCGTTCGCAGAAGCTTTCGTAGTCCTCATGCAAAGTGACCGCGGCGACATTCGGCTCAACGGGGAAGAGCGCGGCAGGCGATACGGCGCCGCTGCCTGCGGAAAGCGCCGCCTGCATGACCGCTTTCTCCGCAAGCCCGAGCAGTACCTCGGCCGAGGCGGCTTCCTGCTCCATGCTCGTTCCCCCGTCGAGCCGCTGCTCGATCACCGTGAGCAGGGCGCGGATGCCGAGCAGCAGGGCGGCTGCATTGCCGGCAAGCAGGCCGTCGGACCCCGCTGGAATGTTCCCGTAGGTGGTCCGCACCTCGTTCCAGTGCTTCACGAGCGGCGCGAGCGGCGAGCCGCTGATCACGGAGAGCCCGCCGAGCTCACGGGAAAGGGCCTTCCCCAGGTCCTGACCGGCAAGACCTTTCTGCAGCGCTTCGGCCGCCTGGTACCCCGGGGTCAGGAAACGGAAGAGAGAACTGTCGCGGTAGGACCGTGACAGAAGATCATCCTCGGAGAAGGCGAAGCCGCCGAAGACCTGGCCCGCATCGTAGGCCATGCAGCCGTTCTCCGGACCGAAGGCGAGGGCGGCGGTGGCAGCGCACAAGGAGTTGAACTCTGGCGATGCCGTGCCGTGTGTCCGCTGAGCAGCGTAATAAACCGTTTCGAGCAGCAGTCGCCATGCCTCGACGCGGGCGAGGAGCGCCTTGACGGCGCCGAGCTTGGCAATACCGTCACGGCCCTCGGTGTCGAGCATCTGGCCGGGGAACTGGACCCTGCCGGCTGCGTGCTCCCGGGCGCGGCGGGAGAGATAGTCTCCCGCGCCGAGGGCGATGGCGAGGTACGAGGCCGCATCATCGGCGACGGTGCCATGAGCCGGGAAGATGTCCTTTTCCTTCACCATGCAGTCGAGGGTGATCGAAGAAAGAGCGGCGGCCCGGAAACCGATGGCCGGTGTCGAAGTGATCGTTACTCCCGGCGCGGTGAACGGGACCAGGAGGCCCTTGTCACCGACGATTATGAGAAGCGCGGTGCTTGCGGCGGTGGGCACCAAGTGCAGCGTGCCGGTCAGCCTGATACCTTCGCTGCTTTGCGCGACAGTGAGCCCCTCGCCGCTGAATGCGCAGATGCCGTGCATTGCCGTTTGTCCCGCGTGGTCAAGGACCCGCATCGCCTGCATCTGGCGGGCGGCGATCAGGCCCAGTACCGGGCTGACGGACGAGAGGCTACGGATGGCGGGGCGGGCAGGATGGCGGTGTTCCCCGATGAATTTTCCAAGCTTCTCCGCCCATTCCTGCGCCATGGGTTCCTCTTCCCACTGTTTCACGATGCGGTCCGGGAAGAGTCGGGTCAGATCATCGTACGAAATCCCAAGCGATTTCTCATCGGACCTCGAAGGAGGAATATCGGCTGTCCGGGACCGCAGCAGGTCTTCGAGCCGCGAGACCGCATAGCGTGCATGGAACAACCGGCCTTCGGCAAGCCTCGCTCCGAGTTGGGCCTTCTCTTCGGTTATCTCGCGGGCAATGTCGGGCCGCCCGTCGGCAAGCAGCGCGTTCTCCAATTTCGTCATCTTATCGATCAACCGTGTACCCAGTGCGAGGGGCCAGGAACTTCTGCCTGCATCGGGCGAGGCCGGAAGGCGATCGAGCGAATCAATGAAAGCCGCCGCCGCGTTCATGAGGTCGCTCACGGCTCCGGCGATGTTGCCGCTCACATACCACAGATTCCCTTCGACTTCCCGGGGAAGCATGGCCGGGGCGCGTACACCGGCACTCTGCTTCAGTGCTCCCAGAAGACCTGTCTGTGCGCCGCTCCCGGGCCGGTAGACGAGCCCGTGGTCCGTGAACCTGCCCCACAGTGCACGGCCCGGTTCGGAGCGCCAGCAGGACTCGCACTTGATGCAGTTTTCCCAGTTCACGGTGACCTTGCCGCGGCCCATGAGGGGCGCGTCGTATCCGTAGACCTTCGCCGGACAGACCCACCAGAGACTTGCCCGGGACATGTCCGGCTGACCGGCGATCGAGGCCGGCCAGAGGGCCCTGATGTGCGATGCGCTGCCCACGTGATAGGTGTTCGTGGCGAGCTTCGCCTCCAGGCTCAGGGAAGGTTTCACCGCGTCGAGGTCCCGCGCTTTCCGCTGGGCATCGTTGTAGGCCATGACCGGCTCGGCAAGCAATTTTTCCACTGACACCTTCAATATATAGAAGCGGAAGGCGTCCCCGATGGCGGTGCCGAGGGCGATGAAAAAGAGAAGGCACCCGAAGGCGGGAAGGACAACAATATCGGACAATCTGAAGGAGCGGAGCACGGTCCGAACCGCTTTTGGGAAGCGATCCTGCGCTGGTTCATCGGTGTTGGCGTACAAAGTGGCCAGGGCCCGCGCCAGGGCAGGCGAAAGCCTCCTGAGCAGTCCTCCGATGGGCCAGGGCAGGGACGCGGCATCGATCTTTTTCCCGCCGATGTTCAGGACCAGGGCGAGCCGTTCGTCACGCTGCGATGCGGTTTTGAACTGGTTTCCGATCCACGCCGCGACGGTCGCCGGGTTGAGCAGCGTCGTGAGCAGCGGCTTCCAAAGCCGGAGCGCGTTTATGGCGGACATATTATCGGTGATGGTCTCTTTGAGCGCCCGGAACGAAAGCAGGTGGCCCCTGAGGAAGCGGCTGGTCTCGACGAGACTGCTGCTCGCAAGGAAGTGTGCCGACCCGCAGAGCATGTCCGCGGTCCTGCCGAAGAGGACACGCGACCTTCCGAAGTATCCCGGCCAGCGCGACAGGTACTGCGCGTTCTTTCCGTACACGCTCTCTTTCAGCGGAGCGACGTAGGCCCGGGTTAGGTTCTTCGCGTCCAGGCTGCGGCCTTCCTTCAGGAGTCCCTTGACCGCGCGGGCGAAGTACAGCCCGGTGGCAGCGGCCGGGCCGGTGAAGTTCGGGAAGGGGATGTCGATGCCGAGCCCCGTGGACGCGCCGCCCACGGCCAGTCCGTCCTCGACGAGGACAGGCCGCTCCCGCCAGCCGCCGCTCCTGATGATCTTGGTCCCGTAGGCGGAGAGCGCCGCGTCCTTCGCCAGGTCGCTGATCGCGGGCAGGCCCTTCATCCATTCAAAGAGCCGGTCGTGGTCTCCGCGGTAGTTCTTTTTCAGGTTGTCAAGGGGGAGGACATAGCCCAGCGAGAGGCTGTCCCGGTTCGTATACAGGAATCCGCCCACGTTCAGCTTCGCGGTCCTGCCGGCAATGGCCGCGTTCCTGACCAGGACCTCGAACGCGGCGCCCTCGCCCTGATCCAGCCCGAACCGTTTTTCGATATCACCTGCCGGGAGCGAGAGGACCGCCTTGACGCCCTGGAGATAATGGGGCTCGGGCACGCGCTCCAGCTTCTCGGACCGAACCAGGTGGGACGCGTCGCCCTCGGCGATGAACACGACCTCCGCGTACAGCGGCCCGCGGCTGGTCTGGACGCCGACCACCCTGCCGGATTTGCGGATCAGCGAGGTGACGGTGGTCTTGGTGATGAGCGCGGCGCCTTTGGCCCGGGCGAGTTCGGCGAAGTAAGGATCATAGATGGGCCGGAGAACGGTGTAGCAGTCCCGGAAGACCCCGGCGTCGGTGAGCGTCAGGCCGACCTCGTCCAGCCCGTTATGCACCAGCGTACCGCGCCGCACGACGCGCCGCTCGAAGGGCGCGGCTTCGACGGCGTTGCGGCCGAAGCAGTCCTCCGCGGCGAGGCTCTCGGTGAAGTACACGCAGCCCGACCAGTTCTCGGCCCCGGCGTACACGCCGGCCTCGAGCAGGCAGACGGAAATGCCGCTCCCGGCTAGCGCCCCGGCCGCCGCGACCCCGGCAGGCCCCGCACCGATGATGACAACATCGAACCGATAGGTATTCATGGTTGAACGCTCCTTGTTAACCAACAATAGGGACATATGAATATATGATGAGAGAACCCGGGAACGAGCGCATTTCCCGTAGTTTGCTGCGGGGCAAGCGAGCGATCAGAATAAACAGTACTTCCTTGAGGATCGAAGATTCCCTGCATCTTGTCGCAGGTAGCTTCAATGAGAAAATGACCGCCGGTGGATATCATGCTGAATTATAGCAGAATCGGACCGTTGCAAAAAGGAAAGAAAAGACCAGAACAGGTTTTCGGCAGGATAACAGGATTGACAGATAAAGATGATCCAGAGATTCAACGCAGATTTGCGCTGAAATTCTTATGAGTCGTCCATGAGCCTTCGGCGCATAACGGAGCATGAAAATTACCTCCCCAACCCCTCCTTGGAAAGGAGGGGCTATTCCTCCCCTTGCCAAGGGGAGGTTAGGTGGGGTGTATTTACAGGTGAAAAAATCATGTAAGTTCTTTGGGGAGTGAGTGAAAGGTTCCGTGCAGGATGTTGCGGAAAAATTCCGTGATCCATATAACCTGAACCCATACCCGATGTCACCATGCGTAACGGCCGGCCCGGCGCTCACGCTTCGAACTTCATGACCCTTGTATTTTTCCCGATTCTGAACTATGATTTCTATGACGCAGCTATGCGTTCGATCGGCAGGAACGAAACTCCCTCGTCGATAGCACCGCTTCAGACCTTACCATGAGAGACGAAGATAAAGAACGCGATCAGCTTATACGTGAGCTGGCTGAACTCCGGGAGCGCCTGCAGGTCCTTGAAAAAAGGGGAGGGGACGCGCGGCCCGATGCGGCGCTCCTCGAATCGGAGGAGAAGTTCCGGAGCCTTGCGGAACGATCGATCGTGGGCGTCTATCTCATCCAGGACGGCGTGTTCAGGTACGTGAACCCCCGCATGAGCGAGATATTCGGCCATCGCGTCGACGAGATGATCGGCCTGCGAGGGCCGCAGGACCTGACCTGGCCCGAGGACTGGCCCATCGTCCAGGAGAACCTCAGAAAGCGGTTCTCGGGAGAAGAGCAGTCGATCCGCTACGAGTTCCGGGGGAGGACGAAACGGAACGAGATCATCTTCGTGGAGGTGTACGGTACCCGGGTGACCTATCAAGGCCGTCCGGCGGTCATTGGTTCCCTGCTGGATATCACGGAACGGGACAGGGCCGAACAGGCCCTGCGCGCGTCGGAGGCCAAGTATCGTCTTGTCGTCGAGAACGCATGCGAAGGGATACTGGTCGTCCAGGACGGCATGCTCAGGTTCGTGAACCCCTGGATCCTTGCGTTCAGCGGATTCCCGGAGGAAGAACTGCTGAAGATGCCCTTCACGGATTTTGTGTACCCGGAGGACCGGCAGCTCGTGTTCCAGAATCATCTCAGACGCATGCGGGGAGAATTGGATCCTTCCCATGTGTACAGTTTCCGGGTGCTGACCAGGAACGGGGACCTGCGGTGGGTCGAGATGAAGGGGGCGCAGACCCTCTGGGAGGGAAAACCCGCATCGGTGAACTTCGTTTTCGACATCACCCGGAGGAAGGAGGCCGAAGACGCATTGCTGAACCGGGCTGAGTTCGAAAAGCTCATTATGAACCTGTCGACCGAGTTCATCAACCTCGAAGCGGACCGTATCGACAGCGGCATCAATAATGCGCTTCGCGAGGTCGGCGAGTTCATCGGCGCGGACCGGAGCTACGTGTTCCAGTTCACCAACAGCGGGGCGATCATGAGCAATACCCACGAATGGTGCGCCGCGGGGATCGAACCGCAGATACAGAACCTCCGGAACATCCTCATCGATGAAGCGTTGCCGTGGTTCGCCCGGATCATCAAGACACCCGGTGTATTCCACGTGCCGTCCGTGGCCGGCCTCCCTCCGGAGGCAGGCGCGGAAAAGAGGGAATTCGAGCGCGAGTCCATCCAGTCGCTTCTCTGCGTTCCCATGGTCTACCGGCGCTCGCTTATCGGTTTTCTCGGCTTCGACGCGGTGCGCACCAGGAAGACCTGGTCCGACGACGCCATCGCTCTGCTGCGGTTCGCAGGCGAAATGCTCGTCAATGCGTTGATGCGCAAACAGGGGGAAGACGCGCTGCGCGGAAGCGAGGCGCGCTTTCGGAATAACTTCGAACAGGCGGAGGTCGGTATCATGGACTGCACCCTGGCCGGGGGCTTCATCTGGGTCAACCGCAGGTTCTGCGAGATCACCGGATTTTCTGCCGAAGAACTGCGGGCATTGACGTTCCGCGAGATCACCCGATCCGAGGACATGGATAAGGAGTTGAAGGACTACCAGGAAGTGCTCCAAGGGAAGGCAGTTTCCTACTCCCGGGAGAAACAGTATGTTCGGAGGGACCGGTCGCTGGTCTGGGTGAACCAGACCCTGTCCCTCGTACGGGACGCGGCGGGGGTCCCGAAACGGTTCGTTGGCGTCGTCGAGGACATCACGGACCGCAAGCGTATGGAAGAGGAGCTGCTCAAGGCTCAGAAGCTCGAGTCCCTCGGCGTCCTGGCGGGCGGCATTGCCCACGACTTCAATAATGTCCTCACGGCCATTGCCGGGCAGATAGCGGTGATGCGCATGAGCCTGCCGTCGGGCGACCCTCTCGGGAACCGCCTCGAAGAGGTCGAGCGGTCGGCCCTGCACGCAAAGACCCTGACGCAGCAGCTTCTCACGTTCTCCAAGGGCGGGAAGCCGGTCAAGAAGGCGCTGTCCCCGGAGCGCATGGTCCGGGACTCGGCAAGCCTCGTCCTGAGCGGTACGAGCGTCACGTATACGTTGACCATCGGCGAGAGTCTCTGGTCCGTTGACGCCGACGAAGGGCAGATGAGCCAGGCCATCAATAACCTGCTCATCAATGCGTGTCAGGCCATGCCTGATGGCGGAAGCATAACTATCAGCGCGGAGAACAGCATCGTTGACGGTTCAGGAGATCTGCCGCTGAAACAGGGGAACTACGTGAAGCTGACGATCGCCGACCAGGGCATCGGCATCCCCCCGGACCAGCTCCCGAAGATATTCGATCCCTACTATACGACCAAGAAAACAGGGAGCGGGCTCGGACTCGCCGTGATCTATTCCATCATCAGGAACCACGGCGGCTGCATCCTCGTTGAATCAAGGCCGGGGACAGGAACGATCTTTACGGTGTATCTCCCCGCGTCGGCAACGACCGCTGCCGACGCGCTGCCCGCGGAAGAACAGCACCTCACGGGGAGCGGACGGATCCTGTTCATGGATGATGAAGAGATGATCAGGCACGTCGCCGGGGAGATCCTCGGCACGCTCGGGTACGACGTGGAGTTCGCCTGCGAGGGCGCCGAAGCCATTGAACGCTACCGGAAGGCGCGGGAAGAGGGCCGTCCCTTCGATGCCGTCATCATGGATCTCACGATCTCCGGCGGTATGGGAGGGAAGGACACTATCGGGAAGCTCCGCGAATACGACCCCGGCGTGAAGGCCATCGTCTCCAGCGGCTACTCGAACGATCCGGTCATGGCCCGCTACGGTGATTACGGATTCAAGGATGTCATCGCCAAACCCTATAAGACTGCCGAGCTCAGCAGGAAGCTGCACGCCCTGATCACGGATGGATAAAGCTTCACCCGGCTGCCGGCTGGTCGGACTCTCTCCCGGAGGTCCTCAATATATGCATCGTGCGCTCCTTCTCCTCTGTGCAGTACTGCTCGTGCTCGGCGGGTGCACCGGAGCAACGTCCGTGATGCGAACCGACGCGCGTTCACGCGACGGCCAGTTCCGCGACCTCCACATGCAGAACGTGACGCGGCTTACGTTCGATGGCGACAACGGCGAGGCCTATTTCTCCGGCGACGGCAAAAAGCTCATTTTCCAGTCCAGCCGCGGGGGATACGCCTGCGATAAGATCTGGACCATGAACGTGGACGGTTCTGACAAGCGCATGGTCAGCCCGAACCATGGCGCCCACACCTGCGCGTTCTTTCTGCACGACGGCAGGATCGTATTCTCCTCCACCAGCCATCTGCCGGGCACGTGTCCGTCGCGGCCCCCGTCGCCTCCGGGGGTCCGCTATGTCTGGCCGCTCTATCCTTACGATATCTACACGGCGAACGCCGATGGATCGAACGTGACGAGGATCACCGACAATCCGAACTACGACGCCGAGCCGGTGGTCTCTCCCGACGGGAAACAGATCGTATTCGGCTCCCAGCGCGAGGGCGACTTCGATATCTACAGCATGAACGACGACGGCTCGAACGTGCGGCGGCTGACGGACCGGGTTGGCTACGACGGCGGGCCCTGGTTCTCGCCCGACGGCACCAGGATCGTCTGGCGCGCCTGGTATCCCGAGACCGGGGCTGAAAGGATGCAGTGGAAGGACGCGATGGAGAAGGACTACATCCTCGCCTTCCCCCTGTCTCTCTGGGTCATGGACACTGACGGGTCGAACAAACGGTTGCTGCTAAGCAACGGCGCCACGAACTTTGCGCCCTCGTGGCACCCCGATGGCAACCGCATCATCTTCGCGAGCAACCTGGATGATTGGCGCGAGGACATCAAACAGTTCGGCCACAACTTCGAATTGTACCTGATCAACCTCGACGGCACGGGCCTGGAGCGCATCACCTTCAATACGACCTTCGACTCTTTTCCCATGTTCTCGCCCGACGGCAAGAAGCTGGTCTGGGCCTCGAACCGGGACCCGAACAAGCCGCGCCAGACGGACATCTTCATTGCGGACTGGGTGGAGTGATCCGAGAGCGACGGAGCAATTTGCGCGACAACAAGAGCACATGCTGAAGAGCGCTGTTTTTCCCTCGGCGGCGTGCGAGGCGCAATATCATCTGGATGAACGGGAGAGCATATGAAACACATGACGGAGGTCACCGAACGCCTCATGAACATCAGCCTGTCCCGCCTGTTGCTGATCTCCATTGTTGCGTCGGTAATGTTGACCTTGCCGTTCGTTTCCGGCATGAGCATCCTTCTTCGGGGCCGAATTACCCGGGATTATCTGATAACCGGGTCCGTCACGGCGCTCATCGTCTCATTGATCGTCAGCTACTTTCTTCTCCTGCTTATTGATCAAATTAGAAAAAGCGAGGAACGGTTCCGGCTTCTCTTCGAGTCCGCCACGGACGCTATTTTCGTTCTTGATGAGAGGGGAAACTTCATCGACGTCAACAGCGCCGCGTATTCGAGGCTGGGGTATGCAAAAGAGGAGATGCTCTCCATGCATATCAGCCGGCTGGAAGCTCCCGAGTTTGCCGCCATGGCGCCCGAGCGGTTTCAGCAATTGGCGCAATACGGCCAGACGGTGTTCGAGTCGGCCCACGTCCGGAAGGACGGCGCGATCATGCCGGTAGAGATAAATACGAAGCTGGTGCTCATGGGAGGAGAAAAGAGAATCTTCAGCATCATCCGCGACATCACCGAGCGCAAGCGAGCGGAAGATTCTCTGCGCGAATCCGAGGTCCGGACGCGAAGCATCATCGAATCCCTCCCCGCGGGGATGCAGATGTACCGTTTGGAGCCTGACGGGCGACTGATCTTCACCGGCGCCAACCCCGCGGCGGATCGGATCCTTGGAGTTGACAACCGCACCTTCATCGGCAAGACCATCGAAGAGGCGTTCCCCCCTATTAAAGCGACCGAGATCCCTCAGCGTTACCGAGAAGTGGCGGCATCGGGAAAGGCCTGGTACACGGAGCAAGTGAACTACCATGACAACGCAATCCAGGGCGTGTTCGAAGTGCACGCGTTCCAGACGACTTCGAATAATATGGCTGTCGTCTTCGAGGAGATCACCGCACGCAAGCAGGCGGAGGAAAATCTGCGGGAGAGCGAGGAGCGGTATCGACAGCTGTTCGATGCCGAATCGGACGCTATTTTTCTGATCGATAACGAAACTGGACGCATTCTCATGGCGAACAACGCCGCAGTTGCTCTGTATGGATACACCAGGGAGGAGTTGCTGGAAAAAAATAACTTGGACCTGTCCGCCGAACCGTCGGAGACCAGGCGGGTCACCGAGGAAACGCCGATCGTAAAAGAGAATGCAGTGACCATCCCGCTCCGGTATCACCAAAAAAAGGACGGGACCGTTTTTCCTGTGGAGATCACCGGCCGGTTCTTCAATTACCAGGGCAGGGCTGTCCACATTGCCGCCATCCGGGACATCACGGAGCGTAAGCGGGCCGAAGAGGAGATCTCCGAGCGCGGGGCACTGCTGCAACAGATCCTCGACACCTCGAGCGTGGCGATCTTCCTGGTTGACAAGGCGGGTCGGATCACCCAGGCGAACCGGCGCATGGCCGAGATGTTCGGACGCGCCATGGAAGAACTTGTCGGGTGCGAATATGTCGAGCTTGTCCATCCGTCGGAGCGGGAGGCCGGCCGGAAGAAGATGCTGGCCCTGCTGGCAAGCGAGATCCAGTCGGTCGACCTCGAGCGCCATTACTGGAGGAAGGAGGGCACCGAGTTCTGGGGCCACCTGGCGGGCCGGCGCTTCCACGATGTCCACGGCAACGAGCTTGGCTTGATCGGAGTGATATCGGATGTCACCGAGCGAAAGAAGGCCGAGGAGGAGCTGCGGGAAAAGGAGGCCAAATACCGGACGCTCTTCGAGGCGGCCAATGACGGGATATTCATCCAGGATGAGACAGGATTCACGGACTGCAACCGGAAAGGCGCGGAGATGCACGGGCTCCCGAAGGAGAATATCATCGGCCGTTCGCCTATCGAGTTTGCTCCGGAGCGGCAGTCCGATGGACGGCTCTCGTCCGAAGTCGCCGGAGAGAAGATACATGCCGCGCTGAATGGCATTCCCCAGGTCTTTGAATGGCAAGCGATGCGCGCTGACGGGACCTCCCTTGATGTGGAGGTCACGCTGAGCCGGCTAGAAATGGGCGGCAAGATGTGTCTGCAGGCGATCGTCCGCGACATTGCCGCGCGGAAGCAACTGGAGGAGGAGCGGCTCAGGGCGCAGAAGCTCGAATCCATCGGAACGCTGGCCGGTGGTATCGCACATGATTTCAACAACCTCCTGCAGGGCATCTTCGGCTATATTTCCATGGCGAAGCTGACGATCGACCAGCGGGACAGGTCTCTCTCCATGCTGGAGCAGGCCGAGAAGGCGCTGCACCAGTCGGTGAACCTCACGTCGCAGCTCCTGACCTTTTCTAAGGGCGGCAAACCGGTCAAAAAAGTTACGGACCTCCGGCCGGTGATCGAGAGCGCGGCCAAGTTCGCGCTGAGCGGTTCCCGCGCCAACCACACGATCTCCTTTGCCGATGATCTTCGCGCGGTCGAGGCCGACGAGGGCCAGGTCATGCAGGTGGTCCAGAACATCGTGCTGAACGCGGACCAGGCGATGCCCGAGGGCGGGACCATTGTGATCACGGCCAGGAACACTGCCGTGCCGGGTCCGGGGGGGCCGGCCGGTCTTCCCGCGGGGGACTACGTGTCCGTGGCGATCCGGGACAGCGGAGTGGGCATCCCCGAGCGGTATCTGACAAAGATCTTCGATCCCTATTTTTCGACCAAGGAAAAAGGGAGCGGCCTAGGGCTTGCCACGTCCTATTCCATCATCAAGAACCACGACGGGATGATCGATATCACTTCCGTCCCGGGAAAGGGCTCGACCTTCACCGTGTATCTTCCCGCGGCCCGCGCCGCGCAGGAACAGGCCGTGTCGCCGGCGCCGAAGGGGTGCGCCGTTGGACGGACGTGCAGGGTCCTCGTCATGGATGATGAACATATGATACGCGTTGTGGCAGGCGATCTCCTGCGGGAGCTGGGACACGAGGCGGAATTCGCGGAGCACGGCGACGCGGCGATCGAATTGTACAAACGAGCGAAGATGGAGGGCCGACCCTTCGACCTTGTCATCCTGGACCTGACCATCCGCGGAGGCATGGGCGGCGAAGGAACCCTGCGAGAGCTGCTGAAGATCGATCCCGGCGTGAAGGCGGTGGTTTCCAGCGGGTATTCAGACGACGAGGTCATCGCCACCTACCGGCAGCACGGCTTCTCCTCCTTCCTGAAGAAGCCCTACAACATGGGGGAGCTGGCCAGAGTGCTGCATGACGTGATGGCGTGAGAGCGTCCCCCGGATGAATATTGACACGGTGGCGCGGAGACACGGGGACACGGAGCCAAAAGCAGGCGCTTCTAAGCGACGCGGATAAGAGACAAGTCGACAGGGAGGCAATGGATTTGAGACGCGTAACCATCGTTCTATGTATCATGAGCTTAATGGCAGTACATGCGTGTCCTGCGGGGGCACAGGTGGCGATCGAGCCCGAGGGCATGCTGGAGACCGTGAAGTACCTGTCGGGCGCGGAGTTCATGGGCCGGGGTGCCGGCACGCTTGAACTGGACAAGGCCGCGGCGTTCATCGCCTCGCGCTTCGAGGCGGTCGGCCTTCTGCCCGGCGGCTCGGCGAACGGCGGCTGGTTCCAGGAATGGACCGATCCCGGGAGCAAGGCAAGGATGCGGAACGTAGTGGGGATCCTTCCGGGCAGGAACCCGCAACTCGCCCGGGAGAGCGTGGTCATCGGCGCTCATTACGATCATCTCGGTCTGAAGGGCGCGCGGAAGGAGGACGCCGGGAAGCTTCATCCCGGCGCTGATGACAACGCAAGCGGCGTTGCCGTGCTCCTTGAGCTTGCGTCGCGGCTTACCCTTGTCGCGAACATGGAGCGGACCGTGGTGTTCGTCGCTTTCACCGGTGAAGAGGAGGGAAGGAAAGGATCGCGGTATTATGTCCGGAACGAGAGGCGGCATCCCGCGGCACAGGCCATCGCCATGATCAATCTCGATACGGTCGGGCGGCTGGGGAAGGGCAAGCTCATCATCCTTGGCACCGGGTCCGCGAAGGAGTGGTCACCATTCTTTCAGGAGGCCGGCAAGGCACTGAAGATCGAGATCGCCGAGATGGCCCAGGAGCTTGATTCGAGCGACCAGAAGAGCTTTCAGGAAGCCGGTGTCCCGGCAGTGCAGCTTTTCACCGGACCCCACGCCGACTACCACCGGCCCACGGACACAGCGGACGAGATAGACGGCAAAGGGCTCGCGAAGGTAGCGACGGCGGCGCGGGCCGCTGTGTTCTATCTCGCCAATCGCCCGGAGCCGCTCACCGCGACCATTACCTCGCTGCCGGCCGGTGAGCCCGCACCCCGGACGGACCGCAAAGTGACGCTTGGCATTGTTCCGGACTTCACCTATAATGGGCAGGGAGTGCGGCTTGGCGGCACCTCCCCCGACGGTCCCGTGGAGAAGGCCGGCCTGAGGACGGGCGACGTGGTCATCCAGGCGGGCGGCGTTCCGATCGCTGTGCTCAAGGACCTGTCCGATGTCTTGAAGTCAAAACAGCCGGGGGACAGGCTGCCTCTACGGTTCCTGCGGAACGATAAGGAGATGCATGCCGAAGTGGAGTTAAAGGAGCGATAGGGTCCCCAAGGCGAGACAAGAACTCAACGCAGATTATCGCTGAAATGCTTATGAATAAACCATGTAAGTTCTTTGGTCTTTACTGCGTCAATCATCGTTTATTTTCATAGCCTTTTCAGCGTTGAGAGGTTCTTTTGAGTTGCTTTCCAAGTTACTGAACATAATTACGATCTGACGATCTAAATCTGTAACTATTCAGCACCCCAATATCCGTCGTCCCCGAATGTTCCTATCGGGGACCCAGGGACGTTGAAAACCTCTGGATTCCCGATTAAATCACTCGGGAATGACGAAAATGTGTGGTATGGCAGATCAGAACCCGCTGGTTTAATATGTAATTTCAGGCCAACTGAATAGATACCTAAATCTTAATGAAGGAGCGTGGTATGGACACCATTAAGGAAGAAGGCAGCGGCAGGCAGATCCGATCGGCGATCGGGCTGGAATTGCATGTGCGGGACGTCATGACCAGGGATGTTCTCGTCATTACGAAATATGAGAGCATCACGAAGGTGGCGAATATCCTGTCGGGGAAAAACATCAGCGGGCTTCCGGTCGTGGATAATGACAAGAAGGTCCTCGGCATCATTACCCAGGCGGACATCCTGTCCATGCTGGGCGTGGGGCGGGAGCATACCTTCAAGGACCTCTTGAAATACATGCTGGGGGAACGCCTTCCCGTGACCAAGATGGGCGATATCGTCGGTGACATCATGACCGTCCGGGCGATCACCATACACCCCGATGCGAACATTGCCGACGCGGTGAGGATCATGGACGAAAAAAAGATCAGGAGGCTGATCGTGACCGATGAACGTCAGGTGCTTCTCGGGATTATCACGAGGGCCGACATCCTCAAAGCGGTGATCAAGAAATTAAAATGATGCCGCCGCGGATAATAGCGGTCGATGTCGAAACGACAGGTCTTTCCGCTTTACGAGGCGGCAGGATCATCGAGATCGGCGCTGTAGCCGTCGATGAAGGCGGCATCACTAACGAGTTTCATTCCCTTGTTGATCCGGGTGTGCCGGTCACTTTACAGGCGCAACGTGTTCACGGCATTACGAACGCGATGCTCTCGGGCAAGCCGGAACCGGAAGCTGTGCTTCACGATTTATTCCGATATATTGCCGGCAGCGTTCTCGTTGCCCACAATGCCAGTTTCGATGTTACATTCCTTCGACACGAATTCGGCCGTCTCGGCCTCAGCTTCGGCAATCCCTATCATTGTACGCTCGCTTTGAGTAGAAAGCGTTTACCGAACTTACGGGACCATAAACTGGAAACTGTCTACCGCCATCTGGTCGGATCACCAGAAGGGATGCGAATGCATCGGGCTCTCGATGATGCGAGGATGGCGGCGCGGATATGGATGGAGTTGACGAGATCATAGTCATACCACCCTACCCGTTTGGGCAGGTGTTATTTCCCTGTCGATGCTGCAATAATGATGAACTCGTAAAAAGTCCGGTCTCACACGAAGCCACGGAGATCACAAAGAGAATCTTGAATATTTTCAATGTGCCTTTCTTCGTGCCTTTGTGGCTTCGTGTGAAAATATTAGTTCTTACGACTACATCAATAATGGACGGTCTTCGAAATGGAAAAAGTAAGCGATCGGTAACTGCATCATGGGGGAGATAAGAACCTATGGGAGATCGTCTGAATTATGAACGGTTCCTGTGGTTTCACGGCCGGGTGAAGGCCCGGGCCTATCCCAATGCAAGCCAGCTTGCCGATCGATTCGAGATATCCTGCCGAACAGCTCAGCGCGATATAGAGTTCATGCGTGACAGGCTTCGCGCGCCTCTTGCCTACTCCCACGAACGAAAAGGCTACACGTATACGGACCGAAGCTTTGAACTGCCGGGGTTGTGGCTGACCGAGGAGAATATCGTTGCCGTGGCCCTGGCGGTGCGGCTGGCCTCCTCGGTCCCGGATGAGCGGATGAAACGCGGTCTTTGCTCATTTCTTGACGACTTGCTTGGCGGCAGCGGCAAACGCGGGCTTTGCTCCGCCGACATCGCCGAACTGATCTCCGTCAAGAATGTCGAATATTCGAAGGTCTCCTCGCCCCACTTCCCCGCGATAGCCGACGCGCTTCTCAAGGGCAATCCGCTTGAGATCACCTATCACTCACCCCACAAGAAAGAAACGACGATACGAAAGATACTTCCTTTGCATCTTCTCCTCTATATGGGAAGCTGGCACGTTATTGCTTACTGCGCGATGAAAAAGGGCCTCCGGGACTTTGTGGTGTCCCGGATACGGTCCGCGAACGTCACCGCTGACCGGTTGACTCTGCCGCGCAACATTCCGTCAGTCAAGGAGTATGTGCGGAAAAACTTCGGCATCATGCAGGGTAAAAATGGAGTGCCGGTAAAGCTGCGGTTCGCGCCGACCGTGGCCGCATGGGTGGCCGAGCAGGTGTGGCATCCGGCACAAAAGACGGCCTTCGGCAGGGACGGAAGCCTTGTGCTCACGTTCCCGGTTGCGGATTTCCGGGAGGTGACGCGCCGTATTCTGTTCTACGGCGCGGATGTCAAGGTGCTTTCGCCGAAAATACTGGCGCGGGAAGTGGAACGGGAGATAAAGCGCATGGGAAACGTATACTGAACGAATTTTCACTACGACGCTGTTTGTCATGGTAAGGTTCATAGACTAACGGCATCATCCCTTGCATTGTTCAAATTGTTGACTCAAGAGGGCGGACATGGTAAAGTTAAAAAAGAAGCGAGGAAACAATGAGAAAAAGAAATGCCCAAATAAACAGCGTAACGTACTGGCGAACGCGCCTGACGCCGGACGAGCGGAGAAAACGTTACCAGGAAAGCATACCCGCGCAGGTACACGCCTCGATGGCGTTCGAAGGAGAACCCGTAAGCCTCAAGATGCTGAAAGAGTATCTGAAGAGTCTGAAGAATACTCCTCTACCACACGGTTCATAGAATCCAGCCTCGGCATCAAATCCTACGCAGCGCTTGCGCCCTATCTTGCAAAGGGAGTGGAGCGCGTCATGGCTTCACTTCTTGTTCTTTCCCCCGATGAGCTGAAAATCACTCCTGACGTCATCCGAAAACTTCACAAAGATGCGTTCGAGGAGCTTTTCCCGACCTGGGCCGGACACTACCGCGACATAAGGGTAACAAATATGCCGCGACACAGCAGGCCTTTAATAAAGCAGAGAAATATGATATAGTGTTTTTACGATGCAAATCGCGTCAGTGTGGAGGCATATGCAAACCAAAACGCCATACGAGGATAAAATATTGAAGGAAGTGAGGGACCTGCCCGATGAGCTCCAGGAAAAACTGGTGATACAGGATATCCATTCGGGCGGAAAATCCACCATGACAGGCTGATCGACATTTCGTTATAATTTGAGCGGCGAAAGATAGGCGAGGATACATGCATGACAAAAGATGAGCTTATCCGATTCTGGCTCGACTCCTCCGATGATAATTGTCAGTCCATGCTTAACATGTTTCAGGCAGGTGAGTATATGTGGTCGCTGTTTATCGGCCATCTGGCAATAGAAAAGTTGCTTAAGGCGAGCTACATAAAGACTGCGGTCCGGGAAGTGCCCCGGACCCATGACCTCCACAAACTCGCGGTGCTCGCAGGGTTGGATCTGACGGACAATCGGAAGGACGCTTTGCAATATATCACCTTGTTCAACATTGAAACGCGGTACGAGGATTTCAAAAGGGACTTTTACAGGAAGTGCACGAAAGAATTCACAGCGGAAAATATCGAAAAGATCAAGGAGTTGCGGGAATGGCTAAAGCAAAAGATAAGAAGCTGATCCGGGCATCCGTTAAACGCTATATCGAGGCATTAAGAAAGAGAAACATCGAGGTCGTCACCGCCTATCTTTACGGCTCGTACGCTCAGGGAAAGGCAACGGAGTGGAGCGACATCGACGTGGCGGTGCTGACGAAAAAATTCATCGGCGACAGCTTTGATTTCAAGTTCCTGCTCATGAAGATCGCACGGGACATCGATTTCAATATCGAGCCCCATCCCTTCCTCGCGGATGAATTCACCGAAGACGATCCCATCGCCGCCGAAGTGATGAGGACGGGCGAGAAGGTGGCATAGAGGAACTGCCCTTCATTTTTACGGACCTTGTCCGCCTTCCTTCCCCTCCGCCACACCTTGCGCTTGCTTGGGCCGCCGCCGCGGCTGTTTTTCTCATAGCACGGAAAACCGGGAGCTTCGATGCCTCCGGATCGGATGCAATTGACGACTTTCGAACCCATAGCGCATATCGCAAAGACGGTCGCGTTGCGCGGATGCTCCTTTTCTCCCTCCTGTATCGCCGTGATCTGCCGCCGGTTCTCCTGGTTCCCGTCGCTACGGAAAAGGCGGCTTACTTGTCGGCCCTTTCCGGGGCGGACATGCGCCACTGGCAGCCGCTTGTCGAAATATGGCGCAAGAGATTCGCGGCAGGTGGGAAGAAGTAGAGGCGGGGAGTGGGAGAGTAGAGGGGTTATAGGGTTGAGGAACTTAACTCCAAACCCCCAAAACTCTTCAACACCTAAACTGATGTTCGACGAACGCCCAAACTCCTTAACTCTGCAACTCTTTAGCTATTTTTAGCTACGACAGAATTTGACATAGGTGGTGTGATACATATAACGGACGGTATGAAAGAATCGGAACTCAAAAGCTATTATCGATATTGGGGGAAGGCGGAGAAAGATGGGCCGGGCTATCATCTGCTGCCCTATCACTGCCTGGATGTGGCGGCGGCGACACAGTTTAGTAACGACGAGGCGATGATGTGATGGAGATGGCACTCTCAAACATCTGGGCAAAAACTTCAAAAACTGATAAAACCGCGTGGCATCCGCTCATGCTTCACCTGCTAGACGTGGCTGCAGTCGCTGGTTTTGTTTGGGAGCATAATCTGGCTGATGGACTTCGGAAGCGGCTGGAAAGTATTTTTTCAGCGAATGACATCAAGCCCATAATCATGTTTTTGGCAGGTGCGCACGATATTGGCAAGGCCAGTCCTGGATTTCAAAAGGAGGTTTGGAAAATAGCTGAATGTTCTGGATTTATTTACTCCGAGAACGATCGAAACTGCCCGCATGGACTGGTGACCGCCGTTGCCTTAGGAGAATTTATGCCCTCTGCTTTCCGCCTTTTAGGCCAGCTTTCCGGCGGACACCATGGTGTATTCCCTCGCGCATCACAACTCCAACTCGGCAGAGACTCGCTGGGTAACCAGCAATGGCAAAATGCTCGAACTGAAATGCTGAACAAACTCGCGCAGGTAGTTGGTTTCAATTGCAGCCAAAAGCCTACACCTGACATAAGCGATCCGCTGGCTGTTCCCGTGTTAGCCGGCTTTATTTCGGTTGTGGACTGGATCGGCTCGAATCAGGATTTCTTCCCGTGCTTTGCGGTGTGCGGCGAGACTGTTGAGATTGATCCGGCCAATTACTGGAAAGAAGCGCAAGATAAAGCGCGGCGGGCGCTGGGTGAACTCGGGTGGTTTCCCGGTGTAACTTTCGAGAGAGAAACTTCCTTCGATCGGGTCTTTGGCGATTTTACCGCCAACTCCCTGCAATCCACCACGATCGACCTCACTTCGGCACAAGATACTCCATACCTTATGATTGTCGAAGCCCCCATGGGGGAGGGTAAGACGGAGGCGGCTCTATACGCGGCGGATCTTGCGATGTGCAGAGGCTTTGCCCGAGGCATGTATATCGCCATGCCCACACAGGCGACAGGCAATGCGATGTTCAAACGGGTGTTGGATGACTACCTGCGCAAGCGCGGCCATAAAGGAAAGTTGAACCTCCAACTCGTGCATGGCGATGCGCTTTTGGCGCAAATGGCGGATGTGCAAGAGGGCGAAGTCCCGGTTTTCAATCCTGAGAACATTGGCGAGGATGGAGCTGACGTGGAAGCCCAATCGTGGTTCACCGCAAAAAAGCGACCGCTTCTTGCGCCCTTCGGCGTCGGAACGATCGACCAGAGCTTGCTGAGTGTCCTGCAAACCAAACATTGGTTCGTGCGATTGTTCGGTTTGGCGGGCAAGGTGGTTATCTTCGATGAGGTCCACGCTTATGACGCTTACATGAGCACGATCCTCGAACGGCTGCTGCACTGGCTCGCGGAACTGGATTGCACGGTGATTCTCCTCTCGGCAACACTGCCTGAGGCCAAGCGTAAAGCGCTTGCCAACGCTTATTCAGGCTGGGAGGATACCGAATACAGGCGATATCCGAGAATCACGCTTGCCAAGCCGCGTCGCTATCCCCAAAATCAGGCGGACAAGCCGCCCGTCTGTGTCGAGATACCCATGGATAAATCGCGCGCCATTGATCTGCAATTCTGCCACACCGACTTGGCGGGAATGGCTTCAACCTTGGCGGAACGACTGAAGCAAGGCGGATGCGCTACCGTGATCTGCAATACGGTCAATCGCTCTATCGAGGTTTACAAGCATCTTCGAGACACTCTCAAAGACACCGAGTGCTTGCTTTTTCATGCCCGGACGCTCCAGATGTGGCGGCGTGAGCGCGAGGAAGAAGTCCTTCGCAAGTTCGGTAAACGCAAACCCCAGGAGAAGGACGCGGAAGGACGCTTCATTAATCCCGATCGTCCATATCGCAGTGTGCTGGTTGCGACGCAGATCGTAGAACAAAGTCTTGATCTCGATTTCGATCTCATGGTCTCCGAGATAGCTCCTGTTGACCTGTTGCTCCAACGTTCGGGACGCTTACACCGTCATCCGCGCAAACGTCCGCTCGGCTTGGAAACACCACGGTTGATCGTTCTCTGCGGCGCTGACCGGGAAGGCCCGCCACCGGATTCGTTTGGAAAGAGCATTGAGTATGTCTACGACCGCTATATCCTTCTGCGGACTTGGCTAGCTCTGCGCCGGCGTAACGAGATCAATGCACCTATCGAAATCGAGACGCTGGTGGAAGCCGTTTATGGCGATTCGTTTGAGGAATCTGATGAATCCTGGCGAATTGCGCTTGAGCAGGCAGATGAGACAATGGCGGGAAAATATTTGGCGTCCAAAACCATTGCGCGGCAACTGCTCGTTGCGAAGCCGCAGGATCCCGCTGATCTTGTCGAAGAATTCAATAGCCAATTGCTTGAAGACGAGGATCCCCAGGTCCATAAGGCGGTGAGGGCGGCAACACGCGAGGGCGATCCTTCCATTACTGTCGTCATGCTGTCGGGGGATACGGTTCTGACCCCTGATCCAACGGTTTCCGAGGTTCGCCGATTGCTGGATAGTTCAGTCAAACTGAGCCACAAAGCGCTGTTCCATAAATTTCTTCAAAACGGCGAAGCGCCTGCACAGTGGGCGAAGAATGCCCACCTGCGCCATGCACGCCTTCTGCGACTGGATGAAATGAACTCGGGGCGTGTGGGTAACTATAGACTGACTTTGGATAAACAATTGGGTCTGGTGATTGAGAATGAGGAGGGCTAAAACGTGGCTGAATTTAACCTAATTGATGAAGAGTGGATACCCTGCATCACCCTTGATGGGAGCAGCAAGGAATTCGGCATCCTTGATACACTTATGAAGGCGCACGAACTCCGCGAAATCTGCGATGACTCGCCTCTTGTGACGGTGACGATTCACCGGCTGCTTCTGGCGATTTTGTATCGGGCTTATAGTGGCCCAATCGATTTCGGCAGATGGAAGGGGCTATATGCGCGGGGGAAGTTCGATCCTAAAACTATTACCGTTTATTTGGAGCAAAGGAAGAGTCGTTTTTTCCTTCTGGATGACAAGCATCCGTTCTATCAAATGAGCGGACTTGAAACGAATAGCTCAGTTTCCGTCAATCGTCTTGCGACAGAATGCGCAAGCGGAAATAACGCAACACTCTTTGATCACTGTAGTGATGACGAACAAGCATCTTGGTCATATGCAAAAGTTGCCAGACAATTGCTCGCATGCCAATCATTTGCATTGGGATTTGGGAGAAGTGGCAATGCGAAAATAAATGGAAAGGATGAGACCTTGCCATATTCGGCTGATGCAATAGCTCTGCGCGGAATGACTGTATGGATACAAGGTCCGTCTCTGTTTGACACGATTATGACAAATCTTGTTCCTTCTGAAGATGATTCGCTTCCTCCTTGGGAACTGAGCGATCCGCATAAACATCGGGATAGGCTTTCTGGCAAAGAGAGGAAGGTAGTCGCAGCCCTGGGCACGGTCGACCGCTTCACATGGCAAAGCCGATTGGTTCGATTAATTCCCAATAATATGATTGTATCGAGGGCGTTTTTTACCCAAGGGCGATCGGCAGATAAGTCTGCTGGCGATCCGATGAAAGCCTATCGTATTTCTAAAGAAGAGGGTATTTCTGCTGTGTCCTTGAGTAGCAATAAAGCTGCATGGCGAGACGCTCATGCAATTCTCACAATTCCTCCGCCTGACAGCAACGAGCGAAGGCCCGAGTGTTTTAATGTCCTCGCTAGGGCTTCTGCGAATGGTGTAATCAGCAAGGATAAACATTTTTTTGCCCAAGTTGTGGGGTTGGCATCAGCACCAAATAAAGCGGGTAAGTTCTTGCTTTGGCGGCACGAGCGCTTGCCTGTGCCTCCTGCTTTCCTTGGCGATGAGAATCTGAGCAAGCGCGAGCGACTTGGCGGACGCCTTGAGAGTGCTGAGCAAGCCGCCATAGTGCTCAACAATCGTGTGCGGAGAATCGCCAAACTTTATCTGTCACCCGGCAGCGAATCGCCCGACGGCAAACAACCCGACAAGGATGAGGTAACCAAGGTAGTTAATTCGATTGATCCCCGTCCAGCCTACTGGGCGCGGCTGGAGAAGCATTTTTTCGATCTACTGGAAAATCTACCGAGAGATTGGGACGGGAGTGCGGGTGATTGGAAACCCGACGATCAGCAGATCGCGACGCTGACATGGCGAAACGTGATAAAACAGGAAGCGAAGCGAGCGCTTGAAGAGAGCATCCGCTGCCTCGGCACGACCGCCCGCTCAGTCAGTGCCGTTGCCCGCGTCCGGACTGATTTCAGCGACAACGATTTGATGCCACAGCCACTGAAGGCCAAAACTTCCAAACGGAAATCGAAATCAGCCAAAGGAGGAAAAATGAAATGAGCTTGGACGACCGACAAAAAACTTTTATTGGCTATCTGCTTAATCTTGCCAAGGAAGGACAGGAAGACCGGGGCGCGCTGGCCGACCTGCGCAGTGGCCTGGGAAAGGAGCCGGGGCAAATGGCCCGCGTGCATAAGCACGTTGTGCCGTATCTGCCGGAGCAGCGATATAACGACCGCTGGTATTATGTCACCGCGACGCTGTTCGGATCATTTCCGAATCATCGGAAGGGCCGCTCGGTGGGAGCCGCTTTTCAGCCGCTACGGGCCAAGAGCGACAGCATGACAGCACGCTTTGTGGCACTGCTTAACGCGCACCCCGATGACCTGGACGACCATCTGCGCCACGGTGTCAGTTTGCTGAAGGCCAACGAGCAACCACTTGACTGGTTTTGCCTTTTTGATGACCTGCTTCAATGGGACCATCCGGAGGGTCATGTTCAGTTGAAATGGGCGCGTGATTTTTACAAAAGCAATAACAGCAGTGGAAATGATACCTCTCAATCCAGTACAACTTCAGAAATAAAGGAGATAGAAAGCCATGAATAATTCCGGCGTCAAAATCGAAGCGCATTTGATTCAGAATTTCGCCCCGTCAAACCTCAACCGCGACGACACAGGCCAACCCAAGAGCGCCACCTTCGGCGGATTCCGCAGGGCTCGGGTATCGAGCCAATGCAGTAAAAGAAGCACACGGCGAGAAGGGCCGATGAGTGAACTTCTCGAACAGAGTGGAGCATTTCGAACGCGACAACTGATCGTCGAGATTGCCAAGGGAATTGATAAGAAGGATAAACCCGATGACAAGACTATCGAGGTCGTTACCTCTGTGTTCGAGGCCGGGGGGCTGGAGAAGAGTAGTGAGGCATCCAAGAACACAACAAAGATTTTGGTGCTTCTCGATAAAGAAGCCCTCCCGAAGCTGGTTAGCGTGTTTTGTGAGAATTGGGTGGATTTGACCAAAGAAAACAAGAAAACGCAAGAGGTTTCACGGGATCGTGTGGGGCAGATTCTTTTCGAGTCAGTCAAGGCCCCGGATATTGCCCTGTTTGGCCGGATGCTAGAGTTGAAAGATAGTACGCCATTCGGCAAATACAACATGCGTGTCGAAGCCGCCTGCCAGGTTGCTCATCCTCTTTCCACGCACAAGGTGGATATGGAGATGGATTTTTATACCGCAGTGGACGATCTGAATCCGGAAGAGGCAACCGGCGCGGGAATGATGGGCGTCGTCGGCTTCAACAGCGCCTGTTATTATCGTTATGCGCTGGTGGACCGTGACCAGCTTGCCCGTAATCTGGCGCGAAAAACCAAACACGACAACGGTCAATGGGTTCAAAACCTGACGCAAGAGGATTACGTCGAGGCCGACAAGGTCATCAAGGCATTTCTCGGGGCGATGGTTTATGCCATTCCGACCGGAAAACAGAACTCCTTTGCCGCCCAGAATCTCCCGTCTTTCGGTTTGTTCGTCAGACGTCAAGGAGGCGTGCCTATTTCTCTGGCCAATGCCTTCGCCAAGCCCGTGCGCCCCCAAAAGGACGATGACGATCTTGTCGGCCTGTCCGTAGAGGCGCTCACCAAGCATTGGGATGCCCTGAAAGCCGTTTATGGCGAACAAGGTGTTAAGAGCACATCCTGTTTTCATCTCCAACAGGAAGGCCGTTTAAATGGACTCAAGGATGCGGACAAGAAGAACGTCGAAAATGCCATTAAAGCCGTTTTGGAGGTAGGGGTGCAGCCATGAGACGGGACTACACATTGCTCTTGCGGCTCGAAGGACCTATGCAGTCATGGGGTTATCGTAGCCGCTTTGATTACCGCGACACAGCGTTGGAACCGACGCGTAGCGGTGTGATCGGTCTAATCTGCGCCGCCATGGGCATTGCCCGCGAGGATAAGAAAGAGATTTTGCGATTTGATCCAATTCGCATGGGTGTGCGTGTTGATGAGCCTACTTACTGGCGGACCTGTTTTCCCCAGGCAGTCTATCAGGGACCACGTCCTGAACGTGACTACCACACGGCTCTCGACGTCATCAAGGCGGATGGCAAGGGAACAGATACAGTGGTGTCCTACCGTGATTATCTGGCCGATGCCTCGTTCACGGTTGGCTTGCAATCAGAGGATTTGCAGCTCCTTCAAAGCATCGCAGACGCATTGAGATGTCCGAAATGGCCGCTGTTTCTCGGACGGAAGGCTTTTCCATTGGCCGTGCCGCCTCTTAAACCTGGGGAAGCGCCTAAAGAGGGTCGTCTGGAAGAACACCTTATCTCGGACGGCAAGAATAAACGGGTGGTGTTGGAATCTCCGGAAGGTGAACGTACCCAGCATGATTGGCCGCTTTGCTTTAGCGAGCGGCGCTTCAAGTCAAGAACAATGACGACTCGTTTCACAGGAGGGATAAAATCATGAGCGAAGTGGGTTCCCCCTTGTATCTCTCCCGATTGATCCTGGACTTGAATTGCCGGCAAGTTCGAAGTGAGATAGCCCAGCCTTACGAGATGCACCGCACCCTCATGCACGCGTTCGAGAGATATGCAGTCAATAAAGAGGAAAATGTGCGAAAGAAATGTGGCGTCCTTTTCCGCGCGGATGTGGACGACCAGAATAGTCGCGCTCTCGTTTATGTTCAATCCATCGTCGAACCCGATTGGTCTTACCTTGGTAAGTGCAAGAATTACCTGCTTTTCGAAGAGGGTATACCAAACCCGGTTTATAAGAATGTTGCGCTATCATATCGGGGACTTCGGAACGGTCAAACATTATCGTTCAGTCTGCGGGCGAATCCAACAAAGCGCATCGCCAAGCCAACAAAGGGCGACGATATATTGAAGGGCAAGCGCGTGGCGCTTCTTCGTGAGGAGGAACAGGTTGACTGGCTTGTTCGCAAGGGAGCTGAACGGGAAAATGACTGCCCCGGTGGGTTTGAGATTCTGGCCAAGGCAAGCAAGGAACAGGCTGACGATATCAGGCAGATCGTACATGTAAATACCACGATAGAAGGGAAACAGACAGGATATAAAAAGGACAAGCAGGATGAAAGACGTGAGCACCGGATGACTCACTTGGCTGTTCGTTTTGACGGCCTATTACGCATTACAGATCTCGACGCCTTTCGAGAAACTCTTACCCGCGGCATCGGTCCCGCCAAAGGCTTCGGTTGCGGGCTCATGCTGGTGCGGCGGGTATGAGCGTTCGGGGTCGTGTGGATGGAAAGTGAGGTCGTGACATTTTGTCACGGGCTGATGTTGACTGAGATTCCGGGAAAAGGGTAGGGACAAATTGTCACCCCCCCCCTTATGCTGGATGTTGCCGACTATTTACACTGTCGGGGAGTAGGTCTATGAAGAAAAAGAGCGAACAGGTTCCATCAAAAAACGAGTTGATCCTCTACCAGACTGAGGACGGAAAAATCAGGATAGAGGTCCGGTTGCAGGATGAAACCGTCTGGCTGACTCAGAAGCTCATGGCCGAATTGTTCCAGACCTCTGTCCCCAATATCAACATCCATATCAATCACATCTTTGAAGAAGGGGAACTGGAGGCGGATTCAGTTATTAAGGAATACTTAACAACTGCCGCGGACAATAAGAAGTATCAGACAAAATTCTATAACCTCGACGTGATCATATCCGTGGGGTATCGGGTCAAGTCCCATCGCGGCACGCAGTTCCGCATTTGGGCGACCCAGCGGCTGCGGGAATACATCGTCAAGGGCTTCGCCATGGACGATGATCGGCTGAAACAGGCCGGAGGCGGCAATTATTTTGATGAGTTGCTGGCCCGGATTCGGGATATTCGTTCCTCCGAAAAGATTTTTTGGCGCAAGGTGCTGGACATCTATGCCACCAGTATCGACTACGAACCGGACGTCGAGCTTTCACAACGGTTCTTTGCGGCGGTCCAGAACAAAATGCACTGGGCCGCTCATGGACAGACGGCGGCGGAGATCATTTACGGCAGAGCGGATGCGGCAAAGCCGAACATGGGTATGACGACCTGGTTGGGCGATAAACCCCGGAAAACGGATGCTGAAATCGCCAAGAACTATCTGAACGAAAAAGAGCTTGATGTATTGAATCGGATAGTAAGCATGTATCTGGAATTCGCGGAGCTTCAGGCGCTCTCCCGAAAACCCATGTATATGCGCGAATGGATTGCGAAACTGGACGATTTTCTAAAGGTCAGCGGCCGGGATATCCTCATTCATGCCGGGAAAGTCAGTCATGAGAAGGCATTGGAAAAGGCCTACGCTGAATACGAAAAATACCAGAAGGAGCGTCTGAATGAACCGTCTCCCGTGGAGCGGCAATTCCTTGAGGCGGTCAAGGAGATGAAGCAGATTGAAAAAGGGAGCAAAGAAAAGCGCAAAGATTAAAGGGTGGGGGCAAATTGTCACCCCCCTTATCAGTTGTCCGATAAAATCGTACAACTGAAATATTCTCAACCACGGGCTGATTGAGGAGTTCCCTGTATGCAAAATAAAGATACAAGGAAAAAGGATTTGAATCCGTGGCATTGTGTCACGGATTGATATTGCTTTCTCCAGATGAGAGCTGAGTAAGACGGAGTCGAATGGCTACGCGTGTTTATGCAGTTTCACCCCTGGTATCTGCGTGAAGTGCCCGCCGAGGGTGAAGATGGAAAGGTTGCGTTCAATGGCTAGAACGGCGATGGCAATATCGGAAAGCGGAAGGGTTATGCCTTTTCTTCGCAAGGAGCAGGACAGTCTGCCTGCGTTCATCCAGAGGGCTGACGTCACTTCAATGGCGGGGATGCCTTCCAGAAGCTCAACGACATACGCCTCTTCCGTTGCGGTCCTCGCTCCCTGGAGGAGTTCCGCCATGATGATACCAGTCGTGCGTATTCGTTTCGAGTCGATGAGCGTCGCGACTGCCGCGGCATGCGGCGTCTTGTCCTTGAGAAAATCGATCAGTACCGATGTATCAACGATCACGCCATCTCTTGTCATTTTCCTCTTGCTCCTTTATTTCGAGTTCATCAAGTTCCTTGGTAACGTCATCGATCTTGATTTTCCCCCTCAACGCAAGGATATTTCGGAGCTTTTTCTCTCTGACGAACTCCTGCATGGCGGAAACGATGGCCTTGGTTTTGGATTTTTCGCCCGAAAGCTTCTGAACCTCAGTGATAAGACCGTCGGGTATGTTTAATGTTGCACGCATTTTATGCACCTCCAGAACGTGCGATTATTATACGCATAGAAAGCATGAAAGTCAAGTGTTAGCACTGTTGATACAGCTTGAACGGGTTGCCCGTTACTACGAGGTGTTGCTATGACCGCACCGATTCTTCCTCCCCTCAAACCCATCCCCATGAAGGACCGCGTGTCGGTCCTGTTCGTGGAGAAGGGCAATCTCGATGTCCTCGACGGCGCGTTCGTGATCGTGGATAAGAACGGCGTGCGCACGCATATCCCCGTGGGCGGGGTGGCGTGTCTCATGCTGGAGCCGGGGACGCGGGTGTCCCATGCCGCCGTGACGCTGGCGGCGCGGGTGGGGTGTCTGCTTGTGTGGGTCGGCGACGGTGGGGTGCGGCTGTACGCATCGGGCCAGCCGGGAGGAGCGCGGGCGGACCGGCTTCTGTACCAAGCCAAGCTGGCTCTGGATGACGACGCGCGGTTAAAGGTTGTCCGCAAGATGTACGCCATGCGGTTCAAGGAAGAGCCGCCGGAGCGACGAAGTGTCGAGCAATTGCGAGGTATCGAGGGCGTGCGGGTGCGGAAGATGTACGAGCTACTCGCCAAGCAGTATAAGGTGGAATGGAAGCATCGTAATTACGATCATACCGAATGGGGAAGCGGCGATGTGCCTAACCGGTGTCTGAGTTCCGCTACGGCGTGTCTCTACGGCATCTGCGAAGCGGCGATCCTTGCGGCGGGATACGCTCCGGCAATCGGATTCATTCACACCGGAAAGCCGCAGTCTTTTGTATACGACATCGCCGATGTTTTTAAATTCGAGACCGTGGCGCCTGTAGCGTTTCGCATCGCCGGCAGAAACCCCGGCAATCCGGAACGGGACGTTCGGCTTGCCTGCCGGGATACGTTCCGTCAATCAAAGATCTTGCAGCGGATCATCCCGACGATTGAGCAGATTCTGGCGGCAGGAGGATTGGAAAAACCGAAACCGCCCGAGGAGTCGGTCGCGCCCGCAATCCCCAATAAGGAGGGTATCGGCGATGCTGGTCATCGTGGCTGAAAACGTTCCTCCCCGGCTGCGCGGAAGATTGGCGATATGGCTTCTGGAAGTCCGGGCCGGGGTCTATGTCGGCAAGATTTCGCGTCGTGTACGTGAGATGATTTGGGAGCAGATGGAGAAGGGGATGGAAGGTGGCAATGTCGTGATGGCCTGGACCACGAACACGGAGTCGGGGTTTGACTTTATGACGCTCGGAGCGAACCGCAGGATTCCGAAGGAGATGGATGGGATCAAGCTGGTGTCTTTTCTTCCTGAAAACGGCGCTTCAGAAGAGGTAGAAACGGCAGTGAAAGTCTAACAGGTATATTTCAGTGTTTTGTTCGGTAGATTGCCGGCCCCCGAAATTGTTCCATGATTTCGGGGAAGTAGAAGAAGTATGTTCCCCGCACGTGCGGGGATGAACCGCAGAATGAGGGGCGGGCGTATGGACGCAAGAAATGTTCCCCGCACGTGCGGGGATGAACCGTAGGACACTTTGGTGCATATGTTTCTTTTTCCATGTTCCCCGCACGTGCGGGGATGAACCGATGTGCGTGGGCGGGTTGTACTCGGGGTCCGTATGTTCCCCGCACGTGCGGGGATGAACCGCATCCGGAACTGCACGCGGCATACATCGGGCAATGTTCCCCGCACGTGCGGGGATGAACCGCGCTCTATCCGTTTCGTTTCGGCTGCCGTTAAATGTTCCCCGCACGTGCGGGGATGAACCGGCCATCCGGGCGATGGCGGCGAAGCATCCGGAATGTTCCCCGCACGTGCGGGGATGAACCGGCTGTGTCCGACGAGGGCGCGAAAGCGGCGGCATGTTCCCCGCACGTGCGGGGATGAACCGGATGGGAACGCCCGCCTGTTCATAATGCGCGTATGTTCCCCGCACGTGCGGGGATGAACCGCATCCGGAACTGCACGCGGCATACATCGGGCAATGTTCCCCGCACGTGCGGGGATGAACCGCGCTCTATCCGTTTCGTTTCGGCTGCCGTTAAATGTTCCCCGCACGTGCGGGGATGAACCGGCCATCCGGGCGATGGCGGCGAAGCATCCGGAATGTTCCCCGCACGTGCGGGGATGAACCGGCTGTGTCCGACGAGGGCGCGAAAGCGGCGGCATGTTCCCCGCACGTGCGGGGATGAACCGGATGGGAACGCCCGCCTGTTCATAATGCGCGTATGTTCCCCGCACGTGCGGGGATGAACCGGCGGGCCACGGCGCCATCCAGGAAGTCGTGGAATGTTCCCCGCACGTGCGGGGATGAACCGCTGGGAGTCCCTATATGATTTTGGTCTATCGTATGTTCCCCGCACGTGCGGGGATGAACCGCCTCCCAGCGGGGCTTCATCGGGCTGTCCGTTATGTTCCCCGCACGTGCGGGGAACATCGGATGCGCGTAAGCTCCGCCGTCGCGCCCGCCGGTTCATCCCCGCACGTGCGGGGA